>NZ_CYGX02000004.1 GCF_900019265.1 Paraburkholderia ribeironis
GTTAGCGACGACACCCGCAAGCGCCCATGCGGCACGACGCTGGCCGCGCCGACCACCTGCTCGGCTTCCTCGAGCTCGGTCAGCACCTGGCTCAGCCGCTCGTAATACTCGCGCCCCGCCTCGGTCGGCGCGACGCGCCGCGTGGTGCGGTTCAGCAAGCGCGCGCCAAGCTGCTGTTCAAGGTGCATCACGTGCTTGCTCGCCATCGCCGCCGACATCTCCATCCGTTCGGCCGCGCCGACGAAGCTGCCAACTTCGACCACATGGCGGAACACTTTCATGCTGACGAGGGTATCCATCTGAATCGCTCGCTTCAGGAATCAATCGACGCCATTTTGCCGCGTTTATCAAAAAATGATCGGCAAATCGGTGCGATGCGAAAACTGGAAGCGACAAAGCTCGCCTTCCGGGGAAGGCGGGCTTTGCTTTTGCGGGATGGCTGCTGCGGCGCTCCGGCGACTGCATGCCAGCTACCGCGCCGGGCCACCTCAGACACTTAGAACTTCGCGCGCAGGCCGGCACCGTAGGTGTTGCCGCTCGACTGGCCGGTGATGTGGTCGTACAGATACGCTGCGTACACATCGGTGCGCTTGGACAGCGGGTAGTCGTAGCCGATCGCAGCCGTCTGACGGGTCTGGTTCGAACCGCCGCCGTTGCGCGAATATGCATACGATGCCAGCACCGAGCCCGGGCCGAACGGCACCGTGACGCCGCCCTGTCCGGTGTTCACGTGCCAGCTCGTGACCTGCTGATCGTTGTACGTGTACATGTACTGGCCGTAGAGCTTCACGAACTTCAGGTCGTACGACACGCCGGCTTGCGCGACGCTCTGGCTGCGCAGGCCGGGCACGCCCGAAGTTTCGAAGCTGCCGAGGTCGCCCGGGACGTTGTTGAAGTTCACGTACTGGTACACCGCCGTCGCTGCGAACGGGCCATGGAAGTACAGTACCTGACCGCTCCACTTCTTCGCGCCGTTCTGCGTCGTGTTGCCGAGCGCGTACATCGCCGTCGCCGACAGGCCGTTGAAGTTCGGCGATGCATACGACACCGCGTTGTTCCAGCCCGAGTCGCCGGTCACGCCCTGGTCGGTGGTGTAGGTCGGAAACGTACCGAGGCCGAGGTACACGTGGTACACCATCGGCGAGAACACGTAGGAGTCGATGAACGGATTAAACAGGATCGTCGACACGAACAGCGGCGTCGTCAGGCGGCCGGCCGTCACCGTGCCGTACGGCGATTCGATCCCGACGTAGGCATTGCGCGAGAACATCGTGTCGCCGGTGAAGCGGCCGAACTCGCCATTCTGCGCGCGGAAGAAGCCTTCCACCGTGAAGATCGCCTTATAGCCGTTGCCCAGATCCTCCGCCCCCTTCATGCCCCAGTACGACGTCGACATGCCGCCGCCGGAGACCACCACGGCCGTCTTGCCGCCGGGGAATTTCTGCGAGCCGACCCATTCGTCGACCTGGCCATACAGCTGCACGCTCGATTGCGCAAAAGCAGACGATGCACTGGCCAGCAGAGCGGCACACGCGGTTGCCTTGAGGGTGGTGCTCAGCGCACTGCTGATTGTTTTCATGGATTCTCCATTCTTTGTAAAAAGGGGGGGCTGTGCGAAAGGGGTGCCCGCGCGAACCATTGTTGGTGTCCGTTCGACGTCGAGCCAATCTGGGCGGGACCATCTTTGCGGACCATTTTTATGGACAAAAATATCGTTGCTTATTGCGGGTATATCGGTCTGGTTAGTTTTGTCGCTTATCGGCCTGGTAACGCGTCGACAGTCAGCGTTTTCGCCGGCGTGCGGCGGCCTCGCCATATGGCGCACAGAGGTACGGATACCGTGGCAGCTCGGGCGAGCAGCCCTCAGATGACATGCGGATGACGCGTCGCAGCAGAAACGCCGAGATTTGACGACGGGAGCGGGATTGCTGCCGAGTGTTTTTTAAAAAGTGTGGCGTCGAAACGTCAGATTGATGCGTGGGGTTGAAAATGCGTCGACGCGCGGGCGCTGCGGCTAAGAGGTAAGAACGGCGGAAGGGGTGCGGAAGGAAGCGGCGACGAGTGACCGGTGTCTAGTCGCTAGTTGCGCTAGTTGAGCTAGTTGCGATAGGGCGAGCCTTCCGGCTGACGCGGATCATCGGGCTGACGCTGCATCGCTCGTGAAGCGGCGCCGCGCTCTTCGTTATAGCGGGCGACGTCGGCGCGAATCGAACCGCTGCGCATGGGTGAATTGGGCGGCGGCCGCGGTGCCGAGCGCGACTCGGCGCTGACCGGCGTGATCGCGCCGGTGTACTGCATGCGGCCGCGGCCATCGCCGGGATAACCGGACGCTCCTGCCACGCGACGCATGCCGGGACTGTAGACGCCGAAGCGTTCGGCGAAACTGCTGCCCGCGAAGTTCGCGCCGCCATTGGGCATGCGCGGGTTACGGTCGGCCATCGAATTACGAACGTGTCTTGCCGTGCGAGCGCCGTCGTAACGACCGGCATTGCCTAAGTCTGCCCGCGTGGCGCGATCCGCGGCGGCATGCGAGTAACTGAAACCGCCACCGTGAGCCATGGGCCCTTTTGCGTACACGAACGAGCACAGCGCGGCGATAGCCGCGCCCAACGCCCAGTGCCTCGTTCTCGACAACCCGTCCACCTGGTGACTCTCACGCCCGAAGACTTGCCTGAAGACCACCGTTCGAGCTGCGATGGACTTGTTCCGGGACTCGCAGATGCATCGCTTTCACGTCGCGGTGCGGGGCGTCCCAATGGCCTTTGAACGGTAATTTATGGGCGTGCAAGGAGGGTGTCGAGCCAAAAAGTGTTAGACCTCAACCGCGGTTGTAACACCTTGTTACTGCGACGTTTTTTCACGACAAGGCTCTTGCGCGAAAGCATTGAAACCGCTTGCGCGCAAGGCGTTTGCACAAACTCAATCCTGCCTGATCAAGACAAAGGACAGCCGTTTTTTCGACCGATCAGTCAAACCGACATGGACCAATCCGGCCACCTCGCCAATACTGAAATCGGCGGATCGCATCAATCGGCTCCCTTCGTTGGCGCGGCTTTTGATGCACAGCAATCATTAATCGATTCGGCAAATGAATTTGCTTTTTCAATCGATTTTCAATAACAATAGCTGTTTCTCATAATCAAGGCGGCGCCTTTGCGCGTGCGTCCGTGCTATTGCGCATCACCGAATCGAGATTTCGACATGGCTCGCCCGAAACTGCTTCCCGACAACTTCACCCTATGCCTCGTCGGCACCGTGATCCTTGCCAGCGTCCTGCCGGCTCATGGACAGGCCGCCGTCGGATTCAACTGGGTGACGAACGTGGCGGTCGGCCTGCTGTTTTTCCTGCACGGCGCCAAGCTTTCACGTGAAGCGATCATTGCGGGTGCGACGCACTGGCGCCTTCATCTGGTCGTACTTCTGAGCACGTTCGCGCTGTTCCCCCTGCTCGGCCTCGCGCTTAAACCGCTCCTTTCGCCACTTGTCACGCCGGCGCTCTATGCGGGGGTCCTCTTCCTCTGCACGCTGCCATCGACGGTCCAGTCGTCGATCGCGTTCACCTCCATTGCCAAAGGCAACGTGCCGGCCGCCGTATGCAGCGCGTCGGCCTCGAGCCTGCTCGGCATCTTCGTCACGCCAGCGCTCGTCAGCGTCGTCGTCACCAACCAGGCGGCCGGCGCAAGCGCGTCGCCGTGGCACACGGTCGGCAACATCGTGCTGCAACTGCTTGTGCCGTTCGTGGCCGGGCAGTTGCTGCGTCCGCTGATCGGCAAGTGGATCGAGCACCACCGCGGCGTGCTGAAGTTCGTCGACCAGGGTTCGATCCTGCTGGTGGTGTATGGCGCGTTCAGCGAGGCCGTCACCGAAGGCCTGTGGCGCCAGATCCCGCTGTCCGCGCTCGGCGGCCTGCTGCTGATCTGCGTCGTACTGCTCGCGCTCGCGCTGGCCATGACGATCTTCGTCAGCAAGCGGCTCGGTTTTAACCGCGCGGACCAGATCACGATCATCTTCTGCGGATCGAAGAAGAGTCTCGCCGCCGGCGTGCCGATGGCCAAGGTCATTTTCGCCTCGCATGCGGTGGGCGCCGTGGTCCTGCCGCTGATGCTGTTCCACCAGATCCAGCTGATGGTTTGCGCCGCGCTCGCGCAACGCTGGGGGGCGCGCGACCTCAGCGGCGAGACTCAGGCCGCCTCGCGCGAGCGGCCCGCTGCCGCCGTCGCGCGCCGTTGAATATGCGCGCAATGCAAACAGAACATTCATAAGCGCCCTCCCTGAGCGTCGTTTGAAGAAAGCCGCCTTGTGCGGCTTTTTCGTTATTTCACGCGCAAACGCGGGCGCTGTCGCCTCGGCCGGATGGCGTAGGAGAATTCCGCGAGGATCCTGGCAGCATCCAGGCGAGATCCGGGCAGAACCCCGGCAGCATCCACGCTAAATCCACGCAGACTCGCGCCGCCCAGGAACCGACGGCGAAGCTCACCTTACCTGCACCAGCCCGGTGCCAACCGTCACCAAAAGTTCACTCAATTCCAGGCGCATCGCGCCGATAAGCCGAAGGTCCATCGCTACGCCCGTCCCTTCATGCAACCTCCCTCGCCCTCCCGATCCGCTGCGCCGCCCATCGGGGAGTTGATCGCCCGGCGTGAGCTCTGCGCCGTATTTCAGCCGATCATCGATTTCGCAGACGGCGCGATCCTCGGCTACGAAGGTCTGATCCGCGGGCCGGCCGGCACCACGCTGGAAACGCCGTTCGCGCTGTTTTCGCAGGCGCTCGCCGAGGGCTGTGCCATCGAACTCGAACGGGCCGCCGCGCGCGCGTGCATCGAAGCGTTCGCTAAGCTCGATTTCGACGGCAAGCTGTTCCTCAATTTCAGCGCCGGCGCGATGCGCCAACTGACCGATGCACGCGACGACACGCTCGCACTGCTGCGTCAGCGGGGCGTCGATCCGCGGCGGATCGTGATCGAGTTGACCGAGCAGAGCACGATTCTGGATGTCGCGAGTTTCCTGCCGGTGATCGCGGCGCTGCGCACAGCCGGCGCGCAGTTCGCACTGGACGACTACGGCACCGCGAACGCCAGCATGAGTCTTTGGGTGAAACTGCAACCGGACGTCGTGAAGATCGACCGCTTCTTCATCCACGACATCGCCAGCGATCCGCTCAAGTTCGAGGCCGTGCGCGCGATGCAGCACTTTGCCCACGCAAGCGGCGCGCAACTGGTGGCCGAAGGCATCGAAAACGAAGCGGATCTGATCGTGGTGCGCGACATGGGGATCGGCTGCGGACAGGGTTACTTCTTCGGCCGTCCGCGTGCGCAGCCGGCGCGCAGCGTGACGGATGACGCACGCGACGCGCTGCGGGCAGGTCATATCGCCGTGTTTCCGGAGGCCACGCGCACGGTGCACAGCGCGTCGTCGTCGGGCGGCATGGCTTCGGCGAAGATGCTGGTGCACGCACCCGCGCTGCCGCGTCAAGCCACCAACAACGACGTGCTCGAACTGTTCAACCGCCTGCCGGACCTGCACGCGGTCGCGGTGGTCGAAGACGACGAACCGGTCGCGCTGATCAACCGGCGCAGCTTCATGGATCGCTACGCGCTGCCGTATCACCGCGAGTTGTTCGGCAAGCGCCCGTGCCTGCAGTTCGCCAACGCGTCGCCGGTCGTCATCGAGAAATCCATGACCGTCGAACAGATGGCCAAGCTGCTGGCGAGCGACGACCAACGCTATCTCGCCGACGGTTTCGTGATCACCGACAACGGCAAGTACGCCGGCCTCGGCACCGGCGAGAACCTCGTGCGCGCCGTCACCGAAGTACGCATCGAAGCGGCGCGCTACGCGAACCCGCTGACCTTCCTGCCGGGCAACATTCCGATCAGTTCGCACATTGCTCGCCTGCTCGGCAACGACGCGGGCTTCTATGCGTGCTACGTCGACCTGAACCACTTCAAGCCGTTCAACGATCAGTACGGCTACTGGCAGGGCGACGAAGTGCTGAAACTCGCCGCCGCCGTGCTCGCCGACGTGTGCGAGCCGACCCGCGACTTTCTCGGGCACGTCGGCGGGGACGACTTCCTGATCCTGTTCCAGAGCGACGACTGGCGCGAGCGCGCGCTACGCGCGATCCATCTGTTCAACGAGGGCGTGCAGCGCTTTTACGCACCGACCGATCGGCTTGCGGGCGGTATCCACGGCGAAGACCGCCGCGGCAATCCGACCTTTTTCGGTTTCGTGACGATGGCGATTGGCTGCGTGCGGGTCGAACCTGCCGGCGAACCGTGGCTCTACAACAGCCAGCAGATCGCGTCCGTCGCGGCGCTGGCGAAGCGCCGCGCGAAGCACGAGCCGAGTGGCTTCGTGCTGATCGACGCCGATGAAAGCGCGGCGTTGTTGCGAGGCCAGACCGACGTCGCGCCGGTGTCCGCAGACTGAACCCCCAACGCACGATGATGACCTTTGTTTAGCTGTTTTACTAAACAACATAATCTAGAACAATATCAATATATACGGGTATTTACGGGTGTCTGACGGCGGTTTTACGGGCGGTTTTAGCAGCGTTTTACTATACAATCGCCCGAACCCAACCACCGTGCGGCCGCACTCGCGCGACCGCCTGATTCGATGGCCACCACCATCCGCGACGTCGCCCGCGCGGCGAGCGTGTCGATCGGCACCGTCTCACGCGCGCTGAAGAACCAGCCTGGTCTGTCCGAGGCCACCCGCGAGCGCGTCGTCGAAGCGGCGCGGCAGCTCGGTTACGACGCTGGCCAGTTGCGTCCGCGCATTCGCCGCCTGACCTTCCTGCTGCACCGTCAGCACAACAATTTCGCCGTCAGTCCGTTCTTTTCGCATGTGCTGCACGGCGTGGAAGACGCGTGCCGCGAACGCGGCATCGTGCCGTCCGTGCTGACCGCCGGCCCCACCGAAGACGTGATCCAGCAGTTGCGCCTGCACGCACCGGACGCGGTGGCGATTGCCGGCTTCGTCGAGCCGGAGACGCTGACCACGCTGGTAGCGATGCAACGTCCGCTCGTGCTGATCGATCTGTGGGCGCCCGGTCTGCGCTCGGTGAATCTCGACAATGCCGCGGGCGCCACGCTCGCGATGCGGCATCTGTTTGACCAGCAGCGCAAACGTGTCGCTTTCATCGGCGGCTCGCTCGCGCACTTCAGCATCGCGCAGCGCGCGCTCGGCTACCGGCGCGCGTTTTTCGAAGCGGGGCTGCTGTTCGACCCGTCGCTGGAAGTAACCGTCGACGCCGGCCTCGACCCCGACAGCGGCGCGGCACGCGCGATGCACCGGTTGCTCGACGCGCCGGGCCCGCGCCCCGATGCGGTGTTTGCGTACAACGACGCCGCCGCGCTCGCCGCGCTGCGCGCGTGCCTCGCACGCGGCCTGCGCGTGCCCGAGGACATCGCGATCATCGGCTTCGACGACATCCCCGCTGCCGCCCACGCCACGCCGCCGCTGTCGACCATTGCGGTCGACAAGGAAGCGCTCGGCCGGCGCGGCGTCGAACTGCTGCTTGAGGACGCACCCGCCGAACTGGAAATCCGTCTGCCCGTTCAACTCATTGCCCGTGCCAGCACTTTGGTGAAAATGCCATGACGCAAACCGATCCGCTTCACCCTGCCAACGACGCCAGCCCGGTGCCGCCCGTCGACAGTTTCCGCAGCCGCGATTTTCTGCTCGCGCACGTGCAGGACACGCTGCGCTTTTACGCGCCCAATGTGTTCGACCCGAGCGGCGGCTTCTTCCATTTCTTGCGCGACGACGGTTCGGTCTACGACAAAACCACGCGACACCTGGTGAGCAGCTGCCGCTATGTCTTCAACTACGCGATGGCGTATCGCCAGTTCGGCGACCCGCAGCATCTCGAGTATGCGCGCCACGGTTTGCGGTTCCTGCACGAAGCGCATTGGGACTCGCAGCAAGAAGGCTATGACTGGGAACTCGAATGGTGCGACGGCAAAAAGCACACGCTCGATGCGACGCGCCACTGCTACGGCCTCGCGTTCGTGCTGCTCGCGTATTCGCACGCGGCGATGGCCGGCATCGAAGAAGCGAAGCCGATGATCGGTGCGACCTTCGAGTTGATGGAGCACCGCTTCTGGGACCCCGCCGCCGGCCTCTATGCCGACGATGCCTCGCCCGAATGGCGGGTCAGCTCGTATCGCGGGCAGAACGCGAACATGCACACCACCGAGGCGCTGCTGGCCGCGCACGAAGCAACCGGCCATCTCGTCTACCTGGATCGCGCGGAACGCGTGGCGTCGAATATCACGCTGCGGCAGGCGAAGCTGTCGCAAGGTCTGGTGTGGGAGCATTTTCACGCGGACTGGTCGGTCGACTGGCACTACAACGAGGAAGACAGTTCGAACATCTTCCGCCCCTGGGGCTTCCAGCCTGGGCATCAGACCGAATGGGCGAAGCTGCTGCTGATTCTCGAGCGCTTCCGTCCGTTGCCGTGGCTGCTGCCGCGCGCAATCGAGCTGTTCGACGTCGCGATGACGCACGCGTGGGACGAAGATCACGGCGGCCTCTACTACGGCTTCGGCCCGGACGGCACGGTGTGCGACCACGACAAGTATTTCTGGGTGCAGGCCGAAACCCTGGCGACGGCCGCGCTGCTCGCGAGGCGCACCGGCAACGAACGTTTCTGGGACTGGTACGACGAGATCTGGCGTTATAGCTGGTCACACTTCGTCGATCACAAGCATGGCGCGTGGTATCGCATCCTCACCTGCGACAACCGTAAGTACAGCGACGCAAAGAGCCCGGCCGGCAAGACCGACTATCACACGATGGGCGCGTGCTACGAGGTACTGGCTCACGCACTGCCCGACGGCGCGGCCATCGTGTCCGAATCAGCGGAGAAAACAGAATGAGCAACCTCAGCGCAAGCCCCGAATTCCCCCTCTTCGTTTCCGCCGGCGACATCCTCACCGACCTCGTGCGGACCGGCGCGTCGCAATGGCTGTCGCGTCCCGGCGGCGCCGGCTGGAACGTGGCGCGCTGCGTCGCGCGGCTCGGCTTGCCGACCGCGTGCGCCGGGTCGCTCGGCGTCGACAATTTCTCCGACGACCTGTGGCACGCGAGCGTCGCCGCGGGTCTCGACATGCGCTTCATGCAGCGCGTCGAGCGCCCGCCGCTGCTCGCGATCGTTCACCAGACACATCCGCCCGCGTACTTTTTCATGGGCGAGAACGGCGCCGACCTCGCCTTCGACCCGGCACATTTGCCGGCGGGGTGGATGGGCCACGTGAAGTGGGCGCACTTCGGTTGCATCAGCCTCGTGCGGCAACCGCTCGGCGATACGCTTGCGGCGTTGGCGGCCGAGTTGCGTGCGCGCGGTGTGAAGATCAGTTTCGATCCGAACTACCGGAATCTGATGGAGCACGGCTACGAGCCAACGCTGCGAAGAATGGCCGCGCTCGCCGATCTGATCAAGGTATCCGACGAAGATCTGCGCCTGCTGTTCAAGACCGACGACGAAGCCGCCGCTCTCACGCAACTGCGCTCGATGAATCCGGCCGCCACCGTGATGGTCACGCGCGGACCGGAGTCGGCGATGCTGATCGACGGCACGCTGGTGGTCGAGGCGCGCCCGCCCCGCATCGAGGTGGTCGATACCGTGGGCGCAGGCGACGCGTCGATCGGCGGTCTGTTGTTCAGCCTGATGACCGCTGCGCAGCGAGCCTGGCCCGAACATCTGGCGTTTGCGCTGGCCGCCGGCGCGGCCGCCTGCCGGCACGCCGGCGCGCATGCGCCGACGCTGGATGAGGTCGTCGCGCTGCTGTAACTGTCCTGCCTTGTGCGGCGCGCATAGTCACGACATGGAGCGCCGCGTGACGCAGAACCGAACCTCCATCATCGTGCTAGGATGAACTGAACGGAACCTTTGGAACAAGGAGCGAGGCCATGGAGGACATCACCTACACCAAAGGCATCTACACGGCCACGGCCTCGGCAAGAGAAGTCCAGCGCGATACCTGGCAGGGCGTGGTCGTTCTCACGCGTGACGAAGGCGAACCCAGCACCGATCAGGAAACTACGCTCTACGAAGTGGACGCCACTTCATCGACGGCGGAGGAAGCCCTCGAGGAAGCCAAAGCGCTCGCTCATCGCATCCTCGGGGAAATCGAACTGTAGGCAGACCGGCACCGTGCATGCCGCACCGTGCTATCCATCCAGAAGCAACTGGCGGGAGTCGATCATGACTGAGCAGATCTTCTTCTACGGCGTGTACTCGATACACGTCCGCCCACTCGAACTCAACGGCGCTCGCTGGGACGCGGAATACGAAATCCGCCATCGCGAGAAAGCCGTCAAATCGTGGACCACGGTCGGCGGCGACGACGGCTATGCCGACGAAGCCGAAGCGATCGCGAGCGCCCATCAGCGAGCGGTCGACGACATCGAACACGGCGCCGGCATTCCCAAGCCCCGCGCATTTCCGTAGACGCGAGGCGCACGCGCTTTTCGAACGCACACGACGGCACCCGGTGCCACCCGGCGCCACGTGTGCAACGCGACACACCACAGCGCGTGTACGCGGCACGCGGACGATTTGTGCATGAACGCTCGCGCGGCACGCAACCGCTGCAGGCGTGAACACGCCGCTTTGGCCGCCGCCCCTGCCGCTGAAAATCAGCTTCCGCGAGCGAGGCGGCATGCTACGCTTTGCGCGTTTTCCTCTCCCAGAGCACGCGATGGCTACTGAACCGTCAGACCGTTTTTCGGGCATCGGCGAGGCCGAAGCAAGCGCGCGCAAGCGTCGTGCGCGCGGCAGCCGCGAAATGCGTCTGGACGATCGCGTGGTCATCGCGCATGGCATGCCGACACCGCTCTGGCAGGATCTTTATCACCGCGCCCTGGTGGTTCGCTGGCCGACGTTTTTCGCGTCGCTCGCGGGGCTGTTCCTGTTGCTCAACACCACGTTCGCCGCGCTCTACATGCTCGGCAACGCGCCGATTGCCAATCAGTTTCCGGCGGGGTTCGCCGGCGCGTTTTTCTTTAGCGTCGAAACGCTCGCGACGGTCGGGTATGGCGACATGCATCCGCAAACCGTCTACGCGCACTGGATCGCGACGCTCGAAATCTTCGTCGGCATGTCCGGCATCGCGTTGGCGACGGGGCTGATCTTCGCGCGTTTTTCGCGCCCGCACGCGAAGATCATGTTCGCCCGCTACGCGGTCATCCGGCCGCTCGACGGCCGCATGACGCTGATGGTGCGCTCAGCCAACGCGCGCCAGAACGTGATTGCCGAAGCCCGCGCGAACCTGCGCATTCTGCGCCAGGAAACCTCAGCCGAAGGCTTTACACTGCGCAAGCTCTACGACCTCACGCTGGTGCGCGATCAGCATCCGGTGTTCAAGCTGGGCTGGACGCTGATGCACATCATCGACGAAAGCAGTCCGTTGTTCGGCGAGACCGCCGAGACGCTCAAAGGCCGCGACGCATCGCTGCTGCTCACGCTCGAAGGGGTCGACGAATCGACTTCGCAAACCATGCAGGCGCGTCACCTGTGGACCTGCGATCAGATCTTCTGGCAATACCGTTTCGTCGACATCATGAGCGAGCAGGACGGCGTGAGCCACATCGACTATTCGCACTTCGACGAGATCGTACCGCTCGACGCGGCACCAGTGCAGACGAAGGCGGTGGATAAGGCGGCGGTGGGCTAGGCTGTATCAGCGGATGTTCTCCGCACGGACGCCGGGACGCCCCAGGGCATACCCGCACCCTCGCGGCCACGTGGTAAATCCGCCTCAAAACCTGATCGAAACGCGCGCCTCTTCGCGCCCATTTGCGAACCGCCACGCAAAGTAGAAAGAAAACACTCCAATCGGCGCTAAAAAATAGAGTCTCTTCCGCGGCGTCACTTTGGATGGTGGTCCTCACCATGGCACGCGGACGCAAAACAATGGAGACTCGCCCATGACCGCTCGCCTGCCCATCGACGGCACGCCCGCACTCGCCGACTACAAGCTGTCCGACAATCTCACCGCAACGCGCGGCCGGATCTTCCTGACCGGCACCCAGGCGCTGGTGCGCCTCGTGTTGATGCAGCGCGCGCTCGACAAGATGCGCGGCATGAACACCGCCGGCTTCATCAGCGGCTATCGCGGCTCGCCGCTTGGCATGGTCGATCAGCAGTTGTGGAAAGCGAACAAGCTGCTCGCGTCGAACGACATCCGCTTCCTGCCCGCGATCAACGAAGAACTCGGCGGCACCGCCGTGCTCGGCACGCAGCGGGTGGAAGCGGACCCGGAGCGCACCGTCGAAGGCGTGTTCGCGATGTGGTACGGCAAGGGGCCAGGCGTGGACCGCGCGGGCGATGCGCTGAAGCACGGCAACGCGTACGGCTCGTCGCCGCACGGCGGCGTGCTGGTGGTGGCGGGCGACGACCACGGCTGCGTATCGTCGTCGATGCCGCATCAGAGCGACTTCGCGATGATGGCGTGGCACATGCCGGTGGTGAATCCGTCGAACATCGCCGACATGCTTGAGTTCGGTCTGTACGGCTGGGCGTTGTCGCGCTTTTCTGGTGCGTGGGTCGGCTACAAGGCGATCTCCGAAACGGTCGAATCAGGCTCGACGGTCGATCTCGACACGCTGCAAACCCACTGGGCCGTTCCTCAGGACTTCGAAGCATCTGCCGGTGGGTTGCACAACCGCTGGCCCGATCTGCCGAGCCTGACAATCGAAGCGCGGCTGCACGCGAAGCTCGACGCCGTGCGTCACTTCGCACGCGTGAACAGCATCGACAAATGGATCGCGCCGAGCCCGCACGCGAACGTGGGAATCGTCACGTGCGGCAAGGCGCATCTGGATCTGATGGAAACGCTGCGGCGGCTCGATCTGACGGTCGCCGACCTCGACGCGGCCGGCGTGCGCATTTACAAAGTCGGCCTGTCGTTCCCGCTGGAAATGACGCGCATCGACGCGTTCGTCGCCGGCCTGTCCGAAGTGCTCGTGATCGAGGAGAAGGGTCCGGTCATCGAACAGCAGATCAAGGACTATCTCTACAACCGCACGCAAGGCACGCGGCCGATCGTCGTCGGCAAGCATGCCGAAGACGGCACGCTGCTGCTGTCGTCGCTTGGCGAATTGCGGCCGTCGCGCGTGCTGCCCGTGTTCGCGAGCTGGCTCGCGAAGCACAAGCCGGCGCTCGATCGCCGCGAACGCGTGGTCGATCTGGTGGCGCCGCAAATCCTCTCGAACGCCGCCGATAGCGTGAAGCGCACGCCGTATTTCTGCTCGGGCTGCCCGCACAACACGTCGACCAGGGTGCCCGAAGGGTCGATCGCGCAGGCGGGGATCGGCTGTCACTTCATGGCGTCGTGGATGGAGCGCGACACCACCGGCCTGATCCAGATGGGCGGCGAAGGCGTGGACTGGGCCGCGCATTCGATGTTCACGAAAACGCGTCACGTGTTCCAGAACCTCGGCGACGGCACCTACTTTCACTCCGGCATTCTCGCGATCCGCCAGGCGGTCGCCGCGAACGCCACCATCACGTACAAGATTCTCTATAACGATGCGGTTGCGATGACCGGCGGCCAGCCGGTCGACGGCAGCATCTCGGTGCCGCAGATCGCGCGTCAGGTGGAAGCCGAAGGCGTGTCGCGCTTCGTCGTGGTCAGCGATGAACCGGAGAAATACGACGGCCATCACGATCTCTTTCCGAAGGGCACGACGTTCCACCATCGCGGCGAACTGGACACCGTGCAGCGCCAGTTGCGCGACATCGACGGCGTGACCGTGCTGATCTACGACCAGACTTGCGCGGCGGAAAAACGGCGGCGCCGCAAAAAAGGCGAGTTCCCCGATCCCGACAAGCGCCTCTTCATCAACGAGGAAGTCTGCGAGGGCTGCGGCGATTGCGGCGTGCAGTCGAACTGCCTGTCGGTGGAACCGGTCGAGACGGCCTTGGGGCGCAAGCGCCGCATCGATCAATCGTCGTGCAACAAGGACTACTCGTGCGTGAACGGCTTCTGCCCGAGCTTCGTCACGGTGGAAGGCGGCAAGCTGAAAAAAGCCGCGGGCGTCGCATTCGATCCGCAGGCGCTGGCCGCGCAGGTCGACGCGTTGCCGGTGCCCGCCACGCATCTCGATGCCGCGCCGTACGACATCCTGGTGACCGGCGTCGGCGGCACGGGCGTGGTGACGGTCGGCGCATTGATCAGCATGGCCGCGCATCTGGAAGGCAAGAGCGCGTCGGTGCTGGACTTCATGGGCTTCGCGCAAAAGGGCGGCTCGGTGCTGTCGTTCGTGCGCTTCGCCGCACGCGACGAGTGGCTCAACCAGGTGCGCATCGACACGCAACAGGCCGACGTGCTGCTCGCCTGCGACATGGTGGTCGGCGCGAGCGCCGACGCGCTGCAAACGGTGCGTCACGGACGCACGCGCATCGTCGTCAACACACACGCCATTCCGAACGCGGCCTTCGTGCAAAACCCGGACGCGACGCTGCACGCCGATGCGTTGATCGACAAGATGCGTCATGCGGCGGGACCCGAGCGCATGTCGACGTGCGATGCGCAGGCGCTCGCCACGCGCTTTCTCGGCGACACGATCGGCGCGAACATCCTGATGCTCGGTTACGCGTGGCAACTCGGTCTGGTGCCGGTGTCGTTCGCCGCGATGATGCGCGCGATCGAATTGAACAACGTCGCAGTGCAGATGAACCAGCTGGCGTTCTCGATCGGCCGGATGGCCGCCGCCGCTCCGGCCGCGCTCGAATCGCTATGGCAAGCGCGCCATCCGGCGAAACAGAGCGTGCGCGTCGACACGCTCGACGAACTGATCGCGCATCGCGAAGGGCGTCTGCAGACCTACGGCGGTGCTGCGTACGTGAAGCGTTATCGCGCGTTGGTCGACGCGGCACGCCGCGCTGAAACCGCCGTGGATCCGGCGAGCGAGCGCGTGACGCACGCGCTCGCCACCACGTTCTATCGTTTGCTCGCGGTGAAGGATGAATATGAAGTCGCGCGTCTGCATACCGACGCGGCGTTTCGTGAGGCGCTCGAAGCGCAATTCGAAGGGGTGGCCGGCAAGGACTTCGGCATCAAATTCAACCTCGCCCCGCCGACGCTCACGCGCACGCAAGCGGGCATCGCTCCGGCCAAGAAGACCTATGGTCAATGGCTGTGGCCGGTCCTCGGCATGCTGGCGAAATGGCGCGTGCTGCGCGCTACACCGTTCGATCCGTTCGGCCGCACGCTGGAGCGCAAGATGGAACGCGAACTCGCCAGCGACTACGAAACCACGTTACAGCGTGCGCTCGCGAAACTCGACGCGAACAATCTGGAAGACGTCGCGAAGCTCGCCGATCTGCATGCGCGGGTGCGCGGCTATGGCCACGTGAAGCTGGCGAATCTGGCGGGTGTGAAGCGCGGTGAACGCGAACTGGCGGCACGCTTGCAGATCGACGCGGCGACCGGCGCGTCGGTGCGCAAATCGCTGGAAGAGATGAAGGGCGCGGGTCAGTTGCGCGGCATCCCGGTGGTGGTCGCGAAGTAGTTGCAGGTGGTCGCGAAGTCGTTGTGTGCAGGCGAAAGATGCGACTTGGTGCGCGGTAGAAGAAGGACAAAGCAAGAGGACAAAGCCGCTTCGTGTTCCTCCCGAAGCGGCTTTTTTCCTGCGCGACGATTCAGCTACGCCGTGCTGCGTCCAGCCGCGCCCTCACCTGCCTGACCCTCTCTGCATCGACGGGCGCGAGAGCGTTGCTGTCCACGCGAACGCCCGAACCGAAATGCACGGCTTCGACCTGCGTTCTGCTCACGAAGCCCGCGACCGCATCGACCGTCAAACCCGCACCGGCCAGCACCGTGCAGTGCGACCCGGCTGCTTGCCGCACCAGTGCGCCAAGCGCGGCTTCCGCGTGCAATGCCGATGACTTTCCGCCCGACGTCAGCACATTCGTCACGGCATCGAAACCGAGCAGCACGTCGAGCGCTTTGTGCAGATCGCGCGCTTCATCGAACGCGCGATGGAAGGTGATCGGCAGACCATCGGCCGCATCGATCGCACGCGCGAGCCCTTCACGGTCGATCTCGCCGTTGGCGTCCAGCATGCCGATCACGATTCCATTCGCACCCGCCGCTTTGACCGCGCGCACGTCGCGCAGCATCACCGTGAAGTCGTCTGGGTCGTACACGAACGAACGGCCATGCGGTCGCACGATCACGTTCACCGGTACGCCGGCCGCCGGTACGCCGGCCGCCGGAATTCCGACGGCCGCCACGACTGCCTCGATCAAACCGACGCTTGGCGTCAGGCCGCCCTCGCCCAGCGCGGTGACGAGTTCGATGCGGTCGGCGCCCGCTTGCGCGGCGACGCGCGCATCGGCAACGGTCGTGGCAATGACTTCGAGTAGAACGGACATGAGCGGCGCCAGATGTCGTTAAAAACGACATCATCTCAGAACCGCTCTTCGTCCTCCCAGTCGATATCGCCGCACAACACGCAGGTCTTCTCGCCGACGCGCGTCGCGACCGACAGCGTGACGCACGGCAACGCCTCGTTGATCGACAGATACGGACGCGTCACATGCACGCGTTCCGGCGCATTGATCGCGTCGCGGAAATACGGACGACGCAGCCAGCTCGCCCCTTGCGCGTCGACGAGCGGCAGAAAGCGCGTTTCACGTGCCGCGCGATCGGCGCGTAACACGACATTGCGGCCAGCCTGCCGGCCCTTCGCGTCGAGCAGGAAACAGCGCGCGGCATGGTCTAGCGCGAGAAAATTCCAGCACACCTCTTCGAGCGACTCGCCCGCGGCAAGCCGCTCCGCGGCGCGCTCGAAGGCCCGCAGGTACGGCGCGAGACGGCTCGCCTTGCGGCGCTCGCGCGCTTGCGCCTGCTCGCGATAACGCTCGGTGACTTCGCCGATGCAAACGGCCGCGTGCTCCGCGTCGACCGCGCCGGGGCTCGGTCGGCCGAAGAAAAAGCCCTGTACGAAGTCGGCATTGCAGGCGAGCGCCATCTGCGCTTCATGCTCCGTTTCTACCCCTTCGATCAGCACCAGTTTGCCCGCTTCATGCAGCAGCGTGACGAGGCCGGGCAGAATCGCCGCCATATCGGCACGATGGGCCGCGTGCGACAGCATGATGCGATCGAGCTTCACGATATCGGGATTCAGTTGCCAGATCCGTTCGACGTTCGAGTGCCCCGCGCCGAAGTCGTCGAGTGCGATCAGAAAGCCGCGCTCGCGGAACTGGCGCACCGAGTCGGCGAGACGCTCGAGGTCTTCGGCTCCCTGCTCGAGCACTTCGAGCACGATGCGCCGTGACGGCAGGTCGAGCCGGCGCAGATTGGCCAGCAGCGCGGCGGCGTGATACGGATCGGTGAGCGCGTCGGGATGCACGTTCAGGAACAGCCATTCGTGCTCGACGCCGAGCACCTTGAAGTTTTCCAGATGCAACGTCTGCGCGAGCCGGTCCATGTGCAACACGTCGCCCAGACGCGCGGCCTCGCCGAATACGTCGAGCGCCGACACGGTGCGATCGAGCGCATCGCGCGCACGCAGCAATCCTTCGTAGCCGACCGCCCGCATATGCGACAGGCTGAAGATCGGCTGAAACACGCTGGTCAGCGTCAGTTCGCCATGTTGCACCGAATAACGTTGGAGGCCCGACGTCATCTCGACATCGAAGCCATGCGGCGCGCTGTGCGTCCTATCCTGCTGCGCAATCGTCATGCAGTCCTCTCAGGCAAGAGCCGGCCCGGTATGAACACGGAAGCGAACCACCTCGGCGCCGTTTCTAAAATGTGCGTCATCGTTACAGCTTAAGCAAGCTCCATGCGCACGCTGACCCACATTCGACTGAAATAAGTTCGAAAGACCGCACCGGCGAAACGGCCGATGCGCCGCGTGCGTGCGTAGCACGCACCGTCGCGGTGCGCGCCTGAGCCTTCAGCCCGGTCCCCGTGCATCGCCACCGCGCATCGCCGTCATGCTGGGCTCATGATTGCGCCGCGCGTCGTCGGGCTACACTCTGGCCTTGCATCACACGAAGGCCACGCGGTGGCAGCGTCGAAAATCCCCTGCATATCTCCCGCCATATCCCCACGAATAGACCGATGGACATTGTTCTTACCGTCTTGATTCTGCTGCTGGCCGTTGCCGCTTCAGGCATCCTGACCCGCACACTGCCGGTCAAGCTGCCGTTGCCGCTCGTGCAGATTGCAATCGGCGCGCTGCTCGCGTGGCCGAAACTCGGCTTGCACGTCACCTTCAATCCGGAAATTTTCATGGTGCTGTTCATCCCGCCGCTGCTGTTCGCGGACGGCTGGCGCATCCCCAAGCGCGAGTTCTTCATGGCGCGCAGAGCGATCCTGATGCTCGCGCTTGGCCTCGTGTTCGTGACGGTGCTGGTGGTGGGCTATTTCGCGCACGCGTTGGTGCCGTCGATCTCGCTGCCGGTCGCGTTCGCGCTCGCCGCCGTGTTGTCGCCGACCGATGCGGTGGCGCTCAGCGGCATCGTCGGCAAGAACAGGATTCCAGGCCGGCTGATGCATATCCTCGAAGGCGAGGCGTTGATGAACGACGCGTCGGGTCTGGTTGCGTTGAAGTTCGCAATCGCTGCGGCGTTGACCGGCGTATTTTCGCTGCGCGACGCCTCCATCAGTTTTGTGATCATCGCCGTGGGCGGCCTCGCGGTAGGCGCGGCCGTGAGCGCGCTGTTCAGCTTCGTGTCGACCCGCTTGCTGGGTCTCGCGGAAAGCGACGATCCCTCGCCCGGCGTCGTGATGACGCTGCTGATTCCGTTCGCCGCCTATCTGAGCGCCGAGCACTTCGAGTTGTCGGGCATTCTGGCCGCCGTCTCCGCCGGCATGATGATGAACTACGCGAACGTGGCGAATGCGGGGTCGGTGGCGTCGCGCGTGCGCGCCAACATCACGTGGACGATGATCGAATTCGTCTTCAACGGCATGGTGTTCATTCTGCTGGGACTGCAGTTTCCGCACATTCTCGGCCGTGCGCTGCTCGACGCGCACGAAATCAGCGACGCAAGGGTCGGACTGCTGATCGGCTACATCGTCGCGATGACCGCCGCTTTGTACGCGATGCGCTTCGTATGGGTGTGGCTGCTGCGCTGGTTCTCGAGTCGCAGCGCCGCGAAGCACGGCGTGACGAATGCGGTGCCGGGCTGGCGCATGGTGACCGTGACGACAGTCGCCGGTGTGCGCGGCGCGGTGACGCTGGCGGGCGTGCTGTCGCTGCCGGTGTCGTTGCCGGATGGCGCGCCGCTGCCGGGCCGCGATCAGGCGATTTTCATCGCCTCGGGCGTGATTCTGCTGTCGTTGCTGGTGGCGGTGGTGACGTTGCCGGTGCTGCTACGCGGCTGGCGGCGCGGCAAGGACCCGCATGCCGCAGAAGAGGCGCACGCGCGCACGTTGGCCGCGCAAGCCGCGATTCGCGCGGTCGACCAGGTGCACAATACCGAGTGCGCGAACCTGGATGAATCCGCCTCGGCGTACGCGGCGGACGTCACCGCACGGGTGATGGACGTGTATCGGCGCCGCTTGGCAACGCTCGAAGAAGAGCAGGCACCGCGCGAACTCGCGCGCCGCGCCGATGCATTGGAGTTCAGGATGAAGCTCGCGGCGATGCGCGCCGAGCGCAAGGCGCTGCTGGCGCTACGCAGCAGTCAGACGATCAACGACGAGACCTTGAACAAGCTGATGCGCGAGGTGGATTTGTCGGAGACAGCGCTAACGGCGCGCAGGGGATAGCGCACCATGTGCGGTACTGGCGGCGGTGAGCGTTTGCCCATCATGAACGGGGTAACGCCAGCGCCGCCGGTCACTGAACACGATCAGGCCACCGGCCCTTGCGCCGGCTTCCTTCTCAGCAGTGCGTACAGAATGATCGCGCCAAACGTCGCGGTGCCGATCCCACCGAGCCCAAAGCCACCGAGCTTCAACGAAAAGTCGCCAGCGCCGAGCACGAGCGTCACGGCGGCAACGATCAGGTTGCGGTTGTTGGAAAAGTCGACCTTGTTGACGACCCAGATGCGCGCGCCGGTCACCGCGATCAACCCGAACACGACAATCGACACGCCGCCCAGCACCGGTCCCGGAATGGTCTGGATCACCGCGCCGAACTTCGGCGAGAAACCCAGCACGAGCGCGATCAGCGCCGCGATCACGAACACCAGCGTCGAGTAGATCTTCGTGACGGCCATCACGCCGATGTTCTCGGCATACGTCGTCACGCCGGTGCCGCCGGCGAAGCCGGACACGATGGTCGCGAGTCCGTCGCCGATGAACGCGCGGCCGATATAGCGGTCGAGGTTCTGACCGGTCATCGCGCTCACCGCCTTGATGTGGCCGAGATTCTCCGCGACCAGGATCACCGCGATCGGCGCAAGCAGGGTCATCGCATGCGGGTCGAAGACCGGCGCAGTGAAGTGCGGCATGCCGAACCACGCGGCGTTCGCGACGATCGAGAAGTCGATCGGCTTGCCCATGCCGAGACCGTTCGTGACAATCGCGTAGATCACATAGGCCATCAGCAGGCCGATCAGGATCAGCAGCCGCTGCAGCATGCCGCGCGCAAACACCGCGACCGCGCTTACGCACAACACCGTCACCAGCGCCATCCACGAATCGAAGCTGTTGCCGCTCACGCCATGCACCGCGATCGGCGCGAGGTTCAAGCCGATCACGCAGACGATCGCCCCCGTCACCACCGGCGGCATCAGCGTCTCGATCCAGCCGGTGCCGACCGCCGACACGATCGCGCCGATGATCGCGTACACCACACCGCACGCGATGATCCCGCCCAGCGCCACCGGAATGTTCGGATTCGGACCGTGCCCGCCGTACCCCGTCACCGCGATCACCAGACCGATGAACGCGAAGCTCGAGCCGAGATAGCTCGGCACGCGGCCGCCCACCAGCACGAAAAACAACAGCGTGCCGATCCCCGACATGAAAATGCACAGGTTAGGATCGAAACCCATCAGCAACGGCGCGAGCACCGTCGCACCGAACATCGCGACCACGTGCTGAATGCCCATCGCAAACATCTGGGGCCAGGCGAGGCGCTCGTCGATGCCGACGATGCTGCCCTCGGCGGCGACAGGCTGGCGGCGCCAGCGGGGGAAATACGAAGCGGCCATTGCGGGGGTTCTCCTCTGTTCGGCGTGATGTGTGCCGGACGGCGCGCAAAACCGCGTGCTCCGGCAAATACGCGCGAGTGTACGGAGTGCCTTTGGGCCTGGCAAGCGTGGCGAAAAGCGGGTCGGCAGGCGCCGTGCCGACGGGGCTACCAGGTTGTTTTATCGAGGCGGCCCCGAGCCCGCAGCTTCGTCGCTGGGTACGGCAAATGGGTGCGGCTGGGAACGCATGCGGTGTGGTCCCTGGCTGGGGCTACTGTGGAGTCAGCCGGCGTTGCGTACTTCGGTGTCCGGCGCTGTACTCGCCTCGCCGGCCTCGCGGGCCGCCACGTGTACGGTGGTGGCGCGATAGCACATCACACGGTTACGGCCCGCGTCCTTCGCATCGTAAAGCGCTCCGTCGGCGGCATTGATCAGCGCGCGGCTGTTCTGAATGAGCTGGTCGCGCGCCGTGGCGACGCCAATGCTCACGGTCAGCACATGATGCGAACTCGCCACGTGGCGACGCTGCAGCCCCTGCACCGCCGCTCGAATCCGCTCGGCGATATGCACCGCGGCGGCTTCGTCCGTATCCGGCAGCAGCACGGCGAACTCTTCGCCGCCGTAGCGCGCCGCCATGTCGCCTGGACGCCGCACGTTCTGCGCGATACGACGCGCCACGTCGATCAACGCGTCGTCGCCTGCCGAATGGCCGTACAGATCATTGAAGCCTTTGAAACTGTCGACGTCGATCAACAGCATCGACAGCGGCCACGCGTTGCGCTGCGCACGACGCCAATCCTCGTCCACCCGTTCCTGAAAGCTGCGGCGATTGTTCAGGCCGGTCAGCCCATCGGTGCGCGCCAGTTCACGCAACTCGTTCTCGGCCGCGAGACGACGGCTCATTTGCTGCGAGAAGAGGACGGCCAACGCGATGATCGTCACGTCGAGCGCGGCGATCAGCGAGCCGATGATCCACGCGCGCCGCCGCCATTCGATGTAGATATCGTGGGTGGACAGCGCGACGTCGAGGATCAGCGGATACATGTCGATATGACGGAACGCGTACCAGCGCTCGACGCCGTCGATCGCCGCCGTGCCGAAGAAGTCTCCGCTCGGCTGCTGCGTGAAGCGTGAATAGTTGGCGGTGCCAGTCAGATTGATGCCGATGATTTTCGGATCGTAAGGACGCCGCATCAACATCGTGCCGTCGGTCAGCATCAGCGCCATCGATCCGCTGGGACCAAGCTTCATCCCGTCGAACAGGCGGCGAAAATAAGTGAGGCGCATCGTGCCGACCACCACGCCGCCAAAGCTGCCATCAGGGCGCGAGATGCGCCGGCTCAGCGCGATGCTGACTTCCTTGGTGGTCGCCCTGGGGATGAACGGATGGCTGACATACAGGCCGACGTCGGGCGAGTCGCGCTGCACCTTGAAGTAATCGCGGTCGGCGAGATTGACCTGGCGCGGCGGAGAGGCGCGCGAATCGAACCTGATGTTGCCGGCCTCGTCGAGCACTAGCACCGAACCCATGTCTTTCGCGCTGACCGAGCCGTCGAACAGCACCATCTGGCGGATGGCCGGCTTCAGGTCCAGCACGCCAGGCT
This sequence comes from Paraburkholderia ribeironis, assembly GCF_900019265.1. Taxonomy (GTDB): domain Bacteria; phylum Pseudomonadota; class Gammaproteobacteria; order Burkholderiales; family Burkholderiaceae; genus Paraburkholderia; species Paraburkholderia ribeironis. The sequence goes on from NZ_CYGX02000004.1 coordinate 22,717, forward strand.
GCTTCAGCCCTTCGATCACCGCGCGCAGCGACAGGTCGTAGATCTCCAGATTGCGCGATACGTCGCGCTCGACCAGCAGCGACACATTGAACACGGAGTCCTGAGCGCGCCGCAATGCGTCTTCGCGCATCTGCGCCAGCAGCCATACGGCAATCGCCAGAATCGCGCTGGCCAGCACGATGCTGATCGCGATCACGATGTTCGGCCGGTGCGTCACCATTGACTGTTCGTTCGAGCGTGCGCTGGACTACGCGCGTAAAGAGATGCGCCGCATTCGCAGGCGCGGCTAGAGAACTGACAGCGTATCAAACGCCGCCGCGCGCCAATTGAGCGAATAGACGGGTGTTTGCCGGCTTCGACGCGGTTTCGACGCTCAACCAGCGTGCAGATCGAGCTCCGGTCCGCATGCCGCGCGGCTCAGCGCGCGGATGTCGGCGGCACCATTCATCACTAAGCCAAACGCCGAGGCTTGCCCGCCCCTTCCTCCTGAGAGGTCACCAATCCTCTCAATGCGGGTATGAGTCGAATGACGAGCTTCTCGATCTCCACCACGAGGAAAAACAGGAACCCTCCGCCGACGAGCCACAGCCACGCCGACCATGGCAGACCCTCTGTGTCGAAGACTGCATTGAATGGCAGCGTATAGGTGAACAGGAGCTGCAGCACCACGACACCAGCTATTCCGTACCAGAGATAGCGATTGCCCATGTGCGCGCGCAAGGATAGCGATGAATCGAGCAGGTACCGGCTGTTGAGAAGATAGAAGACCTGGCCCAGCGTAATGGCGTTGACGGCCGCCGTGCGCGCCATCTGGTCCGACGCGCCCTGCGCCTTCATCCAGAAGAAAGTCGACAGCGTATAGAGCACGAGCGCCGCGCCCACGAAGAGGATGCGCCAGATCCCGAAGCGCGTGACGATCGGCCGATCGATTGCACGCGGCGGCCGGCGCATGACGTCAGCCTCGTGTGGCTCGAACGAAATGGTCAGGCCGAGCGCCACGGAGGTGATCATGTTCACCCACAGGACCTGCGGCGCCGTGATCGGCAGCGTGAAGGCGAACAGGATCGCAACCGCGATCACCGCGCCCTGGGCGACATTGGTCGGCAGCAGGAAGAGCATCGCCTTCTCGATGTTGTTGTAGACCGTGCGGCCCTCCTTCACCGCTGCGGAGATCGACGCAAAATTGTCGTCGGCGAGGATCATCCCCGCCGCCTCCTTCGTCACCTCGGTGCCCTTGATGCCCATCGCGACTCCGATGTCCGCCTTCTTGAGTGCCGGCGCATCGTTGACGCCGTCGCCGGTCATGGCGACAACCTGCCGGTTGGCCTGGATCGCCTTGACGAGCCTCAGTTTGTGCTCGGGACTGGCGCGGGCGAAGACGTCGACGTCGCGCACACATTCCTGCAGCGCCCCATCGTTCATCGCCTCGATCTCGACGCCCGACACGGCCGTCTTGCCGTCGCCAATGCCAAGCATTCTTGCGATCGCCGCTGCCGTGATCTTGTGGTCGCCTGTGATCATGGTGACGCGGATGCCGCCGCCGTGGCATTCCCGCACGGCATCGATTGCCTCCTTGCGCGGCGGGTCCATGAGGCCCACGAGGCCGAGAAGCACGAGGTTGCGCGGCAGGTCCTGTGGCCCAAGGCCGCCGGTCGCGAGGCCAGGGGCCGGCAGCCATGCCAGCCCCAGCACGCGCTCACCTTGAGCGGCGAGCCGGTCTCCCTCTCTGGCGAAATGCTCACGATCGAGCTGCGCCGGGCCTGTCGCCGTCTGCTGCCGGTCGCAGTGGTCGAGGATCACTTCCGGCGCGCCCTTGACCAGCAGCATCTCGCCGTCCGCCGAACGGTTCAGCGTCGCCATGAACTTGTGCTCGGACTCGAAGGGAATCGCGTCGATCCTCGGTGCGGCGAGCCCCTCTGCGACGCGGTCCATGCCCAGCTTGGCGGCGAACGGATAGAGAGCGCCCTCGGTTGGGTCGCCCTCCACTTTCCATTTTCCGTCCTCTTCGAAGAGCTCGGCGTCGTTGCACAACGAGGACACGCGGCCCATCAGCGTGAGCACTTCCGGCGTGGCGGCGAGCGGCTTGCCATCGGCCCTGACTTCGCCCTCGGCGGCGTAGCCGTCGCCGGTGACGGCGTAGGCTGCTTCAGCCGTCACGGCGGAGGTCACCATCATCTCCATCAGGGTCAGCGTGCCCGTCTTGTCCGAACAGATGCGCGAGACGGACCCCAGCGTCTCGACCGCCGGCAGGCGGCGAATAATGGCATTGCGCTGCGCCATGCGCTGCACGCCGATTGCGAGCGTGATGGTGATGAGCGCCGGCAGGCCTTCCGGGATGACCGACACCGCGATCCCCACGACTGCCTGGAACAGCTCGACGAAGGTCATGTGTCCGAGCCAGTGGCCCCAGGAGAAGAGCAGTACGCTGACCACGGCGATGACGGCGGTGATGATGTAGCCGAAGGTCTTGATCTGGCGCAGGAGCGGCGTCTCGAGCACGCTGACCTCGGCGAGCATCTGGTTGATCCGGCCGAGTTCGGTTTGGCTCCCCGTTGCCACGACGACGCCGGTTGCCCGGCCGGACAAGACCATCGTGCCGCAGAACGCCATGTTTTCGCGGTCGCCGACGGTGGCCTTGGCGGATACCTGGGTGGTGCTCTTCTCGGCCGGGAGGGATTCGCCCGTTAGCGCCGCTTCCTCCGTGCGCAGGTTCTTGGTGTCGACGAGACGCATGTCCGCCGGAATCCTGTCGCCCGACTCCAGCAGCACGATGTCGCCTGGAACGAGATCCTCGGCGGGAACGAGGCGAACCGCTGCGCCACGCAGAACGCGCGCTTCAGCGGACAGCATATTGCTAATCGCGTCGAGCGCCTTCTCGGCACGTCCTTCCTGCAGGAAGCCCAGCAGCGAGTTGAGTATGACGACGGCCAGAATGACCGAACCGTCGAGCCAAAGGCCCAGCATGAACTTGATGAAACCGGCCGCAAGCAGGACGTAGATGAGGATGTTGTGGAACTGCGAAAGAAATCGAGCCAGCGGCCCCTTCTTCTTGCCCTTGGGCAGGCGGTTCGGCCCGTAGGTGCCCAGCCGCCCGGCCGCTTCGGCTGCATCGAGGCCCTGCGAAGGATCGACGTTGAATTGCCGCCCGATCTCGTCGGCCGGTATCGCATGCCACGGCGCTGCACCGATTCCAGAAGCAGTCTCAGCTGAGCTCATCTTCGTCTCTCCCGGTTGCAGTAAGTTCGGGTCGGGGGCCGGTCCCGATTGCCGGGACGGCCTGCTGGTTGATTGCGTCTCGGCACGTCTCGTCTCGTGGCGTCTCGTCGCGTTTACCCTTGCGCGTTCAGCTCCTCTCGCGCCGCAGCCAGATCCTTCATCTGCTCCGACGTGGCTTTCGGATATTCGAGGTCGAGCTTCTCCACCGCCTCGACGATCGCAGCCGCGACGATGAGCCGCGTGAAGGGTTTGTTGTCGGCGGGTACGACGAACCACGGGGCCGCTTTGGAAGCCGTCGCGCGGATTGCCTCGTCATAGGCCTGCATGTAGTCGTTCCAGTATCGACGCTCGCGAACGTCGGATGCGGAAAACTTCCAGTTCTTGTCGGGCTTGTCGAGACGGTCCAGAAATCGCTTCTTCTGTTCCTCGTATGACAGGTTCAAATAGAACTTGAGGATGACCACGCCCTGACGCGTGAGGTAGTCCTCGAATCGGGTGATGTCGGCGAGCCGCTCGGTCCATATGTTTGCGCGGACCAGATCAGGTGGGATTTTCTGCGCATCGAGCAGGTGCTGATGCACGCGCACCACCGGCACCTCCTCGTAGTAGGAGCGGTTGAAAATGCCGATGTGGCCGCGCTGGGGCACTTTCGTGGCATAGCGCCAGAGGAAGTCGTGGGAGAGATCCTCAACCGAGGGCTGCTTGAACGAGACGACATCGCACCCCTGTGGGTTGACGCGCGACATGACGTGCTTGATCGTGCCGTCCTTTCCCGCAGCGTCCATGGCCTGGAACACCAGCAGCACAGACCAGGAATCCTGCGCGTAGAGGATTTCCTGCTCCATCGCGAGCCATTCGGAACCGCGCCGGAGAAGTTGCACGGCTTCGTCCTTATGCATTTTGAGCCCCAGTGTGTCGCTGGGATCGAAATCGTTCAGGCGGAAATCTTGGCCGTTCGTGACGCGGAATGGGTCCGTGTACTTGCGTAGCGCGTCGAGTATTTCTTTGCGAACCATCGTCTCTTCCTCCACGATGTTTGCAAAATCGGTTACGCGATTTGCGAATGCTATGAGGGCACTGGAAGGCGGTGCGGGCGTGAAGTACCGGAGCGGGAGCGTTGCCGATGGCAGCGGCGTGGGCGCCACCACCGCCACGCGAGTGCGCCCGTGCTCCGATATCGCGCTGGATCGCCTGAGCGCCTCGGGCACGTACTCCTCCAAGGCCGGCTCCGCAGCTCTTCGCTCTTCGCTCAGGATCACGCCATGTTCGGTGGGACCGACCGAACGCGTGGTGCGCTGCAAAAGTCGGAGATGCAACCTGTCTTCAGGCGGCTCACGCGGTTGGTCATAGTCGGCTGCGGTAGATTCTGCTTTTCACTGACCGTTTCGAAGCATTGCGGAACTCCGGGTCCAAGCGAGCAGCATCGCAACCGCACTCGTGCGGCTCACTACTTTCTATTTACTCTCTGATGATAGGTTACAGATGATGCATCGTTCCAGATATCGCCACGGCGCCCGCTCGTCGCTCGGGCAGAACCATTGGTGAAGCAAATGGATGCGCAACATTGCTCCTGATTGGCATCACGACGATTGACGGTTCGCGGCTAGCCCGAGCAAAAAGACAACGGTCCTTTGTGTCGATACAATCCGTTGACAAACATTGCAGTCACCACGCGCCGGTGACCGCAAGTGAAACCGATCAGCTGCATTGCCAATACGGAAAGCGGAGGCGATTGATGCGATCCGAAAACCTAGTGTTTGAGAACTTCGATCTCATGCGTTCGCCAAACGAGGATGTGCGGAGTCGGCGATATCAAATTGATGTGTGCTGGTTTCGCGACACGATTACATCCATCGGTGGGCAATTTGACGTCCTAGTACGGTCGGACGTATATGCTTCGTGATCCCTTTGGTCGTTCCCAAATCACCCAACACTATTGCGACGCTTGGATTAGCTGTGGACACATGGCTCCGCGGGAGACCAGGTAGACAGGTATGTGCTGAGTTGAATGGTATTCAGGCTACAGCCGATACAAGAGAAGACTTTGATCGGCTCCTTGGATACGCTACCGTGTAGTTTTTTCTGTCCATCCACTCTGACAGTTGTTGCCAAGCCGGCGTCCGACTTAGTCATTCACAAGAACACTCATTTCCGCGGTGCCAGGGTCGTGGGAATGAGGGGTCAAGCTGTGTGCAGCCGATTGCCGTCTTTGTGAGAACATTGCAATCCTAGTGTTCGCTTCCGTAACCGTCCTTTTTAAGGAAGAGGATAGCTTCGCTGTAAGTTCCGTGAGAACCGGGCCGAGCTGCGAAGTCCATCTTTGGAAGCTCCAGCGTCTGTACACGATCTAGACGAAAACCGATCTTAAACTTTGGTTCAGTCGCAAGTTCGGTTATGGCGGCGACCATATCAAAGCGGCGCAGAACGCGCCGAGTCGTCATCTCGTAAAACATATGTTCTTTGCTTACCACCAAGGCGACCATGCCACCTGGCTTGAGGACTCGCTTCATCTCCCGCAGCGAATGCCCTAGCTTTTCGAAATAGGCGGCAGTCGGCTTTGCCTTGGATTTGCGTTCGCGCTGCGGCAACATCCAATTAACTAGCTCGGTCACGCTTTCAGGCAGGTTCTCGTTCGCCGGAACGGCTAAGATGCTTCCTACAATCTGACTTTCACATTCATGGATTGCTTCTTCAGTCATCAATCCGAGAGCAACCAGCGAAGCTGCTCGACTTCGCAGATAAGTCTCTCGCCCCGACGCCGCCGGAAGATACGGAGGTGAGGTAACCACCGCGTCGACACTGTCGTCCGCAAGCGGCAACTTTGCACAATCGCTAACGCCAACGGAAACGTCGCCGTACTGATCGACCATACCTCCGTCTCTCAGAGCGCCCCAGCTGTCTAGCTTTCGCAACATAAATTCCAGCTGCGCCCGGAAGATCGCATATACGGAGCGTTTTGCTATTTCTAGAGCAAACCGATTGTCACCCGTCCCCATCCATCGCAAGGAAACTTTGGTGGCCAACGCGTGACTGAGCGCCAGTTCGAAGAGTTCCTTCGTCTCCTTGTCCTGGCAATTGGAGATAATTTGCTTTATGAAAGTAGCTTCGGATTCGATCTCCGTGCGAACCTCTGGTGTCAAGCGCCTAGGGTTCCGCTCAAGCAGAAATCGCGGCAGCTCATACGGGGTTGTGCCGGAAATCAAATCCGGCACTACACTGCTTGCTTTTGCTGGTAATCGAGCCGCAGCCTCGCGGAACTTTTGCAGATCAAGATGCCCTAGCACAGCTTTCGAATCTGAAATGAACGCCGAAAGAGGGTCGAGATCAAACTCAACGGCTTGCATTCCCATCAGGGACGCCTCGACACCTGTGGTGCCGCTACCGCAATAGGGATCAAGAACAACACCGGCAGAATCTGGGCAAGTGTAATTGATCAGCGAACGTGCCAGACGCGGGAAGAACTTAGCTTTATATTTGTGGAATCCATGGGTCAGGTATTCGTTTTTTCGCCTTGAAATGGGCGTCAACGGCGCACGTGTTGCGGCACTGACCGCTGCAGCGCCGGCCTCGTAAAGCTGCGATAAGGAGTGGCGCGACCGCAACGCGGCGCAAATATCCTTGCTGTCCTTTGCATACGCTGTCCACTCCAGCACTTGCGACTGAGTTGCAAACGTCAGCACACCATCGATTTCTGCCCAAGCATTGCCAACAGCGAGCGCCTCTGGATCGATCTCGTTAGCTTCGCGAAGAAAAAGCAAATCCCAAAATGCGAACCGACGAAGAATAGTCTTCGCAATGTCCACCGTCACCTCGGTTACGAAGGTGCGGTGCCCCTCGATAAGCCAAGGTAGCTGAGGCACATTAAGCGAACGCCCGGCCTCGCCTGGAGAAATCTCCCTAAGTGGTTGTCCGATAAGGCTTTGCGCTTCCAGAAGGGCCAAGTGTTGATCGTCGTTCGACTCAACGTCTCGTTTATAGGTAAGGACAGCAAGCATGCAGTAAGGCGCGTGGCGCTACTTATAGTCTGTAGACTCATAGTGTACATGAAAGAAAAATGTGAGTCGAGCGAGAAAAACGACTACTGCAATGCAATGCACGAATACGCACACCTTGAGAACCCGATTCGCTAAGCGATTACGCGAACACCGGCTGAGAAGCGGCTTTTCTCAAGAAGAACTGGCCGAAAGATGTGGATTACACCGCACCTACATTGGCTCAGTTGAACGTGGTGAGCGAAATATATCTATAGACAACATTGAGCGCATTGCGGAGAGCCTCGGCGTTTCCGCAAGCATGCTGTTGGAAGAATAAGAAATGGCGTCGAATGAGACAAAGCGCAGTCGATTCAGTGGCCCATGTACAGACTGTGGTTATAAAAACGACTGTAAGGCGTATGTGGAGTTATCAGATCATCTGTTCAGTCACGCCAAGTTCAATAGTGAACCGGTATTGTCTGTTATGGATCAGGCACTCGATGAACTCGTTCGTTTGTATATAGGTTCTCTCGGGATTCTCCGTTCTCAGCGTAGACTGGAGCAAAGCGCATTGGGCAACGCGCTGTCTGCGCTAGTGGACCTTTGCATAACAGGCATTTATACGAATGGGCTCATTAATGACCGCGCTGAATTTGTTCAAGAGGCGCTCATTTGTCGCGATGGGCACGCCATTTTCCCCTACACATGGATGTGCCCAGTTTGCGTTGCTGCTGGCCGTTCACGTCCAGACTGCTACTTGCCTGGTGCGCGAAGGGAAAAAAAGAATGGAAAAATCCGAGATTTTCCCAATGTTGATCGGCTTGCCAAACCGGGAGGCCGTGCTATCGGCGATCAAGGCATACAGGCGATCAAGTCGCTGCTTAGGGCCGTGCTAAAGGTTAGCGATCCAACTGCGCGATTGCGCGACGGTGGCGGCGCAAGGGGCGAGTTTGATCTTACAGTAGCAACGCACGAGGTCCTTGCCTTTATTGAGGTTAAGGCAAAGCCTTTGGTGTCTTATCCTCTCGTAGTTGATATCAGTGATAGTGATAATAGGGAAAAACATCATCGCTGGCAGAATATTTCCGCAGGAGCAGCTAAGTCTTTTTCCTTGTTTTTAGGGGCGATAAAAGAATTTCTGAATCTATCTCGGCCCACAATCGACAATGTCGACTCGTGGCCACTTCCTGATTTGGCCAGACTTGCTGGGAATCCAGACACCGTCGCTTGTATCATCGATAATTGGTCGCAGCACGCTTCAGCTTATGCGACTTGGAAAGACGAGCCCGACAGGCTCCGCTGGCATCGGTTTGGCTGCGGAAATTTCAACACTGATGATATCGACGGTACACGTGTTGAGAAGCGCGTCGCAAATACTAAGGAGTTACCTGGATTAGACCGAACGGATGATATAAAGAAAGGGGCCGCACAGGTTTTGCGATATAGCCGACTCAAATTCCTTTGTGAGAAAAGGTCACTGCATTCAGTCTTAATGGGAAACACTGATGCATTAACTCACCACGATGACTATGTCTCACCTCTCTTGCACTTGAAGGTTATTGACTCTCAGGGAGCCCCCGAAAGGACTGAGTGGATTTTTGATGCGATGATCGGCCTGACGCATAATCATTTCAATGCCTCAAAGCTAGGTGAGATTTTCGCGTTTGAACGGTTGCTGACTGCGTTGACCCCACCGACGAACGACTTGACCGAGGCACTTGCGCATGCGCAGGACGCGTCGCTTCCTTGAGCAGCATTGTTGCAAGTTCGTTTCCGGCTGCGCACTGTCTCGCGAACGCTTCGCAATAGCGAACCAGCGACTCCTCATCAACGGCATCCAACACATACCTGCGCCAGACTTCTGTTTAGCCAATGCGGGTCAATAGCTAGTGCTAAGTGAGACAGTCCTGCCAGCAGGTTCCCGCCAGCGTGGCGACCGCTGTGACCCCGCAGATTTGCAAAAGCGGGCTTCATGTCGTGGTTCGCGCATGCCAAATTTCCTTATGTTCCGACTTGCAAGGCAGAATCTGGAAACGCGCGGCCGCCAGCGCACGTCGCACAAGGCGAGTTGCAAAGGTGCGCCGGCCCGAGATGGAGTGAGCGGACAAATTGGAAGACGGAGCGTGGATATCAGAACTGCATCGCAAGATTGACCATCCGGTCAACCCTGCGTCCTCCTCGGCGTCAGACAGACGAACTGTCTGTCACCCCGACGTCACGCTGCGGGATGTCAAACTGGACCATGACGGAAGCGCCAGCAAATAAAAAACCGGCCTAAGTGGCCGGTTTTAAAGAAAATCCCGTGGTGGAGAGGAGGAGGATCGAACTCCCGACCTTCGCATTGCGAACGCGACGCTCTCCCAGCTGAGCTACCCCCCCAATGTGCGAATAATTCTAGCACAGCCATTTTCGCTTTTGCCAAACCCGCCAAGGCAGCCGCCAACCCCTCACTTCGCCGGCGCCCCCGCCAGCACCCAACCCACCACCGCGTGAATGTCGGCATCGCTCATCGACTGATGCGCCGGCATCGGGATCATGCCCCACACGCCGGAGCCGCCGTCCTTAACCTTGCGCGCCAGTTTCACCGGCGCCTGCGCATCGCCCTTGTACTTCGCGGCAATCTGCTGAAACGATGGGCCGACCAGCTTGCGGTCCACTGCGTGACACCCCATGCAGGCATTTGCATCAGCGACTATCCTGCCGCGCGGCGCATCGGCTGCGCTTGCCGCTGTCGCCAAACCACCCGCCAGCGCACCGAGCATCAGCGCAGTGACAGCGACGGCAACCTCGCGCTTCATGGCGTCGCCTTCGGATTACCCGGACGCACCGAGTTCGAATTGCTGACCGGCGCGGGCGCCTGCTGCTCGAGCGGCCGCGCGCTCACCGATGAATCGGGAATCGCGCCCACCGTCGGTTCGGCCGCTTCCGGCTGCGAAGCGGCCACCGGCGCGGTGGCCGCCGCAGTGGTTGCGGCTGCGGCTTCCTGCGGCTGAATGTACTGGAACACCTTCACGACCTGCGTCACGCCCGGCACGCGGCTCGCGACATCTGCGCCGCGATTGCCTTCGTCCATCGTGACGAGCCCCATCAGAAACACCGAGCCTCGCTCGGCCACCACCTTGAAGTCGTTCGCTGAAATGTTCTTCTCGGCGATCAGCGCAGTCTTCACGCGCGTTTCGAGGTAAGTGTCATTGGTGCGCGATGAGAACGAGCTGGCCGGCATGATCGCCAGTTCGTTGACGATCGTACTGACGTTGTTCAAGCCACGCACGATATTCTCAGCGCGCTGCTTCGACGCCTCCCCCGCCACCTCGCCGGTCAGCAACACGCGACGGTTGAACACCGCCACGTTGACGTGCGCACTGTCCGGCAGATTCTGGCTGATCTGCGACAGCGCCTTCACCTGCAACTCGCGATCTTCGGTCTGCGCGCCGAGCGTGCGCCGGTCGGACGCCACCAGCGCGCCGCCGCCCGCCGCACCGGCGACGGCGAGAAAGCAGCCCTGCAACGTTGCGGACAGCCCCGCCGCGAACCCAATCACCAGCACGGTTCTCACCAGTGTCTTCTTGATGCGGAATACGCTCATCAACTAGCTCTCCTTCGGGATCAGTCTCAGTCTTCGCCCAGCAACATGGCATCGATGCCGTCGCATAGACAATGGATAGTCAGCAAGTGCACTTCCTGAATGCGCGCGGTACGGTCCGACGGCACGCACACGTGGATGTCGGTATCGCTCAGTACTTCCTGCATGGGTCCGCCGCCTTTGCCGGTCAGCGCCACCACGATCATTTCGCGCTCGTGCGCGGCTTCGATCGCGGCCAGCACATTCGCGGAGTTGCCGGAGGTGGTGATCGCGAGCAGCACGTCGCCCGGTTGACCGAGCGCCCAGACCTGCTTCGAGTAAATCTGCTCGAACGAATAGTCGTTGGCGAGGGCGGTAAGCACGGACGTGTCGGTAGTCAGCGCGATCGCCGGCAAGCCGGGCCGCTCGCGCTCGAAGCGGCCGATCAGTTCGGCGGCGAAATGCTGCGCGTCTGCCGCCGAGCCGCCATTGCCGCACGCAAGAATGCGATTGCCATTGGCCAGCGCGGCGAACATCGTGTCGATCGCAGCGGCGATCGGCATCGACAGGGTTTCGAGGGCTTCGAGCTTGACTGCCGCGCTGTCGCGGAAGTGTTGTTGAATGCGTTCGACTGACATCGAGTCTCTATCTTCTGCCGCGAGTGGACCGCACTGCGCGGTCGTGTTGTGAAGTCGTAATGCGAGTCGCGCCACGTCGACGACCCTGCCGGCAACGGGGCGCCCGAGCGCGAATACATCACAAAATGCGCGGCTTCCTGAGTTGTCGGCGTTGCCCGTCACCGGCACGCGAGCGCAAGTTTATCGCACTCACGACCGTTCCCCGCTCACGGACGTCAGACTTCGTCGGCGCGAAATGCATCGCGCAACCAGACGAGCTGGCCAGCTTCGAAAGCAATCACGTCGAAACGGCATACGGGCGGCTCCTGCAAACCGCGGCTGCGGGTGGCCAGGTAGTGCTGCGCCGCACGCACGATGCGCCGTTTCTTTTGCCAGCCGATGCTCGCCACCGCGCCGCCATACCGGCGCTGCGCACGTGCGCGAACTTCGACGAAGACCAGCGTGCCGTCGCGATCGCGCATCACGAGATCGATCTCGCCGCGTGGGCACGACACATTGCACGCGACGAACCGCAAACGCTGGCGCTGCAAAAACTCTCGCGCACGCGCCTCGAAAGCGTCACCGACGAGCTTGGACCGGCCGGGCCCAGAAAAGTTGTGCCGGCCGGCGGCCACGCTTAGCGGCACGGTCAGACGCGCCGTGATCGGCGCACTTGCCGGCTTACTGATGGACTCATTCATCGACGCACTCACCGCATCACTCACCGACTCACCCGTCGACTTACTCGCCGCATCACTGATCGACTCCCCTATCGACTCCCCCATCGACTCCCCCATCGACTCACTCATCGCCCCACTCATCGCCCCACTCATCGACTCCCCCATCGACTCACTCGCCGCATCACTCACCGACCCGCCGCCGCCCGGACCGCGCGGCGCTGCGTGGCACAATGTTGGCCTCTTTCCGTCTGTTTGCGTCTTCTGCCTCATGACTCCTCTTTCCGAACTCGCACAAGGGCAGCAGTACCCCACCGCCGCGCTGTATGTGGTGGCTACGCCGATCGGCAACATCGCCGACGTCACGCTGCGCGCGTTGCATGTGCTCGGACTGGTGGACCGCATCGCCGCCGAAGACACCCGCAACACGGGCCAGTTGCTCGCGCGCTATGGCATCTCGAAGCCGCTCGTCGCCGTGCATCAGCACAACGAGCGCGCCGCGGCGCTGCGCCTCATCGAACATCTGCAAGCGGGCGAACGCGTGGCCTATGTGTCCGATGCAGGCACGCCGGGCATCTCGGATCCCGGCGCGAAACTCGTCGACGCCGTCCGGGAAGCCGGCTTTCCAGTCATCCCATTGCCCGGCGCAAGCGCACTCGCGACCGCGTTGAGCGTGGCCGGCGACTGGGTCGCGACGTTTTCCTTCCTCGGCTTCCTGCCGTCGAAGGCCAAGGCCCGCGCCGCGACGCTGCAGTCGCTCGCGAAACATCCTCACGCGATGGTGTTCTACGAGGCGCCGCACCGGATCGTCGAAACCGTGCAGGCATTGGCCGACGCGTTCAGCGGCGAGCGCAGGTTGCTGATCGCGCGGGAATTGACAAAGTTACATGAAGCGCTACACCGCGGCACCCTGGCCGAAGGGCCAACGTGGCTGGCTGCCGATCCGAACCGGCAACGCGGTGAATTCGTGCTGGTGGTGGAAGGCGCGCCGCAGGAAGCCGCCGGCGAACACGATCACGACGCGTTGCTGGGCATTCTGCTGGAAGAGTTGACCGTGAGTAGCGCGGCGAAGGTGGCGGCGGCCATTACCGGCGCGCCGCGCAACGCGCTGTACGCACGCGCGTTGGCGCTGAAGGCGGACGACGCATAGAAACAGAAGCGGCCGAGAAGCGGTCGAGACGCGACCGAGAAACGACCGAGAAGCGGCCAAGAAGCGGCCGCGCAAAACATAAGGGCCGCGCAATGCGGCCCTTCGTTTTTCCACCGACAACGGCATAAACGGCTGCCGGCTCGCACGACGCGTGGAGCGCACGCGCGGCGGCTATATCTGCTACATCACTTATCGGCGGCCGGACCCGAGTTCGACGCCAGCGTTTCGTCAAGCTCCGCGCGGGCTTCCCGCTGCGTCAGACCTTCAATCAAGACGCGCGCCGTGCCGACGTGGCGCATGTTGAGCGCGGCCGCGGCGGCCATCGACAGATCGATCACCCGGCCGCGCGCATAGGGGCCGCGGTCGTTGATACGTACCACGACCGAGCGCGAGGTGGCCGGATTGGTCACGCGCACATACGAACCGAGTGGCAGCGTGCGGTGCGCGGCCGTCAATGCGTGCATGTCGTAACGTTCGCCGTTGGCGGTACGGTGGCCATGAAAGCCACGGCCGTACCAGGATGCGCGACCCGTCTGATGAAAGTCCGAAACGTCCGAACCTTCGTCAGTCAGCGGCTTCGCGTCGGCCAGCAAACCGCCCTTGACGACGATGTCAGAGGCCGGCGCGCTGCCAAAGGACTGCGGACCAAAGGTCGCTGCCTGCGCTTTCTTCGTGCTGCGCAGCACGTCGTTTGCAGACGTGTCGGTGGCGCTTGGCGGCGTGGCACAGCCAGCCAGCACAAAAAAGGCAAAAGTTGTCCCTAGACTACGGGTTAACCGAGTTTTCATAAGACGTGTAATCACGTTGTCGAGCCGCATCACGCGACAAGTTGCGCGTGTTGCCTGCGACTCCGGCGGTAACGGACGACGACGCGCCGCGCTGACAAGCGCAGTACGCCAAAGCCCGGATGCGGCTCACTCAGCCGCTACCGCACGGTTAATTTTCACGTCTGGCGCAACCTGTCCCCGGCAGCCTGACCAGACCCCACATGCCGCCATCGAACGTGGCAAAACACGTTCTTGCGCGCGCAACTCAGCGCGCAGGAACGGCGGCGTAGGCCCCACCCAGCGTCACGGCAGTTAAGTCCGTAGCAGGCGCGCGGCGCCTGGCTGGGCAAGACGTGTGCATCGAATGCATCGATACCTGATGGCCGTCGACAAACTTGACAGCCCGTACTTGAATGGCGATCCGCGATCCCGTATTCATGGGGACGCATCGCCGCGTGGCACACACAGTTTCCTGTGCATGAGGTCTATTATACCCAAAACAATTTCCTGGGTCGGCAAGTGGCTGAAAACCTTGATCAATTGTCACATCTGCCGCAAAAATGAGCAGACGAAACGCCGCCAGCAAGGCTTCAACGCCCGCCACGGGCGCGCTCAAGAGGCCGGTACAATCAACGTTTTTCCAGCGGCGCCGTCATCCATGAAAGTCACATTGATCCCCGTCACGCCCTTCCAGCAGAACAGCTCGCTGCTCGTTTGCGAGGCGACCGGACGCGCGGCCATCGTCGATCCGGGCGGCGACCTCGACGTCATCCAGGGCGAGATCACGCGCCAGCACGTGACGGTCGAGAAAGTCGTCCTGACCCATGGCCATATCGACCACTGCGCCGGCGCGAAGACGCTCGCCACGCACTACGGGGTGCCGATCGAGGGCCCGCATCCGGACGAGCGCTTCTGGCTCGACAAGCTGCCGGATCAAAGCACGCGCTTCGGTTTTCCAGCCGCCGACGCATTCGAACCCGACCGCTGGCTGCACAACGGCGACACCGTGCAATTCGGCGACGAAACCCTCGAGGTCTACCATTGCCCGGGCCATACGCCGGGTCACGTGGTGTTCTTCAGCCGTGCGCATCGGCTCGCGCTGGTGGGTGACGTGCTGTTTGCCGGATCGATCGGCCGGACCGATTTTCCGCGTGGCAATCACGCGGATCTGGTGCGCTCGATCCGTGAAAAACTCTGGCCGCTCGGCGACGACGTCACTTTCGTGCCTGGCCACGGCCCCACCTCGACGTTTGGCGCGGAACGCCGCACCAATCCGTACGTCGCCGATGGGGTGCAAGCATGAGCAGCGAAATCTACGTGAGTACCGATGTGGAAGCGGACGGCCCGATCCCCGGCCCGCATTCCATGTTGAGCTTCGCGTCCGCCGCGTACACCGAAGACAAGCAGCTGATCGGCACGTTCTCCGCGAACCTCGAATTGCTCGAAGGGGCGAGCCCGCATCCGGTGCAGGAAGCGTGGTGGAAGACCCAGCCCGAGGCGTGGGCGGCCTGCCGCAAGGACTTGCAGACGCCCGAGGCCGCACTGATGGCCTATGTCGACTGGGTCGAGGCGCTGCCGGGCAAGCCGGTATTCGTGGCGATGCCCGCCGGCTTCGACTTCACCTATATGTTCTGGTACATGATGCGGTTTGCCGGCCGCTGCCCGTTCTCATGGTCCGCGCTCGACATCAAGACGCTGGCCTTCGCGATGACCGGCCTGCCGTACCGCAAAAGCATCAAGCCGCGCTTTCCGAAACACTGGTTCGACGATCTTCCGCATACGCACGTCGCACTGGATGACGCGATCGAACAGGGCGCGCTTTTCTGCAACATGCTAAAGGATCTGCGCGCCGGCCAGGCGGCTCTCGTTGCGGCCGCCAAAGAAGGGGACGGCACAGGGCAAAACGCCGCTGAGGAACCGGCAAATTAGGCAATCTCCCTCGACGAAGCCGTTTTACATTGCGTTTCGTTTTCGCGCCCTCTACCATGCGTTGATACGGCGACGCAAACGGAGGCGCAGTTGACACTCGATACGTTCTCACAAAAGATCCTGCGTCTGCTGCAGCTCGACGCACGCCGCTCCGTGCAGGAAATCTCCGACCAGGTTGGCCTGTCGAGCACGCCATGCTGGCGGCGTATCAAGGACATGGAACAGTCGGGGGTGATCCAGCGCTACACAGCGCTGCTCGATCGGGAAAAGCTCGGACTGCACGTTTGCGCACTCGCGCATATCCACCTGACTCGCCACACGGAGGGCGGCGTCGAACAGTTCGAACGGGAAATCGCCACCTGCCCTGAAGTCACCGAGTGCTACAGCACGACCGGCGAATCCGACTACATCCTCAAGATCGTTGCGCCGGACATCAAGGCATACGATAGCTTTCTGCACGAACGCATCTTCAAGATTCCAGCCGTCGCGCAGGTGCGCACGAGCGTCGTGCTACGCGAGATCAAATTCGATACGCAGTTGCCGCTGTAGTGGGCACTGTAATGGGCGCTGTGACGGCCGCAGTGGCTGCCGCTGTGACCGCCGCTGCGACCGCTCAAGACGGGCACAGTCCGCCGCGCGCCCGTACATCCCGACCCGGCTCGATTCAACCAGCGCCGAAATCAGTTGGTGCCGTGCGGCTCCGCGGCTTTGGTGGAATCGATCGCCGCGCCGGCCGCTGTTTCCGTAGCCGGGCCCGGTTCGGATGGAAGCGCGTCCAATTCCTGTAGCACAGCGAATTTGCGGGCGCCCAGACGGCGCTTGAGTCCGGCCAGATCGACACGTCCGAGCGGTTGTGCGCCGCTGCTGTCCGGCTTGCGCGAAAGCGCCGCCGGCAAGACCACTTCCACGTCGAGTCCGGTGCTCAAGTAGTGAATGTTGACCGCGACGGCCTTCATGCCGCCTGTCGCCAAGGCTGCCTCGATCTCCGCGACCACCCGTTCCCGGCTCGGCAGATCGACGGGCGGATGCGCCACCATATCGTTCTCCGGATCGACATGGATCAGCGCGTCCAGCACGCGGTTGTCGGTCAGCACGCGCATACGCGCCGACTCGGCAATGTAATGCCCCTCTGACACCGAGATCAGCGGATCGACCAGAATATGCGCGTCGACTAGCGCGAAGTCGCCCATCTTGCGCGTGCGCAATTCATGCACGTCGCGCACGCCGGGCGTCGCGAGCAGCAGCGCGCGCATGTCGGCGGTGCCGGCTTCGTCGAGCGCGCGGTCGGAAAGATCCTGTAAGGCGTCCCAGCCGAAAGTCCAGCCCATGCGCGCGATCATGAAACCGACGATCGCCGCGGCAATCGGATCGAGCAGGCGCGCGCCAGCGAGGCTACCGACAATCCCGATCGCGACCACCAGCGACGACGCCGCATCCGACCGCGCATGCCACGCGTTCGCAATCAGCATCGCCGAGCGCACGCGCTGCGCTTCACGCAGCATGTAGCGAAACAGACTCTCTTTGGAAATCAGCACCAGCACCGCGACTGCGAGCGCACTGATATGCACGGTGGGAATATTCTGCAAATCGGCGAGACGCGTGCCCGCGCGCCACAACATACCGACGCCTACGGTGATCAGCAGTGCGCCGAGAAATAATGAAGCCACCGTTTCATAACGGCTATGCCCGTAATTGTGATCCGCATCGGGCTTGGCGCCGCTGTGCCGATTGGCAATCAGCACGACAAAGTCGGAAATCAGATCGGCAAGGGAATGAATACCGTCGGCGACGAGCGCCTGCGAATGGGCAAACACTCCGATGACGATTTGCAGCGCCATCAACACCGTATTGAGCGCAATACTCACAAACGTAGTCTTGCGCGCAACGCGATGTTTCTCGGCAGATTGGGCAGCGGCGGCAGACGGCATCTCAAAAACAAGAAGAAAAGTTCAATGCCCGTATTCTACCGAAGCACTCCGAAGCGCGCTCGGAAATGCACAAAAAACCCTTTCAAATCAGCCGCTTATCTAAACGAAAAGCATTCGCGTTCCGCTCTGGGAGCAGCGCCGTGGCAAAATATCACACCAATGGGCAGCATCCAACAAAAAAACCGCGCCCAAGCGGTACGCGGCTTTCTTTGCATGCAACACTATAAACATAGCTGACTGAGGCTATTTCGCATTGCCTCGCGGCCGGCGAGCATTACTTCGACGCCGCAAGCATTACTTCTGGATCAGAAACTTCTCACGATCCATACCGGCGATCCACCGCGGTGGCTTGCCACGACCCGACCACGTGCTGCCGCTTTCCGGATCGCGATATTTCGGCGCGACGCCGGTGCGCGGACGAGCTACCTTGGCGCCGCCTTTGGCAGCGCGGCCACCGCCGAGTTCGTTCAGCGAAATGCCGTAGTCGGCCATCTTTTGCTTGATCTCATTCAATACTTCAGCGTATTCGCGCGACTTCGCTTCTTCGATCTGCTTTTCGAGCTTCTCGCGCTGTGCGAGTAGTTCCTTGTAAGAAGACATAGGTTCCCTTTATGGTTTGGATAAGTGACTACCAGTCTTAAGCCGGCTTGCCGTTTGAAGGTCATCATGCCTCGGAATTTGACGGCGAGATTAGCACAAAACAGAAAAACTTCAAAAGCGTGCGCAGAAAAATAATCTTAATTCTTTAACAAAAAATTTCCGGAAGCGACGCCACTTCATCATTTCCTTTCGAGTACCTGATTTCGCATGTCGCTGAAAACTGCGGCGGACATGGAATTTACGAGATCCATTATCAAAACATGAAATTTGAGACGAGTACTTCGCAAAAAGATTTCATGCCGTGAAAACTTGAATACGCGCGCCCGGCGATATTACGCGCGGGCGCTACGCGATTATTCCCGCGTGAGTGTTTTCCCCGAAAGCAGCAAAAATTAGTTAGCGTAGTGTTGGATGCAAGCTTGGAGCGCCGCGCGCAAGGTTTCGATATTGAGTCCGGCAGCGTCGAAGGCGAAGCGGGTACGCAGGCCCTTCCGTTTAAGATCTGCGCCATATCGATCAATGCCAAGCAGTTCGAATTCACTGGCGTCTGTAACGCGACCGCGGAACTCCTCGATCAGCGCCGTCTCTTCATCGATCTCGAGCGGCGGCACCGGATCGAGCTCGGTGCCGGCGAGCCACCCCATCGCGCCAAAGCCGCCGATATACCGCAACCGCTCGACCCTCATCGTCCAGAAGGTAAAGTCACCGAGCGCGAGGTAGCGTTCCGCGTCCGGGTGATAGCGCAAATAGCGCTGCACGACCGCTGGGGTCGAGTCGACCGGTTCGAAGGTACCCAGTAGCGTGACGCGCTGGCCATTCAGCACGTCGCCATCGGGCGCGTCGACGACCAGAAAGCCGGCGCGCGGGTCGGCGTGCAGGTTGTGGGTGTGCTCGGCGAGCCGGCTCACCAGAATCGTCGGCCGATGTTGCGGGTCTGGCGCGAACGGCAACACGGAGGGGTAAGGAAAGCCCTCCGGCTGGCGCGCATGCGTCGCAAGGGTGCCGATTGCGGCCGAGTGCAGCAGATGCAACGGAGCGTGAGCGGGAATCTTCAAAAGCGCGTACCTCGATAGATGAACGGCGAATCACGGAAGACGGCGGAAAGACGGACAGACGGATAACGAACCTGTGCATTGCCTGTCACTTTCTGACGGAACAATCATCCGTATCCGGATCACACCCTGCAAGCATAGGACAGCACGGTTCGATAGAATCGGAAATTCGCTTTCAACGCGCGTGCTCAAGCGATTCCCGTCCTCGAGATCCCAGTGCCCGATCACCACGCCTCCGAATTCGCCCCCCTTCCCGCCGCCCATCGCGACCTGTCCGCGACCGCCCGGCAGCGGGCCCGTTTCGCCACCATGGCGGTGTTCTTCATCGCGGGCATGATGTACGCGTCGTGGGGGGTGCACGTACCGACGGTGCGCGACCGCTTCCATCTGAATGCCGCGCTTCTCTCCTTCGCCCTGCTGGCCGTGGCCGGCGGCTCGATCGGCGCGATGGCGACCAATGCTTCGTGGATCGCGCGGGTCGGCACGCGCCGCGCCTGTCTGGGCGGCGGCCTCGTGATGGCAGTGTGCGCGGCGCTGATTCTGATCGTGCCGGCGTACTGGATGTTGCTGGTCGTGCTGGCCATCTTCGGCGCGGGCATGGCCACGCTCGACGTCGCGATGAATGCCGAAGCGAGCGCCGTCGAAAAGGCGCTCGGCAAGCCGATCATGTCGTCGTTGCATGGCATGTTCAGCGTCGGCGGGATGTTCGGCGCGGCGGCCGGCGGCGCGCTGCTGTCGCGCGGCATGGCGCCGGCGCTGCATCTTGCGCTGGCCGCGGCGGTCAGCGCGCTGGTCCTCGTCAGTGCCTGCCCGTCCGTCCTGCCGCACGTGCCGCATGCCGAGCACCCTGACTCGGCCACGCCGCGTGCGAGCCGCTGGCGTTCGCCAGCGCTATGGGCACTTGGCGCCATAGCGCTGGTCGCGCTGATCGCCGAAGGGGCGATGTACGACTGGGCCACCGTCTACATGCGCGACGTGGTGCTGGCGACGCCCGCACTCGCGAGCGCTGCCTACGCGGCGTTTTCGGCCGGCATGGCGGCGGCACGTTTCGCCGGCGACGCGGTGCGCGCCCGCTTCGGCGCGCCGCAACTGGTGATGTTGAGTGCGACGCTCGCCTGTGCGGGGATGGTCGACGCGCTGCTGCTGCCCAATTCGATCGCGGCGCTAGCCGGCTTCGCGCTGATCGGCCTTGGACTCGCGAACATGATGCCCGTGCTGTTCGCGGCGGCGGCGAGCGTGAAGGGCATCCACGCGGCCGAAGGACTCGCGCACGTCGCGGGACTGGCGTACTTCGGGCTGCTGCTCGGGCCGGTCATCATCGGCGCGGTGACGCAGTTGACCAATCTGACGATCGGGTTGTCGGTCGTCGCTGTATGTTCTGCCTTGATCGCGATCGTCGGTCCGAAGGTGTTGCGGCGTCTGAAGATCTGACGTCAAGGCGTGCGGTCGTCGCGCGATCGATCGTACGATGTATTGTTCGCCGTCACGTAGAAATCGAACGCACCGGTGACGGCGACCGGCCTGTTCTGAACCTGATACCGCAGTACCGCGCAAAAAAATCGCCGCGCGATAAACGTCCGCACCACTCGGTCATACCGTTGGCGTTGCGCATCGCGCGCCACAGACTGACAAACTCCATTCGCGCTTGCGCAAACGATTGCCCAGCCGCGTTGCACCGTGAAAATAAGGACTCGCAAGCACTGCACCGATGTGCTGCGTGGCATCGGCCGATTCGAAGCTCTGGCCCAAAAGAAAAGGCACGCTTGCCTGACGGCGCGCGTGCCTTTTTAACCGTTGCTCGAAGACGGCATCGGCCGTCTTCGAGCGCACGGATTTACATCTTCACAACGTCGAGCAACGTCTTCTTGCCCGACTTGTAGTTGTACAGCGAGATCACGCCGTGCTGAAGGTCGCCCTTCGCGTCGAACGTGGTTTCACCGATCACACCCTTGTAGTCGGTGGCCGGCATCGCTGCGAGGATCTTCGCCGGATCGGTCGAGTTCGCACGCTTCATCGCGTCGACGATGATGTACACCGCGTCATACGTGAACGGAGCGTAGATCTGGATCGGCTGGCCGAAACGCTTCTGATACTTGGCGAGGAACGCTGCGCCGCCAGTCATCTTCTCGAGCGCCATGCCGGCTTCCGAGCAGACGATGTTGTCGGTCGCGTCGCCAGCCAGATCCGACAGCTTGTCGGTACAGACGCCGTCACCCGCCAGCACCTTCGCGCGCAGGCCGAGCTGCTTGGCTTGCTTCGCGAACGGGCCGCCGGTGGCGTCCATGCCGCCGTACATGATCGCGTCCGGGTTCTCGCCCTTGATCTTCGTCAGAATCGCGCGGAAGTCGACAGCCTTGTCGTTCGTCGCGTCATGCGACAACACGTTCAGGCCCAGCGACTTGGCGGTCTTTTCGAATTCGTTGGCCAGACCCTGGCCGTAAGCGGTCGAGTCGTCGACGATTGCGACGCTCTTCACTTTCATGCCCTTCGCTGCGTAGTTAGCCAGTGCCGGACCTTGTTGCGCATCGGTCGCGACGACGCGGTACGTCGTCTTGAAACCCTGTTGCGTGTAGGCCGGATTGGTTGCCGACGGCGAAATCTGCACGATGCCCGCATCGCTGTAGATCTTCGAAGCCGGAATCGACGTACCCGAGTTCAGGTGACCGACGACTGCGACGACCTTGTCGTCGACCAGCTTCTGTGCGACTTGCGTTGCAGTACGCGGGTCGGCCGCGTCGTCTTGCGCATCGAGTTGCAGCGTGATTTTCTGGCCACCGATCGTCAGGCCCTTGGCGTTGATTTCCTCAACTGCCAGGCGCGCGCCGTTTTCGTTGTCTTTACCCAGGTGTGCGATACCGCCAGTCAACGGCGCAACATGACCGATCTTGACGACCGTGTCGGCTGCGGCCGATGTTGCCAACGTCGCGAACAGCATCGCCGCAGCGGTGATCGGCAACAGCTTTTGAATCTTGATGTTCATGTAAGTCTCCAGTTTCGGTCCCAAAAACAACGTAATCGCCCTGTGCCCCCGCTTCCCCAACACGTGTCGCTCAGTCCCGTGGACGATCACGCCGGTTGCATCGTTCATGCACTTGGCCAGCACGTTTACCGGACTGTTTGTGGCAGGCGGCAAACCGTACTTGCGCGCAAGTGTAGGCCAACAAATTAATTTGTGGGACTTTTTTGGGAAAGTGGGATCAACACTAATAGCGTTTATGCAGACATTCCCCGACTCCGGCGCTGCGCATGGGCTGGAGAGCGCCGATCCATGCGGGTTTCCGCTATGTGAGGAATTCGTCTAAAAGCGCGATCCAAAGGTTTTCTCTGATAAAACCATTAGCGATTCGAGTAAGGTTCGCGCTGAAAAAAGAGGCACGTTGCACACGTTTGCGAGACGCGCCCGGCTCGTGCTGAATCAATCCACGAGCGCCGCAATGCGTGAAGTCGCGGCATGCCATTCCTGCTCGAGTTGCGCCATCAGTTCGGCGGCACCGAGACCTTCGCGACGCGCACGGCCCAGCGGTGCGCCTTGGCCCGACCAGAGCGAAAGATAGTCGGCGTTCTGCGCGCGGGCGGCGCTTTGACGCAGTTCCTGCGTCAAAGCATTCTGCACGGGATACGGCGCGATGCTGTCCATCGTTTCGCTCAAGCGCTGCATCAACGGATTGCGAATTCCGCGCGCATGGCGGCCGGTGATTGCGCGCGTGACGGAAGTCGACGTGTCGGACGTGCTGCGTACGCGGGTTTTCCATGCCTGCGGTATCGCGCTCTCCGCGCAGGTGAGGAAGGCCGTGCCCATCACCGCGGCTTGCGCGCCGAGCGCGAGTGCCGCGACGATGCCGCGTCCGTCCATGATGCCGCCAGCGGCCAGCACCGGCAGCCCGGTCGCGTCGACGAGTTGCGGCACGAGCGCCATGGTGCCGATCAGCGCATCTTCGAATGCGCCGATGAAGGTGCCGCGATGCGCACCCGCCTCCGCGCCTTGCGCAGCGATCGCGTCGGCACCGGCGTCACGCCACGCGATCCCTTCGGCGACGTGGGTCGCGGTGCCTATTACATATAGGCCATTGGCGTGCAACCGGGCGACGTCGTCGGCGAGAAGCAGTCCGAATGTGAAGCTCGCCACCGGAACACGCAATTCGATCAGCGTGTCCAGTTGCGCGCGAAAATCCGGCGCATAACGTTCGAGCGGCTGCCCAGGCGACAAACCGAGATCGGCGCGTAGCGGATCGATCGCTTCGAGCGCGCGCCGCACGGTGGCATCGTTCGGCGCGGCGGGGTCGAGCACGAACAGATTCACGCCGAACGGACGATCCGTCAGCGCGCGAATTGCCGCGACCTCGCTTGCAATCTTCTCTGGCGAGAGCGCCGCGCCCGCCAGAAAACCGAATCCGCCGGCGTTCGATACCGCCGCCACCATGGCCGGCGTGGTCGCGCCGCCTGCCATGGGCGCCTGCACGACCGGCACGCGCATGTCGAAACGCCGTGCAAACGGCGTCGCAAAACTGTCCACACTCATGATCGATCCTTCCGCGGCAATGCGCTCGCGGCATCGGCGAGGCGTTACGCATGACTGTACCGACGCAGGCTGCCGCGGAGAAATGAATTATCGAGAATGTTTCAATCGCCTTACGAGAATAGCGTCGCCGCCTCACGCGAATAGCATCTCGCGAACCCGCGTCCGGCCGCGCTGCAAGCCCGTTCTTTTGATGGCAAACTAGCCGCCCGCTTCAGGCATTCAGGCCTCTGGCATTTCGTTAAGACCGACCTCGCGCCGCGTCGCGCGAGTCAATGGAGAACAGCATGAGCACGACTTCCCGATGGATCGATATCCCCACCGGCAATGACAGTTTCGGTGGCTACCTCGCGCTGCCCAGAAGCGGCAAGGGTCCGGCCGTCATCATCATTCAGGAAATCTTCGGTGTGAACAGCCATATCCGCTCGGTCGCGGATCAATACGCGCAAGACGGCTACGTCGCGCTCGCGCCGGACGTGTTCTGGCGCGTGCAGCCGCGCGTCGAATTGACGTACGACGGTGCGGATCGCAACAAAGGCATCGAACTGCTGCAGAAGACCAACGTCGATCAGGCGGTGGCCGACATCGGCGCGGCTGCGGCGGCATTGCGCGCGATGCCCGAAGTGACCGGCAAGGTTGCGGCGATTGGCTACTGCTTCGGCGGCCGGCTTGCGTTTCTGGCCGCCGCACAAGGTTCGCTCGATGGCGCGGTCGCTTATTACGGCGGCGGCATCCAGAATCAGCTCGACCAGGTCGCGAATATCAAGGTGCCGATGCAGTTCCACTACGGCGAGCTCGACGCGCATATCCCGGTGTCGGATGTTGGCCAGATTCAGGAGCGCTTCGCCGGCCGCACCGACGTCGACTTCAATATTTATCCGAACGCCGATCACGGCTTCAACTGCTCGGAGCGCGCGTCGTATAACCAGCACGCAGCCGCGTTGGCGCATGGCCGCACGTTGACCTTCCTCGGCGAGCGTCTGTAACGCGCGGCGCTCGCTCGCGCATTTAATTTGCGCTGGCGACGCCGCGCGGATCACGTCCGCGTGCAACTCGGTTACTCTCTCAAAAAGACGGCGCGTCGGCGACGCGCTGTCTTTTTCCATGCGCGACGGTCAAGCCGGGGGACGGGACGCCCCCCAGCCAAGCGGTTCCGTTGCAGGCATGGCAACCCGGCAGAACCAATACTCGATAGCGAGGGCTCCTGCGCCGTGCAATCAGACTATCTCGCCTATGACGCCATCGGCCTCGCCGAACTGGTGCGAACCCGCCAGGCTAGCGCACGCGAACTGATCGACATCGCGATTTCGCGCACCGAGGCGGTCAATCCCGCGATCAACGCGATCGTTCTGAAGGACTACGATGCAGCCCGCCAACGCGCATCGCGCGACGACGCAAATCGGGCAAACGGCGCGCACATTCCACCTGACGCGAGCGCCCAGACAGCGCTGGCAGGCGTGCCGTTTCTGATCAAGGACCTCGGCGCCCCGGTCGCCGGACTGCGCATGGCGATGGGCAGCCGCCACTACCGTCACTTCATTCCCGCGCAGGACGCGCCGGTAGTCGCGCTCGCGAAAGCGGCCGGCCTCAACATCTTCGCCAAGACCAGCACCTCCGAGCTTGGCCAGATGCCTTATACGGAGCCCGAACTATTCGGCGCGTGCCGCAATCCGTGGAATCTCGACCATACGCCGGGCGGCTCGAGCGGCGGTGCGGCCGCGGCGGTCGCCGCCGGCATCGTGCCGCTCGCGCATGCGTCGGACGGCGGCGGCTCGATCCGCATCCCGGCCTCGTGCTGCGGACTGTTCGGGCTCAAGCCTTCGCGCGGACGCGTGCCGCGTGCGACGCCGCCCAGCGCCGGTGAACTCGGCATCGATCACGCGGTATCGCGCAGTGTGCGCGACAGCGCGCTGCTGCTCGATCTGCTGGCAGGCAATGCGGACCGCCCACCCGGTGCGCCGGGCACTTTTCTGGGCGCGAGCCGCGAGCAGTGCAAGCCGCTGAATATCGCCTACATCACCGAGCCGATGCTGGCGTCGTCGCTATCCGCCGACTCGCGCGCCGCACTCGAGGACGCCGCGCAACTCGCCCGCTCGCTCGGCCATAACATCGAGCCGGTAACGCTCGGCATCGATTTCGCGGCGGTCCGTCATGCGTTTCTCACGATTTGGTCCGTCACCGCGGAAGACCTGGTGCTGAACGCCGAGCGCATCAGCGGTCGCAAGCCGCTGCGCGCCGAATTCGAAATTTCGACATGGGCGATAGCGCACATCGGCCGCAAATTGGGTGAACGCGGTCTGCCTGCCGCGCTCGAAGAACAGCGCCGCATCACTGAACGTCTCACCGATCTGCTGCACCGCTTCGATGTGATCCTGTGCGCGACGCTGGCCGCCGCGCCGATCAAGATCGGCGAGATGCAGCCCACCTCCGCCGAACGCATGCAGATGCGCGCGGTCAGCGCGATGCCGTTCGAACCGCTGATGAAGAAGCTGCTGACCGAAGCATCGAACAAGGCGTTCGCGTGGGCGGGATGCACGGAGCTGTTCAACCTGAGCGGCCAGCCGGCGATGTCGGTGCCGCTTTACTGGAATGCGCGCGGGCTGCCGGTCGGCGTGCAGTTCGCTGCGCGCAACGGCGGCGAAGCAACGCTGTTGCGGCTGGCGGCGCAACTTGAAGTGGCTCGGCCGTGGTTCGACAAGCGGCCGCCGTTGATGAAGGCGCGTAGCTAGGCAGCGCTTTGATCGGCCAGCAGCGTATGGACCGCGCCGGCCGTTTTCAAGCAGCAAAAAGGCGTCTGCCGTGCATGACGGAAGACGCCTCGATGATTGATTTACGACCGGGCGCGCCATGTTGTAGCGCAATTTGCGCAGCGCCGACAGCGCACCGGGGGCGCAACGAACTGAAGGCTATCAGGCCTTCTTGTTATACGCGCTGCACCAACCCTTGCTCGCGACCTGCTTGCCCGCGAACATCGGGCAAGGGCCGTAGGCGTCGGTTGGCTTGCCCTGGAAGAAGCTGCAGTTGCTGCACTCCTGGCCTGGGACGAATTTCGCGAACTTCGCTTTGTCGACTTTGCTCGCATCGGCCTTGTAGCCGAGCGCCTGCGCGGTCGGATCGGATTCGGCGACCTTCGGTGCATCGGCGAAAGCCTGACGCGACAGCGCGAACGTGGATGCCACACCAATGCTCGTGATCAAAAACGTACGACGTGAAGATTTCATGGGGAACTCACTCCGTTTATATTGAACTGAGCGCCGTTCTGATGACGGCGGCCCCCCAAGCATAGCAACGAAGCCGTCGTGCGTGACGGCCCAAATGACAGAGATAATCAAATCGGTACGGCTCGGCGCTGCAGGACGAGCGCAGAACGCCGGGTGTGGAGTGCACAAGCCGCCGCGCAAACGCAGCATGCGCGGCGCAACGCGTGAGCGCGTCAGGCGCGCCCGCTCACCTCGCAAACGCGCTGAGCGATCGCAAGCGAGGCGGTCAGACCCGGCGACTCGATACCGAACAGATTGACAAGCCCGCGCACGCCATGCGCGGCCGGCCCCTGAATCACGAAGTCGGCGGCGGGTTCGCCCGGACCGGAGAGCTTCGGACGAATGCCCGCATACGCGGGCTGTAATGCGCCATCGGGAAGCGCCGGCCAGTACGCGCGAATCGCCTCGTAAAATGACTCCGCGCGGCGCGGATCGACATCGTAATTGATCGAATCGACCCACTCGACGTCAGGACCGAAGCGCGCCTGGCCGCCGAGGTCGAGCGTCAGATGCACGCCGAGGCCGGCTTCGTTTGGCATTGGATAAATCAGGCGGCTGAACGGCGCACGCCCCGAGATGCTGAAGTAATTGCCGCGCGCCAGATAAAGCGGCGGCACGTGACGCGCATCGAGTCCGCGAATCTTGCGGGCCAGCGCGTTCGCTTGCAGACCGGCGCTGTTGATCACGCAAGTGGCGCCGATCGTGGTCGGCGTATCGCCGCCCACCGTGACCACGAATCGTCCATTGCTCGCTTCGATCGCCTGCACGGGTGCATGAAACGCGAACACTGCGCCGTCGCGCTCGGCGTCACCCTGGAGCGCCAGCATCAACTGATGGCTATCGACGATACCCGTCTGCGGCGAAAACACCGCCTCGACGCACTCGAGCGCCGGTTCGAGCGCTTGCGCCTGGTCGCCGGTGATGCGCAGCAGGTCGAGCACGCCGTTGTCACGGCCTTTGGCCATGATGCTAGTGAGTTGCGGAATCTGGTTGCGTGAGGTGGCGACCAGCAATTTGCCACAGCGCGAATGCGGCACATTGCGCTCAGCGCAGTAGTCGTAAAGCATTTCGCGGCCGCGCACGCAGAGCGTGGCCTTGAGTGAACCACGCGAATAGTAGAGGCCCGCGTGAATCACCTCGCTGTTGCGCGAGCTGGTGCCCACGCCGATCGCTTCGGCCGCTTCCAGCACGATCACCTCGCGCCCGCGCGCCGCCAGCGCGCGCGCCACCGCGAGACCGATCACGCCCGCGCCGATCACTACACATTCGATCTGGTCCATGTCCGTTGACGCGGCCGACTTCGCCGCGCGCTGCCTCGTTACCGATAGAGAGGAAGACAGGATGCGGCGATCACGTGCCGCCTACCGCTCGTTGCCGAACGCACCTGCCCTTTCGCAACCGCCATGCAAAATTGTACGACGTGGTACAGACAGAAATGCCCGCACGTCGCAGCGACTGCGGGCATTCGGTCCTGAGCTCATTCCAGATGTGGTGGCTCGACTGATTCAGTGTACGCCGTCGAATGCCATGCCGTCATTTATTAGCGCTTCGGCCCGGCGGGTCGGGTGATTAGCGCTTCGGCCCGGCGGGTCCGGTGGCTCGAGCCGAGCCCGTCAAGAATAGCAATAGTTGCTACGGCATTGAACGCGTTGCCAGAAAAAATTCCCGTGTTTCAGCCAAAAAAAAGCCGTCAACAAACATCTTTCGTCCAAGAATGGGCAAAAATCCTCAAAAACCGATCGGTTTTCGGCGACTTCCGTAGTCCAGACGAATATCGGCGGCTTCGATCCGATCGCGCCCGTCGATCCGCGCTGCGCCGAAGCCATTCAGAATCGCGCGGCGCATTTCACGGGGCGACGCACGCTTGAGCGCATCGAGCGCGGCGTCGCCGAGTGTCTCGGGAAACCGCAGACCCCAGTTGTGCGCGCAGCGGATCTCGTCGTAGATCGACTGCGCGATACGCCGCGCGCCATCGTGATCCGGCGGCGCAATCTCGTACACGTTCATCCGGTTCAGGATCGGCTCGGGAATCGCGCGTTCGTCGTTCGCCGTGGCGATCCAGATCACGTTGCCGGCATTGATCGGAATTTCGGCGAATTCGTCGATGAAGTTCTGCGCGGTGTCGTGTTCGAGCAGCGCGTACAGCGCGCCTAGCGGGTCGTATTGCGAATCGCCGGTGGCCTTGTCGATTTCGTCGACGGCGATCACCGGGTTCGCGTAGCTGCCGTTCACCAGCGCATCGAACACCTTGCCCGGCTTGGCGTTCTTCCATTGCGAAGACGCGCCCGACAGAATCCATCCCGCCGTCAACGAACTCATCGCGACGTATTGATACGCGGTGCCGAGCAGACGCGCCAACTGCTTCGCGAAATGCGTCTTGCCGATACCGGGGTCACCGAGCAGCAGAATCGGCATCAATTCGAGGCGGTCTTCGGTTTCGAGGCACAACGCGACCTGCTTGCGGATGTCGTCGAGCGGCACTGAAAAATTGGGCAGCGCGGCGATCAGATCGTCGATCGACGGCATCCGGTTCGGCTTCACGCAAAAGCGCAGATTGCCGGTTTTCAGCATCTTTTCGTACGTCGCGCGCAGCGCCTCATTCGCTCCCTCACCGAGACCGTTCAGCGCGGTCTCGACCTGATCGAGGTCGTACACCCGGCTGAACGACGCCACGGCGATTTCCTGTTTGACCATTGCTGTCGTCATCGCACACCCCGTCTGGCTGGTCCCGCTACGGCGGCGCCTCGCGGGCGCCGTTTCAGGTCCAGTGTAGCGACGGCATTTTCGCGTGCAAGCCAGCAGTCGTGCGGCTCTGCTGCTAACAGAGGTCTACCTGGGGCTCCCCGGAGCAAGTCCCGTGGAGGGATTGCCGACTATATCTGCAATGGATTGTTGCTGAACCAGGCCCCATATGAAGTGTCAGAAAAACGTTGCAGCCATCGGGGGTAAGATGGCTGCCTGACTACGCGGTCCGACCTGGTGACCGGAGAAACGCTTCTATGTGGAAAACCAGTATCGTGGCCATGCTGCTTGGCATGTCGTTGCTTGCCAATGCGCAGCAACGGCCGGCGCAGCAGGCCGTGCAGTGGCAATTGCAGGTGCTGCGCGACGGTCAGCAAATCGACGCGTTCGACGGCACCACCACGGTCGGACAGGCGCGCACGGACACGCATCACAGAACGGTGCAGCATAACGTCGGCTGTAAAGACCAGCCCGCCGGCAGCATCGATCTGTCGCGCACGTTGACGGTGTCGCCGGTGCGAGCGGATGCGAACGAGGTCATCCTGTCGATCGACACGCAGGAAACGCTGGAGGGCGACTCCGTCCAGCGAACCGACATCGGCTGCAAGCTCCCGCCACAGCCGCGCGAGGTGAACGCGAGCCATCCAGGCTTGACGGTGCCGGCGGGTCAGTGGGTCAGCTGGACGATCATCGACCAAAACCCGAAGCTGGTCTACCGCGTGCGTGCGAGCCTCGCGGATGGCGCCAACAATGCGAATTGATGCGAACAGTGAACCGTGTGCGAAGCGCCGACCAACCACGCGCACACGAATCAAGCCTTCGAACAGAACACGTGGATGACGCGGCATGCGAAACCCAGAAGAATTGATCCGCGAGAGCCTCGCGCCGAACGATTTCGTCGCGGTGAGCTGGAACCTGCATAAAGGCCGCACGCCGCTCGGCTTTCAGGCGTGGCAGGCGATGCAGCGTTGGGTCCAGTCGACTCACGCGGACGCTTATTTCCTGCAGGAAGCGATGGCGCGGCGCATGCCGTCGCCAATCCTGGCGAGCAGTTTCGGGGCGCCCGTCAACGATCCGCTGAACGATGTCTGGCACTGCCAGGCCACGGAAATCGCTCGCGCGCTGGAACTCGAGGTCGCGCTCGGGCCGAACGTGTTCAAGCCGTCGTGGCGGCACGGCAACGCGATCTTGTCACCGCATCCGCTCGATCTCGGCGGACGCTGGGACATCTCCGCGCATCGCTTTGAAAAGCGTGGCTTGCTGGTCGCGCGGGCGACCTTTGGCGGTCGTTCGGTGACACTGCTGTGCGCGCATCTTGCGCTCACCCGCCCGGCGCGTTTGCGGCAGATGCACTGGATTGCGCACTGGATCGCCAAGGAGGCGCCTCAGGGTCCGCTGGTGCTGGCCGGCGACTTCAACGACTGGCGCAACGACTCTGTGCCGCTGTTCCGCGAGCACGGTCTGCAGGAAGTCGCGACGCTGCTCGGCGAAGCGGGCCGCACCTTTCCGGCTTTCTCGCCAGCGCTCGCGCTCGACAAGATGTTCGTGCGCGGCATGCAACCCATCGAATGGATTCAGCCGACCCAGGAAACCGCGTGGCTGTCGGATCACTTGCCGTATATGGCTCGCTTGCGGGTCGAGTGAGTGATCTGCGTTCAGACGACGGGGCGGCACGACTGCCACCACTCTGCACCGCTCGGCGTCATCAAAAAGCGGGACGCAATAATCCTTGTCTGGCTTGATGTTGATGCGTCAACAGAAGCATCCGGCCAACGTCTGTGTACCAAAAAAGGATCTGCTCTGACTGCACCAACCCGACACCCGTGACCCACGGGTCGCGCATCCCACTGTCGTCCGATTCCCCGTCTCCCGCCCGGCGTTTGCCAGTTTTATCAGCAGGGTCAATGCTGCAGTGCACGCCGCCTTTCGGTATCATCCTGAAAATGTTGCCCGCGCGGCGCGTCGCACCGGCGCATGCCGGGCAGCCGATCAGCCGTCCTGCGTGGCTTGCACCCGTCGCCATAATCGCCATACCCTTTGACGCGCGGTCGCATCCACGCCGATGTACTTCGTGGCGCCCGGATTGCATCGACATGCCGGCGCCGCCGCTTCCAGGTCCCGGCAACCCGCTTCACCACGCTCAACCGCCGCGCCGCCGTCCTCGGGCAGCGGGCGCGGTAAAATAACGGATTGCGCGTGATCCCGACCTCGGATGAGCGCAGCATCGCCCTTGCCGTGCCGGCCGGCTCCAACGACTGGCCGCCTTTGTTTTCGCACTATCCAAGAAGCCATGAGCAACCTGAATTCACAAACCGTCCTGAGCGTCCATCACTGGA
Source organism: Paraburkholderia ribeironis (assembly GCF_900019265.1). Classification (GTDB taxonomy): domain Bacteria; phylum Pseudomonadota; class Gammaproteobacteria; order Burkholderiales; family Burkholderiaceae; genus Paraburkholderia; species Paraburkholderia ribeironis. The sequence continues at coordinate 55,043 of NZ_CYGX02000004.1, forward strand.
CCGATACGCTTTTCAGCTTCACCTGCACGCGCGATCCGTCGTTCCGTTTCGAAAACGGCCAGTTCACGATGGTGGGCCTCGAAGTCGACGGCAAGCCGCTGATCCGCGCATACAGCCTCGCGAGTGCGAACTACGAAGAACATCTGGAATTCCTGAGCATCAAGGTGCAGGACGGCCCGCTCACGTCGCGTTTGCAGCATCTGAAAGTCGGCGACGAAGTCCTGATCGGCAAGAAACCGGTCGGCACGCTGATGGCCGACAACCTGCTGCCGGGCAAAACACTGTGGCTGCTGTCCACCGGCACGGGGCTCGCGCCGTTCATGTCGATCATCAAAGATCCGGAGATCTACGACCGTTACGAGCGCATCGTGCTCACGCACACCTGCCGTTTCGTCGACGAACTGGCGTACAAGGAATACATCACCAACCACCTGCCGGCGCACGAACACCTGGGCGAACTGGTGCAGGAAAAGCTGCTGTACTATCCGACCGTCACGCGCGAAGCGTTCCAGAATCGCGGCCGCATCACCGAGCTGATCGAAACCGAAAAGCTGTTCGCCGACCTCGGCGTGCCGGGCTTTTCGCTCGAAGACGACCGCGTCATGCTGTGCGGCAGCCCGCACATGCTGCGCGACACGCGCAAGCTGCTGGACGACCTGGGCTTCCAGGAAGGCAGCAACAATGCGCCGGGCCATTACGTGGTCGAAAAGGCGTTCGTCGGCTAAGCGACGATCCATTTTCGCGGCCCGCGCCGCGGATTCAGCAAAAAGGAGCCTGCGGGCTCCTTTTTTGTTGGCGGTTACAAATGGACACCTTCGACTTGACATTTGGCGTCGGTATTCTTCCTACAACACGATCCGCCATACACATCAACCATTGCATGAAATGTAAGCGCTAAGCCTTGGCGCAACTGCATTTTTTCCTTTTATGAGATATGATCGCGCCGGATGATCAGTCGCTTTGACCTGTGTGTCCCGGTCCGACCCGACTGTTACTGAATGTAAATTTCGTTACTTTGCGCCATTGCGTTTTGCCCGTTACGCGCTAAGCGTGACGGCCACACCTGGAGGCTGGAGATTCGCATGCGTTCTTTCGTCTTCGCGCGGCCGACGCGCAGCCGCTTCGCTGTCCACCTCGCCCGCTGAGAGGGAAGCCCATGGATACGTCGACTGTCGTGCCGTTCAACGCCCAGCCTTCTTCGTCAGCGACGCGTGATGGCTTCGACGCGCCGTCGGCGGCGACCGAGCGCGAGCTTGCACGGCTGAGCGCGCGGGTGCGCGAGCTGTCGGCCGAACTCGTGCAGGCGCAGGAAGCCGCCTGCCGTCACGTGGCGCGCGAACTGCACGACAGCGTGGGCGCCGAGCTGACGGCAACGCGCTTCGCGCTGGCCGGCGTCGAAACCTGGCTGCCCGCCGACGCGCCGCCGCAGTGCGCCGACGCGCTCGCCGTCGCGAACCGCTCGCTCGACGCCGTGTGCGCCGCGACCCGCCAGGCCGTCGCTGAACTGCACGCGCCGTCGCTCGAAGCCGGCATTGTCGGCGCGCTGGCGCACTGGACCAGCGACTTCGCCGCCCGCACGCAACTGCGCACGAGTTTCGTCTGCGCCGCCGACGTGCGCCTCACGCGCCTGCCGGTCGACGCCGCGCTGGCGGTGTTCCGCGTCGCGCAGGAAGCGCTGAACAACATTGCCCGGCACGCGCACGCCGGATCGGCGGACGTGCGGATCGAAACCAGCCGTCATCACCTCACACTGCTGGTCGGCGACGACGGCATCGGACTTGCGCGCAACGCCCGCGATCGCCTCGGCCATTTCGGCCTGAGCGGCATGCAGGCGCGCTGCGCCGCCTTCGACGGCACGCTGCGCGTGAGCGCACGGCGCGTCAGCTCGCGCCACGGCCGCAACGGTGACGGCAACGGCAGTGCGTCGCGCGGCACGCTGGTGCAGGCCCGTTTTGCCTGGGACGCGATGCTCGCGCACGCGCCGCGCGCCGAGCGACGCGCGCTGCAATCGTGAGTGGACCGACATGAGTCTGCGCATCCTCATTGCCGAAGACCACGCTGTGGTTCGCCAGAGTGTCCGTCAATTGCTGCTCGATCGCGGCGTGGCGCGCGATGTCACCGAGGCGCAAACCGGCGCCGAAGCGCTCGCCGCTGTCGTTCAGCACGGCTATGACGTCGTACTGCTCGACATTTCGTTGCCCGACATGAACGGCGTCGAAGTGCTCAAGCGACTCAAGCGCAAGGCGCCGCGCGTGGCCGTGCTGATGTTCTCGATGTACCGCGAGGACCAGTACGCGGTGCGCGCGTTGAAGGCGGGAGCCGCCGGTTACCTGTCGAAAACGGTCGACGCCGCGCAGATGATCGGTGCGATCCAGCAGGTCGCGGCGGGCCGCAAATACGTGAGCCCGGCGATGGCCGAGGCGCTGGCCGACTACGTTTCGTTCGACGGCGAACAGTTGCCGCACGAAAAGCTCTCCGATCGCGAATATCAAACCCTGTGCATGCTCGCGTCGGGCAAGCGCCTGACCGATATCGCGGCAACGCTCTCGCTGTCGGTGAAAACGGTCAGCGTGTACCGCACCCGGCTGCTCGAGAAAATGAAGCTGCGCAATAACGCCGAGCTGACGTTCTACGTGATGAGCAACCGCCTCGTCGATCTGAACCCGGCGATGGCGGGCTGACGCTCCGTCCTCCGTTTCCACCGCCGCTGCACGACATGTGCGGGACGACGCGCGGTTCGCCCCGGCCGCGCCTGCTACCTGGCAACAAAGCGCGGCAACAGAGCGATTCCCTCCCCGTTGTTCACGCATCGAGCGAAAGCTTTGCCGGTGTGTCGCTTACCGCGCACGAACGCCCCGCCGAACGTTCTCCGGCCGGCAATTTCCGCCCGCCCCAGGCGGCGCAAACGCGCCGTCTCCGAACAGTGCAGCGGCACGCATCCGCTAAAATTGCGGGTTTCCCCTGACATTCGGCGCGCAACACGCGTGCACTACTGGAGACCCACGCCAATGTCCCTGTTTCGCAAAAAGAGCGTCGAGCACATGATCGCGACAAGCGCTCAGAACGCCGGCCTGAAAAAGGCGCTCGGCGCGCTCGATCTGACTTTCCTCGGTGTCGGCGCCATCATCGGCACCGGCATTTTCGTTCTGACCGGCACGGGCGCGGTCCAGGCCGGCCCGGCGCTGATGATCTCGTTCCTGATCGCGGCGGTCGCGTGCGGTTTCGCCGCACTCGCCTACGCCGAATTCGCGTCCACCATTCCGGTCGCGGGCTCCATCTACACGTACTCGTATGCCACGCTCGGCGAGCTGGCCGCGTGGATCATCGGCTGGGACCTGATGCTCGAATATGGGCTGGCCACGTCGGCGGTGTCGGTGGGCTGGTCGGGCTATCTGCAATCGCTGCTATCCGGCTTCGGTGTGTCGTTGCCGGTTGCGCTGACGGCCGCGCCCGGCGCGCTGCCCGGACATGTCACGCTCTTCAACCTGCCGGCGTTTCTCGTGATGATGGCGATCACCGCGTTGCTGTCGTTCGGCGTGCGTGAATCCGCGCGGATCAACAACATCATGGTGGCGATCAAGGTGATCGTGGTGCTGCAGGTGATTGCCGTGGGCGTGTTCCACGTGAGCCCGGCCAACTGGCATCCGTTCATGCCGAATGGCTGGAACGGTGTATTCGGCGCGGCCGCGGTGATGTTCTTCGCGTTCATCGGATTCGATTCGGTGTCGTCGGCGGCCGAAGAGGTGAAGAATCCGAAGCGCGATCTGCCGATCGGCATCATTGCGTCACTGGGCGTGTGCGCGGTGCTGTACGTCGCGGTCGCGGCGGTGGTCACGGGCATCGTGCCGTCGGCGAAGTTCGCCAACATTTCGCACCCGGTGTCGTATGCGTTGCAGGAAGCGGGGCAGACGTGGGTCGCCGGCTTTATCGACCTGGGCGCCGTGCTCGGCATGCTGACGGTGATCCTGGTGATGGCCTACGGTCAGACGCGCGTGATCTTCGCGATGTCGCGCGATGGCCTGTTGCCCGCGCGACTCTCGCGCGTGCATCCGCGCTTCGCGACGCCGTTCTTCACGACGTGGCTAGTGGGGATTTTCTTTGGTTTGATCGGCGCGCTGGTGCCGTTGAATGTGCTGGCTGAGCTGATCAATATCGGCACGCTGGCCGCGTTTTCGATGGTCTCGATCGCGGTGCTCGTATTGCGCAAGACGCATCCCGAGTTGCCGAGGGCGTTCCGGTGTCCGGGTGTGCCGGTGGTGCCGGTGCTCGCGGTCGCGTCCTGCCTGTTCCTGATGCTCAACCTTCAGGACGTGACGTGGGCTGCGTTCCTGATCTGGCTGCTGATCGGCATGGTCATTTATTTCGGCTATTCGCGGCGCAATTCGAAGCTCGCGAAGTAGGCTCCGCTTCTCTCCTTCGCTTCCATCCTTCTCTTCTCTCCTTCTATTCAGGCGACGCTGTCTGGCGGTGTGCTGGCCGCGTCGACCTGTCCGCTGTTTTCTTCTCGGTCTGCTAGCGCCCCGCTGGCCTGACGTGCTGCGGAGCATGAACGAATCGGTGTTCCCGCATGCTCCGCATATATGAGACACAACCCTCATGCTTGTGTCAGCGCATCGCGCACGCAGCGCGCACACTTCCCCTCATAGCGCGTCAGCGCGATTTGTGCTTTACTTTTCGCCAGACTTACAAAACCCGCAGCACCCTTATCGGACCCCACGAGCAGGCAGCTGAAGGCAACAAAAATCAAAGGTCCGGTTTCACCCCATCAGGAGACACTCCATGGCGATCAGCATCAGTCTGACGGTGAACGGCGCGCCCATCAGCGCCTTAGTCGACCCCGGTACCCTGCTTGTCCAGTTCCTGCGCGATCAACTACGCCTCACCGGCACGCACATCGGCTGCGATACGGCCCAGTGCGGCGCCTGCACGGTCCATCTGAACGGCCGCGCGATCAAGTCCTGCAACATCCTCGCGGTGCAAGCCGAAGGTGCGGACGTCACCACCATCGAAGGGCTCGCGCAGAACGGCGCGCTACATCCGATGCAAGCCGCGTTCAAGCATTGCCACGGCCTACAGTGCGGCTTCTGCACACCCGGCATGGTGATGAGCGCGGTCTCGCTAGTGCAGCGTCAACCCGATCTCACCGGCGACGACGTGCGCGCTGAACTCGATGGCAATCTATGCCGCTGTACGGGTTATCACAACATCGTCAAGGCGGTGCTCGAAGGTGCCGAAGGCATGAAGGCCGCCGGCACGTCCAACGCCAATGCCAACGCAGCGGCCAGCGCGCCCGCCACCGCCTGAGGAGCCGACGATGAACGCACCCGAAACTCAAGGCCTGATCGGCGCTTCCGTCGAACGTAAGGAAGACTACCGGTTTCTGACCGGCAACGGCCAATACACTGACGACATCGTCCTGCCCCAGCAAACCTACGCAGTGTTCCTGCGCTCGCCGCATGCGCACGCAAAGATCAACAGCATCGACACCGCGGCGGCGAAGCAGTCTCCCGGCGTGGTGGCGATCTTCACCGGCGCGGACATGGCCGCTGAAAATGTCGGTGGCCTGCCGTGCGGCTGGCTGATCCACAGCACCGACGGCAAGCCGATGAACGAGCCGCCGCATCCGATCATCGCGCATACGAAAGTGCGGCACGTCGGCGATCAGGTCGCTCTCGTGATCGCCGACTCGATCAAGGCCGCGAAAGACGCTGCCGAACTGATCGACGTCGACTACGATGTGCTGCCGGCCGTGGCCGACACCGCGCATGCGGCCGACCCGGGTCAGCCCGCGGTTCACGACGAAGTGCCGGGCAACGTCTGCTACAACTGGGGCCACGGCGACAAAGCCGCGACTGACGCCGCGTTCGCCAAAGCCGCGCACGTCACCACGCTCGACATCGTCAACAACCGGCTGATTCCAAACGCGATCGAACCGCGTGCGGTCAACGCGAGCTATTCGGCGCAGGACGGCAGCTACACGCTCTACGTCGCGAATCAGAATCCGCACGTGGAGCGGCTGTTGATGGCCGCGTTCGTGCTGTCGTTGCCAGAATCGAAGCTGCGCGTGATTGCACCGGACGTCGGCGGCGGCTTCGGCTCGAAGATCTTTCTGTACGCCGAAGACGTCGCGCTGACGTGGGCCTCGAAGAAAATCCGCCGTCCGGTCAAATGGACTGCCGAACGCTCGGAAGCCTTCGTCTCCGATGCACACGGCCGCGATCACGTGACCAAAGCCGAACTGGCGTTGGACGCAGACGGCAAATTCCTCGCGATGCGCGTCCACACGATTGCCAACATGGGCGCATATCTGTCCACGTTCGCGTCGTGCGTGCCGACCATCCTGTACGCCACGCTGCTCGCCGGGCAGTACGCGACGCCCGCGATCTATGCGGAAGTGAAAGCCGTCTTCACCAACACGGTCCCGGTGGACGCCTATCGCGGCGCGGGCCGCCCCGAAGCGACGTACGTCGTGGAGCGCCTCGTCGAAACCGCGGCGCGCGAGATGAAGCTCGATCCGGCGGAAATCCGCCGCCGCAATTTCATCCACCAATTCCCGTACGCAACGCCGGTCGGCCTCACCTACGACACCGGCGACTACGACGCGATCCTCGCGCGCTCGCTCGAACTAGCGGACGTCAAAGGCTTCGAAGCACGTCGGCAGGAGTCCGAAAAGAACGGCAAACGGCGCGGTCTTGGTTACTCGTGCTACATCGAAGCCTGCGGCCTCGCGCCTTCGAACATCGCGGGCGCGTTGGGTGCGCGTGCCGGTCTCTTCGAGACGGGTCAGATCCGCGTGCATCCGACCGGCTCGGTCACGGTGTTCACGGGCTCGCACAGTCACGGCCAGGGGCACGAGACCACCTTCGCGCAAGTCGTCGCCGACCGGCTCGGCATTGCGCTGGAAAGCGTCGAGGTCGTCCACGGCGACACTGGCCGGATTCCGTTCGGCATGGGCACCTATGGCTCGCGCTCGATCGCGGTCGGCGGCACGGCGATCATGAAGGCGCTCGACAAGATCGAAGCCAAGGCCAAGAAAATCGCCGCGCATCTGCTCGAAGCGGCGGCGGAAGACATCGAGTTCAAGGACGGTGTGTTCCGCGTCGCGGGCACTGACCGCACCAAGGCGTTCGCCGACATCTCGCTGGCCGCTTATGTGCCGCACAACTATCCACTCGACAAGCTCGAACCGGGTCTCGAAGAAAGCGCGTTCTACGATCCGACCAACTTCACCTATCCGTCCGGCGCCTACATCTGCGAGATCGAGGTCGATCCGGAGACCGGCGTGTGCGGTATCCAGCGGTTCACCGCGGTCGACGATTTCGGCAACGTGATCAATCCGATGATCGTCGAAGGGCAGGTGCATGGCGGACTCGCGCAGGGCATCGGCCAGGCGATGCTGGAGCGCTGCGTGTACGACACCGAAAGCGGCCAGTTGCTGTCCGGCTCATACATGGACTACGCGATGCCGCGTGCGTCGGACCTGCCGAACTTCAGCGTCGAAACCGCGAAGGGCACGCCGTGCACGCACAATCCGCTCGGCGTCAAAGGCTGCGGCGAAGCGGGCGCGATCGGCTCGCCACCGGCGGTGATCAACGCGATCATCGACGCGCTCGCGCCACTCGGCGTGACCGATCTGCAAATGCCGGCGACACCGCATCGCGTGTGGTCCGCGATTCAAGCGGCCGCGCAACCCCATTGAGATCCTGAGCGGAGCATTCGACATGTATTCATATTCATTCGAGTATCAACGCGCGACGGATCCGCAAGCGGCCGCCGCAGCCCTCACCGCCGACAGCGAAGCAAAGTTTCTGGCCGGTGGCCAGAGCCTGCTACCCACCATGCGACTGCGTCTCGCGCAGCCGTCGCAACTGATCGACGTGACGCGGATTCCCGCGCTCAAGTCGATCAAGGTCGACGCGCAAACGGTGACGATCGGCGCGGCCGTGTGTCACGCCGACGTCGCGGAGCACGCGCAACTGCGGCGCGTGTTGCCGGGGCTCGCGGAGCTCGCTGCGCACATCGGCGATCGCCAGGTGCGCGCGCTCGGCACGATCGGCGGCTCGCTCGCCAACAACGACCCGGCCGCCTGCTATCCGGCGGCGACCCTGGCGTTGGACGCGACCATCGTCACCGACCGGCGGCGCATAGCGTCCAGCGATTTCTTCGTCGGCATGTACGAGACCGCGTTGGCGCCCGACGAGTTGATCGTCGCCGTCGAGTTTCCAGTGCCCGAGCGTGCAGCGTACGAGAAATTCGACAATCCCGCCTCGCACTTCGCACTGGTCGGCGTGTTCGTCGCGAAGTTCGCGAGCGGCGTGCGTGTCGCGGTGACCGGCGCGGCGTCGTCGGTATTTCGCGTGCCCGAACTCGAAAGCGCGCTGTCGGCGAATTTCACGCCGGACGCCGCACGCGCCGTCAGCGTGCTGGCCGACGATCTGAACACCGACATGCACGCGAGCGCCGAGTACCGCGCGCATCTGATTCCGGTGCTGGCGGCGCGTGCGGTGACCCGGGCGAATGGTTAGTGATCCTTGCTATTGACGGCCGACGTGCCCGTGGGTGGGCACGTCATCCGCGTCCGCTCACCGGCCTGACCGCGGCGCAAAGCAACTCGACGCGGCCGGCCCGCGTCGAACTCCACCGCCGTCGCGTTTGATCGCGCAGATTCAGGACCGCCATGCAGCCAGCTTCAATCGACGACACCCTCGCGCAACTCGCCGCGCAACGCTATTTCGCCAGCCGCGAACTGGCGACCGCGCTATATCTCGCGTTACGCATGGAGCGGCCGTTGTTTGTCGAGGGCGAGCCGGGTGTCGGCAAGACCGAACTTGCCAAAGCCGCGGCGGGCATGCTCGGTACCACGATGTTGCGGCTGCAATGCTACGAAGGTCTCGACACCGCCAGTGCGCTGTACGAGTGGGACTATCCGCGGCAGATCATGGCGCTGCGTCTGGCAGAAGCCACCGGCGAGCGCCCCGACAACGACACCTTGTATCGCGGTGAATTCCTGCTCAAGCGTCCGCTGTTGCAAGCACTGATGCCCGATGAAAACCATCCCGGCGCGCGGCGCGTGCTGCTGATCGACGAGATCGATCGTGCCGACGAGCCGTTCGAAGCGTTCCTGCTGGAGCTGCTGTCGGACTTCCAGGTATCGATTCCCGAGTACGGTACCGTGCGCGCGGCGCAGCCGCCGCTCGTCGTAATGACTTCGAACCGCACGCGCGAAGTGCACGACGCGTTGAAGCGCCGCTGCCTGTATCAATGGATCGGCTATCCCGAGCGCGATCGCGAACTGGAGATTGTGGCCGCGCGTGCGCCGCGAACTTCGGCCGAACTGCAGCGGCGTGCGGTCGATTTCGTGCATCGGTTGCGCGGCATGGATCTGTTCAAGGCGCCCGGCATCGCCGAAACGATCGATTGGTGTCGTGCGTTGGAAGCGCTGTCGGTGTCGGAGCTCGATCCGCAATCCGTGCAGAACACGCTGGGCGTGCTGCTCAAGTATCAGGACGATCTGGCGCGCGTGGATGCCGCGCAGATCGCGCAGTGTCTCGCCGCACCGGGATAATCAGCATGCCGAACCAAACCGACACGGGCGATCGCGACGCCGTGGGCCTAGGTTCTCACGCAAGCTCGCCCGCCGCGCCGCTCGACAACACTGCCACGCTCGCCCGCAATGTCGTCCACTTCGTGCGCGTGCTGCGCGGCGCAGGCTTGCCGATGTCGCCGGCACAAGCGGTCGACGCGCTCGCCGCGCTGCACTGGATCGATCTGGGCCGCCGCGACGACGTCCGCTCCGCGCTCGCCGCCCTGCTGGTATCCGCGCCCGACGAACGCGATCTGTTCAACGCCGCGTTCGAGCTGTTCTGGCGCGACCCCGATTGGGAAGGCAAGCTGCGCGCGCTGCTGCTGCCGAAAGTTCGCGAAGGACTGCCACCGCCCAAACGTAACAACCGTCTCGCCGATGCGCTAGCCGTCCGCGTGCCGCCATCGTCGCCTGGCCGCGCACCGCAGGAGACCGAACGGCATGAACTGCACGCGCACGTCACCTTCAGCGCCGAAGAGCGGCTGCGTCATCGCGATTTCGACACGTTATCCGCTGACGAATGGCGCACGCTGCGTCATCTGATCCGCGGCCAGCGGCTGCCGCTCGCCACCGAGCCGACGCGCCGCCTGAAGGCCGCGTCGCACGGCACGCATGCGGACTTGCGCGCGAGCGCGCGGCACGCGGTGCGCGCGGGTGGCGACTGGACAGTGTGGAAGTATCGCGCGGTGGTCGAGCGCAAGCCGCCGCTCGTATTGCTGCTCGACATCTCCGGCTCGATGAGCAACTACTCGCGTGCGGTGCTGTATTTCTGCCACGCGCTGCTGCAGTCGCGCGAACGCCTGCAGGTGTTCCTGTTCGGCACCCGGCTCACCAATGCGACGCGCGCGTTGCGCGAGCGCGACCCCGACGTGGCGATCGCGACGCTCGCCGATCAGGTGGTCGATTGGTCGGGCGGCACGCGCATCGGCGCGGCGCTCGCCGAATTCAACCGCCGCTGGGCACGACGCGTGCTGACCGGCAGGGCAACCGTGCTGCTTGTCACCGACGGCCTCGATCATGAAGCGATCGACGTGCTCGACACCGAGATGGCACGCCTGCGCCGCTTCGCGCATCGCATCGTCTGGCTCAATCCGCTGCTGCGTTTCAGCGGCTTTTCTCCGAAGGCGCGTGGCGTGCAGGCGATCCTGCCGTATGTCGACGCGCATCGTCCGGTTCATAATCTAGACAGTCTGGCAGCGTTCGGCCGCGCGCTCGTGCAACTCACGCGTGCGCCTCGTCCTACCTTCGCGTCCAAGACAACCGCGGGAGCAACCTCATGGAATTGACCGAAACCCAAATGCTGCCGCTTGCGCAGCAACGCACGTGGGATGCGCTGAACGACACCGACGTTCTGCGCGCCTGCATCCCGGGCTGCGAAAGCATCGAACCGGATGGCGAACATGCGTATCTGGTCGTGCTGAGCGCGGCAGTCGGGCCGGTCAAGGCGCGCTTCAAGGGCCGCCTGCAACAGACTGACATCGACGCGCCGAACTCGTACAACGTCGTGTTCGAAGGTCAAGGCGGCGCGGCGGGTTTCGCCAAGGGCAGCGCGCGTGTCACGCTCGAGCCGGACGGCGACACCGCGACGAAGCTGACCTACACGGCGAGCGCGCAAGTCGGCGGCAAGCTTGCGCAAATCGGTTCGCGGCTGATCGATGGCGCGGCACGCAAAATCGCCGGCGAATTCTTCAAGCGTTTCGGCGCACAGGTCGCTGGAGTCGGTGAGGGTGAGGGTGAGGGCGACGGCGAGGGCGCGACGACTGCGGACGATGATGAAGCGGCCGCCACCGAAGCCGCGCCGCCGAACACGGAATCGACTGACGCCGCGGACGCCGAGTCCGGCGGCGACGCACCGAAGAGGAAGAAATCATGGAAAGCGTGGATCTCGAAGTTCTGAAGTCCAGCGCACGCTGGCTGAACGAAGGACATCGCGCGCTACTGGTGACGGTGGTGAAGACGTGGGGTTCGTCGCCGCGGCCCGAGGGCGCGATGCTCGCGGTGCGCGACGACGGGCTTGTGGTCGGCTCGGTATCGGGCGGTTGCATCGAGGACGATCTGATCGACCGTGTGCGGCAAAAAGGTATCGAGCAGACGCGTCCCGAAGCGGTGAAGTACGGCATCACGGCGGAGGAGGCGCATCGCTTCGGTCTGCCTTGCGGCGGGACGATCCAGCTGGTGCTCGAGCCGTTGACGCCGCAAAGCGGCATTGCCGAGCTATGCCGCGCGGTGGAAGACGGTCGTCTCGTGGCCCGGGAAGTCGACATGATCACGGGTGCGGTGCGGCTCGACAACGCGCAGGCAACCGACGGCGTGCATTTCGACGGTGAACGTCTGTTGACGATCCACGGGCCGCGCTATCGGATGCTGGTGATCGGCGCGGGGCAGTTGTCGCGCTATCTGTGCAACATTGCGGTGGGGCTCGATTATCAGGTGACGGTGTGTGATCCGCGCGAAGAGTACACCGAGGAGTGGGACGTCCCGGGCACGAAGGTCGTGCGCACGATGCCGGACGACACCGTGATCGACATGAAGCTCGACGAGCGCTGCGCGGTGATCGCGCTGACGCACGATCCGAAGCTCGACGATCTCGCGCTGATGGAAGCGCTGAAAACGCCGGCGTTTTATGTCGGCGCGTTGGGGTCGCGAAGGAACAACCACGCGCGGCGCGAGCGGTTGAAAGAGTTCGATCTGAACGACGCGGAACTGGCCCGTTTGCATGGGCCGGTTGGTATTTATATCGGCAGCCGGACGCCGCCTGAGATCGCCGTCTCTATTCTTGCCGAGGTGACGGCGGCCAAGAACGGCGTCTCGCTGCCGACGTTGCTTCAGGTTGAAGGCGCGAAGGCGGCACGGGAGATTGCCGCGTCCGGCGGCACGGAGTGTAGCGTTTGACGCAGGGGCGGCATGCGTAGCGCGTGTTGCGTGTTGCGTGTTGCGTGTTGCGTGTTGCGTGTTGCGTGTTGCGTGTTGCGTGTTGCGTGTTGCGCATGGCTACTTGCTGGCGTGCGCCGTTGCTGTCAATCACCGCTTACATCAACCCGCAAACCACGGCTGCGATCACCGATCCGCCCACCAGCACGACGCCCACGAGGCGGCGCTTGTTGAGTTCGGTCCACAGCAGGACACCGGTCAGCGAAAGCAGGATGATGCTGCCGGCAATCGTGTCGATCAATAGCACCCAGCCGACGCCCAAGCCCACGCCCTTGTGCAGATTGCTCATGGTCGCGAGAAACGAGTTGTGCGTGCGTTTCACCGCGACGAAACCGTTGCCAACCCAGTATTCCGCTTGCACGCTCTGAGTGGGTCCCATGATGCCGACCTGCCAGAACTCCGGCTGTATCGTGCTGCGATCGCCCCATGCCACCGGATGCGCCGGCTCGCGCCTGACGCGCCCCGGCTTGCCGTCGATTTGCAACTCGCTTTTGAGCCAATTCGCCATCTCCGTCGGCGAATGCAGCGGCTTCTGCGGCACCGGAATCTGCATTTCCTCGACGTGCGGCTCGCCCGTCGACACCTTCAGCGGACCGCCACGATGGTTCAGAAGGAAGCCGGTCAAGCCGAACATCAGGCCAAGTACCGCGCCCCACAAGCCGACCCAGCCATGCACCTTGCGCAGCCACTTGATGAAACTCGCGCGTCGCGAACGCTGGCGGCGCGCCGCCTGCTCGGCGTCGTTCATCGGGTGATGACCGCGCTGCGGCGTGTGAACCGCGTAGGGCGTGCCGCCATCGGCAGCGGGTTTCAGTTCGAACGAATCGGGGGCGTTCACATCCAGACTCCAGGCGCAGCGGGTTAGTCCGTCGCCGGCTCGCGGCGACAATGCGCGCTCATCTGGCAGCGGTGAAGAAAGTATCGGAAGGAAGGAGTCGAACGACGCGGCTTGCGGTCCCGATCGTCCGGCTGAGAGGCTGGTTGGCAGTCACAGAGGAGGAGGAATGTGACAAACGGCTGGCGATGCCCTTCAATTGAGAATGGCTATCATTACACATTTGGCGCTTTGGCTCAATCCTCAATACGCAGCAGCTGATCAAGGTCAAGCCGGATCGCTCGCGAGCTTCACGGATTGGTTGGAAGATGCAACGCAGGCGGGACCGCTTCGTCGATTTGCAGTCGCAATGCACCGTTCGAACCTCTCGGCAATGTGGTCATGTTGATGCCCGACAGCGCGACATGTGCGTCGCGCGTGACATTCGCGACGAAGCCGCGCCGCCACCGTCAAAGGCAAGGCAAAGGCAAGGCAAAGCAAAGGCGAAGACAAAGCCAAATGGCTCAGACCGGCCAGAGCGGTCCTTCCTGCATCGCGCCGATCTGTTCACGCATCTCGAGGATGCGCTCTTCCCAGTAGCGCTGCGTGTTGAACCACGGAAACGCCGCCGGAAAGGCCGGGTCGTTCCAGCGGCGCGCGAGCCACGCCTGGTAGTGAATCAACCGCAGCGTGCGCAGCGCTTCGATCAGATACAGCTCGCGCGGTTCGAACTCGCAGAAGTCCTCGTAGCCGGCGAGCAGATCGGTCAACGCTCGCGACGCCTCGGCACGCTCGCCCGGCAGCAACAGCCACAAATCCTGCACGGCGGGACCCATGCGGCTGTCGTCGAAGTCGACGAAATGCGGACCCGCGTCGGTCCACAACACATTGCTCGGATGGCAGTCGCCATGCATGCGCAGCATGCGGATGTCGCCGGCACGCTCGAACGCGCGCTCGACGCCTTCGAGCGCCAGGTTCACCACGGTTTCCCACGCGGTGCGCAGATCATCGGGCACGAACCGGTGAGCGAGCAGAAAGTCGCGCGGCTCGTAGCCGAAGGTGTGGATGTCGAGCGTGGGACGTTCGGTGTAGTTCTGCGTCTGCCCGACCGCATGAATCCGGCCGATGAAACGCCCAAGCCATTCGAGCGTATCGCGCCGGTCCAGGTCCGGCGCGCGGCCGCCGCGACGCTCGAAGATCGAGAAGCGGAAACCGTCGAAGCGATGCAGCGTGCGGCCCTCCAACACGCGTGCGGGCACCGCCGGAATCTCGCGTGCGGCGAGATCGGCAACGAATGCATGTTCTTCGAGAATCGCCGTGTCGCTCCAACGCTCGGGACGATAGAACTTCGCGACCACAGGCGGACCGTCTTCGACGCCCACCTGATACACGCGATTTTCGTAGCTGTTGAGTGGCAGCATGCGGCCGTCGGTGCGCACGCCAATCGTGCTGAGCACACTATCGAGCGCGTCGAGCACGATTTCCGGCTTGAGCCGGGCGAAAGGCACGGCGCTGTGCGCGCCGTCCTGAGGGTCGAGAGTGTCGTCGTTCATGCCCGCATTGTGCGCTGTGCTGCCGTCAAAGACGAGGGCAACGGCTCACGACACGGATTACAACCTGCACACGCTTGCAACGCAAAACGCTTTCAATGCATTTGCGCGCCCGACGGTCGAACCATCTCGCCGGTATCGATCAGGTCTTCCAGGAAAAAAGGCTCAGTGTTCAGCTGCAGCGAAGCGCCGGGCTCACCGGCATACCACGCCACCATGGCCATGTCGCCGAGAATACGCATGACGATTCCGCGCGCACCTTGCGGCACGGCGATATGCACCGACCGGACAATGGAACCGATTTGCATGATATTTCCCCGTTTCTCCCATAGCCGGCTTTATGATTTCATGCCGGTCAAGGTGATGATAAAAGCGCCGCTTCGCCACCAACGTTGCGTACGCACCCAATCTGCTGCGTGTGATACGCGAAAGAGCTTCGAGTGATTGTTCCCGTTTTACGGGGCTTTGGAAAGCGCGAACAGAAAGCGGTTCAACCGTCGTTTCGCCCTATTCCAATTACGGTGCGCGCGACCGATGATCTGGCGTAAAGCGTCGTAACGAGACCATCATAAACCCTGCTGGGGGGAGATATCAAAAACGTGCACAGTCTTGACGATTCACTCTATAAGAGCGGCGCACGCCGCGCCCATCATGCTCGCGACGTCGACCCCGCGCGCAGTGTCGACGTCGATGGTTTTTATCAGCCGCGCTAATCATGTGGATCGTTCGTCTCGCGCTGCGGCGCCCCTATACGTTCGTCGTGCTGGCCCTGCTCCTGCTGATCGTCGGGCCGCTGACCATCCTGCGCACGCCGACCGATATCTTCCCGAACATCGACATTCCGGTGCTCTCGGTGATCTGGTCGTACAACGGCCTGCCCGCCGACGAGATGGAAAAGCGCATCGTGCTCAACTACGAGCGCGGGCTGTCGGTGGCGGTCAACGATATCGAGCACACCGAATCGACGTCGCTGAACGGCATCGCGGTCATCAAGATCTTTTTTCAGCCGAACGCGAACATCGACGAGGCCCTCGCCGAGGTCACCGCGCTGTCGCAAGCGCAATTGCGCTCGCTGCCGCCTGGCATCACGCCACCATTTATCCTGCGCTACAACGCGTCGACCGTGCCGATCCTGCGGCTCTCGCTTTCGTCCGCGTCACTGACCGAGCAGGAGCTGTACGACTTCGGCAACAACTTCCTGAAGACGCAGCTCGCCACCGTGCCGGGTGCGTCCGCGCCACTTCCCTATGGCGGCAAGCAACGGCAGATCATGGTCGATATCGATTCGCGCAAGCTGCAGGAGCGCAATCTTTCGCCGCTCGACGTGGTCAACGCCGTCAGTGCGCAAAATCTGATTCTGCCTTCGGGCACCGCGAAAATCGGCTCGACTGAATACTCGGTGGAAATGAACGGCAGCCCGGATTCGCTGGCCGGCCTGAACAACATCCCGATCCGCACGACGGCCAACGGCACCGTGTACATCCGCGATGTCGCCCATGTGCGCGACGGCTTCCAGCCGCAGACCAATATCGTGCGCGTGAACGGCCAGCGCGCGTCGCTGCTCACCATCAACAAGAGCGGCAACGCGTCCACGCTCGATATCGTCGACCGCATCAAGAAGATGATGCCGACGCTGCGCAATCTCGTACCCCCGTCGCTCAATATCGATCCCGTGGCGGATCAGTCGCTGTTCGTGCGCGCCTCGGTGCAAGGCGTGCTGCGCGAAGCGCTGATCGCCGCGTGCCTGACCGGTCTGATGATTCTGCTGTTCCTCGGCAATTGGCGCGCGACGCTGATCATCGCCGTGTCGATTCCGCTGTCGATGATCACGTCGATCATCGCGCTGTCGGCTCTCGGTCAAACAATCAACATCATGACGCTCGGCGGGCTCGCGCTCGCGGTCGGTATTCTGGTGGACGATGCGACGGTGGCGATCGAAAACATCAGCCATCAACTGGAACAGGGCAAGACGCTCGAACAGGCGATTCTCGATGGCGCGCATCAGATCGCCGTGCCAACGCTGGTATCGACCTTGTCGATCTGTATCGTGTTCGTGCCGATGTTCCTCCTGACGGGCGTCGCGCACTATCTGTTCATCCCGCTCGCCGAGGCGGTGGTGTTCGCGATGCTCGCCTCGTATTTCTTCTCGCGCACGCTCGTGCCGACGCTCGCCAAATACCTGCTGCGTTATCACCACAAACCGGCGGACCTGCATCACGCACCGGCGCAAACGCGTAACCCGTTCATGCGTGTGCACTACGCTTTCGAGCGCGGTTTTGCGCGTCTGCGCGCGCGCTATCGCGTGTTCCTCGAAGCGCGCGTCGCGCGGCCGGGTCTTTTCGTCACGCTGTTTCTGATCTGCTGTGGCGCGTCGATGGTGCTGCTGCCGTTCATTGGCCGCGACTTTTTCCCGGCGGTCGATGCAGGCACGATCGCGCTGCATCTACGCGCGAAAACCGGCATGCGTGTCGAGGAAACGGCGGTGGTGACCGATCGCGTCGACATGCGGATTCGCCAGTTGATACCGGCGGGCGAACTGCATTCGATCATCGACAATATCGGCTTGCCGGTGTCGGGCATCAACCTCTCTTACAGCAATACCGGCACGATCGGCACCTCGGATGCCGACGTGCTGATCACGCTGAATCCCGATCATCATCCGACCGCCGACTACGTGCGCACGCTACGGCGCACGCTCACCGACGAATTCCCAGGCGTGCAGTTCGCATTCCTGCCCGCGGACATCGTCAGTCAAACGCTCAACTTCGGCATGCCGGCGCCGATCGACATCCAGATCGTCGGCCGCGAGGTGGACGGCAATCGCGCGTTCGCCGCGAAGTTGCTGAGCCGTCTGCGCAGCGTGCCAGGTCTGGTCGATGCACGCATCCAGCAGCCCGCGGACTTGCCGCGTATCTTCATCGACGTGGACCGCACGCGTGCGCAGCAAGCCGGCTTCTCGCAGCGCGATATCGCAAGCAATCTGCTGATCACGCTGTCCGGCAGCCAGCAAACCACGCCGACGTTCTGGCTCAATCCGCACAACGGCGTCAGCTACAACGTGATTACGGAAGCGCCGCAATACACGATCGATTCGCTGCAGTCGCTCGCGAACATTCCGCTGAATGCAAACGGCCGCAGCAATATCCTCGGCTCGCTCGCCAGCATGAAACGCGAAGCCGGCAACGCGGTGCTCACGCACTACAACGCGCAGACCACCATCGACATATTCGGCACCGCCGATGGCCGCGATCTCGGCGGCGTCTCCGACGACATCCGCCAGATCATCGACGACGCCCGTGCCGATCTGCCCAGGAGCTCGACCCTCGAAGTCCGCGGCCAGGTGCGGACCATGAACGAGTCGTTCTCGGGTCTGTTCGCCGGTCTCGTGTTCGCGATCGTGCTGGTGTATCTGTTGATCGTGGTGAATTTCCAGTCGTGGCTCGATCCGTTCATCATCATCACGGCGCTGCCTGGCGCGCTCGCGGGCATCGTGTGGATGCTGTTTCTCACGCACACCACGCTGTCGATTCCGGCGCTGACGGGCGCCATCATGTGTATCGGCATCGCCACCGCCAACTCGATTCTCGTGATCAGCTTTGCGCGCGAACAATTGCTCGAGCATGGCGACGCGACGCGTGCGGCGGTCGATGCGGGCTTCACGCGGTTTCGTCCGGTGCTGATGACGGCACTCGCCATGGTGATCGGCATGGTGCCGATGGCGATCGGTCTCGGCGAAGGCGGCGAGCAGAATGCGCCGCTCGGACGCGCGGTGATCGGCGGCCTGGCGGTCGGCACGCTGGCGACGCTGATCTTCGTGCCGGTGGTGTTCTCGATGATCTACCGGCGACTCGCGGCGCGACGTCAGCGCGCGGCCGAGCATGTGGTCGGCAAGCCATGAAGCGAATGGCGACACGGATAATGAGCAACCCGGCGCACGACACAAGAGGCAGCGTCGACTGCCCACGCATTTTCACAGGGGAAGTTTGATGGAGTCACAACGTCCAGACGGTTCCGGCACCACGCCCGCGCCCGCCAAGGCAAAGCGCGCGCGCTGGCTCGGCGTCGCGGCGGCCGTGGTGGTCATCGCGCTCGCGGCGCAAGGCATCTGGTCGCGCCACGCTGCGCATGCAGCGCTCGAACGCGATGCCGAACATGCCGGCCAGATTAGCGTCGAAGTCGTGCGGCCGCAGAAGTCGTCAGCTGGATTCGATCTCGTGCTGCCCGGCAACGTTCAGGCGTTTCTCGATACGCCGATCTACGCGCGCACCAACGGCTACCTGAAAAAGTGGTACGCCGACATCGGTGCGCGCGTGAAGAACGGCCAGTTGCTCGCGGAAATCGACACGCCGGAAGTGGACGATCAACTGCGCGCCGCCCGCGCGGATCTCGCCAACGCCGAAGCCAACTATGCGCTGGCGAAAAGCACCGCCGATCGCTGGACCGAGATGCTGAAGAGCAAATCGGTTTCGAAGCAGGAGACTGACGAAAAGGTCGGCGACATGCTCGCGAAGAAGGCCACGCTCGAC
This sequence comes from Paraburkholderia ribeironis, assembly GCF_900019265.1. Lineage (GTDB taxonomy): Bacteria > Pseudomonadota > Gammaproteobacteria > Burkholderiales > Burkholderiaceae > Paraburkholderia > Paraburkholderia ribeironis. The sequence goes on from NZ_CYGX02000004.1 coordinate 74,447, forward strand.
GCGGCGCACTTCAACGTCGCACGCCTGGAAAAAACGCAGTCGTTCCAGAAGGTCTACGCGCCGTTCGATGGCACGGTGACCGCGCGCAACGTCGATGTCGGTGCGCTGATCGATGCGGGCAGCGCTGGAGGGCCCGCGAAGGAGCTGTTCCATGTCGCGCAGGCGGATCGGCTGCGCGTGTATGTGAACGTGCCGCAGGCGTACGCTCAGCAAGTGCGCGCACAGCAGACGGCGTTTCTGACGCTGACCGAGACGCCGTCCAGACATTATCCGGGCACGGTGGCGCGCACGGCGGGCGCTGTCGATGCGCAACAACGGACGATGCTGGTCGAAGTCGATGTCGACAATCGCAACGGCGAGTTGCTGCCGGGCGCGTATGCCCAGGTGCATTTCGTGCTGGGCGCGGGCGCGGCGCCGTTCACGCTGCCCGGCAACACCTTGCTGTTCCGGCCGGATGGCGTGAAGATCGCGACGGTCGATGCACAGCATAAGGTGAAGTTGCTGGCGGTGTCGCTGGGCACGGACTTCGGCACGCGCGTCGCGATCGCGTCCGGCATGCGTGGCGACGAGCAGGTGATCCTGAATCCGCAGGACTCGATCGTCGATGGCGCACCGGTGCGGATCGTACCGCGCCAGGGGGAGCGGGCGGCGGGCAGCGAGGGTTCCACTGGCGCGTCTGGCGCGGCAGGCAGTGGCACAGATGCAGCGAGTGCTGCTGGTTCCGCTGCAAGCGGTGCAGGATCGGCGAGCGAGTCCGGCGCGGCGGCGACGAGCGCATCGGCAGCGCATGCCGACGTTTTGCCGTCCGCGAGGACGTCATCATGAGTACGCCGGTTTTGCGACGCGCCGTCGTCCAGCAACCCACGCGCCGCTGCGTTCGCGTCGCCGCACGCACTTCGGCGCTCGCCTCGGCATTCGCGCTGACGCTGGCCTGCACACTCACCGCGTGCACACTCGGTCCCGACTACGTGAGGCCGCCCACGACCACCGCGGCGACCTACAAGGAACTCGAAGGCAGCGGCTGGAAGCCCGCGCAACCCGCCGACGCGCTCACGCGCGGCGCCTGGTGGCATATCTACGCGGACCCATCGCTAGATGCACTCGAACAGCAGGTCGTCGCCGCCAACCAGAACGTGCAAGCCGCCGAAGCACGCTTTCGCGCCGCCCGCGCAACCGTCGCGCAATATCGTTCGGCCTTCTTCCCGGTGGTCAGCGCCAGCGCGAACTTTTCGCGCACGCGGACCTCGGAGAACGTGCTGCACAAATCGACGGCCGGCCTCACGCTGAACGATTACCTCGTGCAAGCCGATGCATCGTGGGAACCGGACTTATGGGGCCGTGTGTCACGCAGCGTCGAAGGTGCGAAAGCCGAGGCGCAGGCCAGCGCCGCCGACGCACAGGCCGCGCTGCTGTCGATGCAAGCCGAACTCGCAACCGACTACTTCGAATTGCGTGGCATCGATCAGGAGCGCCAACTTCTCGACGACACGCTCAAGGCCTATCAGGAAGCGCTGGATCTGACGCAGCACCGCTACGCCGGCGGCATTGCCACCGACGCCGATGTCGCGCAGGCGCAAACGCAGCTGAAAACCACCCAGGCGCAGGCGCTCGACCTCGGCGTGCAGCGCGCGCAACTCGAACACGCGATCGCGATCCTCATCGGCCAGACGCCTTCCGCCTTCTCGCTGCCGGTGGCGCCGCTCGTCGCCGTGCCGGTGGTGGCGCAAGCGGGTGTGCCGTCCGCCCTGCTCGAACGACGGCCCGACATCGCGTCAGCGGAACGGCAGGTCGCCGCGATGAACGCGCAGATCGGCGTAGCGACTGCGGCGTTTTTCCCGAACCTGATTCTGTCGGTGACGGGCGGACTCGAAGCGACCAACTACAGTCAGTGGCTACTGGCGCCGAGCCGGCTGTGGTCGCTCGGACCGACGCTCGCGGGTACGCTGCTCGACTTCGGCGCACGCGCGTCCGTCAAGGAACAGGCTCGCGCGCACTATGACGAAAGCGTCGCGCAATACCGGCAGACGGTACTGAACGCATTCGGCCAGGTGGAGGACAATCTCGCCGCACTGCGCGTGCTGGAACAGGAAGCCATCGCCCAGGACGACGCGGTGGCGGCCGCGCAGCGTTCGCTGGCGGTGGTGTCGGACCGGTACAAAAACGGCGCGATCACCTATCTCGACGTGGTCGTGGCGCAAACGACGGCACTCACCAACGAACGCAACGCGGTGGCGATCGCGCGCCGCCGGATGGCCGCGAGCGTCGCGCTGGTCAAGGCGCTCGGCGGCGGTTGGGACGCATCGGCGTTGCCGACCGACGAACAGATCGTGCATCCGTCGGCGCCTGCGAGCGATGCGGCGGCGCATGGCTAGCCCACGTTTTCGACGCAATGAAAGCGGTGCGGAGCGCCGCGTGCTGTGCGTGCTGTGCGCTCGCATCGCCGTGGCGTTCCATCGCGCCGCGTGGCGCTCGGCGGCGTGCCCGCCGTCACGATGGCTTACCTCGCCGAACAAGTGCATCCCGACGGGCTCGGGCTCGCGATGAGCCTCTATGTCGACGGCACCGCGATCGGCGGGATGGCGGGACGCGTGATTTCCGGCGTCGTCGCGGATCTGTTTTCGTGGCGCATGGCGATCGGCACGATCGACCTGCTAAACCTTCTGTCGATGCTCGCGTTCCGTGCGCTGCCGCCGCCGTGCCAGCGCGTGACCCGCAACCCAACGCGCATTGGACAAGGCCCAAAAGTAAGGCCAGCGTAATCAAACGCTGCTTTTTTTCGCTCTGCCTGTTGCGCTGCGTCAATCGCGCCGAGCCTTGCGGCGGCTGGGTTCAGCAGCTTGCGAAAAGCCGCTGCGGCGTCGCTGGGCGTTGTTACGTTGATCTAACCGTCTCCTATACTCGAATTGAGCGTGGCCGGTTCATGAGCTCGGGCATCGAGCCGGCGCCTTCGCCAGCCATTACATAAGGAGACGAATATGACGACCTACTTCACGATCGGCGATTTCATCCTGGTCATTCCGATGGCGCTCGCCGGTGCTCTGTTCGTCGGTGCGCTTCCCTGCAAGACGGAACTGCGGCACAACGCGCTGCGCGTGCTGGGCGCGCTGATCGGCGTGATCTGTGCGGTCGCGCTCGTTGAAGGTTTGCCGGCGCTGGTGTAGCGCAAAACAAAGCCGCCTCGTGGGCGGCTTTGTTTCGTTTCTTCTGTCTCAGCGGGAGGCTGGTCGCGCTGATCAGATCGCCTGATCCGTCGACGGCTTTTCCCAAAGATTGATCCCGCCTTCGGTCGCGTAGCGATCGATCTCCGCGAGTTCCTCCTTCGAGAACGCGAGGTTCTTCAACGCGCCGACGTTCTCGCGCACCTGCTCCGCGCGGCTCGCGCCGATCAGCACGGACGTCACGCGCGGATCGCGCAGCGCCCACGCAAGCGCCATTTGCGCGAGGCTCTGCCCACGACGCTGCGCGATGTCGTTGAGCTTGCGCACGTGCTCGATATTTTGCGGACTCAGATGCTCCTGCTTCAACGAGCCGCCACCCGGCTTGTTGACGCGCGCATCGTCCGGCACGCCGTTCAGGTATTTGCCGGTGAGCAGGCCTTGCGCGAGCGGCGTGAACGCGATCGCGCCAGCGCCGACCTGTTCCAGCGCATCCAGCAGTTCGTGTTCGATCCAGCGATTGAGCATGTTATACGCGGGCTGATGGATCAGCAGCGGCACCTTGTATTCGGCAAGCAGCTTCGTCATTTCGAGCGTCTTCGCCGCCGAGTACGACGAAATGCCGATGTACAACGCCTTGCCCTGCTGCACGGCACTCGCCAATGCACCGGCAGTCTCTTCGAGCGGCGTATCGGCATCGAAGCGATGCGAATAGAAAATATCGACGTAGTCGAGGCCCATGCGTTGCAGGCTCTGATCGAGACTGGCGAGCACGTACTTGCGCGAGCCGCCGCCCTGGCCGTACGGACCCGGCCACATGTCCCAACCCGCCTTCGACGAAATCAGCAGTTCGTCGCGGTACGGTTTGAAATCATCCTTGAACAGGCGGCCGAAGTTGGTTTCCGCGCTACCGTACGGCGGCCCGTAGTTGTTCGCCAGGTCGAAGTGCGTAATACCGAGGTCGAACGCCGTGCGCAGGATGTCGCGCTGCGTGGAGATCGGTGTGGTGTCGCCAAAGTTGTGCCACAAGCCGAGCGAGAGCGCCGGCAGTTTGAGACCCGACTTGCCGCAGACGCGGTACTGCATCTCCGAATAGCGTTCTGAAGCTGCTTCGTAAGCCATTGCTAATGTCCTTGTCAGTGAGGTCGCCCAATAATCATTGCGGGCATGAGGCAATCGCGCCGTGCGGGAGGCATGCTGCATTTATAGGTTGAGTCGTCGTGCAGCCAGACCGCTATGGTAGCCAATCGACGCGCTGCGTGCAGACACCCAGTATGCAGGATGGACGATCGCATGCAGGTCCCCTACACTTTGGCCGATCGAAGCTTAGGGGAGGACTACATGACGAAGGCGATTTCAATCGCGCTGATTGTCGGCGGGGTCGTGCTGCTGTATTTCGGCGGGCAGGCGTTCAATTCGGTGAGCAGCGACGTCTCGCGCGTGTTGACCGGTTCGCCGAGCAACAAGGCGATCGTCCTGATCGTGGCCGGTGTGGTGGCGACGTTTGCCGGGCTGACCGGGGTGGCGATGTCCGGGCGCAAACGGTAGTGGTTCGTGCCTTCGCGCGGCGCCTCGCGTCGGGGTCTCACGTTTCCCGTTTCGCGTTCCCCGTTTTGCGCCGGCAAGCGGGGACGCGGACAGGCGCCACCTTTCGCAGATCGACGACCTAGAACGCCACCTCTGGCTTCGCGGCCGAGCGCGTTCCCGGCAACGGCACGTTGCTCGCGCCGTGATACGTGTACACGAGCGAAAACTTCACCTGATCGCTGAGGTTCTTGCCGGCCGAATGCAGCGTATTGCAGTGGAAGAACACCACGTCGCCGGCCTTCAGCTCGGGCGACACCGCCGTGCGAATCCATGCCTGATTGTCTTCCACATCGGCGCGGAAAAACTTCGCTTCGTCGAACCGGTCGGACGTGAACGCCGCGCTGTGCGACTTCGGCACGAGCCACAGCGCGCCGTTATCGACGGTTTCCGAACCCACCGCGAGCCACACCGACACCAGATCGTCGCGCTCAAATGACCAGTAACGCACATCGCGATGCCAGCCGGTCAAGCTGCCATACGCGGGATGCTTGGTCATCATGCAGTTGTGATGCGCACGCGACAGACGCGGCTCCTCACCGAAATACAACTCCATCCAGCCACGAATTTCCGGCGCGGTCGCCCACTGCGCAAAAGCGGGATGACGCCCATACGCATCCAGCAGCCGGCGCACCGTGTGGCCGCCGGGCGCGTCTTTGGACGACGGTGCGCCGGGGTACTGCAGATCCGCTTCGAACTCGATCGGCGCCGCGGCTTCCAGCAACTGCTGCTGCGCGATCTGGTTCAGCTCGGTGCAACGCTCGGGCGACACCAACCCGGGTACCACGACAAAGCCCTGCTCCCGCAACGTCTGAATCTGTTCTTTCTTCGAATGGAGTGACATGGTGTTCCGTTACCGTCGGCTAGCTGATGCTCGATTGCTCGATTGTAAAGCGGGCGCAATCACGCTGCGCGCTTTTGCCGGCCGCGGCACTTCCGCCTGACGCACGACGTTCCCGCGCAAACATCGATCACGCGGCACATTCGATGGGCAAACACGCACGAAAATCGACCACAAAGGGCCTGACCGTACCCGCACAGGGCACGGCTCATCCCCGGAAAAACCCGGATTCGCAGGGTAAAAACCGACTTTCTGCCGTCACGAATCACGTGTAGCCTGCACGCATGTTGATCGCTGCTCCCGCACCTCTACGTCGCGCGCAGGCTATCCAGGCCCATGCCGCCGACCTCCGTGCCTTTTCCCGTCGAATTCAGCGCTTGCGAGTCGTCCATCGCGACACCGCCATTGGCATATTTGGTGCTCCTGTTGGAGCACATCCCGTCGCGCGACACGCTGCCCACTTGTGAAGCCATGCACACTCTTCTGAGCACCCGTCTTACCCGCGCCGCATTGAAAGCGGCGCGTCCCGCCCGCCGCCATGTGGTGCGCGCGCTGCGTCACCATGCCACCCGCGCTCGCGCGTTGGGCGAACAATGGCGCGATGCCAGATCGGTCGACGGTATTCGCACATGGTTCCACACGTTCTTCTCCACGCTGCGTCTGCAAGGTGGCTCGCGCCGTTTTTCGCTGCGCACGCTGCTGCGCAAACCGGCTCCGCTGCGCCTTACCGCCGCGAAACGCGCAGCGCCCGCCGCGCCGCAGAATACGAGTCGCCGCCCGCGTCGGATGTCGACGAGCAGCAGCGGCTGGTTTGCGTTCGCGTTCGCGAGCCGCTAGGACGGTTCGTGAGCACGCCGCCCTACTAGCGGCACATGTGTGGTGTCGACCCAGCGCCGCACGTCGCGGCGCGTGATGCCGTAAGCCAGCCGCACACGGCGCGGCCGCACCGGCAACCAGCAACACGCGATAAAAAACCCCGCCCGGCTTGCGCCGGCGGGGTTTTTTGCTGAAGCGGGCGACTAGCGCTTCTTACGCCAGCGCAGCGACCGGTTCCGTGCCGGCGGCTTCGGCAAGCGCCAGCGCCTTGTCCGTGGCTTCCCACGTGAATTCCGGCTCTTCGCGGCCAAAGTGACCGTAGGCTGCGCTTTTCTCGTACACCGGGCGCAGCAGATCAAGCATCTGGATGATGCCCTTCGGACGCAGATCGAAATGCTCCTGCACCAGACGCGTGATCGTCGCGTCCGACACGCGGCCCGTGCCGAACGTGTTGACCATCACCGAGGTCGGCTGCGCGACGCCAATCGCGTACGACACCTGAATCAGGCAACGCGACGCGAGGCCGGCGGCCACGATGTTCTTCGCGACATAGCGGCCAGCATAAGCCGCCGAGCGGTCGACCTTGGACGGATCCTTGCCCGAGAACGCGCCACCGCCATGGGGCGCCGCGCCGCCGTACGTATCGACGATGATCTTGCGGCCCGTCAGGCCGCAATCGCCTTGCGGACCACCGATCACGAAGCGGCCGGTCGGGTTCACGAGGAACTTGATGTCGCCCTTGATGAGTTCGGCGGGCAGCGTCGGCTTGATGACTTCTTCGATCACGGCTTCGCGCAGCGTGTCCAGATCGATGTCCGGCGAATGCTGGGTGGACAGCACGACGGTGTCGATCGAATACGGCTTGCCGTCGACATAACGCACCGTAACCTGCGACTTTGCGTCCGGGCGCAGCCAGGGCAGGCGGCCATCACGGCGAAGATTCGCCTGACGCTCGACCAGACGGTGCGACAGGTGGATCGGCAGCGGCATCAGTTCAGGCGTTTCCTCGCACGCGTAACCGAACATCAGGCCCTGGTCGCCGGCGCCTTGATCGAGGTTGTTGTCGTGCGCGCGGTCCACGCCCTGGGCAATGTCCGGCGATTGCTTGTCGTACGCGACGAGCACCGCGCAGCCGCGATAGTCGATGCCGTAGTCGGTGTTGTCGTAGCCGATGCGCTTGATGGTGTTGCGCGCAACCTGGATGTAATCGACGTTCGCGGTCGTGGTGATTTCGCCGGCGAGCACGACCAGACCCGTGTTGCACAGCGTTTCAGCGGCAACACGCGAGTATTTGTCCTGGGCCAGAATCGCGTCGAGAATGGCGTCCGAGATCTGATCCGCGACTTTGTCGGGATGGCCTTCGGAGACGGATTCGGAAGTGAAGAGATAGTCGTTTGCCACGTTGCAGACTCCTTTTTGGTGGTTACGGTTGATTTTCACGTAGCCAGCTTCGGGGAGTCTTGAAGCGGCGACGCTTTAGCGGATTACCTGATCGGCCGGCGCGTATCCCATGGATCGCGCCCGCCAGCTTCGCCCCGCAAGTTGTCTATTAACTCGGCGAAGCCCTTATTATAGCGACTTCCTAAGAATGTCACAGGGTGTCCACGAGTGCGGTATTCCGTCAATTTTTCCGCTTTCCTGAAATCCGTCACGCGCACCCCCTCGTTCCCGGGGGCGGCATGCTGAGCCGTTATGGCGCCAGCTTCGCGATCGGGCTGTTGAAACTCTTCGCACTATTGCCCTATGGCTTCGTCGCCCGTCTCGGCGACGGGCTCGGCTGGCTGCTCTATCAGATTCCGAGCCGGCGCAAGCGCATCGTCCACACCAATCTGAAGCTCTGCTTCCCCGAGTGGAGCGACGAGCGCCGCGAAGACGTCGCGCAGAAGCACTTTCGTCATGCGATCCGAAGCTACCTCGAGCGCAGCGTGCAATGGTTCGGCTCTGCGAAAAAGCTCGAAAAACTGATCCAGCTCGACAGCGCGATCGATCTGACGGACCCGAACCTGCCGCCCACGCTGTTCCTCGGCCTGCACTTCGTCGGTATCGAAGCCGGCTCGATCTTTCTGAACTACTCGCTCAAGCGTCAATGCGGCTCGCTGTATCAGCCGATGTCGAACCCGCAGCTGGAAGAAGTCGCCAAGGCGGCGCGCGGGCGTTTCGGCGCGGACATGGCAAGCCGCGCCGACAGCGCCCGCGTCGTGCTGCGCTGGCTGCGCGACCGCAAGCCGGTGATGCTCGGCGCGGATATGGATTACGGCGCGCGCAATTCCACCTTCGTGCCGTTCTTCGGCGTGCCGACCTGCACGCTAACCGCGGTCGGGCGTCTGGCGAAGGTCGGCCATGCGCAGGTCGTGCCGTTCATCGGCGAGGTGCTGCCGAACTACAAGGGTTACCGGCTCAAGGTGTTCAAGCCGTGGGACGGCTATCCGACCGGCGACGACGACGCCGACGCGCGGCGCATGAACGCCTTTCTCGAAGAACAGATTCCGCTGATACCCGAGCAATACTACTGGGTGCACAAGCGCTTCAAGACCCGGCCGCCGGGCGTTCCAGGCGTGTATTGAGACGCGCCGGGCCACGCGGAATCGAACCACCGCCGACGCGGCCTGCAAGAAAGTGCCCGGACGCGGAAATGACGCGGCGCATGGGCGCATCGGCGGGCGCGTCACTTACAATAGCGTGATGAAACTGAAATTCACCAAGATGAAATAAAGTTTCACACAGTCTCTCTAGAATTCAGCAGTCGCCCAGAATCGTCCACCGCACAAAGGTTCTGTGGAATCGACCCTTCCGCGCCGTGTCTTGCGATATCACGACATCACGCCTAAAATGGGTAGCTAGACGGGTAGCTACCCTTAGCTACCCAACGATTCCTGAAGGTAGCTACCGGTGGCAAAGAGAGAATCCAAAGTCCTGTCGGACACGCAGTTACGGCACTGGGTCAACGCGGGTGAGCCTGTCGCCAAGTCGGACGGCGACGGCCTCACGTTCACCCTGTCAGCGGCAGGCCTCGCTGCCTGGGTGCTTCGGTACAGGCACGGGGGGCGGCGCGGCGAGATCACCTTGGGGCGCTACCCGGACGTAGGTCTTGCGCAGGCTCGCAAGGACGCCGCCGCACGTCGGGTGCAGATCGCCAATGGAGAGAACCCTTCCCTCATCCGGCGGCGCGAAAAGACGGCGGCGGTTACAGCTCTGACGGTGCGCCAGCTAGTTGAGGATTACCGGATCAAGGTACTCCCCGCCAAAGCGGAAAAGACCCGCCTCTCCCACAATTACCATCTCGACGTGTTTATCGGGCCGAAGCTTGGCCCCATGCTCGCGCGTGACGTGCAGGCCGGCGACATCATCGCAATGGTTGAGGATGCGAAGAAGCCCTGGCCGACGTCAGCACTGATGCTAAACACGACCAACAGGCTGTTCGCCCACGCTGCCGGAAAGCGGATCATTACGTCCAATCCGTGTGCGGGAATCGAGCTATCCGCCATTCTTGGACCGCGCCCGCCGCGCCGTCAGCGCCTGATGCTGACCGAAGCCGAGTTACGCAAGCTGCTGACTTCGGTCGATACAGTCGGGCGGCAGAACGGGCTGTGCCTGCGGATCCTGCTCGCGACAGGCGTCCGGTCTAGCGAACTGTTCAAGGCGAGGTGGTCCGAGGTGAATCTCGGCGAGGATGCGTCGTGGACCGTGCCCGCCGAGCGCATCAAAACACGGGCGTCGAACAACGCGGCTTTCACGGTGCCGCTATCCGCGCACGTAGTCGGTTGGCTAGAGGAACTGAAAAATCTGGCTGCTGGATCAGATTTCGTCCTGCCAGCCAGACAGGCGCGCCGCAAAGCCGAAGCAGGCGGCGACACGCATCAGGCGGAAAACACGCTATGGGCCGCCCTCAATCGCCTCTTTGATAGCCCCCTCACCGGCGTTCGTCGCTTCACGCCACATGACATGCGCTCGACAATCAAAAGCCACCTGAGGGCAATGGGAGTTGACCGGGACATCAGCGAACGCGTCTTGAATCATAAACTCGCCGGGGTGGAAGGGGTTTACGACAAAGGCGACTACCTGCGCGAACGTCGTCACGCGCTCGAACTGTGGTCGCAGTTTCTGCACGCGTGCGAGACCGGCGCCGAATGGAACGTAACACCTTTGCGGGGCATTGCTGCCTAGGTCGATCCCATGAAAAAGCCCAAAACCCGCCGACCTGTACCGATCCAGATGGATCGCGATTTGTTGCCGCGATACCTGAGTGCAGCAAAAGACGGCGACACGATGGCGGCGCGTCACTTGCTGGCGCTATTCTGCGAAGACCTGAAGACCGGAGCCTCTGTCGATCCAGGACTTGTCGCTTACATTCACCAGATACTGAGCGGAGTGGTTGCGCTCAAAGATGCGCGCGAAGCGCCACGCACCGCTGGCGGAAAGCGCGCCGGCAACGAAGCGCAGCACTATCGCGCCATCGTGCAGGTGATGGGCCTGGTTGAGCCTCGCGGGCAGCCGGCGAGGCGCGAGAAGCACCTTGACGTGGCGATCGAGGTCCGCGAGGAAATGGAGGCGGGCGCGACGTTGGAGAACGCTGCTGCGGCCGTAGAGGAAGCGAATCCGGGCATCGGCAATGCGACGAATATCTACTCCGCGAACGCGACAGCAGCGCGTGCGAACTCCGACATGAAGCGCCGCGACGAATACGCCCGCAAGGCCGATACGGATTAATCCCGCTGGTTTTCTGGTAGTGAGTACGCGGCCAGTGTGCCGCAGCATGGTTCCTGTCGTTTCACCCGGAGCCATGCAATGCCTACCCAAACCAAAACCCTCATCGCCGAATCGCTACGTCATTTTGACGAACTCCCCGATTCCGCACACGTAAAGCAGCCAGTCGTCGAATCACTCTTCGCGTGTTCGCATTCCAGCGTATGGCGACGCGTCAAGTCGGGCGCCATTCCCGCGCCCAGGAAGTTCGGTTCCAGCACGGTCTGGAACGTCGGCGAGCTGCGCGCCGCGCTTACTGCTCAAGCGGAGGTGTGAGATGTCTCCGCGCGTACTACCTTTGACCGTATTGACGTTCGATGCTCTTCTTGTCGATTGGCGCAAGATGCTTGAAACCGAGGGCGTCCCTTTCATCCAGACGGATTTGCGGATGGGACTTCCGTCTTTCTTCCTTCCAGGGAGGCCCAACCACTGGTTGCAGGTGCTCGCGGAGGTAAAGGCCGGCACAATTGCCCGCATGGAGGCGATCTGCAAGGCGACCGGAGTCGACGGTTACCTCGCTATCGGGGCGACCGGCCTGTCGGGCCTGCTGACCGTCTACGCGGCGGCGCGCCCCTCAGTCGACCGACGCCGGTATGCGCAAATTCTTCTGAACCGGAGAGACACGCCATGAACGGACGTACTCTCAGCGGCGACCGGAATCAATGCGCCGGCTGCCGCGAATACTTCAACAGCTCCACGGCATTCGACTGGCACCGCACAGGTGAATTCAGCTGTGATCGACGGTGTATGTCCGACGGCGAGATGCGCACGAGGGGTATGTCGATCAACAGCGCCGGTTTCTGGATCACGAAACCTTATGCAAAGTACGCGGAGGAGGCATGAGGAACTTCTTCCTAAAGGAGGGCACCCGATGCGCGCACTGTGATCGCCGGTTCGCTGCAAATGCGCTTGAACGGCACAGGCCGCTTCGGGCTGACCATGAAGGCAACGTACTTCCTCGTTGTCTGCCTGACGATGAACTGGCTCGCGCCGGCCTGACGTGCACGCGGCGCGGCGTCTGGGTAATCGATCCACGCGGCGCGGGCGGGGCTTTCGTATCGGGGCGCTTTTCATGATCGCAGCCGACGCAGACGAGATTTCGTTCTTCTACGACGCGCCCGCCGCGATCGTGCTGATTCACGACGGCGAACCGATGTACTTCTTCGCGAACCGCGCGGTGCTCACGCCGGACGGGCATATGATTCCTACAGCCGCCGACGGGACACGCGCCATGCGCCCGCACGTTGTCGTCGATACATCCGGCGTGCTTGAAACGATGTTCATCGGCGAGTGGACTGCGGAGGAAGAAGCCAGGCTGCGCGTTGCGGTTAGCGCGCTTGAGAATTTTCTGGCATTAAAACCAGAAGGTAACGCATGACAATCGATAGTTCACTCACACTGTACCGTGCTGAGGCCCTGCCGGGCCAACGATATCCGCTCCCTGCGGGCTGGAATCCGGATGAGAGATGCTCTGTGTTCTTTGTCCTGACGGCGCGGGGGCCGGAACTGTACCCATTCGTTAGCGTCGGCGATATCGCGGGCGTCCAGCTATTACGCGCCGGACCCCAGTGCGGCTTTCACCGGGTACATGGATACGAAGTACGGGAAAGACACCTGGCGGTTTTAGGTCACAGACGCTTTAAGCCGCATTAGACGGTATTGGACTTTGCAGAACGTAGTTAGCAGTACCAGGCAACAAAAGGGAGGGCTCCCGACCACGGTGGCACGTTACGCCGGGAGCCTCAAAACGACATCAAGGAAAAGACCATGAATATCAACGCTTACCACCTCACGCCCGCGCAATCGAAAGGCCTCACACATGGCCTGAAGAAGCGCCCCACAGCCGGCGCACTGCCTTACACCACGGTGGCCGTGCGGGAAGGCCGCTACGTCATGCTGTTCCTCATCGCGCACGTGCTCGAAGACGAGAGTGGCGCGATTTGCCCTGTAGGGCCTGACGGTGAGGTGCCCATTGGCCCCTACGCGATGCTCGGCGACGGCGGCGAAGTTGCCTTTGTGGGCGACTGGAGTGACGACGAAGATCTGCACCAGGCGATCCTGAAGGTGGCGCACATGCAGAAGGCCGACGCCGTGCGCGCCGCCCCGGTGCACTGACCATGTTCGTCCTGCTGTACTTTCTGCTGATGCCCCCGCTGTTTCCGGTGCTGCTGATAGCGTCACTGGTGCAGGGGGCGGGAATATGACGCTATCTGATCGAAAAGGAAAAAACCATGCTGAAAACCATTCTGCAATCCCTCTTCCCGGGTGTCGCGCGCAATCGCGCCGATGCGTGTGACGCGCTCGCACGCGAGCTGCCGAAGAGTCTCACCCTGCCGGTGTACTGGCGTGCGGCGCGCAGCGAGCGCGCAGTATGGGCCGTGTGGCTGGCGGGGGTGCTCGTTCAGGCGGCCATCGATCGCGTTGAGGAGAAGGACGGCGTTTTCCTGCCAGTCGACGTGCTGGGGCGCTATCCCCGTGGCCGGTACGTGCTTGCCGACATGGACGGCCGGGTTGAGTTCGTCGGCAGGTGGCCTGCGAAGACGCGCGAGCAGGTTGAGGCCGTGCTCGATCATCGACTGACCGCCGCGCGCCAGTGCTGGCTGCACGCACCGCAGGCTGGGGGAACATCATGCTGAGATCCGACTTCGAACCCGCGCTTATCACTGACTCGCTGCCGCCCGCCCGCGCGATCGAGCAGAGCCGGCGGGGCAGGCCGCGCAAACCGGACGCGCAGACCAACGCTCAAAGGCAGGCACGGTGGCGCGAACGCCGGAAAGCGAAGCGTAACGGAAAAGATTCCGCACCGCCTGATGCAATTTCCGTTACGCCTGACGTGAATTCCGCACCCTGGGTGATCGAGTCCGAACGCGGCTATCCGCTTTTCACCGGAACGCGCGTCGTGTGCACGGCGTGGCTCGAAGCACAGCCAGAATTCTTCGTGGTATCGACCCACGAGGCATCTGGGACCATTGTCGTGCGGGCACTGGCACGCCGATGACCGACACCAAACCCGGGAAACCCGCCAGCCATCCCCGCCCCACGTATCTCGAAAGCCCCGCACCGCCCCCGGTGCTGGCGGCGCGCCAACGTTTATAGCAATTGCTATAAGAAACCGCTTTATTTTCAATGGGTTAGGCGTTGCAAGAAGCGTTCGGGCTCTTTATACCCGGTCCATGTTGTTTCAGTTAACTTCATTAGGAGTCCTAAAGTGTCTAAGCCCGTCTTAAATGAAGCTCTCGAAAACTTCGACCGTCTGCCGAACTCGGCGTATGTGAAGGTGGCAGTTGTGCAGGGTCTTTTTGCGTGCTCGCGTTCGAGCGTCTTGCGGCACGTGGCCGCTGGCACGTTGCCCGCACCGCGCGAGTTCGGCGACAACAGGCTGTTCAACGTTGGCGAGTTGCGCGCCGTGCTCCATTCGAAGGAGCCGATTCCCCTGCCTATGGTTGCTGAACAAACTGAACAGAACTGATGCCCCAAAAGAAAAACCCCGCTGTGCGGGCGGGGCTCAAATCACTGATTTCAAAGGTAAAACCATGAGACTTCATTCTATCACCCGTTTCTCGTTTATCGACGTCCTTTTCCTCCTCCCGCCAGCGCCGGGTGCTGCCCGCGCACCGGGCGAGGGCTTCCACCGCAAGCATGGTTCCCTCTGGAAGAGGCTACTCGCGAGTCTCTATCTGGGCGTGGAAGGTGGCGAGGATGATCTGTCGGCGCGTACCGCATTGCTGGAGTGGATTCAGCCGCTCACGCAGCGTCTGCGCGGCGACATCCATGCCGTGAAAGGTGGCGAAGGCCCCGCGTGTGTCTACGCACCCCTGCCGGAAGCCACGCTACGTGCACACCTTACCGGCGGCGCGCAGGTAGGGCTCTACCTGATGGCGAAGGGCTCGGACACAACCCGCGTCGCCCTGCTCGATCTGGACAGTCACAAGGGCGCGACGAGCTGGCCGGATATGGTGGCCACGGCACGGCGTCTGATCGGGCATGCTGACCGGCGCGGACTCAAGGCGCACGAGTTCCGTTCGAGCGGCGGCCGTGGCATCCACCTGATCTTCATCTGGGACGAGCCCCAGCACGCCTACAGCGTTCGCGCGCTGCTGCGCGAAGTGCTCGCCGGGGAAGGCCTCACTGACGGCACGGGTGGCGTCGTCGCGTCGCAAGGTGAGGTGTTCCCCAAGCAGGACGTGGGCACCCGGTGCGGTCATATGTTCGTCCTGCCGCTGGGCGGCAAGTCCCTCCCGCTCGATCTGTACGGCGACCCGGCGGACGACCTGCCGGGGGAGGAAGCGCTCATGCCGCGCCACGCCGTGCTCGACAGCGAATGGAAGTGGCAATGCAGCGATGCAGTTCCGGTGCTGGAGCGTCCGGTACGCGCTGCTGTGAGTGTCGACAACATGACGATCGGGCTCAGGCATGTGAAGGCGCTCTGCGATCTGATTCCGAACAGCGGTGAGCATGAGATTCCTTATGAGGGGCAAGAGGCGGCGCAGGGTGGCAGTTACATCCCGCTCATGGCGGCCGTGTACCGCGCGACCGGCGGCAGCGAGGAAGGCAAGGAGCTGTTCATTGAAATGGCAGGTCGCTCAGGGAAGCTCAAGCTGGAGGACGTTGACCACCGCTGGCCATCCATCGAGCGCACGAGCGGACCCACCGCCACCGTGCGCACGCTGATCAACGCCGCGAAGTTTTACGCCCCGGAGGCCGCGCACGCCATCGAGCACGGGATGCTGGCGGAGGATTTCGACTCAGTGGACGCCCCGCAGGAGGGCCAACCCGTAAAAAAGTCGTTCCTCGGTGATCTCAACCTTATGCGCGTTGGCGGTTTCCTCGACACGCTGCCTGCGCCGCGCCGCTTTCTCTTCGCGAATTTCCTGCCGGCGGCTACCGTCGCTCTGGCGGGGGCAGCAGGGGGCACAGGCAAGTCGCAGCTCTCGATCCAGGCAGGTCTGTGCCTGGCGACCGGCGATAAGCTCGCAGGTCAGTGGGAGGTGAAGGAAAGAGGAGCTTCGCTGCTGCTGTGCTCGGAAGATGAATCGGAGGAACTGCACCGGCGCGTGCACAACACGTTTGGGCAGATGACGGCGGATGACGACGAAGAAACAAAACGTGCGAAGCGCGCAGCGATCGTGAATAGCTTCTTCGTGACCTCGCTAGTAGGCAACGATGTGCGCCTGCTCAAACAGGAGCAGCGCGGCGGCTGGTCGGTCAATACCGCTCGTGTACAGGAAATCATCGACACAGCGAAGCAGATACCCGGACTGAAGCTGATCGTTCTGGATCCTGCAAGCCGGTTTCGGGGAGGCGATGAGAACGATGCTGACGGCGCCACGCGCTTTATCGAAGTACTGGAGGGCATCCGAGCCGCCACAGGTGCAACTGTGCTCGTTACGGCGCATGTGAACAAGACCTCGATCAGGGACGACGATCCGTCAAATACCGCATTCCGGGGGTCTTCCGGCCTGACCGACGGCGCGCGCATGACCTTCATGATGAGCACCCTTACAGAAGCCGCAGCGAAGAAGAAAGACGTTCCCGTCGCAGACCGATGGAAGTATGTGCGTGTTGACTCGGGCAAATTCAACTACGGCCCGCCGGTGCGGGAGGTCTGGCTCAAAAAAGGCGTCGGCGGTTTCCTGCACCGCGCCGATGCTACCGAGGTCACGCCTGAGCAGGCAGCGACGGACAAAGAAGGGGAGAACGACCTGCGCGGCAGGATCGTCACCCTGATACGCGATCGCGCGGTGCCAAAGGATGGGGAGGAAGGAAGGTATTACACAGTCACCGGCTTTCGGGAGGCATTCGGAGGCGTGAACAAGGTGCTAGGGGCCTCTCAATACGAACTGCGCGAGCTATTGCCCGCCATGCTGAGAGATGGCCATCTGAAAGAAATTCAACCTCCGGGCGCAAAGCGTAGCGTGCTCGCTCCGGGGGATATGCCCGTCGAGCAGGGTGTAGCCGACGATTTCGCTACGGACGATCCTAACGTTAAATAAGCAAGTCGGACGAACAGAAAAAGCCGGACGAATAGCGTAAAGTTTCGTCCGGCTTTTTTTTTATTCCCCGCAAACCCTTATCCAGCAAGGCTGAGCGACGGACGAAGTGGATTTTAGCAGCGGTCGTCCCCCGCTCAGCCTTATCCGGCAAGGGTTTGCGCGAAGCCGGACGAAATTATTTTTTCGACCGGCTTTATTTTCGTCCGTCGCTCAGCCTTATCCAGCATGGGTTTGCGCGAAGCCGGACGAAATTGAGCCGGTCGATCGTCCTGAATCGCGCAAACCCTTACCCAGCAAGCGAATGCGACGGACGAAATTTCACCCCCTACGGGGGCACACCTGTTTTCGTCCGGTGAGCCCTTTCCTTGGGTGGTGGGCGCGGCTTGCGGGCCGCGAGACCACCCCTGCGCACAAGAGATTTTCCACGTAAGAAGGACGGACCACCGGCGATTGACTACTGAGGGCGCGGATACCATCGAAATGCAAAAAATGAATTAGATTCGAGAAATGATTCCAAAATGGAATGCAGGAGTAAAATCGCGCGCCAGGCAAGACTTTGGCTGATTCGGGGTTTGCGGATCGGGGTTTGTGTTTTAGTGGCAAAAAGAGGTGCGGTGCGAGCGTCAAAAATATCCACGACAGCCGGTGCCGGCACGTGGCCCGGGTTCGCTCATGCGCAACCGGCGGAGGATCGGGTCAGACAGATCGAAGTAGAACGGGAAAAAACATGAAGCGCATTTTTCTGATCGCGGGAATGAGCCTGTCGTTCAATGTGTTCGCGTGGACCCTTGCCGGTTTGCCGGCTTACCAGAGTTACCAGAATCAAACGGTGCCGCAGCAACCACAGCCGTCTTATAGCCAGCAGTACAACACCGGCTATAACGACGGGTACATGAACTCACATGGCTATGCCGCGCAAAACGGCTATGGGCCTGCGTATCAGGACGGATACAACGCCGCATGGAAAGCGGAGCATCGACAACGACGGAGTGGCAAAAGATGCTTCTCGGTGCTGGGGCCGGCGCAGTCGTCTACCTGCTCCACCTGCTCTACCAACTCGTTGGCGAGATCCGATCGGCAAATGCGAAGCTTCAGCGAATTATCGAGTTACTCGTCGATAATGGTTTCAGGCTGAAATGACGCCCTAAACGATCGCGCCAAACCTGACGCCCTCAATCACATGCCCTTCAAAATCTCTGCGCGCTTTGAGTTGTACTCTTCCTTGGTGATCAGGCCGCGCTTATAGAGATCGCTCAGATCCGCAAGCCTCTGCGGCGTGCTGCCCGCTGGGGCCGGCACATCGGCTGTCCTTGCGGGACACGCAGCCGCACACAGATGCATGGCATCAGTGCATTGGTGCTGCGCCATTAGTGGGAAGAGAGTGAATTTGCCGAGGCAGTCGGAATACTTCGCCGTACAGGATTGCGCGCAATTCGCATCAAGTTTGCTGGTGTCGATGTCCGCAACGCTTGCGCATCCGGCTAGCAGCAGCATCGATAACAGTAGCGTCTTTTTCATCATCATTCTTCTGTGAACCACTTGGTGGGGATCTGCCTAACGTCGGTGCTGCGCATTTTACTACTCAGTGCTTTAGCGGTCCCACGTGCTCGCAACTGTCGAGTGGATTCCAGCGTCGTAACGTCTCATTGCATTTCGATCAGTGTCGGCCTATCATGACTACACATTGTACGAAGGTCCTGAAATGAAGTCAGAAGGGGAATCGAGATGGCAAACGGTAAGTTCGTGACGTACCTGCGAGTTTCGACAGCACGTCAGGGGGCCAGCGGTTTGGGTCTCGAAGCCCAGCGGGAAGCCGCCACCCGATTCCTCAACGGTGGCCAGTGGGAATTGATCGGTGAGTTCGTCGAGACTGAAACCGGTAAGGGCTTTGATGCGATCGCCAGGCGCCCGCAGCTTCGCGCAGCGCTTGAGATGTGCCGCAAGACCGGCGCGCGCCTGCTTATCGCGAAGCTCGATCGCCTGGCGCGCAACGTCGCGTTCATTGCCGGCCTGATGGAATCGAAGGTCAAGTTTGTCGCCGTCGATATGCCAGAGGCCTCTGAGCTGACTATCCACATTCTGGCGGCATTCGCCGAGCACGAAGCCAAGCGTATCAGTGAGCGCACGAAAGACGCACTGCGCGCCGCCAAGGCCCGTGGTGTTGTTCTCGGCGCGACCGGGTCGGCCAACCTCAAGCCGAACATCGAAGCCCGCCAGCGCGCCGCTGATGACTTCGCGGCGTCACTGTCGAACGTGCTCGCAGGGTTCAAATCCGCCGGCATGACGCAACGCGCGATG
The DNA here is from genome assembly GCF_900019265.1 of Paraburkholderia ribeironis. GTDB lineage: Bacteria > Pseudomonadota > Gammaproteobacteria > Burkholderiales > Burkholderiaceae > Paraburkholderia > Paraburkholderia ribeironis. Next base: position 93,877 of record NZ_CYGX02000004.1, read on the forward strand.
GTCGAAGAACTGAACGCCTTGGGCATCAAGACTGCTCGCGGCGGTCAATGGTCGCTGATCCAACTGCAACGCGTTCTCGCTCGCGCGTAACGCATCAGCAATGCGACGACGCTGCCAGCGGCGGACGCAACAGCCACCCCACCCGCAAGCCCGAGCAGACAGGCCGGGGGATGGAGGATAGGCACCCCGGCGCCTTGCATTTACCTAACTCTGGGGGCCAGGCGGCCCCCGCCGTCGGGGTGGTTTCGCGGCTGAGACCATCTTTCCAATCCGCGAACCGGAAAAACATCGATGAAAGTTTTGTAATGATCTCCAACCCGCGTACCCCGAACTCTGGGAGCCTCGGGATCCCACGGCCCCCGGGTGCATGAAATCCCACCGGCATTTCCGCGCGCCGCCATCGAAACAACATGCACGAAACCAACTGGCGTTTTTCTGCCAGTTCGCTGGCCCCTCGAAACCCCCGCGACAGATCCAGCTATAGCAACTGCTATACAAAACCCAATAAAATCAAAAGCTTGCATTATAAGTTAGTACTGCTTATGATAGTGCTTATAGACATACCTTAAGGTGCGCGCAATGCGTCGAACAGCAATCCATCTGGCAGCTCAGCAGGTCATGCGCCTGCGGGTGCTATCGAACGGATCGGGATTGAGCGTCGCGGAGTTGATCCGTCGCGCGATCGACGAATTCGCGGACCGTCAGGCTTTGAAACAGGGCGATGCGATGCAAGGCCCGGGCAAGTCGCAAGGAGAATGAGCATGGCCACTTGGGCAGACTACCAGGCGCTATTCCAGCAGATGGGCGCGCAACGCCAGCAGCAACAGCAGCAGGCGCAACAGGACCGCCAGCGTGCACAAACCGCGCAACAGGCCTACGGCCAATACCTCGCATCGCTGGGCCAGCAGCCGCAAACCTCGCAGGGCGGCAACCTGCTCGCGCCTCCGTCCCAAACACCCGCGCCGGGGCAGGCGTCTCAACCGATGCAGCAGCCCGGCCAATCCCAAGGACAGATGCAGACTCAGGGGCAGTCGGCGATGATGGGCGTGGGCAACCAGATGCCGCCTCCACCCGTCCAGCAGGCTTATGCGGCGGGCGTGCAGGCCGGGATGCAGCACGCGACGCGACAGGCTCAGCAGATGCAGCAGCAGCCTGTCGGAGCGGGTGGGCAACCGCCGCCTTTCCGTCCGATGCCGGCCAGTCCGCCGCCACAGCAAGCGGCACCCTCGGCGCTCTCCACCCCTCCTGCGCCGCCGATGCAGACGGACGCGGGTGCAGGTGGCTCGACCACGAACGGCCCGATGTCGTTGCAGGGCGCGGTGCAGTGGATGGAAAAGAACAACATCGCGCCGGAAGATCGTCCTGCCGTGCTTCAGCAGATGATGCCCATGCTTGATTACCAGTCGAAGCAACAGCTGGCAGCAGCACAGGAACAGGACCGCAGGGCACGCGAGAGGGAGACCGCAGAGTACCGTCGCGCGTCGCTCGACGCCCGGGCAGACTCGTCGGCAGCGGGTGGTTGGACGCTTGTCACAGAGGCGTCGGGCAAGAACTATCGGCTCAACACCCGCACCGGAGAAGCGGTGCCCGTGGAGCTGGGCGGCGCGCCGGCATCCGGTCTCACGAAGACGGGCAGCCGTTTCACGCCGGGCGTAGGTGCAGGCGACGTGACCGACTACGGCAAGCCACTCACGAACACGACCTGGGAGAGCAACGCGCAGGCGATCGCGTCGGGCAGCATGGCGCCGATCCCTCTTTCGTCCCGCGCGAAGGGTGCGCAGGAAATTATGGCCCGGGTGACGCAACTCAATCCTGATTACGACGCGAAGGATTACGGGACGAAGGCGGCGGCGGAGAAGTACTGGGCGACCGGCAAGGGCGGTCAGCAGGTCAACACGATCAATACTGCGTTCTCGCACGTGGGCAATCTGCAGGAGACGAGCCGCGAATTGAAGAACGGAGGCGTGCCCGCGTGGAACGCGTTCGCCAATCGCATCGCGGACGCAGCGGGGCAGCCGGCGCCGCGTGACTTCGGCGCGCAGAAGGCAATCGTTGCGGGGGAGGTGGTCAAGGCGATCGTGGGTGCGGGCGGCGGCACGCTGGAGGATCGCAAGGAGATCCAGCAACTGTTTGATAACGCGAATACGCCTGCGCAGATGACCGGTGTGATGCAGAAGGTGCGCGAACTGATGGCGGGCAAGCTCGAAGCAATGGAGCGTCAGTACCGCAAGAGCACCGGGCGCGATGACTTCGGCGACTATCTGAGCCCTGAAGCCGCATCGTATCTGCCGTCTGATGGCAAAGGTGCTGGCGCTTCAGGTGGCGGTGGCCCTGTACGGGTCAAGTCGGTTGCGGAAGCAAGGAAGCTGCCGTCAGGGACCGAATTCATATCGCCTGATGGTGTAACCCGGAGGGTTCCGTAATGGCTAGCGAATGGGATGCCTTCCCGCCGGTGAGCGGTGGGCAAAAAGCACCGAAGACAGTGAGCTTTGTCGATGCGGTTCACATGAACGAGTCGGGCGGCGCATCCGATACACGTGCGGGCATCGTGAACCCGGCTTCGGGCGCACGCGGCAGCATGCAGGTGATGCCTTCCACGGCGATCGCTCCGGGGTTCGGCGTGAAGCCGTCGAACGGCACGCCGGAGGATGACGCACGCGCTGGACGGGACTACGCGAACGCGATGCTCAAGCGCTACGACGGCAACCAGTCATACGCAGCCGCCGCCTACAATTGGGGACCCGCCAACGCGGACAAATGGATCAAGGGCGGTGCAGACCTTGCGAAGCTCCCGAAGGAGACTCGCGACTACGTTGGCAAGATCCTGGGGCAAACCGGCTACGACGAGTGGGCCGCGTTTCCCAAGGTGAGCGAAGATGGCGGGAAGGCGTCGCCGCACGCCGCCCAACCGGCCGCACCAGCGCCGAAGCAACCACCGCAAACGCTCGCGGGGTTCGTCGGCGGGAACCTCGCGAAGGGTGCCGCAAGCGTGCTCGGCATGCCCGCCGAGATCGGCAGGCAACTCGGCTCGGCGATGCAGACGCCCGAGGCGAACCGGTTCAACAGGCTGATCGGTGCTCCGCAGAATGTAGCTGGCGAGAAGCCCATGGCGGGCAGCACCGAGAACATCGAACGCCTGATGCGCGAGCACGGCACGATTGGCCCGTCCGCCGAGCCCCGTAATAACCTCCAGCGTCTGGCTGCGGCCGGCTTGCAGGCGCTTCCGTCTGCTGCCATCCCCGGTGGCGGCGCCAGCGCACTTGGTCGAGTCGGAGCCGCGATCGGTTCGGGCGTTGGCGGTGAGGCAGGGCGCCAGATCGGCGGCACAACCGGGCAGATCGCAGGCACACTGCTCGGCGGCGGTCTGGGCGGCGTAGCTGGCGCAGAACGCGGCATCCCCAAGCCGCCTTCCGAAGCTGCACGTGCGTCGCAGGCTTCCGGTATCCCGCTCACGATCGGGCAGGAGACGGGCAGCACTGCCCTGAAGTTTGTCGAGAACCGGTTGCGTGAACTGTTCCCGTCGAAAGGGACTGCGCGCGCTGACGAGCTTGCACAGGTCACGGCGGGCGCCAACCGCGTGAACGAGCTTGCCGATCAGATCAGCAAGGGTACGACTGCTGACCCTGAGGCGATTGGCTTGCGGCTTCGGGGTGCCTATGGCGGGACCGTCAGAAAGATCGACGCAGTGCGGGATGCGCAGGCGAAGACGGACTATGACGCCGTTCGCCAGTTGGCCGGTGACAAGCCAGTGATCGGCTACAGGAACACGATGGACACGCTCGACAGGATCATCGACGAAAACAGGAACGTACCTGGAGCCGATGCGCAAAAGATTGCCGCTCAAGCCCAGAAAATCAAGGAAGCACTTACGACCACGAGAGCGGGTGCACCTGCGCAGCCTCCGTCTTCGATTCTGAATGCGCAAGGCCAACCTGCAAGGTCGGGCATCCCTGCCGCACCATCCGCTACTGGTGCAGCGACGCACACGATCGGCGATGCCATGAAGACCCGTTCGGCGTGGGGGCGCGCCGCCCGTCGCTCGGGGAACGTATTCTCCGACATCGATCCGAATGCGAACCAGGTGCTCGCGAAACGCCTGTTCGGTGCGATCAATCGTGACTTCGACGAAGCCAGCACTGCATCGACGCCCATCGCGAAGGCGCTGAAAACCGCCAACACGAACTATCGGAAGGCATCCGATTCGATCACTTTTATCGAAAAGTCGGCGCTCGGTAAGCTGCTCGGCGAAGACGTGACCGACGCCGCGTTCAGTGGACAGACCGCATCGACCAGGGCGCCGGAAGCTATCGCCCGCCGGTATCTCAACATGCAGCCCAGCGAGGCCCGCTCGGTCACAACCATCCTCCAGCAGCATGCGCCCGATGTGCTCAACGACACAAAGGCATTTGTGTTGCGCAACGGGCTGGAAGCGGCGAAGAACGACGTACCCGGTGCAGCTCCTATCTCGTTCGCCAGATTCCGCAAAGAGATGGATCGGGTACAGCCAAAGCTCGAAGAGCTGGGCTTCACGAAAAAGGAAATCGCAGACATCAAGGATGTTACGGACACGATGGCGCGAGCGGGCGACAAGGCCGGCGCTAACCCTTCGGGGACGACGGGAGCCGTGCACATGCTGGAGACAGCTCGCGAGGGCCTTATGGGGCATCCCGCCGCCGCCGCCGTGTCCGTCGTAACACCCTGGGTGATGTCAAAGGCGCTGCTAACCCAAGGGGGTAGGGATCTGCTGCGCAAGGCCTATACCGCGACCGCCCCCGCTGCTCGTGCCGCTGCGATCGGGGCGTTGCGCAGCCAGTATGCGCCGCCGGCACGGCAAGGCGGCCCTGATGCGACGGGCGCCCCCGGTGCTATCCAGCCGCCGCCGCGAAACACGGTCGACAACCCGTTTTGAGGAAACCGACATGCTGACCGTAAATTCCGTTTTCATCGTCGCGATGGTCGTGCTGCTTTGCGTCGACCCAGGTGGCGCCATGCGAGGATTGCTTTGCGTCGCTGGTGCCATCGTGATTGGCGTCTCAGGTCTTCTTTTCATGACAGCGCTTGCCGTCCTGCCGGGGGTGACCGTCGGCAGTCTGGCGGGCTATATCGCCCACGACACAGCACGCTCATGGGCTGTGCTCGCGCTCTGTGTGCTGGCGTCCCCGGTGGCACTCTGGGTGCTCTGGCTCGTCTCCAGAGAGCTAAAACCGGTAGCGTTTGTTCTTGCAAGCAAGCATGGCCTGCGAGCCATCCTGGCCGGCGGCGTGGTGACGGTTAGCATGTGGGCGCTAAGCCCGACGTGGGCGATTGCGCTCGGCGCGGCGGTGCCGCTCATCTGGGCGCTGCGAAAGGCTGGCATTTACGACGAGCCACTTTACAAACCGGAGCCGCTGCCGGGATTCAGGGAGGCTGAGTGATGTCCACTGCATGCCTCGCTCTGAAACTGTGCGCCATGGCGCTGCTCGTCGCCTTCACGCTCAAGATACTGCGCGAGTCGGCTGCAACTCGTGCACTGGCGCTCTACGCGGCGCCACTCGCTCTGCTCGTCGTCTATGCCGTTCCCTCGAATCCGCTCAACCTTCCGATCACCGGCACGGTTGCGGCGTTCGCCATCGTCCTGTCAGCAAAAAGCGGGGTCTAGCATGTTGAGCGTAATCATTTTCGCTTTCGTTCTGCTACTTCTCGCCTCGGTGCGCATCGCGCGAGCGGTTGTCGCCCTGTCTCCGCTTGCTCTCCTGATGCGCCGGCACGCTTTCACGATCACGGCGCTGGCGTGGGCTGCCGGGAGATAGCGGGTGCCGAATGTTCTCGTTGCGTTCGTCCTCGCCACCTTGGGGGTAATCGGTTTGCGCGCTTTACTGCCACGGAAACTCCGGCCGTCATGGTCCGATCTGACGGGGGCGATTCTTATCACGGGCTTTCTAACCGCCGTGGGCGCGATGACAGCGCTGTGCACGTGGTTCTCGACTGCCAGCGTGTGTTCGTGAGGCTCGGTCAGCTGCCGGCTATGAACCGCTCGGCGTAACGGCCACGAACAAATACACCAGCGGGCGCTCCGGCTTGCCATTCAGCCGATCGATATACGCCTCAACATGGCCTCGCTCAAGCCATCGATGCACCGCCGGCAACATGGGGACCGGCACATAGCCAATGCGCCGATCGCGATGTAACACCGCTACGGCGTGAGAGTCCGCTTCGTTCGAGGGCTCTGGTTCGAATTGGACAGCATCACCAAGTTCCAAATCGGTCGCTGGCACTCCTTGCCGCCAAAAACCAGCCACCTCCATTACCGTTTCCAGCGGCAACGGCGCGTTCGAAAAGTCTGGACATAGCTCAAAGCCGTCGCCTGGCAACTTCGCCCCTGTGTATCCGAGCAGAGCAAAGTCCGAACCATCAAACGCTTCTGACAGACGGTACTTCTCCAAATATTCGGTGAAATCTCGACGCTTGCGGGAAGGCAAACGCCGCACGAACGCCTCTAGGACGCCCTTGCGGTGTTCGTCCTCTGCTCGATTGAACGCGGGGTACCCTTGGAAACCTTCCGCCTTCGCAAGTTGGTAGTCGTGAGATTGGTTCAGGTAACGAAAAACTGCCTCGCCATGTTCGAGGATAATCTCCGCCACAACTCGCCGGCGGCGCTTTTCGGCCCCCAATTCTGGCGGCTGCCAGGATAGCCAAAGCCTCGACGGCTCAGCCACGTGCTCAATTTGCCTCATGACAAGATCGCGCATAGTCGCCTGTATCGAAGAGTAACTAGCCTGAGGGTAAACGAGAGTCGAGCTTCCCGAAATCTAACGGGCAAATCTAGTTTACACAGTTCGGCAAGCCTCTGTTCAAACTCTTCCAGCGAGAACTTGGAGAGCGTTTCCGCCAGAGGTGGCTTCAGCGCTGGGTGCGCCTCGACTACGTACTTCACCATCTCGAAATGCTGACTCCTTGCCTTGTTGTCATTGAGCAACTTCATATGGTGGCAACCTCTATTGAGGTAAGCGGTGCATTTGTTATCGTCCCAACCTCCGACATGCTCTAGGTGCCTTTCCATGCCTAGGCTCGTGCCATTGTCAAACAGTGGCGACAATCGCTCCCGGACCCCACCTGCTCCAGTCGACGATAAAAAACCCCAATTATCCTGATGCCTGTCTGTATTGCCGATTAGGGCATCGAAGAGAAATGCTTGACCCCAATACAGCAGCCAATCTCCCTCCAGACCGTCGCGCGCTGCGCGAAGACAAACCCGCTGGACCAATTGGAAACTGTGTTGGGTCCCTTTTTTGCGATCATATTCCGGCATGAGTCGTTGAAGCCTATTTCCTCCGGCTATGAACGACTGTTCACCGTCGACAAAGAACCATTCAATCAGAGCTCCACAGACATTTCGATCGCGGTGAACTGCTATGTACGCCGGCGGCACTTCCACGTCGATCAGGCACCCTACAATGTAGGCTATTGTCTCCGCCCAAAATTGCTCCGGATATCGTGGATCTGACAGCTTGAATAAGTAACGACGGCCGGGTTTCAAAAACTCATGTGGCACCACTTCCGGCGGAAACAACGCAGACTTCTCCCGTGCTCCTTCCGGGTAGTGTGGGTGTTCGGGATCTTCCGGCCACTCGGTCACGTCGATGACGGCCGGCTGCATTACAGGAATCACGCTTTCCAAGTCCCGTCTTGAACATTGTCCATTTGGAGCGCGAGTTTAGAAGACGCAGCGCCGCAACACAACGCGCAAAACGATCCAGCCAGGCATATGATCCGCCGTAAGGCGCATATCCAAGGCCTCAAGGTCATTCGTGGGCTTCGCCGACGTTACCCTGTAAAATCGTCCACTGCTATCTTGATTGGTAGCCAGATGGGTAGCTAGAGGTTCGAATTACTGATTTCGATTTGACAAAACGCTTGCTACACAAGGCGAAGAAAGATTCTGTGAAACTGAAATTCACCAAGATGCACGGCGCGGGCAACGACTTCGTCGTACTCGACGGCTACACCCAAGCGCTCAACCTGACGCCCGCTCAAGTGCGCGCGCTCGCGGACCGGCATTTCGGCATCGGCGCCGACCAGTTGCTGCTGGTCGAGAAACCCACCGTGGACGGCGTGGAATTCAGATACCGCATCTTCAATTGCGACGGCGGCGAGGTCGAGCATTGCGGCAATGGCGCGCGCTGCTTCGTCAAGTTCGTGCGCGATCGCGGCCTGACCGATCAGCGCAGCGTGCGCGTGCAGGTGCAGAAGGGCACCATCACGCTGACCATGCAGGACAACGGCGAAGTGCTGGTCGACATGGGCGCGCCGGTGTTCGAGCCGGAACGCCTGCCGTTCGCCACCAAAGGTCTCGAAGGTCGCCGCGAAGGCGCGGACACGCTCTGGCCGCTCGACGTGAATGGCACGACGCGCTGGATCTCGGCGGTGTCGATGGGCAATCCGCACGCCGTGCAGGTGGTCGACGACGTCGAAGCCTTCCCGGTGCGGGTCGAAGGCGCGGTGATCGAGCGGCACGCGCGTTTCCCGCAGCGGGTGAATGCGGGCTTCATGCAGATCGTCGGCCGTAGCGAGATCAAGCTGCGTGTCTACGAACGTGGCGCCGGCGAAACGCTGGCGTGCGGCACGGGCGCGTGTGCGGCGGTCGCGGCGGGCATCCGGCGCGGGCTGCTGGATGCGCCGGTGCGGGTGCACACGCACGGCGGCGACCTGACCATCTCGTGGGACAGCACCCAGCAAGGCGAGCCGCTGCTGATGGCTGGGCCCGCCGCGACCGTCTTCGAAGGCGAGATTGAATTGGCCGACTCGTTAGCCGATTCGCTGGCCGACTCACTGGCCAGTTCACCCGCCGCTTGAACTCATTGACCGACGCGCCGCCCCAAGGGCGGCGTCCCGTAGTCCCTTAGCCGAAACCATGAACGATCGCGAAGTCGCCGAATATCTGCTCGCCAACCCCGAATTCTTCGCCGAACACGCGGAAATGCTCGCGACCATCCGGCTCGCGAACCCGCACGGCAAAGCCGCAGTGTCGCTGCAGGAACGGCAGATGGACATGTTGCGCGACAAGAACAAGCATCTGGAACGGCGGCTCGCCGAACTGCTGCGCTACGGTCACGAGAACGACAGCATTGCGTCGAAATTCAATCGCTGGACCATCCGCGTGATGGCCGAGCGCGATCCGTACGCGTTGCCGCGCACCATCGCCAATGGTTTGCGCGATGTTTTCGACGTGCCGCAAGCCGCGCTGCGCGTGTGGGATGTGGCCGAGCCTTACGCACAGGCCGACTTCGCGCGCCATGTCGGCGAGGAAGTGCGCATTTTCGCAGGCAGCCTCACCACGCCGTACTGCGGCGCGAATACCGGCTTCGAAGCCGCGCAGTGGCTGGCGCCGGCCGTCAGCGCCGTGACCGACGAGAGCGCGTCCGGCAACGCGACGTCCGACGCGGCCCACGTCACCGAATCGATCGCGCTGCTGGCGCTGCGCGACCCCGAGGGCAACGAAGAAGCGCCCACCTTCGGTCTGCTGGTGATGGGCTCGGCCGACGCACGCCGCTTCCACGAGGGCATGGCCACCGATTTCCTGACGCAGATCGGCGCGCTGGCCAGCGCGGCGCTGAGCCGTCTGCTGCCGCGCTGATTTCGCGATTCGCGCGCCACCACCGTGACCACCGCCGACCCGATCGCCGCCTACCTGTCGAATCTCGAACATGAGCGGCGGCTGTCGGCGCATACGCTGCGCGGCTACACCCACGAACTCGACGAACTGCGACTGCTGGCCAAAGGCCGGCCGCTTGAAAGCCTCACTGCCGTCGACATCCGCGGCGCCGTGGCGCGCGCCCATGCGGGCGGCCTGACCGCGCGCTCCATCAGCCACCGGCTATCGGCATGGCGCGCGTTTTATCGCTGGCTCGGCGGCCGCGTCGACTTGCCGGCCAATCCGGTCGCCACGGTGCGCGCGCCGAAGCAGGCCAAAACGCTGCCCAAAGCCCTCTCCGTCGACGACGCCGCTCGTCTGATGGACAGTCCGCCCGCTGCATCGACCGAAGGTTTGCGCGACCACGCGATGCTCGAACTGTTTTACTCTTCCGGCCTGCGCCTCGCGGAACTGGTCGGCCTCGACGTCCGTTTCATCGATGCCGACGGCTACCGCTCCGCCGGCTGGCTCAGGCTGGACTCCGCCGAGGTCGAAGTGCTCGGCAAGGGCAACCGGCGCCGCGTCGTACCGGTCGGCAGCAAGGCGCTGGACGCGTTGAATGCGTGGCTCGCGGTGCGCGACCAGATGGTCAGGCACGATCCGCATCCGCTGTTTCTGTCCGTGCGCGGCAATCGGCTGTCGCCCAACGTCGTGCGTGAGCGCGTGAAGCGCGCGGCGCTGGTCGCCGGCATTCCCGCCAACGTGCATCCGCACGTGTTACGGCATTCGTTCGCCACGCACGTGCTGCAGTCGAGCGGCGATCTGCGCGCCGTGCAGGAACTGCTCGGGCACGCCAGCATCACCGCCACGCAGGTTTACACCGCGCTGGACTTTCAGCATCTCGCCCGCGTCTACGACCAGGCGCATCCGCGCGCCAAAAAACGCGGCTGACGTCGCCTGTTGCGACCCGTAGTCGCCGCTTTCGCTTCACTTGCCGCGGGCGTCTCGCCACGCGGCCCAATGCTCTGCTGACACCCTGATGAATACCGTTACGCTCAAACCGTCGAAAGAAAAATCGCTGCTGCGCCGCCATCCGTGGGTCTATGCCAACGCGATCGATCGCGTCGATGGCCATCCCGCAGCCGGCGCGACCGTGCTGGTGCGCGCGCACGACGGCCGCTTTCTGGCGCGTGCCGCCTACAGCCCGCACTCGCAGATCCGCGTGCGAGTGTGGAGCTTCGACGAAACCGAGCCGATCGATCACGCGTTTTTCAAGCGCCGCGTGCAGCGCGCGCTCGCGCATCGCCGGACGATGGTGCGCGACACCGGCGCGGTGCGGCTGATTTTCGGCGAAGCGGACGGCCTGCCTGGCCTGATCGTCGATCACTATGTCGCCGACGACGCAGACCAGCGCAGCCAGATCGTCTGCCAGTTCATGGCGGCCGGCGTCGAAGCGTGGAAGGACGCGATTGTCGCGGCGCTGATCGGCGCCACTGGTTGTCCGAACGTCTATGAACGTTCGGACGTATCGATTCGTCAGAAGGAAGGGCTCGAACAGATGACCGGCGTGCTGGCGGGCGAACCGCCATCGGACGTGTTGATCACGAGCGAAAACGGCGTGCGTTACCACGTCGACGTGCGCAATGGCCACAAGACCGGCTTTTACGTCGACCAGCGCGACAACCGCCTGCTGGTGCAGCAGCTCGCGCAGGATCGCGACGTGCTGAACTGCTTCTGCTACACCGGCGGCTTCTCGCTGGCGGCATTGAAGGGTGGCGCGCGGCGCGTGGTGTCGATCGATTCGTCCGGAGAAGCGCTCGCGCTCGCCCAGCAGAACGTGGCGGCCAACGGCTTCGACGCTGAACGCGCCAGCTGGCTCGACGCCGACGCCTTCAGGACGCTGCGCCGCCTGTACGACGACGGCGAGCGCTTCGATCTGATCGTGCTCGATCCGCCGAAGTTCGCGCCGTCGCGCGAGCACGTGGACCGCGCGTCGCGCGCCTACAAGGACATCAACCTGACCGGCCTGAAGCTGCTGCGGCCGGGCGGTCTGCTGTTCACCTACTCGTGCTCGGGCGCGATCGACTCCGAACTGTTCCAGAAGATCGTCGCCAGCGCGGCCGCCGATGCGCGCGTGGACGTCCGGATTCTCAAGCGACTGGGCGCGGGCGTCGATCACCCGCTGCTCACGGCGTTTCCGGAAGGCGAATACCTGAAGGGGCTGCTGTTGCAAATCGCCTGATCATCCCCATTTCGGGGTTGTTTCGCGCGGGGGGCGGCGAATGGGCAACGCAACGCGCAAGCGGGCCCAAACCGCCGCTGCCAGCGCGGCGTTGACAGATATGTTTCAATAACCGGCTAGAGCGGGCCGCGCGCCATCCGGCTGCAGCGCCCCGCCTACGCTTTCGATTACGCACCGTTTCACGACAATACAGGCGACCTCCATGATCCCAGTCACCATCCTGACCGGCTTTCTCGGCAGCGGCAAAACCACCCTGCTCAAGCGCATCCTGAATGAAAAACACGGCATGAAGATCGCCGTTATCGAGAACGAGTTCGGGGAAGAGAACATCGATAACGAGATTCTCGTGCAGGACACCACCGAACAGATCATCCAGATGAGCAACGGCTGCATCTGCTGCACGATCCGTGGCGATCTTTCGCGTGTGCTCGGCGATCTGGCGCAGAAGAAGCAAGCGGGCGAACTGGACTTCGACCGCGTCGTGATCGAAACCACCGGTCTCGCGAATCCGGGCCCGGTTGCGCAAACTTTCTTCATGGATGACCAGATCGCCAGCGAGTTCCTGCTCGACGCGATCATCACGCTGGTCGACGCGAAGCACGCGGACCAACAGCTCGACGAGCACGAAGTGGTGCAGCGTCAAGTCGGCTTCGCCGACCGTCTGTTCATCACCAAGGCCGATCTGGTCGACGACGAGCAGCTGGCCGATCTGCGCCACCGTCTGCTGCACATGAACCCGAAGGCGGCGATCAGGGTCGTCAATTTCGGCGAAGCAGACATCAAGGAAATTTTCGATCTGCGTGGCTTCAACCTGAATTCGAAGCTCGAGATCGATCCGGAGTTCCTCGCCGAAGACGAACACGCGCACCACCACGCTCACGCACATGACGAGCATGGCCACACGCACGATCACGCGAACTGCGATCACGACCATGGCCATTGCGACCACGAAGGGCACGATCACGCGCATCATCGCCATGCGCATCACGACGACAAGATCAAGTCGTTCGTGTATCGCAACGACCGTCCGTTCGATCCGAACAAGCTCGAGGATTTCCTCGGCGGCATTTTGCAGATCTACGGCGAGCGCCTGCTGCGATACAAAGGCGTGCTGTATATGAAGGGCGTCGATCGCAAGGTCGTGTTCCAGGGGGTGCATCAGATGATGGGCAGCGATCTGGCCGCGAAATGGCAGCCGGTCGAGAAGAAGACCAACAAGATGGTGTTCATCGGCATCGAACTGCCGCAAGACCTGATCACCGACGGCCTCGACGCCTGCCTCGCCTGAGTGCGCGTGCGAACTGCGTGCGCGAATTGAGCGCGGTGCGCATCAACGGCGCGGCGCACGCCCGCGCTACCGCGCCTGCTGCGCATCGTGCAAGACCCGCACCGCGTTAATCATCTGCTGAATACGCGGTGCGGCGAGCGCAAAGTAGCCGCAAGTCCTCTGTATGAAAAGCGCGTGAAAACCCTGCTGTATTAATGCGTGCACGACCATCGCTTTTTGATCGTGCGCGCGTTATATTTTCGGGATATCAGTGCGCCGCAGGCAGATTTTCACCAGTTGCGGTGCCGGATTGTGATTCAGTTACAATACGTGCCCACTGGAGAATGACAACGAATTGCCCGGTCAGCGCGTGTCCCGCGCCGGGTCTGAAGCGGCGCCGGAAAACCTTGTCCGGGCAACACGCCGACAATGCCGGCTGGCACAGCCTGTAAAGGTATGCTGCCGGCAAGCGATGCCTCAGGAGCATTTGAGAATCGGTTTCCAGAGGAGTTCGGCCCCGCATTGGCGTAGCGGCCCCGGCGTCACGACAGCCCACCGTCCATGCCCGCCCTGCGTTGCGCGTCCTCGAGGCGCTTTTTGCGGTCTATACGAGAGTGCGGGCACTCTGTAAGAGTTTTGCCTCACATTGAAGAAGTAAGCCAGATGACGACGAAACGACTCTTGACCGAAGCCGAAATCCTGAAGATGAGCGACAAGGATTACATGAATGAGGATCAGCTCGCCTTCTTCAAGAACAGGCTCGAACAGCTGCAAGCGGAAATTCTCCGCAATGCTGGCCAGACGACCGAGAACCTGCGCGAAACCGTGATCGTACCGGACCCGGCCGACCGTGCAACGATCGAGGAAGAGCATGCGCTCGAACTGCGCACGCGCGACCGCGAACGCAAGCTGCTGAAGAAGGTGCAGCAATCGCTCGCGCGCATCGATTCGGGCGACTACGGCTGGTGTGAGGAAACCGGTGAGCCGATCGGCATTCCGCGTCTGCTCGCGCGGCCCACGGCAACCCTGTCGCTCGAAGCACAGGAACGCCGTGAACTGCGCCAGAAGCTGTTCGGCGACTGAACGTCGGCGGCGCGGCTTCGGCGCCGCGCCCTGAAACGCTGCTTCGTCGTGAGGCGCACGGTAAGCCGTGCGCTTTTTTCTTTTGTGCGGCGCTGCATGCGCGTCATCGCGCAGACGACTTCACCCGATCGATGTACGGCACGTTCGAGGCCGCTCCGAGCCTATCGGCCCGTTCCTTCCATTTGCGCGCGGACAGCCTTCCCTCCTTCCAGCACGCCGCCCCCGCACCATTTCCGCGCCCGCACCAAATCCCCGGTTTTTTGTTTTATGCCGTCTGGCAGCTCTTGATATGACCGCGCACGCCCTAAAATAAATCGGACATGCGCTGCACGAGCGCGCGCCGACCCGTTGAGCTTCGGCGTCGCGCGCCGTCCGTTTTCAGGATTCATGCGATAGCGCATCGCGCTGTCGCGTCCTACCCGTTTTGCAAAGAGGAACGCATATGGAGCAATTTCACGGCACGACGATCGTCTCCGTGCGCCGCGGCGACAAGGTCGCACTCGGCGGCGACGGCCAGGTGACGCTGGGCAACATCGTCATGAAAGGCGGCGCGAAGAAGGTCCGGCGCATCTACAACAACAAGGTGCTGGTCGGCTTCGCCGGCGGCACGGCCGACGCCTTCTCGCTGCTCGACCGCTTCGAAGCGAAGCTGGAAAAACATCAGGGCAATCTCACACGCGCTGCCGTCGAACTCGCGAAAGACTGGCGCACCGACCGCATGCTGCGCCGCCTTGAAGCCATGCTGATCGCCGCGGACGCCACCAGCACGCTCGTGATTACCGGCAACGGCGATGTGCTTGATCCCGAAGGCGGCATCTGCGCGATCGGTTCAGGCGGCGCCTATGCGCAAGCCGCCGCGAAAGCGCTCGCCGACAACACCGAGCTGTCGCCCCGCGAGATCGTCGAGAAGTCGCTGGAGATCGCCGGCGATATGTGCATCTACACGAACCACAACCGCGTCATTGAGACGATCGAGTAAGGACACACGATGAGCACCATGACCCCTGCCGAGATCGTCTCCGAACTCGACAAACACATCATCGGCCAAGGCCGCGCGAAAAAAGCCGTCGCCGTCGCGCTGCGCAATCGTTGGCGTCGTCAGCAGGTCGAAGAACCGCTGCGCCAGGAAATCACGCCGAAGAACATTCTGATGATCGGACCGACCGGCGTCGGCAAGACGGAAATCGCGCGGCGTCTGGCGAAGCTCGCCGACGCGCCGTTCATCAAGATCGAAGCCACCAAGTTCACCGAAGTCGGCTACGTGGGCCGCGACGTCGACAGCATCGTGCGCGATCTGATGGAAATCTCGGTCAAGCAGACGCGCGAAACGGAAATGCGCAAAGTGCGGACCAAGGCCGGCGATCAGGCTGAAGACCGCATCCTCGACATCCTGCTGCCGAAGGCGCGCCCGGTCGGATTCGGTTCGAGCTCGAGCGCCGCGGACACCGCCGACGAAGGCGGCAGCACGCGCCAGACGTTCCGCAAGCGTCTGCGTGAGGGGCTGCTCGACGACAAGGAAATCGAGCTCGATGTCGAACAGCCGCAAGTAGGCATGGACATCATGGGCCCGCCGGGCATGGAAGACATGACCGAGCAGATCCGTTCGATGTTCGCCAACATCGGCGGCGGCAAGAAAACGCGCCGCAAGATGAAGGTGAAGGAGGCGCTGAAGGTGCTCACCGACGAAGAAGCCGGCAAGATGCTGAACGACGAGGAGGTGAAAGCCAAGGCGGTGCAGAACGTCGAGCAGAACGGCATCGTGTTTCTCGATGAGATCGACAAGATCACGTCGCGCAATGAAGCCGGCGGCGGCGAAGTGTCTCGCCAGGGTGTGCAGCGCGATCTGCTGCCGCTCGTCGAAGGCACCACGATCAACACCAAGTACGGCATGGTGAAGACCGACCATGTTCTGTTCATCGCGAGCGGCGCATTTCACCTGGCCAAACCGAGCGATCTGATTCCCGAGTTGCAAGGCCGCTTTCCGATTCGCGTCGAACTCGACTCGTTGTCGGTCAAGGACTTCGAATCGATTCTGGTGTCCACCGACGCGAGCCTCGTCAAGCAATACCAGGCACTCCTCGCTACTGAAGACGTGCATCTCGAATTCGCCGACGAAGGCATTCGCCGCCTCGCCGAGATCGCTTATGCGGTAAACGAGAAGACCGAGAACATCGGCGCGCGCCGTCTGTACACGGTGATCGAAAAGCTGCTCGAAGAAGTCTCGTTCTCGGCCGGCAATCACTCGGGCAGTACGGTGCAGATCGACGCGGCGTATGTCGATCGCGCGCTGAATGAAGTGGCGGAAGACGAAGACCTGTCGCGCTACGTGCTGTAATGTCGATACGGATTTCGTCCCGGGCAATTCATATTGCCTGATACAGATCAAATGTGAAGCGTAAAAAAACGGGCTGCCCTCAATAAGGCAGCCCGTTTCCTTTTGGGCCGCCCACATGGCGGCACGGCATCGCGCTTACTGTTTGACCGGCCGCTTGGCGAGCTTGCGCTGCAGCGTCCGACGATGCATGTTCAACGCCCGCGCTGTGGCCGAAATATTGCCGCCGTGCTCCGCGAGCACGCGTTGAATGTGCTCCCACTCGAGCCGCGCAACCGACAGAGGCGTCGGATGCTCGATCGCCTCTTCGGCTTGCAGCGCGCTCGCTTCGCTTTGCAACGCCGACAGAATCGTCTCGACGTTAGCGGGCTTCGCAAGGTAGTTATCCGCGCCGTCTTTCACGGCCTGCACCGCGGTTGCGATGCTTGCATAACCCGTCAGCACCAGCATGCGCGCATCGGGCTGCAGATCGCGCAAGGGCGCCACGAGCGTGAGGCCGGAGTCGTTGCCGAGATGCAGATCGACCGTGATCTGGCTGAACTTCTGCTGGTTCGCCAGCTTGATCGCCTCGTCCGCGTTGTGCGCTTCGCTCACCGTGTAGCCGCGCCTCGTCAGACCGCGAGCGAGAATGCCGGAGAACACCTCATCGTCGTCGATCACCAGAAAATTCTTTTCGCTCATGCCTGTTTCTCCGTGTTGATTGGCGCGGCGCCTTGACGGCCCGCGCCGGAAAGTTTGCGCTCGGCCGGCGGAAGTTTCAGCACCGCACGCGTGCCGCGCGGCTTGATCGCACTGACGTCGGTCAGTTCGATCGATCCCCCCAGACGCGCCGCCGCCGAAAAAGCCAGATAGAGGCCCACGCCGTGTCCGCCCTGCGTGCTGTCCACCGGCATCGCGCCGAGCGAGCCGCGCAATGCGGCCGGGATACCCAGGCCAGCATCGCACACTTCGAACACGATCTGGCCGCCGCGCGACGCGAGCGAACACGACAGCGTCACGTGATCGCGACTCGCACGCGCGGCGTTGTCGAGCAGAATCGTGAGGATCTGGCTGACGGCCACCGTATCGTCGAGGCTGACATCCGCGGGCGGCACACCGATCCGCTCAAACTTCACATGCGGATGGCGCAAGCGCCACTGCTCGGCAAACGACCCGAGCCAATCGGCAACCGGTTGCCGATTGGTGGTGGTCGACGCGCGGCTGCGCAAGCGGGCCAGCGCCGACGTGCACAACGCCATCTGCTGCTCGAGTAATTCGAGATCGGCGCTGTACGGCGCGAGCCCCTGATCGCTGCGTGCGGCGTCGCGTAATTCTTCCGACAGCATCGCGATTGTAGACAGGGGTGTGCCGATTTCGTGAGCCACGGTGGCAGCCTGCACGCCAAGCGCGACCGCGCGTTCGTCGTGAAGCAAGCGCTGCTGCGCTTCTCCGAGCGCTGCGTCACGTAGCCGCAGTGCTCGCGACATCCGCGCGACGAACCATGCAATCAGCCCGACGCTGACCATGAAGTTGACCCACATGCCCGCGCGATAGTAGTCGAACAGGTTGGCCGGATTATCGAGATTGAGCGGTACCGAATCGAAACCGAGCATCGCGTAGCAGGTCACGGCGAATGCCGCGAGCCACGCCATCAGATGCCATGGCAACACGGCGGCGGCGATGGCCAGCGATGGCAGGTAGAGCGAAACGAACGGATTGGTGGTGCCGCCGGACAGAAACAGCAGTGCGGACAACGCGCCGAGATCGACCCAGATCTGGCCGAACAGCTCCATGTTGGATTCGGGTCGTTGCTGCGAAACGCGCCACCAGGTGAGCGCGTTGAAAAGCACTTCGAGGGCGATCACCAGCAACATCGCAGGCAACGGCAAGTGCACGCCGATGAAGATCTGCACGAACGCGATCGTCACCAGCTGACCGATGATCGCGAGGCTGCGCAGCCAGAACAGATGCTCGAGATTGACCCGGCCGGTGTTGGTTATGCGATGCATCACGCTAGTCTACCTGTTCGGAAGGATCCGACTGACTTCGCCGCCTTGCCTCCGGTATCATGACTTCTTTGCGACAGCGTCGCGTGGGCCGGTTTATCTTGATTGGTTCTTGCGCCGCGCAACTGTCCCATGCTGCCCACCTCCCATCGCGAAGCCAACAACTTTTCAGCTTTCCTGACTTTTTTGCGCGAGGCTGCCGCTGCCCGAACAAGCGGTGCCGCGGCAACAGAAGCCAGATGCCTGGCCGCCGCGGCGCAACAGCATTCACTCGACGACGCGTCGCTCGGATCGCTGATCACGTCGTTGCTCAAACAAAGTCGCCATGACGAGGCGATTGAACTTGCCGCCATTATTGCCCAACTTGATCCGCACCGCGCTCTGTCGCACTTTCGCGTCGGCTATGCGTTGCAGATGGCCAATCGGCATCGCGAAGCAATCGCCCCATATCGACGCGCGCTCGCCATCGATCCGACGCTGCCGAAGCTGCGCAATAATCTCGCCGGTGCACTGGCTTTCGTGGGCGGCGATTTGCGCGAGCGGCTAGCGCTACTGGAAAGTGCGGTCCGCGATGAACCCGGCGACGCAGACGCCTGGATCAATCTCGCCGACGCGTGCCGCGCGAATCTGGATCTGCCGCGTGCGCTCGAGGCCGGTGCGCACGCCGTGCAATGCGCGCCGCTCAGCCCGCTGGCGCACAACAACTATGCGCTGGCGCTACGTGAAGCGCAACGCTGGACCGAAGCGGAGCAAGCCGCGACAACGGCCTGCACGCTGGCTCCGCACAACGCCACCATGCGCTCCAATCTCGGCATGCTGCAACTGATGCTAGGCGATTACGAACACGGCTGGTTGTCGCACGAAGCGCGCTGGGACGGCTCGCTGGAACTGGGCGGCAAACGTCCGTCGATGCCGGCGCCAACCTGGCACGGTCAACCGCTCGCCGGTAAAACGCTGCTGGTGTGGGGCGAACAGGGTATGGGCGACCTGTTGCAGTTCAGCCGCTACATTCCGATGCTGGCGACGCACGTTCATCGCGAAGGCGGCCGTCTGATCTGGAATTCCTTCCCGCAAATGGGCGCGCTGCTCGCGCGCAGCCTTGGCCGCAATGTAGACGGCTACTCCGCTGGCGGCGGTGTCGAATCGCTACCGCCGTTCGACTATGAGATTCCGCTGCTCACCCTGCCTTTACTATTCGACACGCGCGTGCAGATGATCCCGGCCACCACGCCCTATTTGTTCGCGGCCGCGGCAGCGCGCGAGTCCTGGCGCACGCGGCTTGCGAACGAGGCACGGCTCAAAGTGGGGCTGGCCTGGACCGGCAGCCATGGCCATCAGCGCAATCCATTCCGGCGAGTCGGCTGGGAACGCTATGCCGCGCATTTCGGCGGCATGCAGGACGTGGCGTTTTATTCGCTGCAACCGGGCGCTGACGCCGACGTGGCGGCAGCGCGAGCGGCCGGCTTGCCGATGGCCGACTACACGGCCAAATTCGCGACCTTCGACGACACCGCCGCGTTCGTCAGCGCGCTCGATCTGGTCATCACGGTTTGCACGTCAGTGGCGCATCTGGGCGGCGCGCTCGGCCAGCGCACCTGGGTGCTGCTCGACGTCAATCCGCACTGGGTATGGCTGCTCGAACGCAGCGACAGTCCGTGGTATCCGAGCGCGACGCTCTACCGGCAGCCGCAATTCGGCCAATGGGATCCGGCTCTGCAAGCGGTCGCTCGCGACCTGCGGGCACTGGTGGCGCAACATCGCACCGCGTAGCTGACGGGCGTTTCGCTCATGCCCTGCTGCGAGCTGTGGAGTGTGTGGCTTGCGGTTCAGGTTGAATCAGCGCCGGGCAACGCGTGAGCGGCTCGCGCGATCTCCGCGGCCAGACATTCCGGACACAAACAAGCGCGGGCCGGATCGAGCCTGTCAGCGGGTAACGACGGCATCGCACGGCACCAGCAATCGCACGGCTGCGTACGCATGCCGCAGTCGAACGCGCTACCGCAGCGCGGGCAGCGCGCGCTGCGTTCAGAGCGGGAGGCGGACGATTTCATGACGTGCCAGAAGTTCTCGCCGAGGCATCTATCGGGAAATGATGCCACGACTCGCGCGCCGGCGTGAGTCGTCCATTCGGCCAATTCACAAACGTCACGCGAGTGCGCTAATCTCACCCGTCCTCACCCGTCGATCCGCGCCCGCAGCCTGCGATGGCGCGGCGCGCAAAACCTGCGCCGCCGACCGCCTGCGCCGCTGTCGAAAACCCTGTTGCAGCGCGCCAGTCCTGTACAATTCGCCGTGTTTTAACTGTTCCTGCCTGAGCCCGCCGCCATGTCCGAGCTTCCCGACCTTTCGCAGATCGCGCCCACCCTGAAGGCTGAAATCCTGGCCGAGGCGCTGCCCTACATTCGCCAGTATCACGGCAAGACCGTGGTCATCAAATACGGCGGCAACGCCATGACCGAAGAGCGCCTGAAGCAAGGCTTCGCCCGCGACGTGATCCTGCTGAAACTGGTCGGCATCAATCCGGTCATCGTGCACGGCGGCGGTCCGCAAATCGACCAGGCGCTGAAGAAGATCGGCAAACAGGGCACGTTCATCCAGGGCATGCGCGTCACCGACGAAGAGACGATGGAAGTCGTCGAATGGGTGCTCGGCGGCGAAGTGCAGCAGGACATCGTCACGCTGATCAACCACTTCGGCGGACACGCGGTCGGCCTGACCGGCAAGGACGGCGCCCTGATCCATGCGCGCAAGATGCTGATGCCGGACCGCGACAATCCGGGCCAGTACGTCGATATCGGCCAGGTGGGCGAAGTCGAGGCGATCAACCCGGCGGTGGTCAAGGCGCTGCAGGACGACGCATTTATTCCGGTGATCTCGCCGATCGGCTTCGGCGAAGACGGCTTGTCGTACAACATCAACGCGGACCTGGTCGCAGGCAAGCTGGCGGTCGTGCTGAACGCCGAAAAGCTCGTGATGATGACCAACATCCCCGGCGTGATGGATAAGGAAGGCAACCTGCTGACCGATCTGTCGGCGCGCGAAATCGACGGCCTGTTCGCCGACGGCACCATCTCCGGCGGCATGCTGCCGAAAATCTCATCGGCGCTGGATGCGGCCAAGAGCGGCGTGCGCTCGGTGCACATCATCGACGGCCGCATCGAGCACTCGGTACTGCTGGAGATTCTCACCGAACAGCCGTTCGGCACGATGATCCGTTCGCATTGATTCCTGCGTCGTGCCCGGCACACACCCGGCACACACGGCGCGTCGCAACGACACGCCATGTGTGCCGCGCGGTCAGGCCGCCAGGCCACGCAGCAGGCGCGGCTCGCTCGGCGGCCCATTACGCGCCGCCACGGCGTGCCGTTTTCCCCCTCTTCCCCGCTCTTCCCCGCACTTTCTCTTGCGTCGCCACCGCCACTGCGCACCTTCCCCGCACCGTCCGCGTTCGCAGTGTGAAGCCACCATCCTCGCCTGAAGGCGCTCTCCACCACCATGCGCACCTCCACTTCCCGGCGCCGTCGTCCGCATATCGCAGGCGGCAAACCCGTCTGGCTGTTCGACCTCGACAACACGCTGCACCACGCCTCGCACGCGATTTTCCCGGCGATCAATCAGGCGATGACGCAGTACATCATCGACGCACTGCAGGTGGAACGCGCCGAAGCCAACCGTCTGCGCATCGGCTACACGCAGCGCTACGGCGCAGCGCTGCTCGGCCTCACGCGCCACCATCCGCTCGATCCGAACGACTTCCTGAAAGTCGTGCACACGTTCCCCGACCTCGGCGAGATGATCCGCCACGAACGCGGCGTCGCGCGTCTCGTCGCAGCGCTACCGGGCCGCAAGATCGTGCTGACCAACGCGCCTGAAGCCTATGCTCGCGCGGTGCTCGCCGAACTGCGCATCGAGCGTCAGTTCGAGCGCGTCATCACGATCGAGCACATGCGCGATCGGCAGCGCTGGCGTGCCAAGCCCGACCATGCGATGTTGCGCAAGACCATGCGCAGCGCTCACGTATCGCTGAAGGACGTGATCCTCGTCGAAGACACGCGCTCGCATCTGAAGAACTACCGGCGCCTCGGTATCCGCACGGTATGGATCACCGGTCATCTGCCGCGCAGGCCGAACGCGGACGGCAACGAGACGCGCCTGCCGGGGACCGGCCGGCCACACTATGTCGACCGGAGCATTCGTTCGTTAAAATCGCTATGACCGGGCAGCCGCCCGGTTCGACTGAAGCGCCAGCAGCCGGGACGACAGCCATGCAGCCGATCGACAAGCCTGACGAAGCCGTAGCCGAACATACCCCCACGGCGCAGGCCGCGCCGCGTGCGCAACGCCTGAAGCCGGGCGAGCGCCGCGTGCACATCCTGCAGACGCTCGCCGCGATGCTGGAGGCGCCGAAGAGCGAAAAGATCACCACGGCTGCGCTCGCCGCCCGGCTCGGCGTATCGGAGGCTGCGCTGTATCGCCATTTCGCCAGCAAAGCGCAAATGTTCGAAGGGCTCATCGAGTTCATCGAGCAGACGCTCTTTGGCCTGATCAACCAGATCGTCGACAAGGAAAGCAACGGCGTGCTGCAAGCCCGAGCGATCGCGTTGATGCTGCTCAACTTCCCCGCAAGGAACCCTGGCATGACGCGCGTTCTGACCTGCGAGGCGCTGGTCGGTGAACATGAACGGCTGACCGAGCGCGTCAACCAGATGCTGGAGCGCGTGGAGGCGTCGCTGAAGCAGTGTTTGCGGCTGGCGCAAATGGAGACGAACGCCAGTGCGGGCGACAGCACCAGCGACAACGCACACGCCGCCGTGCCGCTGCCGGCCGGCTACGATCCCGCGATCCGTGCGAGCCTGCTCGTGAGCTACATCATCGGCCGCTGGCACCGCTATGTACGCAGCGGTTTCGCCCGTCCGCCCGTCGAACACGCCGACGCACAACTGCTGCTGATTCTTCAGTAGTCCATGCGGGTCCACGCGGGTCCACGCGGACCCGCGACGCGTGATGGGCGCGCCCGCGCCGCTGCCGCACGAAATTTTCCGCTATACTTTGCGCCTGACTGTGGTCCCTCGATGCATCGGACCGCACTTCGGAACCAACCTGAATACCTTGAACACCTGTCACGCGCCGATTTGCTGACTCGATTGCGGGCGCGCGAACCAGTGGGAATGCTCCCGCGGTTCACTATAAATGCGGCTAAAGAGGTCGTCAGCCGCGCACACAGTCTCTTCCCCGTGCTTTGCCGACGCCGTCTAGCCGCCCGGTTTTCTTAATGGCGGAATGAATGGAATCGATCGGCATCGTCGCTCCCCAAAAAATGCATTTCACCGAGCCGCTGCAGTTGCAGAATGGCAGCTCGCTGGCCGGCTACGACCTCATGGTCGAGACCTACGGCACGCTCAATGCCGCGCGCAGCAATGCGGTGCTGGTCTGCCACGCGCTCAACGCGTCGCACCACGTGGCCGGCGTGTACGCCGACAATCCCAAGGACATCGGCTGGTGGGACAACATGGTCGGCCCAGGCAAGCCGCTCGACACCGACCGGTTCTTCGTGATCGGCGTGAACAACCTGGGGTCGTGCTTCGGCTCGACCGGGCCGATGAGCATCGATCCGGCCACCGGCGTGCCGTATGGCGCAACGTTTCCCGTCGTGACGGTGGAGGACTGGGTCAACGCCCAGGCGCGCGTCGCCGATCAATTCGGCATCACGCGCTTCGCCGCGGTGATGGGCGGCAGCCTCGGCGGCATGCAGGCGCTCGCGTGGAGCATGATGTATCCGGAGCGCGTCGCGCATTGCATCGTGGTCGCGTCCACGCCCAAGCTGTCGGCGCAAAACATCGCGTTCAACGAGGTCGCACGCTCGGCGATCCTCTCGGACCCGGACTTCCACGGCGGCAACTACTACGCGCACGGCGTGAAGCCGAAGCGCGGCTTGCGCGTCGCGCGGATGATCGGCCACATCACGTATCTGTCGGACGACGACATGGCCGAGAAATTCGGCCGCTCGCTGCGTCGCGCGGAAGGCGCAGTGGACGCGTACAACTTCAACTTCGACGTCGAGTTCGAAGTGGAATCGTATCTGCGCTACCAGGGCGACAAATTCGCCGATTACTTCGACGCGAACACGTACCTGCTGATCACCCGCGCGCTCGACTACTTCGATCCGGCCAAGGCCTTCGACGGCGATCTGACCGCGGCGGTCGCCCACACCACGGCGAAATACCTGATCGCCAGTTTCTCGACCGACTGGCGTTTCGCGCCGGCCCGCTCGCGCGAACTCGTCAAGGCGCTGCTCGACCACAAGCGCACGGTCACCTACGCGGAGATCGACGCGCCGCATGGCCACGACGCCTTCCTGCTCGACGATGCGCGCTATCACAACCTGCTGCGTGCCTACTACGAACGTATTGCTAACGAGGTGAACGCATGAACCAGCGAGCACTCGATTACCTGGCATTGCGCCCGGACTTCCGCGCGATCGCCCGCTGGGTCGAACCGCGCGCCACGGTGCTGGATCTGGGTTGCGGCGACGGCTCGCTGCTGTCGCTGCTCACCGAGGAACTCGAGGTGCAGGGCTACGGCATCGAAATCAACGACGCGGGCGTGCTGGCGGCGACGCAACACGGCATCAACGTGATCCAGCAGAATCTGGAAGACGGGCTGCGCCTGTTCGAAGACGGCAGCTTCGATTTCGCGATTCTGTCGCAAACGCTGCAAACCATTCACCAGACCGCGGCGATCCTGCGCGAGACGGTGCGGGTCGGCAAGGAATGCATCGTGTCGTTTCCGAACTTCGGCTACTGGGCGCACCGGCTGTCGGTGCTGCAGGGCCGTATGCCGGTATCGAAGTCGCTGCCGTATCAGTGGCATAACACGCCGAACGTGCGGGTGCTGACGATCAGGGATTTTGAGGCGCTCGCGCCGGAAGTCGGCATCGAAATTCTCGACCGCGTCGTGCTGCACGACGGACAGGTGGTGCGATGGGGTGTGAACTGGCGTGGTAGTCTTGCGGTCTATCGCGTCAAGAAAAGCTAACCCCCTGTTATTCACATGTCGAACCCGCCGCACGAGGCGCCTGCACTTACCGCTCACGAAGAACATCCCGGCTGGCGCGCGTTCCTGAATACGCGCATGCTGATCTGCGTCTTTCTCGGCTTTACGTCGGGATTGCCGCTGTTCACGCTCGTCTATCTGGTGCAGGCATGGCTACGCTCCGAAGGCGTCAATCTGAAGGAAATCGGCCTGTTCGCGCTGATCCAGTTTCCGTACACGTGGAAATTCGTCTGGGCACCGCTGATGGACCGCTACGTGCCGCGTCTGCCGGGCTGGCGTCCGGGCAGACGGCGCGGCTGGATGCTCATCACGCAGATTCTGGTGGCCGGCGCGATCGCGGTTTTAGGGTTCGTGTCGCCGCGCGATGCGATCTGGACCGTGGCGGCGTTGACGGCGCTGGTCGCGTTTTTCGGCGCCAGCCAGGACATTGCGATCGACGCGTACCGGCGCGAGCTGCTCAGCGATACGCAGCAGGGCCTCGGCAACGCGGTGCATGTGAACGCCTACAAGATCGCGGCGCTGGTGCCCGGCTCGCTCGCGTTGATTCTGTCCGATCATTTGCCGTGGACCACCGTTTTCATCACGACGGCCGCGTTCATGCTGCCGGGCATGATCATGACGCTGGTGGTGCGCGAGCCCGAAGTGCAGGGTAAGCCGCCGAAAAATCTGCGCGAAGCGATCGTGGAGCCGTTCAGGGAATTCATTCAGCGCGACGGCTGGCGTGGTGCGCTGTTCGTGCTCGGTTTCATCTTTCTGTACAAGCTCGGCGACACGATGGCGACTACGCTGTCCACGTCGTTCTTTCTCGACATCGGTTTTTCGCGCACGCAGATCGGCGTGATCGCGAAGACCACCGCATTCGGCGCGAGTCTCGCGGGCGGGATCATCGGCGGGCTGTGGTTGATGAAGATCGGCATCGGCCGGGGCTTGTGGATCTTCGGCTTCCTGCAGATGGTCTCGACGCTCGGCTTTGCGTGGCTCGCGCATCTCGGCCCGGCTTCGCCCGGGCTCGCGGCGATTTACGACATCGCCGTCGCGCTGAGCGACGGCCTCACACGACTGCTCGCTCTGGTGGACATCGATTGGGCCGTGCAACTCGAGCCGCGCTCGGTCGCGCTGGCGCTTGTTTACGGCTTCGAAACCTTCACCACCGGTCTGACGCTGGCCGCCTTCACCGCCTACATTGCGAGCACCACCGACCCGCGCTACACGGCCACGCAGTTCGCGCTCTTCACGAGCCTCGCTTCGGTGCCGCGCACATTGGCTTCGGCGGCGAGCGGCTTTGTGGTCGCGCGGATCGGGTGGTTCGACTACTTCATCGTCTGTACCGCGCTGGCATTGCCCGGCATGCTGCTTCTGCTGCGTATCTCGCCGTGGAGAACCCGGTCATGACGGCGCGGCTGCCGATGCGCGCGCTGCGCCTCTGTACGACCCGGGCGCCATCGCTCAAGGCAAGCCGCATGGTGCTGCACGCAGCATGGGTGATCGGCTGCGCGAGCGGCCTCACGTTGGTGATGCCGTCGAGCGCCTATGCGGCCGGCCCCTCTGCGCCGGGTGTCAGCGCAGCGCAGGCCGCACCGGTCAACGCGCCTGCACCAGCGATCGCGCCCGCGCCGACCGCCAGGTCCGCGACGGTCGCGGCCAGCACCGAGAATGCGACGTCGGCGGCACCGGGCGCGAACAGCGCTGCAAGCACCAACACCACCAGTGCGCCCAGCGCCGGCAATGCGCCGGCCGCCGCCGCGCCGACCTCGCCGACGCAATCGTCCCCGTTGTCGTACACGCCGAACACCCAGTTGCGCTACGGCGGCTACATGGTGTTCCGCAACCTGATCCCATCGCCGGTGCTCGAGGCGCAAGCCGCCGAGGAGTTCGGCCAGATTGCGTACGGCGCCGAGCACGCAAAACGCCTATATGCCGACACCGACGCGCACGTCACACGAGTGCGCTCGATCGTCGACCGGATGATCCCGTACTCGCTGAAATGGAACGAACGGGCCAAAAACTGGAAGTGGGAGGTCGCCGTAGTGCGCTCGCCCGATATCCGCGCGTACTGCCTGCCGGGCGGCAAGATCGTCGTGTATGGCGGACTACTCGACCGCGTGCGCCCGAACGACAACGAGCTCGGCATGGTGCTCGGACACGAGATCGCGCACGCGCTGCGCGAACATGCGCGCATGCGGCTCGGCCAGTTGCATGCGAGCCAGCTCAATTCGTCCGGAACGATTCCGCAGCTGTTCGGGCTCGCCGATCTCGGCGCGGCGCCGCTCGGCATCGGCTCGCGCCTGCTGGACATGAAGTACGAGGACACCGACGAAACCGAAGCCGACGTGATCGGCAGCGATATCGCGTCGCGCGCCGGCTTCGATCCGCGCGCAGCGGTCACGATCTGGGACAAGCTCGCGCAGGCCACGCGCGACGATCGCGACCGCGGCTTCATCTACGTGCATCCATACCCGTCAGCGCGTCGCGAGGATATCATCAAGCGCCTGCCGGACATGCTGCCGCTCTACGCTAAGGCGATCGGCAAAACCGTGGATGCGTTGCCGGATTACGCCGGCATCGGCCGTCCGCGCCGCAAGCTCGCCCGCGATTGAGACCGGGTCGCGCGGGCCAGCCCGGGCTTATTTCTTGACGTTGTGATCGTAGTCGACCGTCAGCGGCGCATGGTCGCTGAACTTGATGTCGCGGAACACGTCGGTGCGCTTCGCCTGGCTCGCGATGCCCGACGTCGCGATCTGATAATCGATCCGCCACCCGACGTTCTTCGCGTACGCCTGACCGCGATTGCTCCACCACGTGTATTGTTCGGGCCGCGGGTCGAGCGTGCGGAACACATCGACGTATCCGACTTCGTCGAACAGCTTCGTCAGCCACGCGCGTTCTTCAGGCAGGCAGCCTGAGTTCTTCTGGTTGCTCTTCCAGTTCTTGATGTCGATTTCCTTGTGCACGATGTTCACGTCGCCGCATACGATCACCTCACGCTCGCGGGCCAATTCGGCCAGATGCGGCATGAACCCGTCCATGAACCGGAACTTGGCCTGCTGACGTTCTTCGCCGCTCGAGCCCGACGGCACATACACGGAAATCACCGACAGCTTGCCGAAACGCAGTTCGACATAGCGCCCTTCCGGGTCGAACTCCTCGCTGCCGAAGCCGATCACCACTTCGTCCGGCTCGTGACGCGTGTATACGCCCGCGCCGCTATAGCCCTTCTTCACCGCATGCTGGAAATAGCCCGTGAAATCGTGCGGCGCCATGAATTCCGGCGTCATATCGTCCTGCGAGCATTTGATTTCCTGCACGCACAGCACGTCGGCGTTCTGTTCGCCGAACCAGTCGAAAAAGCCTTTCTTCGCCGCTGAGCGGATGCCATTCAGGTTGGCGGTAATCACACGCAACATGTCGTTCCTTTGATGTTCGATTCGTTTTTGAAACCAACGGGCCAGGTCACGCGACCTTGATGCCCTTCAGCGATTCTTTGGCCGGCGGATATTCGAGCTTCAACCCTTCCAACGCACGCAACAGCAGTTCGGCAATCATCACGTTGCGGTGCGTCTTCGAGTTGGCCGGAATCACGTACCACGGTGCGTATTCAGTCGATGTCGCCGCCAACGCATCGCGATAGGCCGTCTGGTACGCATCCCACTGCTTGCGCGCGTCGAGATCGGACACGTCGAATTTCCAGTGCTTGCTGGGGTCGTCGATGCGCGCCTGCAGACGCGTGCGCTGCTCGTCTTTCGAAATGTGCAGCATGCACTTGACGATCGTCGTGCCGCTATACGCGAGCATCTCCTCGAACTGGCGAATGTGACAGCAGCGTTGCTCGAACGCCTGCGCGTCCAGTTCGCCGAGCACGGTCGGCACCAGCAGATCTTCGTAGTGACTGCGATTGAAGATCGCCAACTCACCGGCGGCGGGCGCTTGCGAGTGCACGCGCCACAGAAAATCGTGCGCAAGTTCGGTAGGCGTCGGCGCCTTGAACGGCACGATGCGCAGACCCAGCGGATCGACCTCGTGAAACACCGCGCGGATCGTGCCGTCCTTGCCACTCGTGTCCATGCCTTGCAGCACCAGCAGCACACGCCGCTTGCGTTGCGCGTGCAGACGTTCCTGCTGGATGTCGAGCTGCGCGCCGATCTCCGCCAGACGCACGCGGTCCGAGTCTTTCGAGCCGCTTGAAAACGGCTTGGCGGCCGGGTCGAACGCGTCGAGCGAGAATTTGACGTGTTTCTTGCCGTTGTCGAAATACGGCACGCGGAAATCGTCGAGTTCGGGTTGCTTTGACATCCACACCCTCCGTGATCTGCGTTAAACGGGCCCGCAAAACAAAACGGGCCGTTGCCCCACTTTCGTTTCCGGCAACAGCCCATGCAGGCTCAAGCGTCAACGCTTGAGCCGGTCCACTTCCACTCAGGACAGCTTCTTCTTCAGCAGTTCGTTCACCTGCGCCGGATTGGCCTTGCCCTTGGTCGCCTTCATCGCCTGGCCGATCAGCGCGTTGAACGCCTTTTCCTTGCCGGCGCGGAATTCCTCGACCGACTTCTGGTTCGCGGCGAGCACTTCGTCGATGATCGCTTCCAACGCACCGGTATCCGAAATCTGCTTCAGGCCCTTCGCTTCGATGATGCGATCGGCGGCCACTTCGTCGGTGGCCTTCTCTTCCCAGATCGCGAGGAAGATTTCCTTCGCGATCTTGTTCGAGATCGTGCCGTCGGCAATGCGCTGCAGCAGCAGCGCGAGTTGCGCGGCCGACACCGGGCATGCCGCAATATCCAGGCCTTCGCGATTCAGTTGCGACGACACCTCGCCCATCACCCAGTTGGCCGCGACCTTCGCGTTCGCCGCGCCGACCTTGCCGACCACCGCCTCGAAATACACGGCCGTGGCCTTGCTCGATGTCAGCACGTTGGCGTCGTACGGCGTCAGGCCGTATTGCGAAACGAAGCGTTGCTGGATCGCTTCCGGCAGTTCCGGCATCGTGCCCTTCACGCGCTCGATCCACGCCGCGTCGATCACGAGCGGCATCAGATCGGGATCGGGGAAATAGCGATAGTCGTGCGCGTCTTCCTTGCTGCGCATCGAGCGCGTTTCGCGCTTGTCCGGATCGTATAGACGCGTTTCCTGCACCACCGTGCCGCCGTCTTCGATCAATTCGATCTGACGACGCACTTCGTACTGGATCGCTTCCTCGAGGAAGCGGAACGAGTTCAGGTTCTTGATCTCGGCGCGCGTGCCGAATTCCGCCTGACCGACCGGGCGCACCGATACGTTCGCGTCGCAACGGAACGAGCCTTCCTGCATGTTGCCGTCGCAGATGCCTAGCCATGTGACGAGTGTATGCAGCGTCTTCGCATACGCGACTGCTTCGGCCGCGCTGCGCATTTCCGGCTCGGTGACGATTTCGAGCAGCGGCGTGCCGGCGCGATTCAGATCGATGCCGGTCATGCCCGCGAAGTCTTCATGCAGCGACTTGCCGGCGTCTTCTTCGAGGTGAGCGCGAGTCAGGTTGACGGTTTTCTCGTACGCTTCTTTGCCCGCCTTTTCGTTGGCCGGCACCTGGATCGTCACCTGGCCGCCCTGCACGACGGGGATTTCGTACTGGCTGATCTGATAGCCCTTCGGCAGATCGGGGTAGAAATAATTCTTGCGCGCGAAGATGCTGCGCGGCGCCACTGTCGCGCCGATCGCGAGACCGAACTGGATCGCGCGCTCGACCGCGCCGCGGTTCATCACCGGCAGAGTGCCCGGCAACGCGAGGTCGACGGGGCATGCCTGGCTGTTCGGCGCAGCGCCGAATTGCGTCGCGGCACCCGAGAAAATCTTCGATTCGGTCGACAGCTGCGCGTGGGTCTCCAGACCGATCACGACTTCCCATTGTTTGGTCATGGTGCTCACACTCCTGCCGGTGCCTGGCGGTGCCAGTCGGTCGCGCGCTGGAACGCGTCGGCCACTTGCAGCATCCGGGCTTCATTGAAATAGTTGCCGATGATCTGCAGACCAACCGGACGCCTAGCATTCACGCCCGCGCCGAAGCCGCACGGCACGCTCATGCCCGGCAGACCGGCGAGGCTCACCGACAGCGTGTAGATGTCGGCCAGATACATCTGCACCGGATCGTCGCCCTTCGCGCCGATATCCCACGCCACCGACGGCGCGACCGGTCCCATGATCACGTCGCACTGCTTGAACGCTTCCTGAAAGTCCTGCGCGATGATGCGGCGAATCTTCTGCGCCTGCAGGTAGTACGCATCGTAATAGCCATGCGACAGCACGTAGGTGCCGACCAGAATGCGGCGCTTCACTTCCGCACCGAAACCTTCGGCGCGCGACTTCTTGTACATGTCAAGCAGATCACGGTATTCGGCCGCGCGATGACCGAAGCGCACGCCGTCGAAACGCGACAGATTCGACGAGGCCTCCGCCGGCGCGATCACGTAGTACACCGGGATCGACAATTCGGTTTTTGGCAGCGTGACGTCGACCAGCGTGGCGCCGAGTGCTTCGTATTGCTTCAGGGCGGCGTCGATCGACGCGCGCACGTCGTCGGCCAGACCGGCGCCGAAGTACTCTTTCGGCAGGCCGATGCGCAGGCCGGCGAGCGGCTTGTCGGCGCCCGCGTCCTGCCACGGCTTGCCGAGATAACGCGTGTAGTCTTCGTCGTCGCGCACGAGGCTGGTCGAATCGCGCTCGTCGAAACCGGCCATCGCGTTGAGCAGCGTCGCGCAATCGGCGGCGCTCTTCGCCATCGGACCGCCCTGATCCAGCGACGACGCGAACGCGATCATCCCGTAACGCGACACGCGGCCGTACGTGGGCTTGATGCCCGTGATGCCGGAGAACGACGCCGGCTGACGGATCGAGCCGCCCGTGTCGGTGCCGGTTGCGGCAGGCGCGAGACGCGCGGCCACCGCCGCCGCCGAGCCGCCCGACGAACCGCCCGGCACGGCCTGGCGATCCCACGGATTCTGCACGGGGCCGAAGTACGAATTCTCGTTGGACGAGCCCATCGCGAACTCGTCCATGTTGGTCTTGCCCACGCACACCATGCCGGCGTTCTGCAGACGCGCGACCACGGTCGCATCGAACGGGCTCGCGTAATTTGACAGCATCTTCGAGCCGGCGGTGGAGCGCCAACCCTTGGTGACGAACACGTCCTTGTGCGCGATCGGCAGGCCGACCAGCGGGCCGGCATGGCCGGTGTGAAGCAACGCGTCGGCGGCTTTCGCCTGCGCCAGCGTGAGATCGGGATCGACCTGGATGAACGCGTTCAGGCCATTGGCGGCGTCGATCCGCTTCAGATACAGCTGCGCCAGTTCGACTGCGGAGCATTCCTTCGCCGCCAGTGCGGTGCGCAGTTCGGTCAGACTTTTTTCATGCATTGCGTTTTATCCTGGAAAGCGCGGCAGCGTAGCGACGCTGCCGTGGAGGCGTTCGACTGCCCGCCTGAGAGCCGGATCAAGGCAGCCGGCGGCGACGGCCACGCGCGCCATGTGCGCGGCGCGCGCAAAGCCAAAGCATGCCGCTCGCTCGAGAGCGCGCCGGGTTTGCTGCGCGGTTCTTACTCGATCACCTTCGGCACGAGGTACAGGCCGTCTTGCACGGCCGGCGCCGGGCGCTGGAAAGCGTCGCGTTCGACCGTCTCGGTTACGGCGTCGTCGCGCAGACGCAACGCGACGTCTTCGATCTGCTCGATCGGATGGGCAAGCGGTGCAATGCCGGTGGTATCGACCGCCTGCATTTGCTCGACGAGGCCGAAGAAATCATTGAGCTGGGCACGCGTGTGCTCGGCGTCGGCGTCGGCCAATTCGAGCCGCGCAAGATGCGCGATGCGTTTTACATCGGTCAGAGTCAGGGCCATGCGGTCACCGGAAAATGTGGTGGGCCACCGCAGCATGGAAAACGACACTGCGACAGCAGGTTACGATGCAACAGGAAGACCTTGAAAAAGGGGTCAGCGGCGGCAAAAAGTGCCATCCGTTTCCTTCAAAACATCCAAAATTATAAGGTATCATTACGCGTTCGACCCAAACCCGGACCGACTTACCCAGGCCTTTCTGAACAATTCCAAAAAAGTTCGTTCGGAATTTTCGGCTCTGGCTTTGCAACGGCCTCCGGTAGATTCCCTTGCAGCTTCAAGTCCTGTAGCGCTACTTTCGCCAGGTTGAAGCTGTTATTTTTCCGCTGCCGCCCTACGCATACGTTGCGAGGCCCGGCCCCCAGCGAGACAGGATTTTGAATGTTCGGTTTTTTGCGCAGCTACTTCTCCAACGATCTGGCGATTGACCTCGGCACCGCCAACACGCTCATCTACATGCGTGGCAAGGGCATCGTTCTCGACGAACCGTCGGTGGTTTCGATCCGCCAGGAAGGCGGTCCCAACGGCAAGAAAACCATTCAGGCAGTCGGTAAGGAAGCCAAGCAGATGCTCGGCAAGGTGCCGGGCAACATCGAGGCGATCCGCCCGATGAAAGACGGCGTGATCGCCGACTTCACCGTCACCGAACAGATGATCAAGCAGTTCATCAAGACGGCTCACGAATCGCGCATGTTCTCGCCGTCGCCGCGCATCATCATCTGCGTGCCGTGCGGTTCGACCCAGGTCGAGCGCCGCGCGATCAAGGAAGCCGCGCACGGTGCGGGCGCTTCGCAGGTGTACCTGATCGAAGAACCGATGGCCGCAGCAATCGGCGCCGGCCTGCCGGTGTCGGAAGCCACCGGCTCAATGGTCGTCGACATCGGCGGCGGCACCACGGAAGTCGGCGTGATCTCGCTCGGCGGCATCGTCTACAAGGGTTCGGTGCGCGTCGGCGGCGACAAGTTCGACGAAGCCATCGTCAACTACATCCGCCGCAACTACGGCATGCTGATCGGCGAGCAGACCGCCGAAGCCATCAAGAAGGAAATCGGCTCTGCGTTCCCGGGTTCCGAAGTGAAGGAAATGGAAGTGAAGGGCCGCAATCTGTCGGAAGGCATTCCGCGCAGCTTCACGATCTCCAGCAACGAAATCCTCGAAGCGCTGACCGATCCGCTGAACCAGATCGTCTCGTCGGTGAAGATCGCGCTGGAACAGACGCCGCCGGAACTGGGCGCCGACATCGCCGAGCGCGGCATGATGCTCACCGGCGGTGGCGCACTGCTGCGCGATCTGGACCGCCTGCTCGCAGAAGAAACCGGCCTGCCGGTGCTCGTCGCGGAAGACCCGCTGACCTGCGTCGTACGCGGCTCGGGCATGGCGCTCGAACGCATGGACAAGCTGGGCAGCATCTTCTCGTACGAGTAAGCGAGCCCCGCTCCATGTCAGTAGCACGGATCTGGCAAACGGCCCCTTGCGGGCCGGTTTGCCGTTGGCTGGGCCGACCAGCCTCCGCGCGCTGAACGCGCCTCCCTCGCGCGCCGCCGCCTCACCCACTGTTCACGCCCCCGGCGCCGACCATGGAATACAGTCCGCCGCCCCTGTTCAAACAAGGCCCGTCCGCACTCGCACGACTGCTGTTTTTCGTCGTGCTGGCGCTGGCCCTGCTGATCTCCGATGCGCGCTTCCAGACGCTCGAAATCGTTCGCGGTGTGCTCGGCGCGGGTCTTTATCCGCTGCAACGCGCGGCCCTCGTGCCGCGCGACATCTTCATGGGCGCCGCCGACCTGGCTGTGACCAGCGCCACGCTGCGCGGTGACAACGTAAAGCTGCACGCGAAAGATCTGCTGCTCTCGCAGCAGGCCAATACGGCCGCCGAACTCGCCGCCGAAAACGCCCATTTGCGCGCGCTGCTGCAACTCTCGCAGCGCTCGACCACGCAATCGCTGCCCGCTGAAATCCAGTACGACACACGCGACCCGTTCACGCAGAAGGTGGTGATCGGACGCGGTGCGCAGCAAGGCATCCAGAACGGCTCGCCGGTCGTCAACGAAGACGGTGTGATCGGCCAGGTGACGCGCGTGTTCCCGCTGCAAGCCGAAGTCACACTGCTCACGGACAAGGATCAGGCCGTGCCCGTGCAAATCGTGCGCACCGGCTTGCGCAGCGTGATCTACGGCACGCCGAAGGGCGACGCGCTCGATCTGCGCTTCGTGCCGATCAGCGCCGACGTTCAAACCGGCGACGAACTCGTCACCAGCGGACTCGACGGCGTGTATCCACCGGGACTGCCGGTCGCCAAGGTGGTGCGGGTCGACAAGCAGGCCGACACGGCATTCGCACGCGTGATCTGCCTGCCGGTTGCGCCGGTGCGCGGCGCGCGCCAGCTTCTGGTGCTGCACTATGTAAACGACGTGCCGCCTCGCCCAGCCGAAGAACCCGACGCCGCCACCATCGCGAAGGAAGCGAAAAAGAAGGGCGGCAAGCCGGTCGACGGCAAGGGCGCCACGGACAAATCCGCCGGCAAGCCGGCTGAAAAGCCCGCAGCTGAAAAGCCCGCCGGCGAAAAGCCCACAGCCAGGCCGGCGGAAAAAGCCCCAGCCAAACCGGCCGCCGCGGAGAAGAAGTCCGCCACCGACAAAAAGCCGGCCGCCGAAAAGAACGCGAAGCCGCAACCGACGCCGGGGGCGAAGCCATGAACCGCCCGCAATACATTCTGCAGCCGGTCAATCCGTACTTCATCGCGTTCAGTCTCGCTGCGGCGTTTCTGCTGAACCTGATGCCGTGGGGACGTCTCTTCGGCGTGCCGGACTTCGTGGCGCTCGTGCTGCTGTTCTGGAATGTGCATCAGCCGCGCAAGGTCGGCATGGGCATCGCGTTCCTGCTCGGTCTGCTGATGGACGTACACAACGCCAGTCTGCTCGGCGAGCATGCGCTGGCGTACACGCTGCTGTCGTATGGCGCGATCACGATCCACCGCCGCGTGCTGTGGATGTCGCTCGGCGTGCAGATTTTCGCGGTGATGCCGTTGCTGGTCGTCGCGCAACTGGTGCCGTTCGTGATCCGTCTGCTGACGGGCGCGGCGTTTCCGGGCTGGGGTTACCTGATCGACGGTTTCGTCGAAGCCGCGCTGTGGCCGCTCGCCAGCGTGCTGTTGTTGATGCCGCAACGCCGCCCGGCCGATCCGGACGATACGCGGCCCATTTGATAAAGCAACGGGTCCGCCGGCCGTTGCGTTCCGATGGAACGCTTGCTGCCGGCCCGCCCGGCGCGCTTCGTTGTTCATGCCTGCCGGTTCCCGCCGGATTGGGCGCACACTCTTGATGGCCGTGATCCGGCCTTTTGCAGAATCGCATGACCGAATTCAAGGACACACAGCAACAGCTCTCGAAGTTCCGCCTGCGCGTCGCGGCGGCGGGCCTGTTCGTGTTCGTCTGCTTCGGGCTGATCGGTTTCCGCTTCCTGTTCCTGCAGGTATGGCACTACAGCAAATACTCGCTGCAGGCCGATGAAAACCGCATTTCGGTCGCGCCGATCGTGCCGAACCGCGGCATCATCACCGATCGCAACGGCGTGGTGCTGGCCAAGAATTACTCGGCCTACACGCTCGAAATCACGCCCTCGAAGCTGAACGACTCGCTCGAAAACGTGATCGACAACCTGGCCACGGTCGTGTCGATCGATGCACGCGACCGCCGCCGCTTCAAGAAGCTGCAGGAAGACTCGAAGAACTTCGAAAGCCTGCCGATCCGCACGCGCCTGACCGACGACGAAGTCGCACGCTTCACCGCGCAGCGCTTCCGCTTTCCCGGCGTCGAAGTGCGCGCCCGCCTGTTCCGCCAGTATCCGCTCGGGCCGACTGCGGCGCACGTGATCGGCTACATCGGCCGGATCTCGCAGCGCGATCAGGACCGTATCGACGACGCCAGCGACCAGAACGACAGCGATCCGGAGCACTACGATCCGCGTCTGGACGCCAACAACTACAAGGGCACCGACTACATCGGCAAAATCGGCGTCGAGCAGAGCTACGAGACCGAGCTGCACGGCCAGACCGGTTTCGAGGAAGTGGAAGTGACGGCCGGCGGCCGGCCGGTGCGCACGCTGTCGCGCAGCCAGGCGACGCCCGGCAACAACCTCGTGCTGTCGCTCGACATCGGCCTGCAGCAAGTCGCTGAGCAGGCCTTCGCGGGCCGCCGCGGCGCGCTGGTCGCGATCGAACCTGCCACCGGCGACGTGCTCGCGTTCGTGTCGGCGCCGAGCTTCGATCCGAATTCGTTCGTCGACGGCATCGACCAGCAGACCTGGGACGAGCTGAACAACTCGCCGGACCATCCGCTGCTGAACCGGCCGCTGCACGGCACCTATCCGCCGGGTTCGACCTACAAGCCGTTCATGGCACTCGCCGCGCTGACGCTGCATAAGCGCACGCCGGGCTGGGGCTTCCAGGATCCGGGCTCGTACACGTTCGGCGGCCACACGTTCCGCAACGACATACGCTCGGGTCAGGGCTGGGTCGACATGAACCGCGCGATCGTGGTGTCGAACGACACGTATTTCTACATGCTCGCGCACGATCTCGGCGTCAACAACATCGCCAACTTCATGAAGCCGTGGGGCTTCGGCCAGATCACCGGCATCGATATCTCGGGTGAAGCGCGCGGCATCCTGCCGTCGACGGAATGGAAGCGCAAGGCGTACCGCAAGCCCGAGCAGCAACGCTGGTATGAAGGCGAGACGATCAGCCTGGGCATCGGCCAGGGCTACAACTCGTTCACCATCCTGCAGCTCGCGCACGCCACCGCGACGCTCGCGAACAACGGCGTCGTGATGAAACCGCACCTCGTGCGCGACATCGAAAATCCGATCAGCAAGGACACCCACCCGGTCGTGCGCGATCCGAGCGACAAGATCGCGGTGAAGCAATCGGACATCGACATCATCAAGCACGCAATGGAAGGCGTCGTGACGAACGGTACGGCGTCCAAACTGTTCATCGGCGCGCCGTATCAGGCGGCCGGCAAGACCGGCACGGCGCAGGTGTATTCGCTGCAAGGGGCGAACTACAAGGGCCATGCACTCGCCGAACATCTGCGCGACCACGCGCTCTTCATCGCGTTCGCCCCCGCCGAACAACCGAAGATCGCGCTCGCGCTGATCGTCGAGAACGGCGGCTGGGGTGCGGAGGCCGCCGGCCCGATCGCGCGCAAGGTGCTCGACTACTACCTCGTCGGCAAGAACAAACCGGGTGCCGAAGCGGCCGCCGTCGCGGCAGCGGCATCGGCGACGCTGGACGCGTCCGCGCCTGAAGTCGGCGACGCGCCGCCGCACGATGCTGGCCAGCCGGTCAAGATCGCGGCGGGCTTCACGGCGTTGCCGATTCCGGGTGCGGCGTCGGCGGCGGCAGCGGCAGCGGCAGCGGCAGCGGCGGCTACGGCGGCAGCGGCATCTGCGCCGGTGGCGAACGCCGCATCCGCGCCGGTGGCGACTTCCGCCCCAGTGGCAACAGGGGCGTCGGCCCCGGTGCCTGCTTCCGCGTCCGCCGCCAAAAAATCAACGGCGCGTAAATCCGGCGCTCCGCATCAACCCCGCCCGGCCAGCGAACCGGCGCCGACCGCCGCGAAGCGCCCCGAAGGAAGTCCCCTTGGGGGACGCCCCGAAGGGAGCCCCCTTGGGGGGCAGGCGACGTCGCCACGCCAGCCGGTTACCGGCGGCATCGACGAGTAAGGAGAAAGGCATGCAATTCGACAAGCGCGCCTGGCTCGACCGCATCAAGCGGATGTTCGCGGGCTTCGACCGCCCGCTCGCACTGATCGTGTTTCTGCTGTTGTGCGTGGGCATTGTGACGCTATACAGCGCGAGTCTGGACCTTCCAGGCCGCGTGGAAGACCAGTTGCGCAACATCCTGCTGACGTTCGTGCTGATGTGGGCGCTCGCCAATGTGCCACCCACCACATTGATGCGCTTCGCGGTCCCGCTCTATACGTTCGGGATCGCGTTACTGGTCGCGGTGGCGCTGTTTGGCCTCACGCGCAAGGGCGCCAAGCGCTGGATCAATGTCGGCGTGGTGATCCAGCCGTCGGAAATCCTGAAGATCGCCACCCCGCTGATGCTCGCGTGGTACTACCAGCGCCGCGAAGGCGTGATGCGCTGGTACGACTTTCTGGTCGGTCTGCTGATTCTCGCCGTGCCGGTCGGCCTGATCGCCAAGCAGCCTGACCTGGGTACGGCGGTGCTGGTGTTCGCAGCCGGCTTCTTCGTGATCTACTTCGCGGGCCTGAGCTTCAAGCTGATCGTGCCGGTGCTGATAGCGGGTGTGATCGCGGTCGGGTCGATCGCGGCGTTTCAGGACAAGATCTGTCAGCCCGAAGTGCAATGGCCGCTGATGCACGACTACCAGAAGCACCGCATCTGTACGCTGCTCGATCCGACCTCCGATCCGCTCGGCAAGGGCTTCCATACGATCCAGGCGGTGATCGCGATCGGCTCGGGCGGGCCAATCGGCAAGGGCTGGTTAAAGGGCACGCAGGCACACCTCGAGTTCATTCCCGAGAAGCACACCGACTTCATCTTCGCGGTGTTCTCCGAGGAGTTCGGCCTGGCTGGCGGCATCGTGTTGTTGACGCTGTACATGCTGCTGATCGCTCGCGGGCTGTATATCGCCGCGAACGGCGCGACGCTGTTCGGGCGTCTGCTGGCCGGATCGCTAACGATGGCGTTCTTCACCTACGCATTCGTCAATATCGGTATGGTGAGCGGGATCTTGCCAGTGGTCGGCGTGCCGCTGCCGTTCATGAGCTATGGCGGCACCGCGCTGACTACGCTCGGGGTTGCGATCGGCCTCATCATGAGCGTCGCGCGGCAGAAGCGATTGATGCAGAGTTAGCGCGGCACACGGCCGCCGCGTCGGCCGTCGAAGCCGGCTGCAACAGTGCAACAGGCTCAGACGAACAAGCAGAACGCGCAAGGGGCGCCCCATCGGGAGCGCCCCTTTTAGCTTACTGCGGTTTCACTTCCTTCTGATCGCGCAACTGCGCGCTGAGCTGCTGATACTTCAGACGCGCTGCCGGATCGCCCTGCGCAGCCGCGGCCGCGTAATAGGCGCGCGCCACGTTCAGATTCTTGTCCACGCCATCGCCGCCGCGCTCGTAGAACGAGCCGGTCACGTATTGCGCGGTCATGTCGCCGCCTTGCGCCGCCTTCTTGTACCAGACGAACGCCTGCCGGTTGTCGCGCTCGGTGCCGCGGCCGTCGAGGAACTGGTTGGCCAGCGCAAGCTCCGCCTGCACGTGGCCCTGCTCAGCGGCCTTCAGAAACCAGCGGTGCGCCTCGACCGGATCGCGGCCGACAAACTCGCCATCGTCGTACATCTTGCCGTACACGTACTGGGCGTGCGACATGTTGGCTTCGGCGGCCTTGCGCAGCCATTTCTTGCCTTCGTCGACATTGACTGGCGTGCCTTCACCGTTGAGCAGCATCATCGCGTAGTTGAACTCCGCGAGCCGGCTGCCGCGCTCGGCGGCCTTGCGGAATTCGGCAAGCGCCGCGCCCAGGTTGCCGGCGTTGTAGTCGGCGACCGCGGTCTGCGTCTCCGGATCGTTCGGCTTCGCGATCTGATCCTGAGCATGCGCCGCGCTCATCGCACTACTCATCGCGCTGCCCGTCAGCCACGCCGCCATGATCGCCACACGCACGACGACGCCCTGCCCCTTGCGCTTCATGACCTCACCTCCTGCAACGCCTGGCGGGTCGCGCGCAACATCCACATGACGTCGGCGGCCAGTGCGACAAAACGGAACCCGGCATCGCGATGCTGCTTCGCACTCGCGACATCCATCGCAAACACGCCGGCCGCGATGCCGGCCTTGTCGGCGGCACTGACAACGCGCGCCACCGCCGCCTGCACATCAGCGTGCTTCGAATCGCCAAGATGACCGAGGCTCGCGGCCAGATCGGCGGGCCCGACGAACACGCAATCGACTCCCGGCGTCGCCGCGATCTTCTCGACCTCCTGCAAGCCGCGCGCCGACTCGATCTGCACGATGGTCGCGATCTGCGCGTTGGCCGTCTGCACGTAGTCGCGCCGCATGCCATAGGCCGCTGCGCGCACCACGCCGGCGACGCCGCGTTGACCGTCGAGCGCCCCAGCGGTCGGATATTGCGTGAGACGCACGGCGCGAGCGGCATCGTCCGCGGATTCGATATTCGGGAACATCAGCGTGCGCGCGCCGGCATCCAGCACGCGCTTGACGAGCCAGGCTTCGCTGGCGGGCACGCGCACCACCGGCTCGCTCGGCAGATGCGCGGCGGCGATCGCGCGCAGTTGCGAAGCGACGTCGCGGCTATCGTTCGGCGCGTGCTCCATGTCGATCAACAGCCAGTCGAAACCGGCGTGCGCCAGCGCTTCAGCGGCGGCCTCGCTGCCGAGCGACAGCCATAGCCCGTACAGCGGGCCGGCTTCCGTCAAACGTTGCTTGAGGGGATTGGTGAAGGTGCTCATCGCCGCGCTCCGTGGCGGCGCCCGGCCGCATGACCCGAAACGCGGGAGAACGATCCGGCCTCGTGGGCGAAGTAATCGACCTGGCAAAGACGGGGGCGCTGGCGGCCCGGCTGCCTGCTGCGACGCAATGCGATGACCGGCATGTCTCGCTCCGTGTGGTTATCGCAGCGATCATACAGTGACAAAAACGCAAAGGCGGGATCGCGCGGCCGGCCCCCGGGTTCAGTCGCGGACCACGTCGGCCCAGCAGTTCGGCGTCTCGTACAGACGCACCTTGTGCAGACGCAGATTCACGCCGTAGTGCGCGTCGTACACGCTCGCGAGGATATCGAACGCGATGGCCGCGAGATTTTCGACAGTCGGGATGCGGTCGAGCACGACCGTCTTATGCCCGGGCATGGTTTCCAGAAAGCCGCGCACCGGCGTATCGCCTTCATAGACGAGGAACGCGTGGTCCCACTGCCCGACCAGATGCTCGACGGCGAGCGACTTCACGTCGGCGAAGTCCATCACCATGCCGCGATCGGGCGCGCCTTCGCTGTCGACCAGATCGCCTTGCAGCGTGATTTCGAGCACATAGCGATGGCCGTGCAGATTACGGCACTGGCTGCGGTGATCGGGAATGCGGTGGCCCGCGTCGAATTCGAGTTTTCGTGTAATCGTCAGC
Source organism: Paraburkholderia ribeironis (assembly GCF_900019265.1). GTDB lineage: Bacteria > Pseudomonadota > Gammaproteobacteria > Burkholderiales > Burkholderiaceae > Paraburkholderia > Paraburkholderia ribeironis. The sequence continues at coordinate 136,471 of NZ_CYGX02000004.1, forward strand.
ACGGCAAATCAGGGAATGTTCAGATACTTGTGGGTCTGCATCGACAAGCGCCATTGCGGATGGCGTTTGCACCAGTCGATCGCGAGCCTGGTGTTGAGCTCGCGCGACGGGCCGTCCATCGGCTGGACGAGGAAATACTCGAAGTCGAGCTTCGCATACTCGGACAAGCGCTGGTTGTCCTGCGGGATCACGACCTTCAGTTCGTTGCCTCTCGTCACGACGAGCGGTGCGTCGGCCTTCGGGCTCACGCAGACCCAGTCGATCGTTTCGAGCACCGGCAATGAGCCGTTGGTCTCGATCGCGATTTCAAAGCTCGCGGCGTGCAGCGCATCGACCAGCGGCTGATCGATCTGCAGCATCGGCTCGCCGCCCGTGCAGACCACGAAGCGCTCGCCCTCGCCCTGCGGCCACAGCGATACGATCATCGCGACCAGTTCTTCAGCGGTACGGTACTTGCCACCGTTCTCGCCGTCGGTGCCGACGAAATCGGTATCGCAGAAACGGCACACTGCCTCGGCGCGATCTTCTTCGCGGCCCGACCACAGATTGCAGCCGGCGAACCGGCAGAACACGGCCGGACGCCCGGCATTCGCGCCCTCGCCCTGCAACGTGTAGAAGACTTCCTTGACCGCGTAAGTCATGCTGCTTTCTGCCCCGTGTTGCTCAATGTGTTGCTGAAGTTGATTGCCTGAGGTTGATTGCCTGAGGTTGATTGCCCGAGCCGCGCCGCTGCGCGAACCGTCAGACCGGCTCGGTGACTTTATCACCGGCCAGATAGGCTTCGAAACCACGCTTGCGCAAGCGGCATGCCGGACATTCGCCGCAACCGAAACCCCATGCATGCAATTCTGCGCGTTCACCGACATAGCAGGTGTGCGTCTCGACGCGCACCAGTTCAACCAGCTCGTCGCCGCCCAGTTCATGAGCGAGACGCCACGTGTCGGCCTTGTCGAGCCACATCAGCGGCGTTTCGATCAGCAGTCGCGTGTCCATGCCGAGGTTCAGCGTGGCCTGCAACGCCTTCATCGTGTCGTCGCGGCAATCGGGATAGCCCGAGAAATCCGTTTCGCACATTCCGCCGACGATCACCTGCAAACCTCGCCGATAAGCAATCGCCGCTGCGATGGTCATGAACATCAGATTGCGACCCGGCACGAACGTGTTCGGTAGACCGCTGGCCGTGGCCTCGATCTCGATCTCACGCGTCATCGCGGTATCGCTGATCGAGCCGAGGACCGACAGATCGATCATGTGGTCGTCGCCGAGACGGCCGGCCCACGCCGGAAACGTGCGCATGACAGCCTGACGAAACCCTTCGCGGCACTCGAGTTCGACACGGTGCCGCTGACCGTAATCGAAACCGAGCGTTTCGACCGTTTCATAACGTTCGAGTGCCCATGCAAGGCACGTGGCGGAATCCTGGCCGCCGGAAAACAGCACGAGAGCGCTACGCTTGGCGTCTTTGCGGATCACCGTGAAACTCCGTGAATGATGAGTGCCACGTCGCGCTGCGTGAGATGCGCCATGCAAGCAACGCGGCGCGACGTATGCCGGCACTGCTGCCGGCCCAGAGCAGTATAGGCCGCGCGTTGCGCACGCAGAGTCGCGACGCGCTTATACCGCTAGTGGTCGGGCGAAGGGTTCGGTGCGGGTGGCGGCCTAGCCGCTCGGCACCCAGGTGCGAATCAGGCGACACTCAAGTAACGCTCAGGCGACATTCAGATATCGCACCGGCGTGCAAGTCCTTGAACTGGCGTGATTTTATCACGCGACGCCGAACGCCGCCGGGCACGCTCTGCCGCAACGAGTACCCGTCAGAAAAGGAAAAGCCCCAGGAATCTTGCGATTTCCTGGGGCTGAATCCTGGTGGCCTGGGGCGGAATCGAACCACCGACACGCGGATTTTCAATCCGCTGCTCTACCAACTGAGCTACCGGGCCAACGAAGAACGAGATCATATCAAAGGGTCTGCAGGAGGGCAAGTCCCTCGTCGAAAAAATGTGCCAAAGGCGGATTCGCGCACGGCACGCCAGCCCGCGCGTATCGTCACTCCCCTTTGTTCTTGCCCAGATCGACGCCGAGTTGCTTGAGCTTGCGGTACAGGTGTGTGCGCTCCAGGCCGGTCTTCTCTGCCACGCGCGTCATGCTGCCGTTCTCGCGCGCGAGGTGATATTCGAAGTACGCGCGCTCGAACGCATCGCGTGCATCGCGCAGCGGTATGTCGAACGAGATCGACGCCGTTTGCGCGGCCAGCGCGCCGCCGCCCGTGCCGTCGGTGGACAACATCGGCAACGCGGCCGCCGACGCCACCGCCGATGCGTTCACCGGCAACACCGGCTTGACCGCCGCGCCGCCAGGCACACCCACCGCCGTGCCGCGAGCGAGACCCTGCTCGACGGCCTTTAGCAGCTTCTGCAACGCGATCGGTTTCTCGAGGAAATTGAGCGCGCCGATCTTGGTGGCCTCAACCGCCGTATCGATCGTCGCGTGGCCGGACATCATGATCACCGGCATGGTCAACTGGCCTTGCGCGGCCCACTCCTTGAGCAGCGTCACGCCGTCGGTGTCGGGCATCCAGATGTCGAGCAACACGAGGTCCGGCGCCTGACGCAAGCGGAACTCGCGCGCTTCCTGCGCATTTTCAGCGGCCTCCACGACATGTCCCTCGTCGCTCAGGATCTCCGAGAGCAATTCCCGGATGCCCATTTCATCATCTACCACCAGGATGGTTGCCATTTACGCTGCCCTTGTCTGCACTGTTGCTTTTGTCTTGCCGTGCGACGCACCGCCGCCGTGCGCCGGCCGCGGCCCAGTATCGGGTGCCGCGGCATCGTCCGCCAGTTGAAGGAAGAGGATCGAAATCTGCGCACCCTCGATCACATCGCCCGCCTTCATACGATTGCGAATGTCGATGCGAGCGCCATGTTCATCGACGATCTTCTTGACCATTGCAAGACCCAGGCCCGTACCCTTGGCCTTGGTCGTCACATAGGGTTCGAATGCGCGAGTGAGGATACGCGCGGGGAACCCCGGTCCGTTATCCGACACGGTCAGACGCACCGCGACGTGTACTTTGCCTTCCGCGTCGGGGTCACCGTATTCTACTGTCCTCGTCTCGAGCGCCACTCGCGGATGGCCGACATCGGCTACCGCATCCTGCGCGTTCTGCAGCAGGTTGTGAATCACCTGGCGCAATTGCGTTGCGTCGCCACGAATCGCCGGCAGTGCCGAGAGTTCCACCTGGATCGCGCCTTTGCCCTCTTCGATACCGTACAGCGTGAGCACTTCGCTGACCAGATCGTTCAGTTGCAGGTGCGCGAGCACTGCCGGAGGCGTGCGCGCGTAGTCGCGGAAATTGTCGACCATCTGCTTCATCGCAGCCACCTGATTGACGATCGTAGTCGCGCCACGCTTGAGCACGTCGGCATCCGACGGCGACAGCTTGTCGGCCAGCTTCATTTGCAGACGCTCGGCGGAGAGCTGGATCGGCGTGAGCGGATTCTTGATCTCGTGCGCGAGCCGCCGCGCGACCTCGCCCCATGCAATCGAACGCTGCGCGGAGATCACATCGGAGATGTCGTCGAACACCACGACGTAACCGGAGGTCTGCAGGTCTTCCGTGTCGCGGTCGGTCGCCGACACGAGGCGCGCGCCGCGCACGAGCAACGTGAGCGGTTCGCTTTCGCCCGGCACTGGAAACGAGAACTGCTGTTGCCAGTGGCCGAGATCGTCCTGACCGTCGCCGCTTGCCGCTTCACGATCGGCAAACGCCTTGCGGACCATGACGCCGAATTCGCTCAACACGCCGATCTGATCGAGCGACGAACCGAGCACGGTCTGGAACGGCTGACGGAAAATCCGTTCGGCGCCACGATTCGCGGTGGTAAGCCGGAACTGCCGATCGAACACGAACACGCCCGCGGTCAGGTTCGCGAGGATGCTTTCCAGATACGCCTTCGAGTGTTCGAGCGCAATGCGGTTGTTCTCGACCGCGGCGCGCGCTTCGGACAACTGCCGCGTCATCGCATTGAACGACTGCGTGAGGAAGCCCAGTTCGTCGCGCGACTTGATTTCGCGCTTCGGTGTGTAATCGCCCTCGGTAATCTCTTTCGTGCCCTGTGCGAGGAGGAACAACGGCCGCGCAAGCTGATTGCCGAGCGCGAGCGCAAGCATCATCGCGATGAAGGTGGCGAGGAATAGCGCGAGCGTCAGCGTGCCGATGTACATCTTGCGCAGACCGGTGCGGCCGAGCGCCTTCTCCTGGTATTCGCGATACGCGCGCTGCACCGCGTCGGCATTGCGAGCGAGCGTTGGCGACACCGGCTGCGTGAGTTGCAGGAAGCGTTCAGTGGGTTGCAACAGCGCCGCGTTCGAGTCGGGAATGCGCTGCACGACGCGCAGTCGCAGCGCGCCCTTGCCGCCCTGCGCGTGCGTATCGCCGTCCACTTCGCCTTCGATCGCCGCATAGCCGCGGCCACGCGCCTGTTCGATCATCAGCGGCGTGGGCAAATCGTTCGGCACGAGCGTCGCGTAGTTGCTGGATGCCTGCGCGACCACATGCATGTCGGGCGTCGCACCGGACATACTGCGCGTGGGCTCGACGATCGTCGCGTCCTGCACGCCGAACTGATCGCGCAGTCGCAATAGCGTGAGCGTCGTGCCGGCGGCGTCCGCGCTGGCAAGCTGCTCGGACATCAGGCGGCCCTTGGTTTGCAGATCGGACAGCGACGCGTCGAGCATGCCGCGACCGAGATTCAGGCCTGCCGTGAGCGCGGTTTCGACATTCACGTCGAACCACGATTCGATACTGCGCGACACGAACTGATACGAGACCACGTAAATGATCCCGCCCGGCACCACGCCGACCAGCGCCATGAAGAACGCGAGTTTCGCCAGCAGCCGCGTGCCGAACTTGCCCTTGCGCAGCCGCGCGATGATGATGACGATGAGCGTCGCCACCACCAGCAGAAAGATCATCGCGACCGCGACGTTGGCGGTATACAGCCACTGGTAATAGCGGTCGAAGAACTCGGTATTGGCGCTCGCGGCGGCCAGCAGCACGAGCAGCAACACGGCCGTTACCGCGACCGTCGACACCAGCACGCGCACGACGATGCTGCTGACACTGGTGGTGGTTGAGCGCACTCTATTTAGCACGTTCGGTCACCGTAAAGGTAAAGCGCTTCCATTCGGATGCGAGGTTCCAGTCGCGGTTGTTCACCGCGTCGATCTGAAACGGCTTGGGCATCAGCCCGATGTCGAGTTGCATGCGCACTGACGCGTTATAGGTCTCGCCGACCTTCACCTCGTTGCGGTCGATCACATGCCATGACGTGACGTGCTTGATCACCGCGAGCGCATCCTTGAGCGTGGAGAAGCCGAGCTGCAAACCGCCCGACTGCACGCTCGACACACGGTATTCGCGCGTCAGCGGCTGAAACGACAGGCGCAGGCTCTGCGACACGCTCACCGGCTGCTCGTCGAACCAGTACCAGCGCGGCCGGCTCAATTCGAAGTCGGTCGTGAAGTAGAGCGGAATACCTTTGTTGACCGCGTCCTCGAGGTTGCTGTTGAGGTCGAATTCGAAATGCGCGTCGAGATTCCAGCCGTTGGTGTCGGCTTGCAGCGACGCCCGCTGCACCGCGATCGAATCAGCGTGCGCCGCGCCCGGCGCTGCAAGCCATACGGCCAGCGCAATCCAGAGCACGGCAGCGAGCCGAAGCGGGAAGATGCGTTTGATGGTCACCGTTTCTGAAAGCGCGCGTAGAAAAATCCGTCGTGGTCTGAGTTCGCGCCGGCGCTGTCTTCAGCGGGTTGTCCGGCATAGGAACCGGCCGATGGGTCGGCGGGCGCGCGAGCAACTGAGGGTAACAGCTGCCCCGGCGCGTCCAATCGTACCGCATCCTGATACTTGTCTCCAAACCACTGCGCCTGCAACTCGCCTTCTTCGGGGAAGATCGAACACGTAACGTAGAGCAATTCACCACCCGGCTTCACGAGCGGCCAAAGCGCGGCGAGGATGCGGCGTTGCTCGGCGACCAGCGCGGGAATGTCGGACGCGCGGCGCAACCAGCGAATATCCGGATGACGCCGCACGATGCCCGACGCCGAACACGGCACGTCGGCCAGGATGCGGTCGAAGGGCTGGTCGATGTCGTCGTGCCATTTGGCCGGCACGCCCGCATCGCCGATTCGCACTTCCGCATCGAGCTTGAGCCGCTGCAGATTTTCGCCGATGCGGCGTGCGCGCGTCGGGTCGCTCTCGAGCGCCACGAGCTGAAGGTTGGCGAGTTCGAGCAAATGCCCGGTCTTGCCGCCAGGCGCCGCGCACGCGTCGAGCACACGCATGCCGTCGCGCACGCCGAGCAGTTGCGCGGCGAGTTGCGCGCCGGCGTCCTGCACCGAGACCACGCCGTCGTTGAAACCGGGAATCCTGTCTACCGGCATCGGCGTTTCGAGCCTGACGGCGTAGGTGCCGGCCTGGCTCGCGCGAATCTGATGGTTCTGCAGCACTTGCAGGTAGGCATCGACCGTCGAGCGGCGGGCGTTCACACGCAGCGTGAGCGGACCCTGCGTGTTGCCGGACGCGAGCACTGCTTGCCACGCGTCGGGCCACGCGCCCTTCACCGCGTCGATCCACCACGCCGGGTAGTTCCAGCGCGCGACTTCGTCGGCTTGCGCGGCGCTGAGCAACGCTTCGCGCTCGCGCAGAAAGTTGCGCAGCACCGCGTTGACGAGACCCTTGGCGAACGCGAATTCGCGCCGCGCGCCGATTGCGTTGACTGCCTGATCGACCACCGTAAATGGGGCGTAGGCGGCGCTCGCTTCGTCGTCGACCAGCAGGGCGAGTGCGCAGGCGAGCACATGACCGACGTGCGGCGGCGGCGCCTTCTTCACCAGCCGCGCGATCAGCCATTCGGCGGTGGCCAGACGCCGCATCGTGCGGTAGGCGATGTCCTGCACCGCGCCGCGGGCGGCGGCGGCATTGCCCTCAGGTGCGGACACGAAGACGGATTGCAGCGCGGCCGGCAAAGCCGCGCCGAGACGCACGGCGCCGACGGCCTGGCCGGCGCAGTCGAGCGCGAAACCCAGCGATTCGGGCGCCAGATGCAGGATCGACAAACGGGATTCGCGCGGACGCGTCGACGCGGGAGCAGAACGCGAAGAAGGCTTTGATGTCATGAAAGAGGCAAAAGCAGGCCGCGCGGTGCGCGCGACGCAATCAGCACACATTGTAGCGTGGCGCCGGATGGGAGCCGCTGCGCTTGGGCGGCGCGGTCGCCGTAAATCGGGCGTAAGCCATGCAGCATCGCGCGGCGGCTCCCATCCGGCGCCACGCTACAA
>NZ_CYGX02000074.1 GCF_900019265.1 Paraburkholderia ribeironis
AGCGTCAGATGTGTATAAGAGACAGAGCCCCTACTGATTGCAGGTTTTGATTTGATCGGCCATGATGGGGTTTTCTTCATATCGTACGGAATGCAAATTGATTCTACAAGGCTGACGTGAGCTGGATCATGGCGCACTGCGCCGGATCTGAAAGCTGCGGCGACGCCGTTCGATTAGCTGCGACAGTAGTGCCGCAGGTTGATCATCGTGTAGGCGAGTGTCTTGAACGCGTAGTGAAGAGGGCTGAGACGTTCGAAGCGCAACAGCAGGCGGCGAAACTTATCTTCCCAGCCGAACAGCCGCTCAATGGTGTTGAAGCGCTCTTTAAAAATGGCCGGCTCGAACAGCGCCTTGCGGCCGCGTTTGGGCGTTTTCCTGCCACGCGGGTTCGGGTTGATGTTGGGCACCATGCCACGATTAAAGATGGCCTTGCGATTCACCCGGCAATCGTAGGCGCCATCGAGGCTGACGATGGTGCCGTGTAGTGTCAGACCTGCTTCGCGGGCGGTCTTCATCAGTGTGGGCAATGCCTCGCGTAACATCGGCGATTCGTTGTGATTGGCGGGTGCGACCACGAACGGTGCGATGACGTTGCAGCGCCGATCACAGAAAGCCACGATCTTGCAGCCCTTGAGTCTTTTGTGACCGCTGAAACCGAGATTGTCGCCGCCTTTCTTTGCCGCAGTCGTTGTGCCGTCGCCGTGAATGATCGACAGATCGAGCAACTGGTCCTCCTGAAGCCGGCGCACTGACGCCAGAAAGATCGCGTCGAAACATCCGCTCGCCTGCCAGCGACGAAAGATCCGGTAAATGCTGGTCGGATGAATTTCGCGTCGACCCTGCTGATTCCTGTCTATCGGCAGCATGTGCCACTGGCATCCAAGGTACAGAGCCTTCAGGATGTAGTTGAAGATCCGTGCGCCGGTCAAACCGGCAAAGTGTTGTGAATGAAAGAGTCATACGTTGAAGGCCTAGCCAGCCACGGCGGCCCCGAGTCATGCGTGTGTACCCGTGAGGGTGCAGGCGAAGCGTTGACAGGGGTACGCCCGGGCCGGGTATTGAGCCGCGAAATAAACTCCTCGTGGCATGAGCTACGAGATGATCGGGGTGCCGAGGCGCTGGATCTACGCCGAAGGCCACACCGACGCTGCCGCATTGGCGAGGCAGTGCCGGACCCCGCGCGGTCAGAGACCCCGTGCACGTGCGGAAACACTTTGCTCGGGAACCGGGAGGTCCCGGGCCCTACTGTGCCGCGCTGGGAAGCGTCGGGCGCAGTGCGCATCGTGAAGCCTGAGGGCGCACGACGATGAGCTACGGGCGTGGGAAGTCGGACTGCTGCGTAGTATCTGAGAAGCTGCCGAACAATACTGCGGGTGCAACTCCTGCGGTGGCGGAGGCGGTGGAGGGAAGGCGGCAGGCCAAGGGCAATGCAGTCGCGGCGCGCATGTCCCGCAGATTGGGGCGGGAATATGACATGGGAACCGCGCTCGACGGCATACGACAGACGGCCAAAGGACGACCGGGTGCGAAGTTCACCACCCTGATGCATCACATCTACGCGGTCGACCGCCTGCGGGTAGCCTACTTTGCGCTGGAGCGCAAGGCGGCTGCCGGGGTGGACGGCCAGACGTGGCAGTCGTACGGACTGGACCTCGAAGCACGGCTTCTGGACCTGTCCGACCGCCTGACCCGGGGGGCTTACCGGCCCCAGCCTGTCAGGCGCGTGTACATCGACAAGGCCGACGGCAGCAAGCGCCCGCTGGGCGTGCCGGCGCTGGAAGACAAACTCGTCCAGCTCGCCACGGTCGAAGTACTCAACGCGATCTACGAACAGGACTTCGTCGGGTTCAGTTACGGCTTCCGTCCCGGCAAGAGTGCGCACAACGCGCTCGACGCCGTGAGTGTAGGTATCGAGCGCAGAAAGGTGAGCTGGATACTCGATGCGGACATCAGCAAGTTCTACGACACAATCGAACACGACTGGCTGATGAGATTCATCGAGCACCGGGTAGCGGACACGCGGGTGCTGCGGCTCATCAAGAAATGGCTGCACGCTGGCGTGCTGGAAGACGGCAGGTTGACGCAAAGTGAAGTTGGTACCGTTCAGGGCGGCAGCATCTCGCCGCTGTTGTCGAACATCTACCTGCACTACACGTTCGATCTGTGGGTGAAGCAGTGGCGTGCGCGGCACGCCGAAGGCGACATGATCGTTGTGCGGTATGCCGATGATTGGGTCGCGGGTTTCCAGTACGTGCGGGATGCGGAGCGCTTCCAGCGCGAAGTGACTGAACGACTGGCCCGCTTCGGCCTGAAGCTGCACGAGAGCAAGACGCGGCTGATCGAGTTCGGACGCTTTGCGCGCGAGAACTGTCGACGCCGCGGCGGCGGTAAGCCGCAGACCTTCGACTTCCTGGGCTTCACGCATTGCTGCGGGAAGACCCGTAAAGGAAAGTTTGCGGTATTGCGGCTGACCAGCGCCAAACGAATGCGAGCCAAGCTTCAGACAGTCAAGGAACAACTGCGACGACGCATGCACCAGACTATTGCGGAGCAGGGGCGGTATCTGCGCGCCGTGGTGGCTGGGCATGTGCGGTACTTTGGCGTGCCACGAAACGGATCGCGCCTCGGGTGCTTCCGGGTTGGTATTGCCCGCCTGTGGTACCGCACGTTGCGCCGCCGTAGTCAGAAGCATCGCCTGACCTGGCTGCGGATGACCCGGCTCGTAGCACTTTGGTTGCCCCTGGCTCATATATGTCATCCATATCCGAACCAACGTCTGATCGTTACGACCCAAGGCAGGAGCCGTATGCGGTAATTCCGCACGTACGGATCTGTGGAGGGGGTGATGGGCGACTGTCATTCCTACTCCGACTGTACAGTGGCAGTCGCGGCAGCGGGCCACGACGACCCCGTGGTAAATGAGGCAAGACAAATTCGTTGAATTGCGCTTCGCTCAATTCCACCGGAATCCCTTGTCGGGCTTGGCGTTGGGCCATTTTCCATCATCAAAGCGATGGATTCTAGCCGCTTCGACGACAACCGCTCGAATCCCTTTACCCAGCTCACTCTCCGCCTGTTTTTACACCTGAGAAAAACCTGCAACCAGTAGTTTCAGATCCGGCGCAGTGCGCCATGATCCAGCTCACGTCAGCCTTG
>NZ_CYGX02000195.1 GCF_900019265.1 Paraburkholderia ribeironis
GAGGTAAAGTGCGAGCCATAGTTCCGATATTTTAGGAATTAAGCAATCTGCCGCATGGTTAGACAGATAACGGCGAGAATATCGGAATTATTGCGTCAAATCGCGCTCAGCGTCAATAATTCCTATAATTCAGGAATTATGGGTCGAAACGACGGCCCGCGCTCGATAGTTCCTGAAATACCGGAAATATGAGGCGATGAGCGCTTCTCACGTGCGCCCACCACCCAAAGAAAAAGGACGGCCTCGCGGCCGTCCCGTTCGTCACTTCGCCTCGCCGTCGCAGCGGCTGGCGACTACGCTGCCTGAATCGCCTCGTTATACACGGCCGCGACACGCTTCGCGATCACGGGGTTGTCGAAGTGGGCCCGTGCATAAGCGCGGCAGGCATCGGCATCCGGCAGTCGGATGGAGCCGTCGAACGCCCTCGCGAGGCCGTCGGCAATCGCGTCCGCGCCCGTCGACGGCAGCACGAGATCCTGCGACAGCCCCGCCACCGCTTCCGGCAGACCGCCCACGGGCGTCACCAGCACGGGCGTGCCCGACGCCAGCGATTCGACGGTAATCAGGCCGAAGCCTTCGAGCGCGACCGTCGGCACGACGCTGATATCCGCCGCGCGATACAGCGACGCCAACTGCTCGTCGGGCACGAAGCCAAGCAGCTTCACGTTGTCGCCGAGCCCCGCATCGTCGATACGCTGCTGCAGCGCTTGCT
>NZ_CYGX02000107.1:0-22165 GCF_900019265.1 Paraburkholderia ribeironis
TCGAATAAACCTAAACGTAAGCCGCCGCTTTGGTCGCGCGGGGTCGAACGACGGCAACGGGTCGAAAGTACGCATCCGTTGACACTAATCGAGCCATTCGCGGTCGTGCACGTCCGAACGACAGGAAGGCACTTGAAGCTGCCTCACAAACGGTGAGCGTGAACGTCCGCAAAGGCCGATGACGCGACGCAGGCACACGGCGATCAAATGACCGTTTGCGGAGTGGAGCGGCCGTCTGAACGTCTAGGCGATGCATCAAGCGAAGGTCCCTTCATGCCGATTACGGATGTAGCCAACCGCGATGCACCGGCAGGGCCGCAAAAGGGTGGCGGTGCTGATCGGCCTAGTTGGGGTGACGTGACGGCGACGGGCACACCGATGCAGCGGCCCCCCGCAGGAACCGGGCGAGGGCAGGCCGTCCTTGCCCTGATAAGCGGCGTTATCAGGGCTGGCCTCTCGCGAAACAGTCGGCGATCCTGCACGAGTGTCAACCCAATGCGAGACGCCATTGAACCCATAGCCAGAGGGCTTTTTCAGCCTAAGTTGACACCCTTTGGCCAGGAGAAAATCTCATGGTGAACTGCGTCAGCGCGAGCAGCCATAACAGGCGGCGTTCGTGCCGGAGGGTGATCGAGTACATGGTCGATTCCGTTTTGTTGTTGTGCGAAGCATGAGGCCCGCGCGGCCCACGCGGCCTACGTGGCATATCGCACTCGCCAGCGCCTGCGCGAGATGGGCCGCCGGCGAGCGCCGATATTTAGTCGTCGAGTGTCTCGTGGACTGCCACGGCACCTTGCTTCCAGTAGCTGGCCGCGCGAATCCGCGATTTGTCGACGCCACGGTCCGTGCACAGGTGATGACGCACGGCGCGCATCGTCGCGGCTTCGCCGGCGGCCCACACGTAGCCTTCACCGTCGTCCGGCAGATAGATGTCGCGGACTGCCTGCAACAGCGCATCGCCGCGATGATCCGCTGCGCTGCGATAGCACCACACCAGATGCAGCTCGGCTTGCGTCGCGAATTCGATTCGCGCCGACGGATCGGCCACTTCGATCACCGCGGCGACGCGCGCCCCAGCCGGCAGTTCTTCGAGGCGGCGCGCGATGGCTGGCAGCGCGGTATCGTCGCCGACCAGCAGATGCCAGTCGAACCCGGTGGGGATCACCAGCGAGCCGCGCGGGCCGCCGACGCCAAGGTACTGGCCGACTTTGGCCTGGGCCGCCCAATTTGCGGCGGGACCCGCCTCGTGCATCGCGAATTCGATGTCGAGTTCGCGCGACTCGCGATCGAAGCGGCGCGGCGTGAAATCGCGTGCGGTCGGACGCGGCTGGCCGGCCGGAAACACCGGGCCGTCAGGGCCGGCTTGCGGCAGCGCTGGTTTGTCCGCGCCGGGCTCGGGGAAAAACACTTTGACGTGGTCGTCGAACGAAGCGGAGACGAAGTCGTGCAGATCGTCGCCGGTGAAGGTCACGCGGATCAGGTGCGGGGTCAGCGCGCGGACCTGCTTGACCTGCAGCAGGCGGAATTTCAGCGGATGCCGTACGCGATGTACGGCCAGGTCGGGGCGATTATCGGGTCGAATATCTTTGGTCAGCATGAGGGTGTGATTCCTGTTGGGTTCGATTGGCGCGGCGGCGCACGAGACCGGCGTTTGCGCGCGGGCGCGCGCAAACGCATGGGCGGCCTGACGGCCTGGACTCAGGCGTAGGGCGCGTTGGCGTCGCCGTTGTCGCTGCCAGTGGTGCCCGGATTTCCTTCGCCTTGGTCTTCAATTTCTCGTGCCGCGCGCATCAGGATCGCGGCGATGCGGCGCTGTTCGTCGGCCGGCACGTTGTCACGGCGCAGCAGCGCATGCTTGAGCGTGCGGCGTGCCTCGGTCAGTTCAGGCAGCCAGCCGCCTTCGCTGATGTCGGCCGGCTCTTCACCGGCAAACGCGCGGCGCACCGAGTCCATCTTGCGTGCGATATGCGCGAGCCGCGCCAGCATCAATTCGACGCGCTCACGATTGGCGGCCAGGTACGCGCGACCCGCATCCGCCAGTTCATAGCGCTTGCGATTGCCTTCGAGTTGCACGGTCACGTAGCCGAGCTCTTCCAGATACGAGAGGGCCGGATAGACCATGCCCGGGCTCGGACTGTAGAAGCCGTTCGAGCGCGTTTCGAGGGCCTTGATCAGCTCGTAGCCGTGGCTCGGCTGTGCGTCGATCAGCGACAGCAACAGCAGTTGCAGATCGTCGGAACTGAATTTGCGGCCGCGCGGCAAGCCCTCGCCATCGCCGCCGAAACCGCCGGGACCGCCACCGAAGCGTCCGCCGCGGCCACCGCCGTGTGATTCGTGATGACGGCCGATCGCGTGCCACAGCGCGTGCAGTGCGAAGCGGGGGCGGCCGTGGCGGCCATCGTAGTGCGGGTGTGCGTCGAAGGCGTGGCGGCCGCGACGATCTGCGGCGTCGCCATGATGCTCGTGGCGACCGCGACGGCCTGCGGCGTCGCTATCCAGCTCGCGACGGCTGCGGCGGCCGAATCCGTCGCCGGGGACGGCGAAGCGGTCGTCGCGGCTCGGCCCGCTGCGGTGAAGCTCATGCCAAAGCGCATGGAGCGATGCACGTTCGTGGTCGGCGTAGAAACGATCGTCCGCGCCGCGCGGGCGGGAAAAACGGTGTTGGTGGCGCATCCTGAATGCTCCCGTGAGTGTCTGAAGATGTATCTTAAGATATATATCTAAAGATAGTCTGTCAAACTATTTTTTGAGACGCAGATCGGCGGAAGCAACGTGTACATGCCAATTTGTCATTAACCAAATGACACCCATGCTCTCGTGAAATTTCGTCGAAACGCTGAGAATGCTTTCCAACGCGGCGTTCGCCGTAATCGAGGAGAGCGGGATCATGTTTGCAATCACAGGCGTAACAGGGCAGGTAGGCGGCGCGGCGGCCCGCGCATTACTTGACGCGGGGCACGCGGTGCGCGCGATATTGCGCGACGAAAGCAAGGCGACGCAATGGATGCAGCGGGGCGCCGAGGTGGCGATTGCGTCGTTCGAAGACGCCGACGCGCTTGCCGCCGCGTTCCATGGCACTGCGGGCGCATTCGTGATGATTGCGCCGAACTTCGCGCCGCAGCCGGGCTATCCAAACGCGCACGCGGCGGCCGCGGTGCTGCGGGACGCGTTGACGCGAGCGAGACCGCAGCGGGTTGCGGCGTTATCGTCGGTGGGCGGGCAGCGCGAGTCGGGTCTCGGTCTCATCACGCAGGTGCATATCCTCGAAGCCGCGCTCGCGGATCTGTCGATTCCGACGGCGATACTGCGTCCCGCGTGGTTCATGGAAAACGCGCTGTGGGACATCGCACCGGCTCGCGACACAGGCGTGATGCCGAGCTTTCTGCAACCGCTCGAGCAGGCGTATCCAATGGTCGCGACAGCGGATATCGGCAGCGTGATCGCGAACACGCTCACGCAGTCGTGGCGGGGACGTCGTGTGATCGAGATCGAAGGTCCGCAGCGCTATACGCAGCACGAGATTGCCGCGCTGCTGGGCGACGTGCTCGGGCGTCGCGTGAAGGCTCAGGCGGTGCCGCGCGAGCAGTGGGAAGCGCTGTTTCAGGCAGCCGGCACGGCGTGGCCCGCACCGCGTATCGACATGATCGACGGCTTCAATTCGGGGTGGATCGATTTCGAAGGCGGGGCGAATGAACGGGTGATTGGCACAACTGACTATCGGGCGGTGCTGGCGGTGCTGGCGGAACTGGCGGAGCTGGCCGAGCGCGCGGGCTGAACGGCGGGACGCGACGACCGGGAGCGAATCGCCCGTCATGCCGCGCATGCGCCGGCTCGCCCGACAGGCGGGATCAGAAAATCGACCGCCCTGTGTACGTCGTCAACCACTCGAGCGCGAGCACGCCCGCCAACGAATTGCCATTGCTGTCGAGCCCCGGCGACCACACGCACACGGCCATCTCGCCCGGCAACACCGCGACGATTCCGCCGCCCACGCCGCTTTTCGCCGGCAGGCCGACCCGATAGACGAAGTCGCCTGCCGCATCATATGTGCCGCAAGTCAGCATCAGCGCGGACAGCCGTTTGGCGGAACTCGTGTCGAGGATCCGTTCGCCGGTGGCCGGCACCACGCCGTGATTGGTCAGAAACAGCGCCGCCCGCGCCAGCTCCACGCAACTCATCGAGATCGCGCATTGGCGGCAGTAAGCGTCGACCACCACTTCAGGCGGCATCGTCATGTTGCCGAAGCTCGCCATGAAGTGCGCCATCGCGCGATTGCGGTGCGCGTGCCGCAACTCCGATTGCGCGACGCGCGAGTCGTAGTCGATGCCCGCTTCGCCGGTGAGCCGCCGCATGAATTCGACCAGCGCCGTTTCGGCTTGCACGAAGCGGCGGCATAGTACGTCGGTGACGACCAGCGCGCCCGCGTTGATGAACGGATTGCGCGGCTTGCCGTGTTCGGCTTCGAGCTGCACCAGCGAGTTGAACGCGTTGCCGGACGGCTCGCGGCCGACGCGCTGCCACAGCGCGTCGCCGAGCAGCCGGAACGCCATCGTGCAGGCGAACAGCTTCGAGATGCTCTGGATCGAAAAGCGCGTGTCGGCTGCACCGGTGCGAAAGACTTCGCCCGCCGCGGTAACGATCGCCATGCCGAAACTGTCGGCGGGGATGCGCGCGAGTTGGGGGATGTAATCGGCGACCCTGCCGGTACCCAGATAAGGCTGCAGATCGCGATGAATCCGTTCGAGAATGGATGCGTAGTTCATGGGGATCAGATCGTTGAAGCCGCGATTCTACTGGCAAGCCGCCGCGGCTTGTGCGTGCGCGAGAGCGCCGCGGGCCCAACCCGGCGCGCCGCGCGGAGACCATGTTAATCTTTCTGCCTTCCTGGAGAGCGCGTGGAAACCGCATGGAAACCACGTCGAAACCACGCGGAAACTGCGCGGAAACACGTGGGGCCACGCGGCGCAACAGACACGATGATGGAAGCTTTCGATCCGGACGTCGTCGAGCAAGCGGTCTTGGTGGTCGGCGAGCGTCACGCCACGTTGGACGAACCGTGGCGCGCCTACGGTCGCACGCGGCTGATCCACGTGAGCGATGGTGTGTTGACCGTGCGCACCGAAACCGGACGATGGGTCGTGCCGCCTGGTCATGCGGTCTGGATCGTGTCGAACGTGCTGCACTGGCTGTGCGCCACCTGCGCGGTGCAACGGCTCTCGCTGTATGCTGCGCCCGAAGCCGCGCCGTTGCCGGCGCACTGCGGCGCGGTGGTGCCGGACGCGCTCGTGCAAGCCTTGCTGCGCGCCGCCGCTGAACTGCCGCACGACCAACCGTTGGATGCAACCGCCAGCCGTCTTCTGCAGGTGCTGCTGGATCGCCTCGCCGCCTTGCCGGCTGCGCCGCTCGGTCTGAACTGGCCGCGCGACCCGCGCATCCAGCGGATCGCCGACGCGCTGAACAGCGATCCGGCGCTGCCCCTCGTACTCGAAGAACTCGCGGCGGCCGCGGGGGTGACGGCGCGCACGGCGGCGCGTCTGTTCGTCAAGGAGACCGGGCAGACCTTCGGCCAGTGGCGCCAGCAATTGCGTCTGCTGGTCGCGCTCGAAGATCTGGGCGCGGGCGCGAGCGTTACGCAGGTGGCGCTCGAAGTGGGCTACAACGACGTGTCGTCGTTTATCAGCGTATTTCGCGCCGCGTTCGGCGACACTCCGGCGCGCTATTTCCATTGACTTCGCGCGACGGCCGCCGCTCAATGCGCGCCCGCCGCGTCCGGGCCGCCGCCCTTGGCGGGCCGCGTAATCCAGATCAACGGAACGGCACTCAGATTCAGACGTGCCAGCGAAGCAACATGCATATCGCAAAATCAGGATTCCTATGGACGTGAATCTGCTCTATCGCTACCTGTCGCCCGGTTGTGCCGCGCTGCTCTGTATCGTCCTGCTTGCCTCTGGATTCTTTTCAGCGGGCGAGAGGACCGCTGATGATGGGGAGCGTCCTGAAGGCTGTGACATGTCCGTGCCAGGCGGTATGGTCCGCTTGGTGCAGCTGTCTGTGCAACAAGTCACTTGTCACTGTCCACTGGATTCCATACCAGTCGTGCACAGGTTGTGCGCAAAATTTATGCGTGGTGCATGCCCGCTGCCGCTTGGTGATGTTGATTCCTGGAAAAATCAAACCGAGCGATTTGTTTAGTCACAACTTGTCGCCGTGCAATGGGTGATTTAGTTAGTTTCTAAAATTGTCAATTTCAGATCTGTCCGATTGCAGGTCTGTGTTGGTGGAGATAACTTCGAAATATATTAAGTTTTTAATAACTGATTCGAGAATGGCGAAGTGCTCAGCGAAGGTCTGGATACGCCACCCTATGACGCGCTGGAAACTATCCATGCTGCTGGGTGCATTGTTGCTGGTGGTTTGGGCATTTCGTGCCGAGGCTGCAAGCCTTGATGAACTGGTCAATGATGCGATTGCGCATGACGCCACGCTCGCGAGCGCAGAGGCGGCGTACCGGGCCGGGCTGGAAAAAGAACCCGAGGCGCGCGCAGCGCTGCTCCCTCACCTTGGACTCACCCAGTCTGATTTCAAGACCGGGATTCACGTACCGGGACAACCAGCGGCCGCGTATTCGACGGTCGGTGAGTCCCTGTCACTCAATCAGACCGTCTTCAAGTGGGACGACTGGCAAAGCTGGCAGCAGAGCAAACTGTCCGTGGCCGATGCGGGGCTTGCGCTCGCCAGCGCGAGACAGGATCTGCTGCTGCGGGTCGCGCAGGCTTATCTCGATGCACTTGCCGCACACGACGGTTTCCTGCTCGCGCAGGAACATCAGCGATCCGTCAATGAGCAACTGGCGCTTACGGCACGCAGTTTTGCGCTGGGCGCGGCGACTGTCGTAGATCTGGATGAAGCTCAGGCCGCTGCGGATGCCGCGCAGGCCGACCTTATTCAGGCACAGGGCGTTCTAGATAGGCGCTACGCGGCATTGCAGAAGATCGTCGGCCATCCCGTCGATGGCGTCGACCCGCTTGATGCCAAAGCGGGCCTTCCGGCTGTCGCACAGGATGCGTCCGACCGCTGGGTTGCAGAGGCACAAACGTCAGGTTTTGAAGTGAAGCGACAGGAGATCGCGCTCGAAATCTCGCGGCGTGAAGTTAGCAAGACGGACGCGGGATATATGCCAAGCGTTTCGATCATTGGTAGCGTCAGCCACGGCAACGCCGCGTTCATCAACGGACAGACGAACTTTTATACCGGCGCGAACCGCGCCACGTCCGGCGAGATCGGGATACAGATCAGTATCCCTCTCTTTGATGGTCTGTCGACAGTGAGCAGGAAGCGGGAAACGCTCGCGCTAAGAGACAAGGTGGAAGACGATCTTGAGGGTTCGCGCCGGTCAGCTGCGCTCGATGCACGCCAGTCATTTCTTGGTGTCCAGGACGGGCTGGCGCAGGTCGTGGCACTGCGCACTGCGCAACGGTCCGCCGAAACGGCACTGAAGTCCAACCAGAAGGGATTCCGCGTTGGTGTGCGAATCAATGCGGATGTTCTTGGCGCGGAAGACAAGCTGTTTGGCACACGCCGCGATCTCGCAAAGGCGCGATATGACACGCTGATGCAGTTTCTGCACCTCAAGGCGAGCATTGCGCAGCTCGATCAGACAACGCTTTCGCAGCTCGTTGCTGGCGGCGGGGCGTCGTCAGCAGAACCCGGGAAATAACCCATGACCATGTTTCATGCGATCCGGCGGCATCTCTGGCTCGCCGCACTGTTTGCCTTCGCCAGCAATCTGCTCATGCTCGCGCCGACGATCTACCTGCTCCAGGTCTACGACAGGGTGTTGCCAAGCAGGAGTCTGGAGACACTGGCGATGCTGATGGTGGTCATGGGAATCGCGCTCGTCATGGCGCTGGCCGTCGATGTCGTGCGCAGTCGTTTGCTGGGTGACCTCGGCCGCCAACTGGCCGACCAGCTTGACCGTCTTGCCCTTGCGGCGCGCATTGACGCCCAGGCACGGCGTAGCGTCCGGCCCGATCTTGCGACGGCGCAGGATGTTGCATCCCTGCGCGCGTTCCTGTCCGGCTCGGGCGTCAACGCGCTGCTGGACATGCCCTGGCTTGTCGTCTACCTCGGAGTGATGTTCCTGTTTCACTGGTCTCTCGGGCTGATCGCCATTGGCAGCGCAGTGCTGCTTGTCGCGCTGACGCTGCTTAACGACTGGCTGACCCGGAACAGCGTGCGTGCGTACACGACCCGGCAGCGCGAGACGGACCAGCTCTACGCGCAGATCAGCCGCAACGCGGAAATTGTGACGGTGCTGGGCATGAACAGGGCACTGATCGACGCTTGGTCGGCGCGTCGCTCCATCGATCTTGATGGGCAGGCGAAAGTGGCTGACACTTCGACTCTGAATCGCAGTATTGGCAAGACGGTGCGCCAGGCTATCCAGATCGTGATGATGGGCGCGGGTGCATGGCTTGTCATCAACCAGTTCGCCACCGGTGGCGTGATGCTGGCGACAACCCTCCTGCTTGGCAAGGCGCTTGCGCCGATCGACCAGATGCTGGGTAGCTGGAAGCAGTTCACCGAAGTGCGTCAGGCGTGGAACCGGCTCGACGCGCTCTATCGTTGCCCGCCCGCGCCACGCACTGTGGAATTGCCGCGTCCCGCAGGCCGGCTAACGGTCGAGGCGCTGGTCTTCAGTAGCCGCAGTCTCGGTGATCCACGCGCCCGCATGCTACTCCGGGGCGTCCAGTTCGCGCTTGCCCCTGGTCAACTGCTCGTGATTGTCGGTCCCAGCGCCTCCGGAAAATCCACGCTGCTAAGGCTGCTTGCTGGACTCTGGCAGCCGCAGGCGGGGACCGTTCGTCTCGATGGGGCCGATATCGCGCAGTGGCCTCGGGATACGCTGGGGCGTTGTCTTGGCTACGTGCCGCAGGATGTTGAACTGTTCGTCGGAACCGTGGCTGGCAATATCGCCCGCAATCCCGATCCGTTGGGGCATGACGCGTCGGCCATTGTGCGGGCGGCCCAACGTGCAGGGGTGCACGACCTGGTCCTCAGCCTGCCAAACGGCTATGAAACGGAGCTCGGCGAGTCAGGCGAAACTCTGTCGGGTGGCCAGCGCCAGGCGATTGCGCTGGCCCGCGCGCTATACGGTGACCCGAGCCTGGTGTTGCTGGACGAGCCGAATGCGAACCTCGATGCGGACGGTGAGCGCTTGCTGAACCGCGCCCTGCTCAAACTGAAGCAGGATGGCGTGACCGTTGTCGTCGTCACCCACCGGCAGGCCGTGCTGTCCATTGCCGACCGTGTGATGGTGATGCGCGCCGGAGAAGTTGAATGCTTCGGCACGCGCGAGCAGGTCCAGGCGGTGATGCAGTCACGGGCGAAACCGGTCGGCACTTCTCCACAGGTTACCCGTCGGGAGGCGACCGCGTCATGAAATTGCGCTCCTTCATTCAGGCAGTTCGCAGCAGCATCCAGTACATGCTTGCAGCTCCCGAGGCGGGGATGGCCGGTGAACCGCTGCAACTTCCGCGCAGGGTGATTGCAGCCGGTTGTGCTTCACTGGTACTGGGCACTGGCGCGCTTGCGCTCTGGGCCGCTGTCGCGCCGCTTTCCGGTGCGGTGTTGGCGGAGGGCATGGTGCGCGACGAGGGTGAGCGCAAGACCATCCAGCATCAGGAAGGCGGCATCGTCAAGGAGATTCTCGTGAAGGATGGCGATCGCGTCAGGGCGGGCCAGCTGCTGGTGACGCTCGACAACGTCCGACCCGATGCCGAGGTGGCTGCGCTCCAGTCCCAGCTTGACGACGAAGAGGCGAAAGCGGCGCGGCTCGCGGCGGAACGTGACATGAAGAGCACGATCACGTTTCCGCAACGGTTGATCTCGCAGGTTTCAGATCCTCGTATCGCCGCGCTGCTGTAGCGCGAACGGACGCTCTTCGACTCCGAACGACAAACCCTGACAGACCAGTTGACGCTGCTTCAGGAACAGCTCGCACAGACCCGGCAGGAAATCGCCACGGAGTCCGAACTCGTGCGCACGAGTGAGCAAAGCCTTGGCATCTCCAGGCAGGAACTCCAAGTCAACGAACAGTTGCGCAGCGAAGGCTATGTCACCGAGACCAAGCTGATGGAGCTGCGCCGTGCCACTGCCGACTACCAGTCTCGCCAGCAGTCGGATACGGCAGAACTGATCCGGGGGCGCCAGAAGCAGACGGACCTCAACCTGAAGATCACGTTGCTGCGCAACGATTACGTGAAGTCCGCCGATGGGCAGTTGAAGGACACGACCGCGAAAATCCTCCAACTGACCGAGCAGTTGCGTCCGGCGCAGGACATCGACGCGCGCACCCATATCGTGGCCCCCGTTGCGGGTGAAGTCGTAGGGCTGCGGGTGCATACGGTCGGTGCGGCCATTGGCCCACGCGATCCGATTCTCGATCTGGTCCCGGCGGGGACTCCGCTCATTGTCGAGGCGAAGATCAAGCCGGACAACGTGCGCGAGATTGTGCCCGGCAGCAAGGCCGACGTGCGGCTCACGGCATACAACCCGCGCACATCGCCGGTGCTTGAAGTAACCGTAACCTATCTGTCGGCGGACTCGCTGAACGATCGGGACACCCATCAGCCGTTCTACTTGGCGCATGTCAAGATTGCGCCGGAAACTTTGGCAAGGGCGAACCGGCTGACGCGCGAGCCCATTGCGCTCGGGCCGGGACTGCGAGCAGAAGTATTCATCAAAACCCGTGCACGCAGCGCATTCGATTATCTGTTCGAGCCGGTGTGGGATGGAATCCAGAAGTCGATGAGAGATTAAGGGAATCGAGATGCGAAAAATCATCATTGCTGCCGCAGCGTTCATTTCCGCTGCGATCTCCGCTTGTGCACAACCGTCTGCGGACCAGCGCGAACTCGCACGCGTTCACTGGCTTCCGGCGATAAAGGAAATCGTTCGGTCGGGAGATTTGGCTGATTACGAGAATGTCGCGAGGCAATTAAACCTGATCCTGGAGGCGAAGGGGCCAATTCCGGCTAAGGATGTGGATGGAAATATAACAGGTGAAAATATTGATGTTGATACGGTTCCGCCAGCCAATTCGCCCGGTAAAGACAAAATCAGATTTCATTACGGCATTTATATCCCGGGCGATCTTTCGTACAAGAGGGCGATCCTGACTGTGCGAGACATCAGTTTAAGTGAGTGCATTACCGAATCTGATGTTTACCGCACATTTGGTCAGGTTAGAAGGACGACCTATGCACACTCGCCTAATTACAGCATCGATCATCATTTCGAAGGAGCTAATAATATTAATCTGGTTTTTAGATTCGAAAGAGATGTCGCGAAATGCGCGACGGAAATTGACATTTTTCAAAATAGATGGAGATAAATATGGCGGCAATTGCAGGAACAGAAGCGTTTTGGGGTGATATTAAACCTTCCGCGCAAGAGCTTGCATACATTAACGATAGCCCCACGCTGGTGCAGCAGCTTCTGCAATATCAGACAGCTTACACAAACAAGTTAGTGGATGTGATGAAAATAGACCCTGCGGGCGGGACAGAATTCAATGGGTCATATGTGCAATTCGCGTCGAACTATAACACTTGGTCCCCCGAAATGTTCGTGGGCGAACTAGCTCACGAGATCGGGCACTTTGTCAATCAGGCTGCTGATACGGCGTTCACGAATCAATATGAGGTTTCGTCGAACGATCCGAACGCATATTCCATTGACGCAATGCTTGGCTTGCATCGAGAAGGTGAAGCTGTTTACAACAACTATGTGGTTCAGCAGGAAATTTCAGCCGCGACTGCTGGTCAGGTGAAAATTTACCTTGCCGGTGCTCTCAATGTTGATGGGACGAGTACGGGGCTTCAGCAGTTACTCGATGCGCAACATGCTTTCGACCAAGCTGACGGATACTCGCCCACTGAGGACAGGAACCTGATGATTGAACAGGCGATGGGCGTCTACGCGCTGTTGCCTGGGAGCGCAAATGGTTTGCCGTATTACAATTACTACGGCCAGGTGAACGGTGCGCAAGCCCCTGCCCAGGCACCCGAGTTGGCAAACGTAACATTCACCGATCCCATGGCGACTGGCAATTTTACAACTGAAAAGGAGGTCTTTACGTCCGGTGAAACTGAGACACAAAATTTCAGTAATGGTGTAATCAGTTCGTCGTCCCTCAGTGATCAGTTCGGCAACGTCATCTCGCAGACCGTTTATTCTCATGGCGCAGATGGAAGCTATATCGCGAATATTTATGACGGGACTGGCAATCTGACTGGTCAGGATCAGTTCCACAGCGATGGCTCCGAAGTTGCATATCAGCTTCTCGGGAATGGCACGCAAAACGCGACGGTCTATAACGCTGCCGGTCAAGAGACCGAATATGCGACGTTTGGCGCCAATGGCGCGAAGACGCAGGATACCTTCTACGATGCAACCACGGGACGAGCGACCGAGCAGGATGAGTACAGTGCGGACGGCAGCGCCGTCGCGCACCTGTTCAACACCGATGGCACGCAGAACGCCATCGTGTTCAACGCTGCGGGTCACGAGACGGAGAATGCGAGCTTTGGCACCAACGGCCAGCTGACGCAGGACACGTACTACGACGCTTCCACGGGTCGAATGACCGAACAGGACAATTACAACGCGGATGGCAGCGCCATCGCACACCTGTTCAACGCGGACGGCACGCAGAATGCCATCGTGTTCAACGCTGCGGGTCACGAGACGGAGAATGCGAGCTTTGGCACCAACGGCCAGATGACGCAGGACACGTACTACGACGCTTCCACGGGTCGAATGACCGAACAGGACAATTACAACGCGGATGGCAGCGCCATCGCACACCTGTTCAACGCGGACGGCACGCAGAACGCGATTGTCTTCAACGCAGCAGGCCACGAAACCGAGAATGCGAGCTTTGGCGTGAACGGCCAGAAGACGCAGGATGTTTTCTTCGACGCCACGACGGGCCGGGAGACGCAGGAAAATGACATCAATGCCGACGGCAGTCAGGTCGATCACGTCTTCAACACCAACGGTACGCAGACCGCCTACGTTTTCAACGCGGCGGGACATGAAACCGAGCAGGCCAACTTTGGCACCAACGGCAAGCTGACCCAGGATTACGTCTTCGACGGCAATACCGGGCGTGAACTGCAGGAAACGGATTACAACGCGGACGGCAGCGGCGTAGCGCATATTTTCAATCCGGACGGCACGCAGAACGCCGCGGTGTTTGACCCGAACGGTCATGTTTCCGAGTATGCAACCTTTGGTGCCAATGGCCAGAAGACGCAGGATATCTTCTACGACACCAGCACGGGGCGCGAGACGCAGGAAAACGACTTCAATCCGGATGGCAGTGCCGTTGCCCACGTCTTCAATCCTGATGGTTCGCAGACCGCCACTGTCTACAACGCTGCCGGTCATGAAACCGAGTACGCGATGTTCAATACCAGCGGTCAGAAGACGGACGATTACTTCTTCGACGGTACGACCGGACGCGAAACGGAGTACAACCAGTACCACGGCGATGGGAGCATGACGGCGTGGCAGTACAACACCGACAATTCGACGGACGCCATCATCTTCAATGGTAACGGGCAGGAGATTGAATACGATACGTACAACGCTAACGGCCAGTTGACTGGCTTCACCCAGTTCACCTATGGCGCGGGTGGCGGATACAATGCCGTCGCGTATGGTCCAACCGGATACGAACTGGGGTGGTCGGATTACAGTAGCTCGGGCGGGCTCATCTCCTCGGGTGGCGGCCAGTATGACTTCACACTCGATGACGGCTACGAGTGTACGGGCGACATGGCGGGGTTTGCTCAGTCGTTCGAGAGCGACTTTGGCTACTCATGCGACTTCGATTTCTAGAACCGGAAATATGAAATGTGCGGCGCGGATCGCAAGCTTCGCCTGACCCGCATATGCATGCGCCGCGCCAAAAGCGCGGCGCATGCTTCCTGAAGTGAAACTGTGTGGTTGATCTGTTATTCGACAGTGTGAGCTTCTCCCCGGCGCTGGTCGAATCGCTCCGGGCAGGGATTGGTTCAATATGAGCTTTGCGAACCTGTGGCAATTGACACCCTACCATCTGAATCGGTACGGAAATGAAAAGAATAGAGTGTGTAGGTCTACTGATATTGGCTACAACGGGATTCGGCCTGGCATCAGTTTCGGCGTTAGCCGAAGAAAACGGTTGTCTGATCCACAAGGAGGCGACTCTTCCTCTCACCGAAAGCGACGGACGGTATCTGGCACCGGTCGAGCTTGATCGCCAACCACTTTTGATGACTGTTGATACGGGAGATGAGAAAACATTCATCGAGCCAGATACTGCTGAATCGTTGCAATTGGCACAGGACAATTCGCATGCAGTCAGTATTAACGGTATCGGTGGTCGGGTTGATTCCTTGTATCAGCGGACCATTCCCGTGCTGAAGTTTGGACTCGAGAAGTGGATTGACTTGCCTGTGATGGTGGTATCGAGCCGGTCCGCTGCCCAGCAGAAATCGGCAATGCAGCCGGCAGGTGTACTTGGAGCCAACGTGCTCAGTCGTTATGACGTTGAACTCGACTTTCCGGCGAAAACGATGACGCTCTACACGGTACAGGGATGCACTGGACGTTTTGTTCCATGGAATGGTTCATATGATGCATTCGTACCATTTAAGACAAGGGGCAATCGAATGATTCTCGAAGCCGCCCTGAACGGACATCACGTCCGCGCCGAACTGGATACGGGAGCCTTTCGTTCGCTTGTGTCTCTCAAGATCGCTGAGATCGCGAATATTGGTGGACAAATGGCGATGGGGCCGGCGCTGTCGGGGAGCGGAGCGGGCGGCCAGTCATTGGGATATAACATATACCGATTTGATACGTTCTCACTCGGTGAAAAGACATTTCACAACACACCTTTGGCGGTGGCCGACTTTGGAATGAAGGATGCCGACATGTTATTGGGCATGGATTTCCTTCGCGCAAGTCGCGTGTGGGTTTCGTACCTCAGCAACTGGGTTTTTATTCAGCGAGCGGGTAACGTCGATACGGCGCCCGCGATTTCAGGCACCAATACTCTACATCGCATCACCCCATTCCCCATTCAGACACACCCAGTGTTCAGTGGGGCTCAGCCTGCCACACGACTCTTGATTAATCATCAGGCGCTCAGGCGGGCCGAGTCCGGTGAAAGTGTGACTGCCCCCAATGGCGCTGAATCAACGATAGGTCAATGAAAAATCACGTCCCATGATTTTTACGCCGCCTCGGGCAGGGCGGACGCGCCCTTGGAGCCAAGGTCGTAGGCTTCGTACTTGGGATTCGGCAGCTCGGGTATCTCGCCCCTCCAGGTTTTCTCCAGGAATGTCCCGAGCTGCTACCACGCCGCACGCATTTCCCGTTCGTAGCTGTGTTGATGATAGTGCCGCATGAGCTGGCAGTTTAGTTGCCCCTCGTACTCGAAGAACTCGCGGCGGCCGCGGGGGTGACGGCGCGCACGGCGGCGCGTCTGTTCGTCAAGGAGACCGGGCAGACCTTCGGCCAGTGGCGCCAGCAATTGCGTCTGCTGGTCGCGCTCGAAGATCTGAGCGCGGGCGTTACGCAGGTGGCGCTCGAAGTGGGCTACAACGACGTGTCGTCGTTTATCAGCGTATTTCGCGCCGCGTTCGGCGACACTCCGGCGCGCTATTTCCGTTGACTTCGCGCGACGGCCGCCGCTCAATGCGCGCCCGCCGCGTCCGGGCCGCCGCCCTTGGCGGGCCGCGTAATCCAGATCAACGGAATGATCAGCACGAAGATGATCGCCGACACGAAGAAGATGTCGTTCAGACCCATCATCGCAGCCTGGGTGTTCACGGTGAAGTCGAACAGCGCATGCGCCGATTGCGTATTCAGATGCAGCAGCGACTGGGTCGAATCGATCTGCTGGGCGAACACCGGGTTATTGATGGAGGCCTGCTCGGTCAGTCGCGCGTGATGGAGCACCGTGCGGTTGTTCCAGGCGGTGCCCGCGATCGACGTGCCCACCGCGCCGCAAAACACGCGCACGAAATTCGACAGGCCCGCCGCCGCCGGAATCCTGTTCGGCGGCTGACCGGCCAGGATGATCGCGGTCAGCGGCACGAAGAACAGCGCCATCGGGATGCCTTGCAGCAGCGTCGGTAGCACCAGATGCCACGTGTCAATTTCGATCACGTATTTGGAGCGCATGTAGAACACGATCGCGAAGCCGATGAACGCGAGCGTCGCAATGATGCGCGCGTCCGAGCGCGGCAGCACGCGGCCCATCACGGGCGCGAGTATGACCGCGAAGATGCCGAGCGGCGCGGTCACGAGACCGGCATCGAGGGAGCGGTAGTTCAGATACTCCTGCATCCATTGCGGCAGCAGCACGAGGTTGCCGAAGAACACGCCATACGCGATCGAAATCGCAATCGTGCCGCCGAGGAAGTTGCGCTGCCTGAAGAGCCGCAAATCGACGATCGGGTGTTCTTCGGTCAACTCCCACACGAGGAAGAACGCGAAACTGATCAGCGCGATGATGCCGAGCGTCGTGATCACCGGCGACGAAAACCAGTCGAGGTCCTTGCCCTTGTCGAGCATGATCTGCAGTGACGCGACCCATGTGATCAGCAGGCCGAGGCCGATCACGTCGATGGGCGGTTTGCGGGTGGCCGACTCGCGATTGCGATAGATCATCCACGTGACGCCGGCCGCAAACAGGCCGACGGGAATGTTGATGTAGAAGATCCACGACCAGCTATAGCTGTCCGTGATCCAGCCGCCGAGCGCGGGGCCCGCGATCGGGCCGACGGTCGCGGTCATCGCCCACAGCGCGAGCGCGGTCGATGCTTTCTCCTTCGGATACGAGCCGAGCAGAATCGCTTGCGACAGCGGAATCAGCGGGCCGGCCACCGCGCCCTGGAAGATCCGCGCGAGCAGCAGAACCGGCAGCGTGGGCGCTATGCCGCACAACCACGACGCCAGCACGAACATCAGGATCGCGCCGACGAACAGCTTCACCTGGCCGATGCGCTGCGTGAGCCAGCCGGTCAGCGGAATCGACACGGCATTGGCTGCGGCGAACACGGTGATGACCCACGTGCCTTCATCGACCGAGACGCCGAGGTTGCCCGAAATGGTCGGAATCGCGACGTTCGCGATCGACGTGTCCAGCACGTTCATGAAAGTGGCGAGCGCGACGGCGAAGGTGGCCAGAACCAGCTGGCCGCCTTCGAGCGGAGGCGGTGGTGCGGGCGGCGCGGAAGCGGGCGCGGCGGCGGGCTGGCTCAATCGGTTCTCCGGAGCGGGGTGCTGCGGGTGAGGCGCGCGGCGCGCTGTCTGGCGCGGGCTGCTGCAGGAGCGAGAGGTCGCGAAAGGTCGCGAAAGGTCGCCGGAAGTCGTGGCGGCAGGTCCGTCGGATGCTCAGGAAAGCATACCTGTATTCGGATGTCGGCGTCGGCGGCGGATGCAGGCTGGGCGGCACGAACAGGGCGGGCAGCGTATGCTCGCGGTTGCGGCGGTTGCGGCGGCGGTTGCGGTTGCGGATCGTCCCGACGGCCCCGGCATCAGTGAAGTCGTCGAGCCTATCGCTGCCGCCTGAAGCAGCACGCCGCAGCGCGCGTGCACACCTGCGTGAACACCCGCGGGTGTGTCCGCATGCACACCCGCATGCACACCCAATCCGCACCACGAATCAAACCACAAGGAAACACTATGGCCTGGCAGCAATTCGAACACGGCTGGCGGCGCGCGCCTGCGACTCCGCCTGCGCAAGCTCTCGTCGTGCTGATGCACGGCGTTGGCAGCAATGCGCGCGATCTGATGCCGCTCGCGGACATCTGGAGCGAGCGTCTGCCCGCCGTGGCGTTCACGTCGCTCGACGGCGCCGAGGCTTTCGACGGCGGCTTCGGCGGGCGCCAGTGGTTCAGCCTGCGCGAGGTGGACGAGGGCAACCGCGCGGCGCGCGTGGCCGCCGCGTACCCGGCGTTGCGGCGCATGCTCGAAGCCGAACTGGCGCACTGGCAAGTACCTTTCGGTCGGCTTGCGCTCGTCGGGTTCTCGCAAGGCTCGATCATGGCGATGCATCACGTGGCGACCAGCGCGGAAGGCGCGGCGGGCGTCGTCGCGTACTCGGGGCGGCTCGCATCGGCGGTGCTCGCGCGCAACGGCACGCCGCTCACGCTGATTCATGGCGAGGACGACCAGGTGATCCCGGTGCAGGCACTGGAACACGCCGCCGAGTCCTTCAGCAACGCCGGCCATACCGTCGACGCCTACGCGCTGCCCGGCATCGGCCACACGATTAATGCCAATGGCATCGAACTCGGCGGCGAGGCGCTGGAGCGCGTACTAGGAGCACTGTCGCGCGGTTGATACGGCCTGACTGAAAATACCGTTAAATATTGTGATCTGCTTGCCGTTAATAGGTCATTGGCTTGAGAATCACCTCCGCCGCGTGGACCGCGCAACGCCCAGCCGGGCGTGCCGTGCGGTTCGGGGAACCGCCGGCGCATTTTGAGACTGCCCGGCATGGCCGGATAACGACACATCAGAGCCTTCCTATGGCCAGACCGACGCCGTATTACCCGCTTTTCGAGCGACTTTTCCGTCATTCCGTGGCGGTGGATCTCGGCACGGCCAACACGCTCATCTATACCGACGCTGGCGGCATCGTACTGAATCAGCCGTCTGTCGTGTGCTTCCAGAAAGAGCCGGCGGCTGGACCGAAGCGCGTCGCGGCGGTGGGCACAGAAGCGCGGCAATTGCTGGGACGCGCGCCATGCAACCTCGAAGCGGTGCGGCCAATGCGCCATGGCGTGATCGCCAACTTTTCCGCTGCCGAGCACATGATCCGGCAATTCGTCGACATGGCGCATCCGCGTCAGCTGTTCAGCCGTCGCGCCGCGTTCACCTTGTGCGTGCCGGAGGGGGCGACCCGCGTCGAGCGGCGCGCGATCCGTGAAGCGGCCGAGGCGGCCGGCGCCTGGAAGGTGAGCCTGATCGGCGAGTCGCTCGCGTCGGCGCTCGGCGCGGGCTTGCCGGTATTGGAGGCGACCGGGTCGATGGTGGTCGACATCGGCGGCGGTACGACCGAAGTCGGCGTGGTGGCGCTCGGCGGCACTGCGTATAGCGGCTCGATTCGCGTGGGCGGTGACAACTTCGATGCGGCGATCGTCAGCTATGTGCGCAATCTGTACGGCGTGCTGCTCGGCGAGCAAACCGCCGAGCATGTGAAAAAGAACATCGGCACGGCGATGCGCGACGTGCCGGTCGAACACATGAACGCGATCGGCCGCAGTGTCGACGACGGCCTGCCGCGCACGGTCCAGTTGAGCAACCACGATATCGCCGAGGCGATCGAGGGACCGCTCAATCAGGTGATCGGCGCGGTCAGGCGCGGGCTCGAGACCGCGCCGGCCGAACTGGTGACGGATATCGCGGACAACGGCATCGTGCTGACGGGCGGCGGCGCGCTGCTGGGCAACCTCGAACGCCGCTTGTCGAACGAACTCGGGCTCGCGGTGCGCGTGGCCGACGAACCGTTGACCTGCGCGGTGCGCGGCGCGGGCCTGGCCGTCGCGGCGGGTCTCATCGACGAGGCCGGGTACGCGTGAGCGTCGCGGGGCATTGCCGCTGATTCGGCGCGATGTGGGGTGACTTGGAGCGACTTGACCACGGCGAGCGTCCCATCCATCTGGCGCGAGACCGCAGCACCGAGCGGCCCGCCCCACACACTCCGAGCGGCTGTGTGACAATACGCGTCGCATCCCGATCGCAGGGACGCGTAATCAGGAGTGCGTAAGCGCAGCGACGCGTAAGCGCTTTCTTTCCCAATTCATTTCTCGCCGGCAGCGCGGCCGCCGAATTCACGCGCTGCCGCGCTGTCCGTGAAGCATCTGTGACTCAATCCGTTTCCGCTTCGTCCACTTTGGCCGCGTCGTCATCGCCGTCTTTCATCGAACTGCAAAGCGGTCTGCGCATGCCGTACGTGGAAGCGGGCGAGGGCGAACTGCTGCTGTTCGTGCATGGCTCGCTGTGCGATTACCGCTACTGGCAACCGCAACTCGCCGGCCTCGCGAAGCGATACCGCTGCGTCGCGGTGAGTCTGACGCATTACTGGCCGGCGGCCGATACCGAACCCGGTCTGCCGTTCAGCTGGAGCGAGCACGCGAATGAAGTCGCGGAATTCATCGACCGTTTCGGCGTGGGACCGGCGCACGTGGTGGGGCATTCGCGCGGCGGCTGCGTCGTGTTTCACTTCGCCCGACGCCATCCCGAACGCGTGCGCACGTTGACGCTTGCCGATCCGGGCGGCCCGTTGCAGATCGCTGGACGGCCACCCGCGCGTTTGCCGGAGACGATCAATGCATTGCGTGCAAAAGCGGCGCAATTGATCGAAGCAGGCGACGTGGAAGCGGGCCTGCAACTGTTCGTCGATTCGGTCAGCCGGCCGGGCTTCTGGGCGATGAGCACGCCCGGCTTTCGCCGGATGGCGACCGATAACGCCCACACGCTCGCGCGGCAATTCCATGATCCGCTGCCCGCGTATGTGCCCGAGGACGCGGCCGAGGTGCGCTGCCCGGTGTTGCTGATCGACGGCGAGAAGAGTCCCGACATGTTCCGGCGAACCGCCGCTGCGCTGCAAACGTGGTTGCCCGATGCGCGTCGTGAGACGGTGCGCGGCGCATCGCATGGGATGAATCTCGCGCATCCGTCAGCGTTCAACCGCTACATCGACGAGTTCATTCGCGCGACCGGCGTGTGATGCGCTCAGCGCGTGACGGACACGCGTTGCGTTGCCTATGCAGCTGCCCACGCGGTGCGGCGGTGCCGCTCAATGCGAGACATCACTGAGCGGCATCACTGAACAAGATCGCCGCGCGAGATCGCTAAGCGAGATTACTGAGTGACATCACTGAGTGACATCACTGAGTGACATCACTGAGTGACATCACTGAGTGACATCACTGAGCGAGATCACCGAGCGAGATCACTGAGCCGACAGACACGCTCAGACCTTGCGATGCGCATCCCTATCGAGCGCCCGTTCCGCTGCTTCGCCGACGAGGCCGTGGTAGTACAGATGCACGCCGATCGCGAGCGAGTCGTTGCGGATTTCGTGGAAGGCTTTCCACGCTTTCACCGGATCCTTGAACAGCAGATAGTGCGCTTCCTGCGCGATCAGATCGGCGACTTCATGCAGACCGTGGCCGTGCAATACGTCCACCAGCGTATCGAGGCTGCGATGCGTGCGCGCGTCGGTGCGCGGGTAAAGCATGTGCAGCACCGCCACGTCCTGCGACTTCAGCGCCGCCGACAGGGCAACCACGATGTCCTGATGATTCAGTGCGGTGACCGTGTCGTCTGCCGTATGGACATGACCTGGAAACAGCGTTTCGAGAGAGGCGTTCATGGGGTCCTTCCTGTTTCTTATGGCTGATTGAAAAGCCCGCCGCAACACAGCAAGAGAGCTGGGCAAAGACAGCGGGCCAAAGATAGCAATGTGTCAGCAGCGGAAGCAAAACACGAAGTCAGTATCGCAGATGCACTCATGCCGGCGCAGCATGACTGGCGCAAAACATTGTTTCAGCAGGCGTGCCAACTTTCATTTGGCTGGCACTGCTGCACCGAAGCGCGCGGCGCGTATCTGCGTGGTGCACCGGCGGGCCGCGCCGGCAACGAATGTTGCGTGAGCCGAGATGGATTGTTGCGGTCAATCGCCGCAATCGGAGCTCCTGCGGCCCGTAGAATGCGAGCCGGAGCCTGAGCATGCCATGCGCCCATCACGATACGACGGGATGACGGACGGGCACGCCGGCACGTATGCGATGTGAAAGTAAAAGGAACATGTAGATGAACTCGAAGACACACGCAACGCTGAGCTTTTCCGACAGCGACCAGATCATTGACCTGCCGATTTACCAAGGCACGCTCGGGCCGGACGTCATCGACATTCGCAAGCTGTACGGCCAGACCGGCAAATTCACGTACGACCCGGGCTTCATGTCGACGGCGGCGTGCAATTCCGAAATCACGTATATCGACGGCGATAAGGGCGAGCTGCTGTATCGCGGCTACGCGATCGACAACCTCGCGCAGAACGCCGACTTCCTCGAAACCTGCTACCTGC
>NZ_CYGX02000107.1:22175-22447 GCF_900019265.1 Paraburkholderia ribeironis
CATGATGTTCTCGAACCCGGGCGAAGACTACAAGGTCAACGATGTGCTGGTGCGCGCGCTGGACCGTATCCTGATCCTGCACGCGGACCACGAGCAGAATGCATCGACGTCGACCGTGCGTCTGGCGGGTTCGTCGGGCGCCAATCCATTTGCGTGTATCGCGGCGGGCATCGCGTGTCTGTGGGGCCCGGCGCACGGCGGCGCGAACGAAGCCGCGCTGAACATGCTGGAAGAGATCGGCTCGGTCGACAACATTCCCCAATTCATCAAGC
>NZ_CYGX02000063.1 GCF_900019265.1 Paraburkholderia ribeironis
CAGCAACCAGAAACCCCACCGGACCGCCGGTGGGGTTTCTGCGTTTACGCGCGCCGGGCGCGCGGCGCGAAGCGGTACCGGCAGATCCTGCAGGACCCTGCAGCCGGCGCTTCACGCAACGACAGCGCGAGCGCGAAACGGAAACGCGGCCGGAAAAACACCGTACACGACACTTCCTGGCGCATAAGCGTTGCATACACAGCAAACAACGCTTCTGCTCTCAGCACCGCCGTGCCTATCCGCAAGCGTTAGTGCACATCGTCAATCCCGAATCATTGCGTGGCAATATCCCCGAGGCCGTTTGCGCCGACAGGCAACTCGGCATCGCCAGAATAAGCTTGCCCCACTTCAGCAAGCAACGCTTCATCACGCGCAATGACTTTCGGCAGATGCGTGCGCAGGAACTCGACCCACGTCCGCGTCTTTGCATCAATGAACTTGCGCGATGGATACAGCGCATAAACGTTCATCTTTTGCAGCGTATATTCCGGCAACACGCGTACTAACGTGCCATCGCGCAATCCGGAAATGGCCGCGTAAAGCGGCACCATGCCGATACCCATCCCTTCGCGAATCGCGACAATCAACGACTCCGCGATGTTCACGTGCACCGGACCATTTACTTCCATTATTTCGCTGCCATTTGGGCCATCGAGTACCCATTCGTGCGGCGGAAACGCCGGCGTATGCAGGATCAAACACTCGTGATGAGCGAGATCGCCCGGTTTTTGCGGCGCGCCATGCGCGCGCACATACGCCGGTGATGCGCACAGGATGCTGAAAGTCGTCCCCAGCGGCAGCGACACCAGATCCGAATTCGGCAGAATCGATGCACCGATCACGGCGACATCAGCACTGCCTTCGAAAAGATCGGGCATGCGCTGCGACAACGTCAACTCGACAGTCACCTCCGGGTAGAGCGCGCGATAGCGCGAGATCGCCGGCAGCACATAATGCTGGCCGATGCTTGCGAAGCTATGCATGCGCAAAGCGCCAGTGGGGCGCTCGTGCGCGCAACTGGCTTCCTCTTCAGCGATGTCGACATCGGCGAGTATCTGCTGGGATCGCTTCAGGTAGCGCTCGCCGGCGGTGGTGAGCGCGAGCCGTCGCGTCGAGCGGTTCAGCAACCGCGTACGCAGGTGGGCCTCAAGCTCCGAGACCGCGCGAGACATGGCGCCCGTCGTCGAATTGAGCGACTGCGCGGCGGCCGTAAAACTACCGGCTTCGACTACGCGCACGAACACGCGCATATTTTGTAACGTATCCATCAATCCTTCTGTTTCACGGCAGAAGCCGTATTGTCCGCCTGCCCTGGGGCCGCATTGTTGTCGGTTCTGGAAGGGACGTTCCGGGCCTGTCCTCTTAATGCGCCCATAGCATGCTCCTAAAATCGGCGCCTTGTCGGCCGGTGCGTGCAGTCTTCGCCCGCGCTTCTTTCAGCGATCAACCGGGGTGAATTGCCTGCAGATGAAACGCCAACACGCGATCAAACCGATGGCGAACACCCTCCGGCCGTGGCGCGTCATGGGACATGCGTTCGGGCGGCAAACGTTCAGTGCCGCCATTCGCGACTGGGCGTTCAGCGACGGTCTGATCTGGCTGCATCTGCTGAAAACCGTCACCGCAGGTCTGCTGGCGCTGGGCATTGCGATGCTGCTCGATCTGCCCCAACCGCGCATTGCGATGACCACAGTGTTCGTGTTGATGCAACCGTTCAGCGGGATGGTCCTCGCCAAAAGTTTCTACCGGATTCTCGGGACGGCGGTGGGGACGATCGCCGCGCTCGCGCTCGGCGCGCTGTTCGTCCAGCAGCCCGAACTGTACATGCTCGGCATGATCGGGTGGGTGAGCGCCTGTATCGCTGCGGCGGTCCGGTATCGGCATTTCAGATGGTACGGTTTTGTGCTGGCGGGGTACACCGCTGCGCTGATCGGCATTCCGAATGTCACGGCGCCTCACGATCTGTTTCTCGCGGCGCTCACGCGTGCGGCCGAGGTGACCATCGGCATCGTGTGTTCGAGCGCAGTGAGTGCGTCGATCGTGCCCCAACGCTCCAGCCTTGCACTGCGACGCGCGTTGCAGAACAGGTTCGCAAATTTTACTGCGTTCGCTGCCGACGTGCTCGATCGCGGCATCGCGCGAAGTCAATTCGAGCGCCGGTTCGCGGATCTCGTCGACGAGATCGTCGGCTTCGAGGCGACGCGCATCTTTGCCGCCTTCGAGGATCCGGCGATGCGTTCCCGCAGTCAGCATCTCGGCCGTCTGAACAGTGAGTTCATGGATGCGTGCGCACGTCTGCACGCGCTGCATCAACTACTCAAACGCTTGCGCGCAACGGGGTCGGCATCGATGCTCGCGGCACTCAGGCCATACTTCCACGAACTGGCCGCGCTGCTGACGCCACGGGCCGGGGCCGCCCTCGATGCATCGCACGTCGCGGGCCATCTGCGTCTCTTTCAGGCGAACCTGCCACGACGCGTGCGCGAAACCAGACGGCCGCTCGAAGCCGCACCCCCCGAATCGCTGGCGGACTTCGATACGGCGGCGGAACTGCTCTACCGTTTCATCGACGAGTGGGGGCGCTACTCGGAGACATACGCGTCGTTGGCACAACGCAAGGTCGCAAGCGCGCAGCGCAGCCCCGGTCGCTACGTGAGCCACACGAACGGCTTCGTCGTCGCGGTCGTGTTCGTGCGCTCCGCCGTGGTGATGGCGATTGCCGGCTGGTTCTGGATCGTCACCGCCTGGCCAGCAGGAGGCCTGGCGATGATCGGTGCGGCGCTCGCGTGCGCGCTGACCTCCACCGCGCCGAACCCGACGAAGATGGCCGTGCAGATGGCGTTCGGCGCCGTGCTGGCGACGCTGACCGGCTACCTCTTCATGTGCTACGTGTATCCGAATATCGACGGTTTCCCGTTGCTTTGCACGATGCTCGCGCCGGTGCTTGCGTTGGGCGCGTTCATCGCGACGCGCAAACGCGCAGCGGGATTTGGCATCGGCTTTTCGGTCTTCTTTTGTCTGCTCGCCGGACCGGACAACGTGCTCGACTATGCGCCGGATCTGCTGATCAACAATGGCATCGCGCTCACTGCGTCGATGCTGCTGGCGGCGCTCGTTTTCGCCGTGGTCTTTCCATCCGACATGCCGTGGCTCATCGAGCGAATCATGGGCGACTTGCGCTCGCAAGTCGTGGCCGCCTGCAATGATGAATTGCCGGGACTCAACCAGCGCTTCCAGTCGAGCACGCACGATCTGACGTCGCAGCTGCGCATGCTATTGACGCGGCGCTCACGGCGTCGACGCGACGCGTTGCGCTGGATGCTCGCCACACTCGAAGTCGGTCACGCCGTGATCGATCTGCGCAACGAAGCGACACTCGCCGGTTACGCGCGGGTCCTTCATCCACACTGGAGCAGCGCCATCGAGCGTACCTGCAAAGACCTCGCGCGGCTGTTCGCGCGACCCGGCACACGCGCGCTCGAGCGCGCGCTCGTCTCGGTGCGTTTGGCGACGTGGATTGCACAGGACATGCTGCAAACCGTGCACACGGATCGCGACAAGCGTCACGACCTGCAACGCATTCTCAGTTGCCTGCACTTCATCCGTACCGCGTTGCTCGACAAGGACGCACCGTTCAACGCACGCTAAGCGACGCGTGCTAAAGCCGTCCCTCGCGTCGATTCCACGTCGATCTTACATCGATCTTTCTGCTAGATGGAAAGATCATTTCCGGGTAGCCCCGTTAATCCGCGCAGGTGACAGCCATATAGTCTCACCGGTGCCACGCGATAGCTGTGGGTTTTGGAGAAGGAAATGAAAGTGTTGAAGATGCTCCTGATCGCCTGCTCGTTGTGCGCCGTTGTCGCGCATGCGCAAACGGCGCCGGCCGCAGCGGAGCAACAGCTTGCCGATGCCCACGCGCAACGCGCCGACGACGGCGCTGCGCGAGGCCGCATTGCCGCGCCGAAGACCACGGCCGAAGAGTGCGTCGGTCCCGTGAGCTTCTGTAGCCTTTACTTCGGCAGCTAAGCAGCGCTGCCCAAGCACCCGAAGCACCCGAAGCACCCGCAAGACCCGTCGCGCGCACATCGAGCGCGACACGACACCTGGCCGCGACGCCGTTCTATCGAAACGCCGCGGCGGGTACAACACTCCGGCTACCGGGACAAGCACACCACAGACGTGCGCACCGGCAGCCCGGACTGGTGACCATGGAGAGACTCAGTTTCATGTACGAAGACCGGATTCGTTGTGCCGCGCTGCGCGGAAAAATTACCTCGGCCGCCGAAGCGGCGCTTCTGATCCAGGACGGCATGCGCGTTGGCGCGAGCGGCTTCACACGCGCGGGCGATGCCAAGGTCGTGCCGGTCGCGCTGGCCGAGCGGGCGCGTCAGGAAGGCGAGCCGCTACGTATCACGTTGATGACCGGCGCATCGCTCGGCCATGACGTGGATCGCATGCTCACCGAGGCGCACGTGCTCGCGCGCCGACTGCCGTTCCAGGTGGACAAGACGCTACGCGACGCGATCAATCGCGGTGAAGTCATGTTCGTCGATCAGCACCTGTCGGAAACCGTCGAGATGCTGCGCGCGAACCAGCTCGGCAAGCTCGACGTCGCCATTATCGAAGCCGCCGCGATCACCGAAACCGGCGGCATCGTGCCAACCACGTCGGTCGGCAATTCGGCCAGCTTCGCGATTCTCGCCGACAAGGTGATCGTCGAAATCAATCTTGCGCAGCCGCTCGCGCTCGAGGGCTTGCACGACATCTGGATTCCGGGCCGCCGGCCGCACCGCGAGCCGCTGCCGATCGTTCGTGCGCAAGATCGCGTCGGCACACCGGCCATCGAGATTGCGCCCGAAAAGGTCGCCGCCATCGTCATCACCAATATGCCCGACAGTTCGTCGACGGTGCTGCCGGCGGACGAGGAAACCCGCTTGATCGCCGGTCATCTGATCGAGTTTTTCCAGCACGAAGTGTCGCGTGGTCGCATGCCCGGGCACTTGCCGCCGTTGCAGGCGGGTATCGGCACGATTGCGAACGCGGTGCTGGCCGGCTTCGTCGATGCGCCTTTCGACGCCTTCGAAATTTACTCGGAAGTCCTGCAGGATTCGACCTTCGATCTGATGGACGCCGGCAAGGTGACCTTTGCATCGGGCGCATCGATCACGTTGTCGGCCGCGCGCCAGGCGCAGGTGTTCGGCGAACTCGAGCGCTACCGGGACCGGCTCGTGCTGCGTCCGCAGGAAGTCAGCAACCATCCCGAAGTGATTCGGCGGCTCGGTCTGATCGCGTTGAATACGGCGCTCGAACTGGACATCTACGGCAACGTCAATTCGACGCACGTGGGCGGCACACACATGATGAACGGCATCGGCGGTTCGGGCGATTTCGCGCGCAACGCGTCGTGTGCGATCTTCGCCACCAAGTCGATCGCGAAGGCCGGCCGCATTTCGAGCATCGTGCCGATGGTGCCGCATTGCGACCACAACGAACATGACGTGGACGT
This sequence comes from Paraburkholderia ribeironis, assembly GCF_900019265.1. GTDB lineage: Bacteria > Pseudomonadota > Gammaproteobacteria > Burkholderiales > Burkholderiaceae > Paraburkholderia > Paraburkholderia ribeironis. Next base: position 5,510 of record NZ_CYGX02000063.1, read on the forward strand.
GGTCGTGACGGAGCAGGGTCTGGCCGATCTGCGCGGATTGGCGCCACGCGAACGCGCGACGTTGATCATCGAAAACTGCGCGCATCCGCTGTATCGCGATCTGTTGCGCGACTACTATCGGGACGCATTGAAGTGGGGCGGGCAAACACCGCATCAGTTGGATCAGGCTTTCGCCTGGCATATGCGGCTGCGTGACACCGGCTCGATGTTGCCGGCAATGAAAGCAGGTCGTTGAACGAACGAAGCGTCAGGTGGCATTCGCCCCTGACGCTTCGGGACATCAGATGCTGGGCTCAGCTGCCTCGTCGGACGAGCCGGATAAGAAACAACAGAATGACCGCGCCGATCACAGCGGTGATGATCGAGCCGATCCAGCCACCGCCAAGCGAAATATGCAGCACACCGGCGAGCCAGCCGCCGATGAACGCGCCGACGATGCCGACGATGATGTCGACGATCAGGCCGAAGCCTCCGCCCTTGACCAGCACGCCTGCGAGCCAGCCCGCGATCGCGCCGATGATGAGCCATGCAATGATGCCGTGTTCCATATTCGAGACTCCATGGTTGAGTGTGAGCAAATCACGGTGATAGAGCTTAGTCGAAGGTCATGGGACAGTCCATGAGCAGGACGCGGAATTAACACTGTCTGAATCTGTTGCAAGCTAAGTGTAGACGATGCGCGCACACATGGGGAGTAAGGCACGGTCGCTCACTCGGGCGTCGGTTGGACATCTCTCGCGATTCAACTGACGCCGGAGATGGAGTGCTAATGTGGATTTTGTCGGCGTTGGCCTCGCGGCAAGACGGTTGGCAACCCATGTTCGCGAACCAGAGTTCGCGCTCGACGCCGGCGCCGAGTAGATCGTGCGGCTCACTTCGCGCCGTGTGAATCGGGAGCGTGACAGCGACGCGTCCAAATCCTCAGCGCGTCTAAGAAGTTTCCATTGGCGCCGCAGAACAATCCTATCATCAATACGGACTCCGAATATTGACGGCCTTCATCCCGGAAAACACACTGGCTGGATATTTCTGAACGCGTCGTGTCGCTGCGGAGTTCAAGTCAGGTTGCGCGTTTTCTTGCACGCGTTTTACGTTGCTTTGTGCGTTTTGCGATTTTCGCGATTCCGCTCGCGCATGTTTCGACTGTCTTCGTGCAATGAATCCCGCGCACTCCACCCGCATGACATCGCCGCTTGTCCACCGCTCGGCCCAATTGAGGAATGTATGAAAGTCAAAGCTTCCGGCATCGTTGCCGGCGTGTTGATCGCGATTGCTCCGCTCCTGTCGTGCGCAGCGGATTTGCCCGCACCGTTCGAAGGCAGCAGCACGTTGCAGGCAGATGGCGTCGTGAAATCGGTCGACCTGGCGAAGCAGTCGCTCACCGTGATCGACATGCACGGCGGCGAAGGTTCATTCACGGTCACGGACGCCCGCAATCTCGCGCAGATCAGGCAAGGTGGCAAGGTCCACGTCCGGATGATCCGCAACGCGGTGATCCGGCCCACGCATGCCGTTGGCGCTCAAGCAAAGCTTGCCCCGTCGGTCGAGCGTGACACGACGCAGTACGTGGCCGCCGAGGTCGAGGTGGTTGATCACGCAAGCGGCGTGTTGGCGCTAAAGCGCACGGACGGCGCAGTGTTCCATATCCGGAGCCGTGAGCCGGCAGCGGTCGCCAATGTCACGCCGGGCATGCGCATGGCCGTGACGTTCGCGCCGCAAGTCAGCGTGGCGGTGACGCCCGCGCAGTAATCGAGGCGTTAGTCGGGCTCGCCCGGTACAAGCCGCAAGCGTGTGATTTCCGACGGCGCGCCCAGACGCTTCGGCGGCCCCCAGTAGCCGGTGCCTCGGCTCGTGTACACCCACAATCCGTTCAGACGTGCAAGACCCGCGGTGAATGGCTGCTGAAGCCGCACGAAGAAATTCCACGGGAAGAACTGGCCACCGTGCGTGTGACCCGACAACTGCAGCGTGAAGCCCGCTGCCGCAGCGGCTTCGGCGGAGCGCGGCTGGTGGGCGAGCAGCACCTTGATCAGCACATCGCCGGGCGCACCGGCCAGCGCCGCAGCGGGATCGCTGCGATGCGACGGGTCGTGATGACCCGCGGAATAATCGGTCACGCCCGCAATCACCGCGCGCGCGCCGTCGTGGTCCACGATCACGTGCTCGTTAAGCAGTACGTTCAGTCCCAGTCGCCGGAATTCGTCGATCCAGGCATCGGCGCCAGCGTAATACTCGTGGTTGCCGGTGACGAGAAACGCGCCATGACGCGCGCTGAGCCGCGACAGCGGTTGCGTGTGTCGGGTCAATTGCGACACGGTGCCGTCCACCACGTCGCCGGTTACGGCAATCAGATCTGGCTTCAGCCGGTTCACGGCGTCGACGATCGCGTCCACATAGCGGCCTTTGATGGTCGGTCCGACATGAATATCGCTGATCTGGACGATCGTGAAGCCATCGAGCGCAGCCGGCAAATCGTCGATCGGCACCGCGATCGTCACCACCCGGGCGCGGCGACGTGCGTTGAACAGGCCGACCAGCGTCGACAGCAGCGCGAGCAGCGGCACCGCCGCCGCCGAGCCAATCCGCCAGTGGCCGATGGCGATGGTGCCAGGCCAGATTGCATCGATGGTCAGCAGCGATGCGAGCATCAGGTCGCGTGCGAATGTCAGCACCAGCAGCGACGAGAAGAAGCCCATCGCCAGCAGCCCGACCCATGCAAGCCGGTCGGCGAGCGGTTGCCGCTTGATGCTGCGTGCCAACATGCCCAGCGGGATCAGAAAGATCGACATCACGAGCCACAGCGCGCTCAGCCAGCGACCCGTGCTGTCGATCGGCATGTCCGGGATCAGACGCAAGCCGACGTAGAGATGCAGCAGAATGCCAATCGCGATGATGCGAACAAAGAACGGTGAGCGGCGCATAGCGAGGATCAAGGCGGGAAGCAGCCGACGCGCGGACGAGCGGCGGCGAATCGTCGGCGGCACCGATGCGCTGGCGGCCGTGGCGAAACATTCTACCGGCATGTCGCAGCGCTTGCCGACGCTGCCGGATTTGCAGCGGGCAAGCCATATGCTTCAGTGCGTGAAAAGGCGTGCAGGCGGGCCATGCATTGCAGCAATCCACCTGTGCGCATGGGCTCGATACCAGGGCTTATTCAGGCGTCGCCCGCGGCCCAATTAAATGGGCTTTGAATTGTATTCGCGAGTGGACTATGCTCGAAATAAACCAGCATGTCGTAGCCCCGCAGCGGGGCGACAGCGACTGGTCTAGTCGCCGCCAAAGGGCACAAGGCGAAGGGGGATGCACATCATGAAGCTGCTCCGATCGGGCCATCAATTGCGCGACCCGCATGATGCGCACCATGCGCATCATGTCGGACGTGAGGGCAGTCATGTGATGCTGCCTCTCGTAGGCATTTCGTTGATGGCCCTCGCGCTGTACTTCGGCGTGCGCAACATCGACTTCTCCGAGCTGGGCAAAAGCGCGCTATTCGATGTGGTGATGGTGTGCGTCGCGCTGGGCATCGCGGGGCTGTTTGGCGTCGTCGGCGCGTGGTTGCGTTCGAACGGCGACGAGGCCGAAGAGGGCTTCTGCTTTATCGGCGCGTTGATCGGCGCCATGGTGTTCTACGTGGCGCTGTTGACCTGAGCTAGTGGCCCGCACGCGCCGCCGCGCCACGCGCCGTGCGTCAGACGATCCGGGCCGCTTCGTCGAACGAGAAGCGCGGGCCGCGTGCGTGCAGCTTCGACGGGTCGCCGTAGCCGAGATTGATCAGGAAGTTCGACTTCACCGTCGTGCCGGCAAAGAACGCGTCGTCGACCTTGGCGCCGTCGAAGCCCGACATCGGACCCGTGTCGAGACCGAGCGCGCGGGCCGCGAGAATCAGATAGCCGCCTTGCAGCGTGGAATTGCGAAACGCGGTATCCGCGATCGCCTTGTCGTTGCCGACGAACCAGCTGCGCGCGTCCGCATGCGGAAACAATTTCGGCAGATGCTCGTAAAACGCCATATCCATCCCGACGATCACCGTGACCGGCGCCGCCATCGTCTTGTCGAGATTGCCTGCCGACAAAGCCGGGCGCAGCTTTTCCTTGGCTTGCGGCGTCTTGACGAAAACGAAGCGGCCCGGGCTCGAATTGGCCGAGGTCGGGCCGAGCAGCGCCAGTTCGGTGAGCTGCCTGAGCATGGCATCGTCGACTGGTTTGGGCTGCCAGCCGTTATGCGTGCGCGCTTCACGAAAAAGTTGATCGAGCGCCTGATCGGAAAGGGTCATGATGGTGGTCCGTTGAAAATCAGAAGTGAGACTGGAATAACAGCGCAACCTGTGCGGATGAGCGTATTCGCCGTTGCCGCCATAATAGCCAGGGTTCCCGCCCACGCTCGCTTTGCCCGCACGATCGCATCCAGACACTCATGACCGATCTTTTCGACCACCTGCCGACGCCCGAGGTCGACTGGTATCCCGACTGGCTCACGCCCGACGCGGCGGCGCAGGCGTTGACGCAACTGATCGACGAAGTGCAATGGCGTCAGGACATGATCGGCACGCCCGCCGGCCGCGTGCCGCTGCCGCGTCTGACCGCGTGGCAGGGCGAGCCGGACGCGGTGTACGTCTACTCGGGCATTCGCAACGTGCCCCAGCCGTGGACGCCTGCCGTCGCGCAGCTCAAGGCCGCCGCCGAGGCTGTCTGCGGCGCGCGCTTCAACAGCGTGCTGATCAACCGCTACCGCAGCGGCAACGACAGCATGGGCTGGCACGCGGACCGCGAACCCGAGCTCGGCGCCCGGCCGGTGATCGCGTCGGTCAGCCTGGGCGTCGCGCGCACTTTCGATTTGCGACACAACAAGACCGGCGTCGTGCAGTCCTATTCGCTGAAGGGCGGCAGTCTGCTGGTGATGAAGGGCGACACGCAGGCACAGTGGCGGCATCGGGTGCCGAAGGAGCCGCGCGTGAGTGGCGAGCGTATCAACCTGACGTTTCGCTGGGTGACGCCGCGAGCGGTCGCGGCTGCCCAGTGAGTCATCCAATCGGACGGGCACCGGCTTGTCCGGTGGTTCAGCGGCGGGCTCCACTCAGCACATCAACGCCCGGTCGTGCCGCCGCGCTGCGTGCGTTTCACGCCCAACAAACTAGCGCTCATTTCCCGCCATATCGATCCCGCGCGCTATACCAAAATTGGTATCGTCGATGCGAATCATATGATTGGACGGGTAACGCCTCACACAGTACGCTACATCACGATCCATGCACCGTACGGGCCGCAAGCGCTGGGCAGGTTCGCTGGGTCGCCTACACAACAACGAACAGGAGACAGTCATGGCGAATACACGACGTGCCGCGTGTCGTGCGTTGGGCGCAATCGCACTTTCCGCGGGCATCGGCGCGCTGACGCTGGCTACGCCGGGCGCTTTCGCGCAAGACAAACAGATTACCCTCGGCTTCGCGCAGGTTGGCGCAGAAAGCGCATGGCGAACCGCCAACACCGAATCGATCAAGTCCGCCGCAGCGGACGCGAAGATCAAGCTCAAATTCTCCGACGGGCAGCAGAAGCAGGAAAACCAGATCAAGGCGATCCGCTCGTACATCGCGCAGAAAGTGGATGTGATCGCATTTTCGCCGGTCGTCGAATCCGGTTGGGAACCCGTGTTGCGCGAAGCGAAAGCCGCGAATATTCCGGTGATTCTCACCGACCGCAACATCGACGTGAAAGACACATCGCTGTATGTGACGATGATTGGTTCCGACTTCCTGGAAGAAGGTCGGCGCGGCGGCCATTGGCTCGCTGAGCACTATAAGGACGACAAAGGGCCGATCAACATCGCCGAACTTCAGGGCACGGTCGGCTCGGCACCTGCCAACGACCGGCACTCCGGTCTGATCGAAGTGATCAAGAGCGATCCCAAGTTCAAAATCATCGCGTCGCAAAGCGGTGATTTCACACTGGCCGGCGGCAAGCAGGTCATGGAAGCGTTTATAAAAACCTATGGGAATAAAATTAACGTAGTTTATGCGCATAACGACGATATGGCGCTCGGTGCCATCCAGGCCATGGAAGAGGCCGGCATGCATCCGGGCAAGGACCCCATCGTCGTTTCGTTCGATGCGACCAAAGGCGGCTTCCAGGCGATGGCCGCGGGCAAGATGAACGTGGATGTGGAGTGCAGCCCATTGCTCGGGCCGCAGTTGATGTCCGCGGTGAAGGACGTCGTGGCCGGCAAGCCGTTGCCCAAGCGCATCCTGACGGAAGAGACCGTCTTCCCGATGAGCGTTGCCGCGCAGACTCTGCCGACGCGCAAGTACTGAGGCGAACTATCAGGTTGTCCTAACGAAGGGCGCCGCTCACGCGGCGCCCGGGAGATGCACAGTACGGACAGATCGAACAGGTTTCTCCAGTGGTGCCTGGCCGCCCGCGTTGCTTCGGCAGCGGGCGGTCTCTTTTCAGATGAACGCCACCGGAGCCTGCCGAACCACGCATAGCCGATCGAGCGAGGTCCATGACCCATCCCGCTTCAGAACCGAATCAGCCGGTGCATCACGGCGCGCTCGCGCCGGGCGCGAGTGGCACCGGGCGCGCCGTATCTTTGCCCGAACCCCTTCTCGCCACCTCTGGCGTCAGCAGGACATTCCCCGGCGTGAAGGCGCTGCAGCAGGTCGATTTCCGTCTCTTTCCCGGCGAGATTCATACGTTGATGGGACAGAACGGCGCCGGCAAATCCACCTTGATCAACGTGCTCACCGGCGTGGTCGCGCCGGATGCCGGCACGATCCGCCTCGGCGGCGAGGTGGTCGCTTTCGCGTCGCCGCAGGAGGCCGAAGCGGCCGGCGTGCGCACGCTCTATCAGGAAGTGAACCTGTGCCCGAACCTGTCGGTGGCGGAGAATATTTTCGCCGGACGGCAGCCGCGCCGCTTCGGCGCGATCGACTGGCCCGACATCAAGCGGCGCGCCCAGGCCGCGCTGGCGCGTCTGGATGTGACGCTCGACGTGACGCGCTCGCTCGACGCGTATCCGATCGCCGTGCAGCAGATGGTGGCGATCGCGCGGGCGCTGTCGGTCGACGCCCGCGTGCTGATTCTCGACGAGCCGACTTCGAGTCTCGACGACAGCGAAGTCGCGCAGCTTTTCAAAATACTTCGGCATCTTAAGCAATCGGGCATCGCGATTCTGTTCGTCACGCATTTCATCGAACAGACCTACGCGATCTCCGACCGCATTACGGTGATGCGCAACGGCGAGCGCGAAGGCGAATACCTCGCGCGTGATCTGCCGGCCGATCAGCTGGTGTCGAAGATGGTCGGCCACGAGCGCATGAGCGCGCGTTTGCGCGAAGCCGCCCACGAAGGGCACGCCGCGCACGCCGCGCACGACTCCCACGAAGATGCGCAGGACGCACAGGACGCACAGGCGGGTCAGCCGTTCGTCGAGCTGCGCGGCGTCGGACGGCGCGGCACGCTTCAGCCCATCGACCTCGAGGTTCAGCCCGGGCAGATTCTCGGTCTCGCCGGCTTGCTCGGCTCGGGCCGCACGGAAACCGCGCGCCTGCTGTTCGGCGCGGACCGCGCGGACAGCGGCACGATGCTTGTGGAAGGGCAACCGGTGCGGCTACGTTCGCCACGCGATGCGGTCCATCACCGCATCGGCTATTGCGCGGAAGACCGCAAGAAAGAGGGCATCGTCGCCGAGCTGTCGATCCGCGAAAATATCATGCTGGCGCTACAGGCGCGGCGCGGCTGGTTGCGCAAGATCAGCCGGCAGCGCGCCCGCGAGCTGGCCGATCTGTGGATCGAGCGGCTCGGCATCAAGGCCGCGGACGCCGAGCAGCCGATCGCCCTGCTGTCCGGCGGCAACCAGCAGAAAGCGCTGCTGGCGCGCTGGCTCGCGACCGATCCCAAGCTGCTGATTCTCGACGAACCCACGCGCGGTATCGACGTCGCCGCCAAGTTCGACATCATGGATCGCCTGCTCGCGCTGTGCGCGAATGGTCTGAGCATCCTGTTCATTTCGTCGGAAATCGGCGAGGTGCTGCGGGTCAGCCATCGCGTCGCGGTGCTGCGCGACCGTCGCAAGATCGCGGAGGTCGCCGGCAAGGCATCGAACGAGGACAACATCTATCGACTCATCGCGGGGAGCGGCGAATGAAGCTATCGAACTGGTTCGCCCGTGACGGCGTCGAGCGTCCGTTGCTCTGGCCGTGCGTCACGCTCGCGTTGCTGTGCATCCTGAACCTGTGGGTCAATCCGCATTTCCTGTCGCTGCGCATGCTCGACGGCCATCTGTTCGGCGCGCCGATCGACGTGCTGAATCGCGCCGCGCCGCTGGTGCTCGTCGCGATCGGCATGACGCTCGTGATCGCGACGCGCGGCATCGACATTTCGGTCGGCGCGGTGGTGGCGATCGCGGGCGCCGCCGCAGCCACGATCCTCGCGACGCAACCCGTGCCGGGCGCGGGGTTGATCGTGCAGGCGCTGGTGGCCGCGTTGCTCGTCGGCTTGCTGAGCGGCATGTGGAACGGCCTGCTGGTGTCGTTCGTCGGCATGCAGCCGATCATCGCCACGTTGATCCTGATGGTCGCCGGTCGTGGCATCGCGCAGTTGCTGACAGCCGGGCAGATCATTCCGATCGGCGCGGCCGGCTATCTGTTCGTCGGCGGCGGCTACTGGCTCGGCGTGCCCTGTTCGGTCTGGATCGCCACGGTGGCCGTGCTGGCTACCGCCGCGCTCGTCGAAGGGACGGCGCTCGGGCTTTTCATTCGCGCGATCGGCGTCAATCCGGTCGCGACGCGTCTGGTCGGCCTGCGCTCCAAGGCGCTCGTGTTCGCGGTGTACAGCTTCTCGGGTTTGACCGCCGCGATGGCCGGCATCCTGATCAGCTCGAATGTGCGCAGCGCCGACGGCAACAATGCCGGCCTGCTGCTCGAACTCGACGCGATTCTCGCGGTGACGCTCGGCGGCACGTCGCTGCTCGGCGGCCGCTTCAGTTTCGCGGGCACGGTGCTCGGCGCGCTGATCATCCAGACGCTGACCTATACGACGTATTCGATTGGCGTGCCGCCCGAAGCGACGCTCGTCGTCAAGGCGGCGGTGGTGCTCGCGGTCAGCGTGATCCAGTCGCCGGCGGCGCGTGCGCTGGCGATGTCGGTCGGAAGCTCGATCATCAGGCAACGCGGGGTGGCACGATGAAACGACTGCTCGAAGCGTTGGCCCGTGTCGTCGATCCGCGCACGCTGCCGATCGCCGTCACGATCCTGCTGTTCTGCGCGCTGTTCGGTTTCGGCTCGGTGATGTACACCGGCTTCTTCTCGGGGCAGGTGCTGCTCGATCTGCTGGTCGACAACGCGTTTCTGCTGATCGTCGCGATCGGCATGACCTTCGTGATCGTGTCCGGCGGCATCGATCTGTCGGTGGGCTCGGTGGTCGCGCTGACGACCATCGTCGAGGCGGTGCTGGCCGAGCACATGCATCTGTCCGTCTGGGTAATCATCCCGATCGTGCTGCTGATGGGTACGGTGTTCGGCGTCGTGCAGGGCGCGCTGATTCACTTCTTTCGCCTGCAGGCGTTCATCGTGACGCTGGCCGGCATGTTCTTCGCACGCGGCCTGTGTTTCCTGATCACCACGCAGTCGATCACCATCAGCGATCCGACGTTCCAGAAGATCTCGGCGTACCGCCTGAACATCGGCATCGGCTCCGTGACGGCGAATGTACTGATCGCGCTGGTGACGCTCGCCGCCGCGATCTACGTCGCGCACTTCACGCGTTTCGGCCGCAACGTGTACGCGATTGGCGGTAACCCGCGTTCGGCGTTGCTGATGGGCCTGCCGGTCGCGCACACGCGCATTGGCGTATATGGGCTGAGCGGCTTCTGTTCCGCGCTCGGCGGCGCGGTGTTCACCTTCTACGTGCTGTCGGGCTACGGCCTGCAGGGGCAGGGCATGGAGCTCGACGCGATCGCGGCCACCGTGATCGGCGGCACGCTGCTCACGGGCGGTGTGGGCTACGTGATCGGCTCGCTGTTCGGCGTCGGCATACTCGGCACGATCCAGGCGCTGATCACATTCGACGGCACGCTCAGCTCGTGGTGGACGCGCATCGTGATCGGCGCGCTGCTGTGCGCGTTCTGCTTGTTGCAACGGCTGATCGAGCGGCATGCGAAGTCGGTGGGGCGTACCGGCGGCACCGGCGCAGTGGCGACCACCGGACGTGAACGACCGCATAGCGACACGTCGACGACGGCGTCGGATTCGCAAGTGCTTGGACGCGCGCCGGAACAGGCATGATCGCGCGGCGTGCGCACCGTTGTGGGCACGGCGCGCACGCCGTCAATCTGTAGCGAGGCGTCTTCGGGCCGTCGCCACGAGCCGGCCAAACGCGAAGGCGCTGGCAGCGAGCGCGGTGCTGTCCGGAACGTGATCGCGCACGATGTGCGTCAACACCTCGCCTGGCGGCGCTTCGATCAGCACGCGGGCACCCATTTCCTGCATCGCCGTGACCGCGTCGAACCAGCGCACGGTGTAGCGCATGTTGGTCGCCAGATCGTCGCGGATCGCATCCGCCGTGTACAAAGGCCGGCCGCCGCGATTGCCGACGTAGACGCTGTGCGGTGCGTGAAACGGCAACTCGCGTGCAAAGGCGAGCAGTTCGTCGGTGGCGTGCGCGAGCAGTTCGCAATGCGACGGCACGCTCACCGCGAGCCGCGTGGCCTTGCGCGCGCCGGCCGCCAGCGCGCGGGCGATGAAGGCGTCCAGCGCATCGTTGCTGCCCGCCATCACGATCTGCCGCGGCGCATTCACATTGCCGATATAGACGCGCTGCCGGTCCTCATCCGCATGCCGCGCGGCGAGTGTTTCCAGTTGATGCTCGGTCAAACCCGAGATTGCCGCCAGACCATAACCCGATGGATACGCGGCCTCCATTAACTCGGCGCGCCGCCGTACCATCTTCAACGCGTGATCGAACCGCAGCGCGCCGCAACTCACCGCCGCCGCATACGCACCAACCGACAAGCCCGCGCTGATGTCCGCCGTGAGTTGTTCGTCGGCGAGCGCGCGCGCCACGGCCACGCCCGCGATCGTCAAGCTGATCTGCACTGCGACGGTCGAGCGCAACGCGTCCAGCGTATCCAGCGTCAGGACATCGGCGCCAATTACCTGGGAGGCCTCATCAAACGTGTCGCGCACCGCGCGATGTTGCGGCAGACGGTGCAGGAAGCCGTCGGTCTGCGCGCCCTGGCCGGGGAATAGCAGCGCGAGCATTACGCGTAGCCGCCGCGAGCGATCGCCCACGGATCGGCGACCAGCTGCGGGCCGCTTGCATGGCGCGCCATCACGCGCGCTTTGCCCGTGGCCCACTCGACCAGCGCGACGCCGCCCGCGGGCGTGTCGAGTTGCGCGTCCACACGAATGCCGACGCGTTGAGCGAGCGCTTGCAGGTACTCGGCCAGTTCACGGGCAAGGTCGTGCGCGAGCGGTGCGGGCGTGCGGATCAGCAAATCGAGATCGCTCGACCCGGTCACGGTCGGCGTTCGTGTGGCCAGTTCGAAACCGGCACTGCCCGTTGGTCCCCAAACGAATCCGCGTAGCAGGCTGGCCGCGTCGCTCCTCAACGCGCAGAGGGCGACGAACGGCGGCAATGCATCGCGTCCGGCTGGCGCGGACGTTTGCACCAACGTCTCCGGCGGCACGGCGGACACGATATCGGTCGACCGTGCCCACGTGCCGTAGCGCTGCGCGCGCTCGACTCCGCGTACGCCGATCGCCACATAGCCTGCCTCGGCCGGCGCGCGTCTGACGACCGCATACGGCGCGCGCTCGAAAGCCTCGCGAACCCATGCCGGTTCGTCATCGAATGCAGCCAATCGTTTCAGGCACAGCAAGTCGTGCGGCCGCCATCGCGGGTCGCATGACAACACGCGCGTGGCGACGAACGGCGGGGCCGCGCAAACGCGCATCACTCTGCATCCCATTGTTCGGCGAGCCGCCGGCGCACCTCGATCGATGCCGCGCGATGCTTGTGCGCCGCAGCCGATTCGAGCCGATGCGCGAGCGTGCGGCCACCCTCGCGTGCGCCGCGAATCTGCTCGCACAGCACCTGACGTACCCGTTCGATCTGCGTGGCGTCCGGCGCATCGGCATCGATACCTTCGATCAACTGGTCGAGCAGGCCGAGCTTGGCGAACGACGCCATCGAATACGACATCGGCACGATGGTTTCGCCGAGCGCGTCGAGCGCTTCGACCGTGCGGCGCGTGACGCGTGCGGCGGCTTCCTTGCCCATCGCGTGGACCATCGTGCCGGGCGCGTCGAGCGCGACGATGCGATTGGCCTGGTAGCCGTGCGCGAGGAACGCGCCCGACATCGCCGGCCCGACGATCAGCGCGATCACCGGATGGCCGGCGTCGCGCGCCGACGCATACGCATCGACGGCGGCCGCGCACGCGAGGTGGATGCCGAGCATTTCCTCGCGATAGCCATACGCCTGGCTTTTCACATCGACGATCGCGACGATCGGGCGGCGCGTGCCGCTCGCGGCGTCGAACGCGATTGCTTCGCGCACGGCGCGTGCGAGCCGCCAGCCCTGTTCGAGACCGACCACGTTATCGATCGCGCGTGGAAAGCGGTTGGCAGGATCGGGCACGACCGTGATGAAGCGCGCGGTCTCGCCGCCGAGCGGCGCATCGCCGCTCCATACGGGCGCCTTGCCGGCAGGTTCGCCGGCGAGCGCATGGAACCAGCGCGCGCCGCGGCTGATGGAAATGTCGCTCATGCCTGCTCCTTGCTGGTGGCGTGGTGGGAGGGCGGGTTGTACACGTCACGCATGGTTTGCGGCGTGACGCTGGCGGGGTCGATTTGCGCGAGCCGGTCCAGGAAGGTGTCGACCTGTTCGCTGCGATGCGCGGCCGGCACCCCCTGCGCGAACGCGGCACGCACAGCGGAGCGCACCGCGTCGGTAGCGTCGTCGACCAATTGATCGGCGAGCGCGGTCGCCGCCCGCTGTTCGCCGCCGATCAGTTGCCACACACGGCGCCGGTCGCTCGCGTCGAGTTCGTCGATGCCCGCTTCCTGCTCGATCACTTCGGGGCCGTTCATGCCGAGCCGCCCCTGCTTCGTCACGACCAGATACGAGCACAGCGCGGCCGCGAGCGACATGCCGCCGAAGCAGCCAACCATGCCCGCGATCACGCCGACCACCGGCACGTGCCGACGCAACGCGACGATCGCGGCCTGAATCTCGGCGATTACCGCGAGGCCCAGATTGGCTTCCTGCAAACGCACACCGCCGGTTTCGAACAGCACGACTGGGCGCACGAGCTTGCCGCGTTCGCAGTCGCGCAGCGCCATCTCGAGCGCGGCGGCGATCTTGCTGCCCGACACTTCACCGATGCTGCCACCCTGGAACGCGGATTCGATCGCGGCGATCACGGCAGGCTCGCCGTCGAGCGTGCCGCGTGCGATCACGCAGCCGTCATCCGCCTGACAGACGATGTCTTGCATCGGCAGCCACGGCGATTCGATTTTGTCGAACGGGCCGAGCAGTTCGCGAAAGCTGCCGGCGTCCAGCAGCGCGCGGGCGCGTTCGCGCGCCGGCAGTTCGATGAAACTCTCGCGCAGCAGCGGCGCGCGATGAGCGTTGGCGGCGTGATTCATGCGTCGTCTCCTGATTCGGCGGCCTCGGCCGCTTCCGCAAGCCGCAACGCGACCACGCCGGGTGTCGCGCCGAAGTCGTTGATCTCGATGCGCGCGGCGCCGTCGTAGCGCGTGAAAAAACGGTCGAGCACGCTCTTCCAGATGTGGCTGTAGCCGTCGACGCTAGTGCGCACGACCACGTGTGCGTTGAGTGCGTTGGCGGGATCGGTGGGCGACAGCAGCACCTCCAGATCGCCCGAACCCACCACGCCGACATGCGCGCGGGTCGTGACGGCGCGTTGCGCCGGATAGTCGAAGGTCAGATGTTCCATGGCTCTGGGCTCCGGCCGGCGTCGTGATGCGCCAGCATGTCGAGAAAGAGGGTGGCGGCGAGCAGATCGGCCGCGCCGCCAGGCGATGCGTTGAGCGACAGCAGTTCGTGTTCGAGCGCGGCCAGCGCGGCGCGGCCCGCTGGCGTCGCGCTGCCGCCGGCGGCCAGCACGCGGCGCGCGCCGTGCTGGCCGGCGTGCAAACCGGCCAGGCCCGCGCGATGCAGCAGGCAGGTGTCGTCGAGCGAGCTCATGATCGCGAGCAATGCGTCGACGCGTGCAGCGCTTTCGTCGATCCGTTGATCGCGCGCCGCGCGCAACGCGGGCAGGCCGACGTCGATCACGTGCGGGAAACCCTCCTGCGCTTCGCGGCGCGCGCCGCCCACCTGATAGCGCTGCCGTGCGCGTTCGCCATGGCTGTCCGATGGCGCGGCGAAGCGGTCGGGAAGGCACGCGATTTGCGCGGCGCGCATGCAGATTCGCGCCGCGTCGGGATACACAGGATTGCCAGGTATCGCTGCGTCCACGCACGCGCCGGCCACCAGCAGGCCGACGATCCAGATTGCGCCGCGATGTGCATTGCTGCCGCCGGTGGCGCGTAGCATCTGCTGCTCGCCAGCGCGGCCGATCTGCGCGAGTTCGGTGCGCAGTAGCGCGGACGGTTCGCCACGGCGGCGCGCCACCCGCGCGAGCGCCGCGAAGGTCGGCTCGAGCGCTTGCGCCGAGCGCAGCATCGTCGCGAGATCGAGGTCGCGATGCGCGCCGCTGCCACGCTGGTCGACCAGCGCGGGCTTCGGCGTGAGCTGCGCTTCCTCGATCAGCGCGGTGACGGCGTAACGCGCCAGCTGCGCGTCGGTGAGCGACGCATCGGCAAGCGGCGCATCGGCAAGCGGCGCATCGGTGAGCGTGCCGCGCGCAGCGGGCGTGGACGATGGCTGCGCATGCTCGCGCAAAGCAGCGGGCGCCATCGTTACCAGCTCCTGAAGCGCGCCGGCGGCGCGTACAGACCGCCCGACCACGTCACCAGATCGTCGATGCTGCGTGCCGCCAGCAGCGAGCGCTTGGCTTCGCCACGGCGAATGCCGAGGTCTTCCGGATACGCGACGATGCCGCGCCGGCGCAACTCGGCGGTCTTCTCCGGCTTCGCGCGCAAGCCGATCGGCGTCACGCCGGCGACAGCGGCCACTGCCGCGCGCCGCTCGTCGATGCCTTCGGCCTTGTGCAGATGCGCGATGCCTTCCTCGGTGACGACGTGGCTGACATCGTCGCCGTAGATCATCACCGGCGCGACCGGCATGCCGTTTTTCGCGCCGACCGCAACCGCGTCGAGTTCATCGACGAAGGTCGGCTCGCCGCCCTTTTTGTACGTCTCGGCCAGTTGCACGACCAGCTTCTGGCCGCGCGACACCGGGCCCTGGTCCTTGAGCAGCTTGAGCCACGCTTCGCTCGAATGACGCCGCCCGCGCGGATCGTGGCCCATGTTCGGCGCACCGCCGAAGCCGGCGAGCCGCCCGCGCGTGACGGTCGACGAATTCGCGTCGGCATCGATCTGCAGCGTCGAACCGATGAACAGATCGACGCCGTACTGCCCGGCCAGTTGGCACAGCACGCGGTTCGAGCGCAGGCTGCCGTCGTTGCCGGTGAAGAACACGTCGGGGCGTGCCTCGATATATGCCTCCATGCCGACTTCGCTGCCGAAGCAATGGATGCTGTCGACCCAGCCGGATTCGATCGCGGGGATCATGGTGGGATGCGGATTGAGCGTCCAGTTACGGCAGATCTTGCCCTTCAGACCGAGCGACTCGCCGTAAGTGGGCAGCAGCAATTCGATCGCCGCGGTGTCGAAGCCGATGCCGTGATTCAGCGAGCTCACGCCATACGGTTCATAGATGCCGCGAATCACCATCATCGCGGTGAGCACCTGCAGGTCGCCGATGTGGCGCGGATCGCGCGTGAATAAAGGTTCCACCGCGAACGGCCGGTCCGCCTGCACGACCACGTCGACCCATGAGCCGGGAATGTCGACGCGCGGCAGTTCGTCGACGACCTCGTTGACCTGCACGATCACGATGCCGTGGCGGAACGCGGCGGCCTCGGCGATGGTCGGGGTGTCTTCGGTATTCGGGCCGGTGTACAGGTTGCCGTGACGGTCGGCTTTTTCCGCGCACAGCAGCGCGACGTGTGGTGTCAGGTCCACGAACATGCGCGCGTACAGCTCGACATATGTATAGATCGCGCCGATTTCGAGCTGGCCGTCTTCGAGCAGTTGCGCCACCCGCAGACTCTGCGGCCCGGCAAACGAGAAATCGACCTTGTGCGCGATGCCGCGCTCGAACAGCGTCAGATGTTCAGGACGACTGATGCTCGAAATCAGCAGATGCACGTCGTGCAGCTTGTGCGCATCGACTTTGGCGAGCGAGCGGGACAGGAAGTCCGCCTGCTTCTGGTTGTCGCCTTCCAGCGCGACGCGCTCGCCCGGCTGGATCAGCGTTTCGAGCGCATCGACGATGCGGCGGGCCGGCAGGACGCCGTCTTCGAGCCAGGGTGCGATGGCCGCGAGACGACGATTCTTTTCGTCGCGACGCGTGGTCCATGAGCGGGCGGCGGGTGATGACGAAGGGGACGCAGGGGACGTAGGGGACGTAGCGGCTTCGGCGGGTCGGTTCATTGGCTCAGTCAACTCCCGGTGGTGGTGCGCGGGCGTCGGCCGCGCGGCTTCGGTTGATTCGCAAGCGCGGCTTCCGCCTGCGTGCGTTCAGTCAGGAAACGATGCAACAGCTTGCCGGTGTCAAGCAGGTGCGCGGCCACCAGCGACTGCGCGGCGGCGATGTCGCGCCGTTGCACGGCGTCGAGCAGCGCGGCGTGCTCACGGTCGGACTCGCCCTTGTGCGACGGCAAATCAAACTTCAGGCGCAGATATCTGTCGCCACGCCGATGCAGCGTGCCGATCATCTCCTGGAGTTGTGGCCGCCCGGCGGGCGCATACAGGCTCATGTGGAACGCCGCGTTGCGCGTGACGTACAACGACGGGTCCGGCTCGAGTTCGGCGGCGCGGCACAGGCGGGTGGCTTCGCGCAGCGTTGCGGCGGTGTGATTCGGAATCGCGAGGCTGAGCGCGAGGCTCTCGAGCGCGGAACGGATCTCATAGATCTCGCGCGCTTCATTCGCCGACAACGGTGCGACCGTTGCGCCCTTGTTCACCGCGACTCTCGCCCAGCCTTCGCTCTCGAGCTGGCGCAGCGCCTCGCGCACCGGAATCGCGCTGACGGAAAAGTGCCGCGCGATCGCGTCCTGGCGCAGCGGCGCGCCGGGCGCCAGTGTGCCGTCGACAATCGCCGCGCGCAGTGCCTCCGCGATCACACGCGAAGTGCTCTCGCGCGGTGCCGCCGCAGGCAAAAGCGGGTTGCGTGCCGGGGCGTCCAGGGGAAAACCATCTGTTGTGTCGCTCATGGTATCAAATATTATATATAAAAAGACGCGCTTTACACGCGGACAAACCCGGAAAGATTGCTTGCCGGGCCGGCCGCAGAGGACGCTCCTTCGCGCTACGAGGACGCCTCGGATCAACTCTCAGCTACGCGCGCCATCTCCCGTTGTTCCCGTAGTTCCCGTAGTTCCTGTTGTTCCTGTTGTTTCCGTTATGTACGTCAGCCATTAAAGGCCGGAGGAGCATGATGAATTCAGTAACCGACCGCACGTCGGTCGCGCGGCGCCGCACGCCGCTCAATCGTTCGCAGATTGCAGGATTCTGGGGAGCATGGGCCGGCTGGACACTCGACGGGATGGACTCGTTCATCTACGCGCTCGTGTTGACGCCAGCCTTGACCGAATTGCTGCCGCGCTCCGGTTTTGCGGCCACGCCGTCGAACGTCGGTCTCGCCGGTTCGATTCTGTTCGCGCTGTTCCTGGTCGGATGGGGTCTGTCGTTCATCTGGGGGCCGCTCGCCGACCGCTTCGGCCGGACCAAGGTGCTGGCCGGCACCATCGTCACGTTCGCGATTTTCACGGGGCTCGCCGCGACTTCGACCAACGTGTGGCAGCTCGGCATTTACCGCTTCATTGCCGGCGTCGGCATTGGCGGCGAATGGGCGTTGGCCGGCACTTACGTGGCGGAAGCGTGGCCGGAGGATCGCCGCAAGATGGGCGCGGGTTATCTGCAAACGGGTTACTACGCCGGCTTCTTCCTCGCCGCGGCGCTCAACTACACGATTGGCGTGCATTACGGCTGGCGCGCGATGTTCCTGACCGGCGCGGTGCCGGTGGTGGTCGCGATTCTGATCTTGCTGCGCGTGAAGGAAACGGACAAGTGGCAGAAGGCCGAAGCGCGCGCCGTGCCGACCAAACCGCTGCGCGAAATCTTCGGCCCGACCTATCGGCGCCGCACCTGGGTGGCGTGCATCCTGTTGACGATCGCGATCATCGGACTATGGGCCGGTGCGGTGTACGAGCCGTCCGCAGTGATTCAACTGGCGACTCGCGCCGGCATGACGAAGATCGATTCGGTCAGGACGGCGTCGCTGGCCACGGGCTTGTTGTCGATCGGGACCATTCTCGGCTGTCTCGCGTTGCCGCCGCTCGCCGAGCGCGTCGGGCGCAAGAATACGCTGGCGATCTACTTCGCGGGCATGGCGGTGTCGATCGCCGGCAGTTTCGGCTGGGCGTTCTATCTGCCGAACGGGCTCGCTCCGTTCATCGCGTGGCTCTTCGTGCTGGGCTTTTTCGGCGGCAACTTCGCGCTGTTCAGCCTGTGGTTGCCGGAGCAATTCGAAACCCGCGTGCGGGCAACGGCGTTCGCGTTCTGTACATCGTTCGGGCGGTTCATCGGCGCCGGCGTCAACTTTCTGCTCGGCGCGGCGGTGCTGCACATGCATACGCTCGGCGTGCCGGTCGCGTTGACGGCGCTCGCGTTCGTGATCGGTCTGTTCGTGATTCCGTTCGCGCCGGAGACGAAAGGGGAAGAGTTGCCGCAGTGAGGGCGGGTGTTGGGTCGAGAGGCGGGGAGGGCTGCCCGGCGCATGGTCCCAGCATGGGACCGCGTGGTCCCGCATGGTCCCGCATGGGCCCGCGTGGTCCATGCAGCCTCCATCCGCCTCGTCCTCAATCCGCCTCTGTCCGCGCCCGGCCGCCAACATGCAGCAACGACAGCAGCGGCCAGCCGAGATTGACCCCCAGACTCGCGACCACGATCAGTGCCATGCCCGCGAGTTGCGGCAGCGACAGCGCGCGGCCGTACACGAGCGCATCCACCGCGATCGCAGTGAGCGGATAGACGAACAGCAGCACCGCGATGACCGGCGTGCTCAGCTTCGGCAGCGCGCCGTAAATCAGCACATAGGCAAGGCCCGTGTGCAACACGCCCATGCCGATCAGCCAGAACCATTGCATCGGGCCAATATGCACGGCGCTCAGCGGTGCGATGAACGGCAGGCACACCACGCCGACCGCGCACTGCGCGAGCGTCAGCAGATGCGGCCGCAATTCGCCGAGTCCCTTCGCAATCAACGTGACGCTCGCATACAGCAGCGAGCCCACCAACGCTTCGCCGATACCGATCAGATAACTCGCATGCCCCTGCAGATTCTGCGCAGCGGCGACGCCCGATGCGAGCACGAGTCCGACGAACGCGGTTGCGATCCAGCCGAGCCGGTCCACGCCGAGGCGCTCGTTGAACAGCGCCGCGCCGATCAGCACGACCCAGAACGGCTGGAC
This sequence comes from Paraburkholderia ribeironis, assembly GCF_900019265.1. GTDB lineage: Bacteria > Pseudomonadota > Gammaproteobacteria > Burkholderiales > Burkholderiaceae > Paraburkholderia > Paraburkholderia ribeironis. Next base: position 25,169 of record NZ_CYGX02000063.1, read on the forward strand.
ATGAAACACCACGGTCGCCACCGCGATGCTGGTGCGATGGATCGCATCGAAGAAACCCACCCACTGCGTGACCATCAGCACGCCGGAGATGAGCGCCAGCACGACCGTGCGGCGCGTGAAATGCGCTCGCGTGAAGAACCCCTGCCACGCGCAATACGCAGCGAGCGACAGCAAGCCGAACAGGCAGCGAAAGAACACGAGTGTCAGCGCGTCGAGCCGCGCCTCTTCGACGAACACGCCGATCGTGCCCATCAGCAGCCCGCCGCTCGCGAGTGTGATCGCGCCTTGTTGACGTGAGGTGAGGGACATGCGGAGCGGCTCCTGGATGTTTGCAAACAAAACGTGTCCTGACGCAACTGGCTAAGTCACTGTTTTGTATGACTATTCGTCTTGCCCCGCAATTCCCCGTTTGCAAACAAATATGGTCTGGCGCGCGGCGCGCTGCAAAACCGATTTGCAAATGAAATCTGTCCTGATGTCCTCGGGCGTGCCGTGCAGCTACCCAAGCACCAAGTTCGTATCGGGGAAGCTGCCCGGGTTCGCTTTGCGACGACCTCCTGCCCGTCACGCACGCGCATTTCAGTTCAGCTTCTTGTGCGGCGTCCAGCCGCGAACGCCGTGCGTTTGCATGTCGACCTGAGCATCTGCTTGCCTTGCTGCCTGCAGTATTCGTCGGCGCGCTTCAGATTCGACGCTTTGACTTCTCCCCACGGTGTCATGCCGCCACGCGCCTGTGTTGTCACAGTGTAATGTCCGTCGCCAGCCGGCATCACCTCGGATATCGATGTGCCCTTCAGCCAGTTCAGGTCCAGCTTCCCGTCTGTCTCCCCGGCTTGCTGCGAGGAGGGCAATTGATTTTCGCGATGGCAATCCGGCCTGATGAACCCAGGATGCAGGACGCGTGTTTCCTCTCGGGCTCGATACGTTCGTTACAGAGATATGTCTGCAACGACTTCGGCCAGGATGCTGATGAGTGTAAGGCGTCGACTCAAATCTTCACTCAGGTTGGGCGTTTTAAATCGGTCATTCCGTTTGGGTCACAGGTGAGAATTCCCGAACTGTGGGCGAAGCCACGCGACCTGCATCGCGAGATCACCGTGCATCAACGCTAGCTCAGAGTGGCTACTACTGAAACGTTTTGTTGTGAAACGTGAAGCTCTTGTGCACCCGGAGATAGCTCATCAAGTATTCTTCGGTTTCACTTGCTTCGTGACCGGAAGGCGATTTGCCTGCGTCATCGTCGTGCGCCAACAGGTAGTCGCAACTTGCAAAGACTGGAGCGGTAGATTCGACGGTTTCCGGTCGGGCTATTGGAATATCGCTTGGCGTGGCAGCGTACGCGACGTACTCGTCCCACGGCAAGGAGGGAGGCGGCGTTCCAAAAACGGTCGGTTGTGGCATTCCATCGACAAAACCTTGTACTGCCGGACTTTCGAAAGTTTCGATAGGGAACAGCAGATTGCTATTCGAATAATCCTCCGACACGTAGAGGCTAGGCAAGGAATCGTATTCATATTCGCCTATCTGTCCGGACGTGGCGTTATGATAATCACGGTGATGAACTGTTAGAAGACCCTGATATTCTTGGTGATCCTCCGGTAGCGCACTTAGGATGTTGAGTCCGCTGACCCAGGCAAACGTATGAAGCTGCGTCACTTTCTCGCGGCTCCAGTGATAGTTCACCACAATCCATGATCCTTCAGAGATAAAGGCGACTGCCAAGGTTTGCTGAAGGTTCAGCAATGTGTAATGGAAGTGGTGTGGGTCGAGTTGCCACGGTCCCTTCCCGAACGTCAATAGGGTGGAAATGTTCCACCCTTCGTCGCAAACCATCCCGATTCTGATTCTGTTCAGAAAGGTCGAGGCCCAGTCGATGTTCCCGACACTGATTGCAGTGAGGACAATGCATTTGTCGGCTTTCATTGCCGCCTGCATATCCAGAGGAAGCTCTTCCCGACGACATTGATATCCCGAGAGGTGCTCCGTCTGGCGAGCATGGCTCAGGATGGCGTCGAGACTTTCCGATGTCGAGGTACCGCAGACGACGTGCGGAAAATTTCCTGCAACGCGGAACGCGTCGAACAGCGGATGGAACGGGTCCAAGGGGTTTTGCGTAGATGTGTGCATGGAAGACAAGTTTCTGGCGGTCAGAGCATGTTGATTAGAGCGGCACGGACGACGCTGCGGAATGATTCAGTACGTGGTGTGACCGCAGAGCACGACGGGATTCGAAGAGTGTAGGGTGGGCACTTATATCGGCGCGCCGCACAGACCGCTCTCCTTGGCTACAGCGACAACGTCGTAATGTCCAATTACATGATCCTTCTGCGACGCCGATGTGCGCGCCCTGTTTCGAGACGGTGGTCTTGGGCTTGCAGCCGAGAGTAGCCGGTAAGACCAGGACGTTGTCACCGCCCATGTAATTCTCGAGCAGGCCAAGGTTATACGGTTAGACAACTGGTACCGGGAGCAACAGGAAGATCGAAGCGCGCGTCGGATTGCCTGCGCCGCATAATGGTCAGAGCGCACTCTCAACTGGGCGGTTTGCTTGTCGATTTGTGGGTAAACGGTGCCGCAACCGAAAACTTGGGCGTTCCGATTGGACGTTTCATGCAGCCAGCCCTGCAGGTAATGGCTGGACAAAAAGAAAGGCCCACCAAGCGGCGGGCCGAATCCATATCAGGAGGAGACATGGAGGAGACGCACTAAGTACAAACCCTTATGAGCCTGATGCAAGCGCATGTCGCCGTGCTGCAACAGACTCTCTGCTCGGCGCCGCTCGGCATCGTCTTCTTGACTCATGCTGTGCCGTTAATCAGACTTCCACGGACGCTGTTGCCCAGGAGCATGGCCGCTGGACGCGGAAAAGGGATCCTTTCAGCACTGTGTTGCTATCGGCAAGTCCCGTTTGCATCCCGTTATGTGGGAAATTCTTAACGATGTAATGCATGGTCGGTGGACCCGGACATCGTTCCAGAGTGGGCGCAGATGGAGCACACCCGGTTCGGCAGCCTCAGCTCGGCTCTCGGGGCTGCTTTGATACACTATGCTGTAAGCGTCCTGTGCGCTTTCGTCCTAATGGAGTCCGACCATGAGTCTGGCAACTTTTGTCACCGAGAACTATCTGTTACTGCTGATTCCGCTTGGCGCGGCCTTGGCAGGGACGCTTCTCGGCCGTCTGCTGCGAGAGCCACATCGTAACCAGACGCTCACGGTAGGAAGGTCAAAGGATTTCCTTATCGAGCAGCCTGGAGGCGTGGTTCGGGGCAGCCGGGTGGTGCTCATGTCGGCCGACACGCACGAGGCTGTCGAGGAAGTTCTGGTTGTCCACGTACCTTCTAGCATGCCGCAGGACCAGCGTGAGGATTCCCTCCGGCAGGCTTCCGAGGCCTGATACACGCGTCTGTTCTAACGAAAGCCGGTGAATGCCGGCTTTTTTGTTGGCCGTCATTTCCGGATCGTGCTTCGCCAGCATGGCATCAATGGAACTCGTGCGTCCACAACGACTGTAGCGGGAACCCATTGGGTAAGATTACGGGAGGCATCAGGCGACAGAACACCCAGCGCTTGCCCTCTGTCGCGTCAAGCACGCGTCGCCGAACTTCCAGCGCCGTCACGTCGCGCGGCACGGCCGACAGATCGATTTCCAGGGTCGGCGTCTGAAGTCGCTTAAGCACCTCCAGTTTTAAAGCGTCAGGCTCGTGCGTGACCGTCACCTCGACAAAGATGGCATTGCCCTGGCAAACACCCAGAAAGTCCGGCCGGATGCCGTCGACCCATACTTCGGCCTTACCCGCCGTGTCCCAGAGGAGAATGTGCTCGGCGCATAGCGTAATGTCTTCCGGGGCAGGTCGCTCCTGTAGTTGGCACACCAGCGCGGGCACGCGCAGGGCGTCGCTTTCTACCAGAATTTACTTGGCGAGAAGATGCAGTGCCGTTTCGAACGCCTTTGTGCAGGCAGTGTCGGCGCTTATGCGCGAAGTGCCAGACCCGCACGTCGCCCTGCTTTCTCGTCACGACCTGTGCGCACTCGGCGCAGCGAAAGCTGCCCTCGACGTGTGGCGGCACGTCGTGGATATCGACGATGCGTCCTTTCTCATCAACGGCAAACGGGATTTTCAATTGGCAATCGAAGCGAAAGTGCCGCGGCTGACAATGGTAGCAGTATCGTGGGAGCTGCTAGCCCAGGGTGACGTGGCGAGATCGGTGTAGAGGCGGTAAATCTCATGCAATGCTTCCCAAAATCTTACCCGATACTGCCTATGGTCCACAGAGCCATATCTGATGGGGAAGATAACCTCACCTTATGAGTATCGCTACACGATCCTCAATTGAAGAGGAACACGCCTGCGGCCAGCCATTCGGGTCGACTATCCTGGTAGCCGAGCACGACACCTGCTCTGCAAACAGGGGGAGGGTGCGCCTACTAACGACTCGCCAGGATTTTGCCGGTGGAAAGGAAAGCCGATACCCGGACCTCGTGGTAGTAGGCGACCACGTCGCTCGTCAGTCGGGTCGCACGCCCACGCTTCGTTTGAGGTGCCACGATGGCATGGCTGCGCATGACCAGAAAAATTTGACACGTTCCGAGTTCTTCGCGAGCCTCAAAGCCGAGTCACCCAGGAAGGCTTCCCAAAATCAGGCCGCGTTAGCCGACAGCGTCGAGCCGAAACGCTGCCGGTCATACTTCGTTCATTGATAGCCAGAACGGAAAGGCAAAGAGGCGGAAAGGAATGGGGTCAAGTTGGGAAACTAGTACTCCATCCTGTGGCGGGGCCGCCGAGATACGCTACACCGTCGATCTTAAGGCCGCGGTCGTCGAGTAGAGAAAGGATACCGCCAGAGTCATTAACGTGGTCTCTGGTCAGCCCGACTGCAAGTGGTTGGCCTGGGTCAAACGTTGTATCGGGCAGCGGGAACGAGGCGATCGACGTCGTAACTGACCAGCCAGAAACGTTCAATGGACTGGCGGACATGTTCGCGATTACAAGCGTTCCGGTGCCATCGGCAAGCCGATGGAGCGAGGTGAGTTCAGCTTTAGGCGAAGGAGCGGGCACCGGATTGCCAAGACCGCCCCCGGTGAAATCGTAACGAGGGGCCTCGAAACCGGTGGTTTCATCTATCTTTTGCCCTTGCGAATCTGTCTGCCAGGACTGTGTCTGGAAGGCGAGGAAAATCGCAGTAACACGATCGGTGTTGGTGCTCAAAAGGAAGATTGCGCCATCGTGCCACGTGCCGTTCTCGTGGAGGCGCTCGTCGATGTCAGGCGGATCGCCTTGCGCCATATGCGTGTTATCGACGCCAAATCGAGGAGTTTCACCGAAGACAGAGTCGGTCTGATGTGGCGAAGTGCGGAACTGACTGCCAAAGATGACGATGTCGTCGTTCTGCTCTCGGGCGAGGGCAAGCAACCCCGAGAGACGGTGGACCAGATCGTCTCCGCCCCGACTCTGGCTCGGGAGCACACGCATCTTACGTGGATCGAACAGGTTCCCCTTGATGTAGTCGAGAGCACCGTCCTCGTAGCTGCTGGTCTGATTGTTAAGGCCGGGCTCTAGTCCGCGGATGCGGCTGACGATCGGGTGGCTGTAGTCTTCGTCGATGTAGAAGTAAAGATAGGTTTCCGCAACTGGTGAACCTGGCGCGTCTTTGGACGACTGAACGTTGACTGTGGCGAAAAACGAGTCGGGGCCTGCATCGACTAGCATCCACAAATGAGGGTTGCCGGAAGGTGCTGGCTTGAACCGGTCTATCTTACCTTTCAGGGTACTGTATTGGATATGTCCCATCGTAAAAGCTCCGTTGTGCAAGGCGCAGGTGGGTCAATTGAACGTCGCGGGTGAATCCCCCGCAAGGAGGAGTTGCGGAACCTGAGTGAGGCGCCAGACCGCACCGATCCGATCAAAAACCCAGACCATGTCGAACCGATTGTCCGGCCAGTCTGGAACCGGGTCGCTTTGTGCAAGAAGTAACCGGGCTATAGCAGGTATTTTCTTGTGCTCCCAGGCGATCAGCACCGTGCCGTCCATCGCGCTGGCTTTCTGGATCAACTTGTCGACGTCGTCTTTGCGGACAGAGTCGTCAATGAGAGAAGACGGACCGAGATGTGCGGCGAGCGGTTCGATCGTTTGGCATGGACGCTTGCTATCGTCGTCTGCCGCAGGGTCGTAATACGCCGCGAAGAGATGTTTCGGGCGCGCGAGCGGTGCCAGCGGCTCGCCTTTGTCGCCCGGTGCAAAAAACTGGACCAATGCGCCGGCGCGCTGCCAGCCTTGCGGCGTTAGCGATTTGGCGTCGAGCTGCCCATTCCCATCGACGCCAGCGGCTGTATGGTTCGGCTTCTCCGCATGGCGGAGGATAAGGATCTTCTGCGTAGCCATTTTTGCATTTCCCCAATTCGGTAGGTGGTCTGCCTTCTGATTAAAGGCACACCAGAAAAATCAGGCTCTGTGCGGGAGACCCTTTCGCTTTCGATGCCGCAGGAAGCATTTCCGGCCGCCGGCTCATCAGACGGCGACCGGGCTACAAGGTGCGGGTAGAACTTGGCATCTCGAAGAACAGGCACGTTGGCCGCGGCTCCGCGCACAGGTTGATTGGTCAAGTACGGCCAAATCACCTCCCCCCCCGATCGCAGTCGGTGACTTGTTCGCAATACCTCAACGGCTAAAAAGCAGGCGCTCCTTCTGCCGTATGTTGCCGTCTTCGTAGTAAGAGGCGTACCACTTGTCTTTATCTCTTTTCAGGGAAAGTGGCTTCGGTGCTGCTCCGTCGGATTCCGCTCGTTTAAGCGCTGCAGCGAACGCGTAATGGTCGATCAAGCGCAGACCTTCGATCGCGAAAGCTGTTGCAATGGCTCGATCGTATATTGCGAACAGATTGTCACCGTTCAGCTGTTCGCCTCCTTCAGACAGGTTGGACGATCCGCCAAATACCACTGGATTGGTCCCGTTGAAGTCGACGACCACGAACTTGTGATGCACGACGTGTGCGGCAGGTCCATGAACTTCGAGTTCAGTGTCGAATGGAGGAGGGAATTTCTCCGGATTCTCCTTCGAATAAACCAGTTCGCCGCCGAGTTGCCCCGCGCTATAAACGGTGGTTCCGTCGATTGTGTTGTCGCTTTCGTCGACGTTGTCCGAGATGCCGTATGAAAATACATTTTTCTCTTCGTGTATTTTGCGCAGCGCTGCCAGCACATTTCCCTTTCCGCTGAGTTCCATAACTGCGAAGATCACTGAACTATCGGCATGCTCTAAAGCACCGAGGAGAGTACTTAATGAAAAGGTTGGCTCCTTGTGTGGAGCGAACGAGAGTTTCAGAGCCGGTAGACCGGCTTCTGTAATGTCGAACTCCTGCTGCGAGACCTTTTGCTGCTCGAATGGCGGCCGATGCAAATCCGCGACGAATGCTTCCTGAAAGGCAGCACCGTACATCTCTGCGACAGCTTCATTGTCAAAGACTACGACGTGGTTAGCATTGACGTAAAGCCCGGTGATCGAGAAGTTCGTCGATCCTGTAAGAACACGTATCGCCTTGCCGTTTCCGTCACGCTTGATCAGCACCTTGTTGTGCTGGTAACGTCCGAAACGTCCCCGTTTGAAGTTGCTCTCCTGCTCGGCGCCTGCGGCGCTTGTGATAGCCGCGTAGGCTTTGCCAGCCGTCGTTTGGTCGCCGTGCTGTTTGGGGTCATCGTCTGAAAGCAATCGCAGTCGTCCAGCCTGCGCCATCAGTTCCAGAGCGGTGATGAGGTCAGGCTCATTCAGGTCGTACACCATCGCATCCAGCGAACATGTCGGGTCGCCGTGGCAGTCGTTCAGAAAATCGATGATTGCCTGACGGCCGTGGCCTCCGAGCCACGCCCATTCCTCCTTGAACGGCGCCGTGGAAAAGTTCCAGCCGTCTGCGTTCTTTCGCGGCTCAAAAGGTGCATTGTGGAACTTGTCGGCGTATGCCTGCGACGAAAGATAACCTCGGGTGAACGCGATTTCGATCTGACCATCTTTAAACGGTCCAACGTCGATTTCCAGGTCGACGTGCTGGTCATCCGTGAGATCGATGCTGTCCTGGTCCTTGAATCGCTTGACAACAACTTCGTAACGAAAGCTCCCTGTTGAGCCATCGGGTGGGAAATCTACCCACCAGAACTTCTGGAAGGGCGCATCGTCGGATAAAAAGAACTTCCCGTCCTTCGATACCTTTGGGTTCGTGTGCGCTCCGTCGAAATTCAGACGGTTTCCAAGCCACGTCCAATTGACTCCTGATGCTGGCGTTCTGCGGATTGCAAAGCCCGCCAGGCGATCAGTGAGATGGTCGGCAAGGTTGAACGCCAGCAAGACACACCGATCACCCGAATAAGCCTTAACGGTAAGGCCTTGTGCGGACGCTGCTGCATTAAAAACCTGTGTCATCACGGCTCCTTCGCTTTTTTGGATTTGACTGCGGGTGCACTGCGGAATGGCCCTCTAACTCCCGTTCGCGCAGCCCAGCCTTTTGTCCGGGCATGCGACAGCGATCATGAGATCGCCACAAAAGCATAGTGCGTCGAAGTTTCGTACGCTGTGACATTTCGATGTCGGATTCTTGACGGCTTCCATCATCCTTCATCGCGACGAGAAGAGCGCCAGCTTGTCTCTCCGCGTTAATGCAGATTCCCAATGCCGGCCAAATCGCGAACTCTTTGGAGTCGGCGCGTACGATTGCGAACCTTTCGTCGAAGACACGAATATCGGGGCGTCATGCGTGCAGCCATTGGTGTCACTATTGCGGCAAAACTGGCTGTGCGGGCTGCACCGGAGGCGCACGCACAAAGTGCCGCCCACGCACGCTTTCGATGAGGAATTGATTGGCGTGCCGCAGCGCGATTTCGGTGACGGCCATCGTATACTCCCCGGAGCGACGCTGCCCAGCATTCGCAAACTCAAACTTCGCGTAACAATGTAACGTAATGGTCGGGTGCAGCAAGCGCCCAGATACGTAAACGGAAAGTACTGGATGACAGTCCAGCCTGAGGTCGCGAGGCCAGGTATCGAACTCGCCGACTGCACCGCACATCTCATCGAAGATGGAAACGGACAATAACTGCGGCAACACAGTGCGCGTTTGCTCCACGAAGCGCAACCACGCATCTCTACCGCCGTGACGTAACAGGGCCCGCTGGATCGCGGCAATCTGCCCATCCCTGACGTTGCCAATATCGAAGTCGTTCCATAGTTTGTCCGGAATGAGGTCGCGCAGGAACCATGCGATGGTAGGCTGCGGCGGAATGGTTCGTGGTGGCCGGGACACTGCCGAGTCCATGGTCAACGCTCCTTCAGGGTGCTAGGCATTTTCGCCAAAAGCTTTGCGAATCCGTCTCTTCGGCGGTGCGCGTAAGCCCGCTGTCACATGCACGTCTTGCGCCTCATGGGTGGAGGGCAGGGAGGAACCGCCGAGCTGGCTACGTTTTTTCATGAAGCGGTCGAAGAGCCATTTCGCAAGGCCCGCGAGTGCAGCGCCGAGACCAGCTGAACCGGCGACGGCGGGCAGAGAAGTGCCAGCGGGCGGCGGTGCCTGCGGACCTTGCACGACGGTTTCGATAACCGGACTCGCCGCTGCGTCGATCTCCTGGGTGAAGTTGTCTCTCCCAGCGCCGTCGTGAACAAAATGAATCCGAATGCTATCGCCGCTGCCGGGCGAAGCACACACTGCGAAACGCCCGGCATCATGTAGGTGTGCGAGCGCATCGCAGAGCGGTCCGTCTGAAAGAGTCTGCGGGACCTTAGGCATGCAGACAGGTACTGTCCCGTGTTTATCGCACGTGGGTCCCGGAAAATCCGGTGGATTAGGGGAGAAACGCACCTTCAATGGTGGTTGAAGGGCTAGTCCAGAACGGTCGAATTGTGTGGGCGGGTCCTGATCAATATCGGCACGATCATAGGCTCCGTCTGGCCCCAGTTGATCCAGGCTTACGTTGCACCCGCGCCTGATGAGTTCCGCATACGCATTGCGCCGGCCAGTGGCATCACTTCGTGTCGGCAAGGTGTTCACGGCACGTCGGATGTCTTTAAGCTTGCATGAAGGTGGATCCCACTCGATTGACACCTTGCCCGAAGGCTTGTCTGCCTTTTTCGGCCCTCTTGGCGACGGCATGAACTGCGGGTGTGCGTTCGTCGCCGCCCAGAATGCGTCAGGCGCAAAAGTACAGCCTAGCCTGTCCAGCCTGCGATGAAGGACAAGGGGCGTGCAGGTAGATTCTTTCGCGCAATTGTTGACTGTTTCCCGCACAACGCCTGGCTCGCAGTGAGCCAGCGCTTGGCAGCGTGCCTTGCAATCAACCGACCCGGGGCAGTCGAGTTCTTCCCAGTTCCCCCCGGGATCCAGCGTGCAGATTAGGTGTGACCCGGCGGCTGTGTGCGGGGCGGCTACCTTGTTCGCGAAGGAGCGCGACGTTGTCTGCGCGTGCGCCGCGCCACATCCGAGCATCAGCACCAGGACGAATGCACACGCATCACGGATTTGCGAGCACTTCATGTTCATCCGGGTGGAGTGGCGAACAACCTGTGAATCGGCACAGGGGCCGTAATTGGATGCTGATCAGTGGGTCGGAGCACCTCAGTCAGCACTTGCAGCATCTCCCACTCGCCGAGTTTTCTATAACTCTCAAACTGGGATTCGTTGAAGAACTGGTCCGCCGTCGACTCGTGCGGGAAGTCGGAATGTTTCTCTGCATATTCCTGGATGTCGGGTGGCTCACTTCCATAGAAGCACGGCTTGATGTAAAGGATAATTCCGTCCTTATTCTCATCAGCGTCCCCGCCGTTCATCCTGGAGTACCGAATGCGAAAGCGTGCGTGACACTTTCCGGCGGCTCGGGCGGAACGCGGGAACAGTAAAACAGGATCCTCTTCGCAGCTGATTTCAATGCCCATATCGATCCGAATCTTTCGAATCGTGCAGTAGAAGTCGCTCATCGTGAAGAGGCCGTCCTGGCTCGCATCGATCACGAGGATGCGGCGGCATCGACGATGCACCATTTCCCACAAACCCATGTTGTCAAAATGCCCGCCGTCGGAAAGGTGAATCCATCTGTCGGTGTCGGTGGTCTGACCTGCTGCCTCCTGCAGCATTTGCCAACTCGAGGATGAAGGATCACGGTGTCGCCAGTGATCGAACTTCGGATTGCCGAGCCACCACCCCAGTCGTACGTTGAACACTGACATCAGAAACGCGAGAGGCGTGCTGCTGTTGTATCCCATGTTGGGATTGAAGGCAGCGCCGGATATGGCCATTGCGGTGCCTAGTTTCACGCCCTCTGCGAAACGGGCGATGGCACGGTAGCCGATGCGATAGTTACCCGCGCTGAGTGCTGTGAAGGTGAAGCTGTCTGCCTTACGCTCCTGCCACGCGAGAGCAGTGCCCTTGACCAGATTCAGTGCGGCGTTGACCACGAGAAACGGCGGCTTGGTCGGCACATCAACTTCGTACTTGTGCGAACTGCGACGATAAAGTCTTGCGATTTGTCCTAGCGCCAGGTCATCGTTAGCGTCAAATCCTGTGAAGAGCGCCGGCGTTCGCGGTTTGCGTAAGCCCCGAAAGCCTCCATAAAAGGCTCGAATAAGACGGTCGCGATAGAACCCATGCAGGCTGAACTCGTTCATCCTGATTACGAAGCCGAGGCCGAAGAAGAAAGTGGCTGTGGCTACGAGAATAAGAAGGCAAGTAGTGAGAGCAGATGCCTCGAACTGCCCCAGAAGTTCATCGAAATAGTCTTCGAAAGAGCGGTCGACGCACTGAGCGGACGGTATCGAGCAGAAGCGACTTTCTATTGGCGTATCTAGCGCGCCCGAAGCGGCTTTTGCGGGATCGCTAGGGTGCTGCTTCTGGGCGGCAGTGAGGTTTGCGCATTCGCAGCGGACCGGGAGGATCAACGATTTGTCAGGTGCCTCGTGCTCGAAGACCTTCCATGCGCCAATGGAAAGAAGGAGTGCGAGAAGAATCATGCCGACACTCCCGAGCATCGTGAAGCTGACTGGCGTGTGTGCTTCAGGCTTGCCAGGGCTTGTCTTCCGGTAGCCGAGCCAGGTAGTAACCGCCAGTGAAAGCGCGCTTCCAGCAGCCGTGATTGTCGGTACTGAATCGCCGTAGTACGTGAGCAGGCCCGGCGCCGCGATGACCAGTGCCGCCGTGACCGCCCAGGCGCAAAGAAACATGAAGACAAAGGCGTGAGCACGGCCCTGGTGCTCCCGCCGCTCTGGACCTTCGGTGTAAGAGCGCACCGCAGCCTTCACGGATTCTCCGATCAGCAACGCGACGAGCATGAGTGCGGGCGTGATCAGCGACCGCACCGTCGATGCAACGTTGAACGCTTTCGGAATTACAGCCGGGTGGTCCGGCTGAAACGGACCCCACCAGGCTAGGCCCCCGCGGATCCAGATGATAAGTGCCATCTGTGTCAGGCCTGCGAAGATCGCGGCGAATATCATGGTCCACCAGCTCGCCCAGAATCGGCGGGGGCGCCAGTCAATGTTCCAGAATCCGAGCGTGATCTGGGTCGCCGCTATCGCGAGGAAGACGTACCCGTACTTTAAGACGCTGTCGGTGCCGAAGCTCGACCCGCTTCTATCCACGTCGATCCACATCGCATAAGAGAGACAGAAGCTAGCGATGGTCAGTAGTAAAGCGCCAAATGCTGCGCGCTTGTTCCCGCCGCCTTTCGGAACGGGAATACGATTGGCATAGCGACGCTCTGTTTGTCCTGGAAGATTGCCCTGATAGAAGTAACTCGCGCCGAGTACACCGATTGCGGCGCCTAGAACTCCCACCCGAGTGGGCCAATCTGGGCCAAGCAAGCCCATGAAGTTCTGCCACCACGAATCCAGAACGTCTATCCAGTGTGGTCGCGTCCAGCCCATGTAACTCACCAATGCCGACCATTTTCCGCCCAGCGCAGCTAGCCATTGCGGTATTGGTGTGCTTGCCACGCCGAAACGTCCCAACCAGACGGAAAACCAGGGGACAAGCAGGAAGGCTGCGAACCACGGCCAGAAGATAAACCACACGATCAGCAAGTTGCGCAGATAGGTCGCGACGATTGTCCACGCGTCGGCCGAAAACAGCGAAAGCTGACGCGCCAGATAGTTGCTGTTCATTCTGAGCCACGTGAGCGGGCCTTCATCGTCGAAGTCTGTGCCGGTCATTCGGTCTTGAACGTAGTCCGCGGTGCGCAACCGCGTCAGTTCGGACTCGGCGAAGGCAAGCGCCTCTCTGGGAGTCAAGCCGTCGTCTTGAACCTTGGCAGCCATCCAGCGGATCAGCCCAGTTCCGATGTAGCCACCGCCGGACACTGTGGACAGGTAGTGGAATTGACCAAAGATCCGATATGTGCCCAGCACTTGAAGCGCTCCGAGGCAGAATGAAGCACTCCGTATGCCGCCACCTGACAGGCAGATGGCGGTCAACCCGGTGCCCTCAGTGCCGCCGTGTGCCAACATGACATCCTGAATGTTATTCGAGGACTTAAAGCGGGTGGGATCGCCGACGATGTGTTCATACTCTTGCGCGAGCGCGCGATGGCCGACCGAGGGCTTCGAGCAGAGCACTTCGAAAATGAATGCACGTGCGGGATTTTTGAGCACCGCGGAAAGCTGCATGACCGAGGCCATCCTTAACTCGTGCACTCTCGTCGGCCGCGCAATGAGGCGAACAATCTGTTGCCAATCGAGCTCGACTAAAAGTTGGCGCAGCGAAGGCCAGTGGTGTTCGCCGACGCGGTACGCGAGATAAAGAGTGATGACCTGTAGGTCGTGCGAAAGATGTCTGTATGGAGTGGCTAGTCCGTGCTCAAACCTGCCGACTGGCATGGCAGGAAGAGAACTAAACCACGCGCTGACTTCTTTAGCCATGGCCGGCAGCTTATTGTGGTACAAAAATCCATCGAACGCAGTTTGCTCGACAATCGGAATGTTATTGGTTATTTCCTGTCCCGCGGCGACGCTGCGCCATTGTGTCACCGCTCGCTCAACGAGTTCGGGGGCCGGCTGTGCATTGCAATGGCGTACGACTTCGACGACATCTTCCTCACGCGAGAGTGGGTAGCCGCGGCCTACATAGACCTGGTCGCCGATCTTGTACATCGATGCGGAAAAATTCTCACGGAGGGCGGGGTAGAGACGCTCGGCTTGACCCAGTGTAAATATCGGGTGCAGCCACCGCCGGTACACATGACCACATAGCGACCGCGCCAGGTTCAGCGCGGGAGAGAAATCGCCCTTCATGGTCGCCTCGCGATGGTTCGGATAGAGATAGAGGTGCGCTTACCGAAATGGGCGCCGCAGCACTACGTGAATAGGACTAAGGAATCGCGCGAGCGAGCGCACACACACTCAGACAGCGAGTCCGCGATTGCATCGTCCGAAGAGGCGTTAGTTGGTGTAGGGTGTTAGCCAGATTGCGGTGCTGATTCCGCTGAACCGCTCAAGCAGCGCGGATGGGCTGAGTTGATGTGCGCGCAGGAATAGAAATACCGGCTCTGGGAAGAGCGCCTGGATATTTGAGAACTTGTGCATAATTGCCCTCTTGCATACGAGATTATTCTTAATTCAATGCGTCTACATAGCGATCTGCGAACAACGACCGGTGGGAGTCGCCTACGGTATTATTCCTGCTTGCACTGGTCCCAGAAAATCATAGATTCCGTTATCGACTGTTAAATAAGGGGCAGCCCTCACTCTCACTGTCGGGTTACCACATTTCGAAAAGCGAATGAAAACCGCGCATGTACAAGAGGGTGCTCGTGAAGAATACTTCCCTTTTGTCGTCCGGTACGCGAGTGCTCATCCGTAAAGCTTGGGTATCTACCGCCGCCCCGTCGTGTTGAATATAGGCGTGGAAAGGAGCCTCGAAGCTGGGTGATTCCTTGAATTGTTCGCTAGCGCACATAGTGAACTAGACATCGCTTTTCGGCGCAGGAGCGTGGCAAATCGGAGTGCCAAAAGAGGGGATTTGGGCGAAGAATGACTCTCAAAAGTGCTTGCACTTTCAAAATCCTTTCCAGCCAATTACATTATCTGATGTGCCGTTAAACCCCGTTTCTCAGGACCATTCAGGGCGCGGACGGGACTCCGCTCAGATACTAAACGTACCACGGGTTTGCAGTGGGGTTGTCAGGTTCACATCCGTTCTGGTGAGGAGAGTCAAACAATGCTGCTGCGTCGGTTGCCGATTCACCTAGAATGTCTCTGCCTGAGATGTATTCGATCCGTCCTCGACTTTCAAGAAGGTAACTCAAATGGCTACCAGGAAGACAGGCAAGTCCCCAGTAAGCGCGTCAAACGTCATAAACGACCCGAAGCAGACGTTACAGACGTTCAAGCTTTCGGATCTGGAACAGTACACCTCCGAGGGGGCGTACTCAGCCAATGCAAGTTCGGACGTCCACCTTTTTTACGTCGGACGAGATGATGTTCACGATATCCTCAAGTACATCATTTCGCGTGTGAGCATCTCGTTGTATATCAATATGTACGGATACGACGATAGTGAGCTAAATGACATTCTGATGACGCTGGCAAAGGATCCGTCGGTTACGATGCTCGTTACACTGGACCGGTCGCAGGCCAAAGGAGTTGCGGAGGCGGGTATCCTTGACGCGGACTTCATTAAGAATGCGGCCGCTTTTAATACGCATTTTGTTATTGGCGAATCACTCACACATCAGATCAGTCACACGAAGGGATTTGTGGCCGACGGACGGGTGGCCGTAGAGGGGTCGACGAACTGGTCGACAACGGGAGAAGGAATTTTTGTGGTGGGCGCAGACGGGAAGGCCGTTGCAGGTGGGCCGGGCTTTAAAGCACAGAACAACACAGCCTGCGTAATCACAGATCCGGACACCATCACACGCTTCCAGACCGAATTGATCAGGGAGCACATGGCTGCGCAAAGCCAACCAAACTCGTCGCCTGCCGAGTTTTTCGCCAACTTTAAAGCCAAAACACCCGTCAAGACTAGCGCAAAGAAGAGCGCAAAGAAGAGCGCGTCGTAGTCAACCAGCGAGTGCTCTTTTACCTTGCCTTGTCGCTTGTTGCAATCGGCGGAAAGGTGCAATCGGGGCTCTTGGGGTTTCTGCAGTATGACAAGAGTGCGTCGACCGACTTGATATTGGCCGCGGAAGACGCGCGTCTCGCCGGGAGGATACTCCACGCGCGTCTGACACAGAGCCGAGGACCGGTTCTGGTGTCCGACCGAGAAAATCCAGTCTTAACCACCTAAAACCGTTTTAGATTCTCTCAACCTAAATCCCCCTCGCTATACCTTGGGCAGCGATTGAAGAAGCAGCACGTCGCCGGACGGCCGACATCAAATCGCCATGTTTCTTCCGCTGCAACCGCATCTGCGCATCCGAACATGCGCAGCCTTCTCATTTTTCAGGAAACGAGGTTGAAGTGAAGGACTGTCACGAATTTGTCTTCTTCGCAGCGGGGTCGTTGAATCGCGCGCGTGATTTTAAAAGGGAATCTAAACTCGCGCGGGCGTTACCGCCGGCGCTACCCGTGCTGACCTGCCCAGTAGAACAGAGTGACCAACGCATCCTCATGGGATTGCGCATGCAACGACACAGCTTTGGGTTCGGCAGCGTGCCGATGTTAGGCGACAAAGTGATGACCATCAGGCTCCAGCTCGACGGTCTGCAGGTGTACTGGCTTGCAGACATGAGCGATGGCGAAGTTTGGGCGGCCATCGACGCATGGAGAAAGGCAGGCAAGGTACCGTTCTGCTTCGGATTCGCGTCCCGAACGAAGCAAGACTGCATGCTCGGAACAGTTGATATCTCTGCCGAGGCGCCGAAAATCTCGAAATTCCGGGACCGGGTGACTCCGGAAATTCCCGAAGGCATCTGGGACCAGATGGCAGATTTGGCGACGAGCGGCGTGATGCAACTTCAGGCTACAAGCGATATTCCCGGAGTCGCGCTTGAGCACGTGCTTGTCAACGTGCTGGCGACAAAGCGTCTGCGAAAGCGTACAGGTGTGGAGTTCTTCCCGCAGAAGCCGGTGTTCGCGACGGCGGCAGGTAGTGCAGGGGCCGGCCTGTTCCATTGATTTCATTGATTGACGGTTGACAGATGCGCGGCGTGATGACGCCGCGCGTTTTATTCGGCGGGTGAAACCGCGTCCCTAACAATAGATCTAGTCATCTCGTCCTTGAGCTGATTGATCTGGCGGACGATTGGACTCGACGCATAACGCAGCACAGGGCGTGCTGCGTGCCTCTAGAATGGCTCATGTCCATAGTTTTTCGCCGACCAATAATACACAAGGGTCACCGCGTGGCGTCAGAATGGTTACCCGCCGCTTACCTCTTGTGACACTAACGCGAAACGTTTGACGGGCCTGGTCATCAACGTTTTCGCGCAAATTAAATCGGACGATCCTATCGCCATTGAAAGGGGGCAGTCCCTTGCGTTTGACCGGCCATCCTTCGAAGGTGATTACCTCGTCGAACTGCTTGCCCTTTGCCTTGTGCATGTTCATGACGACAACGCCTGATTCAGGTTTTGTGCCGGTTGAGAAATGCTGCTGGACGAAAGCCTGCCTTGTAATTTCCAGGGCGTTCCGGTACCCACCATTGTTCCGCCAGTCTTGCGACAGGTCTTGTCGGAGCTGTGTGCCGCGGTCGAGAACACGAATGCTCCTCGCCGCTTCGGCAACTTCACGCAGGCGCTTGCAGGCTCCTACCTCCAACACGTTTCTGACCGCGCGCCAGTCGGCGTCGGGGTCGCCTGTCAGTTGCAAAGCACAAACTTGCTCATACACCGCCAGAACGTTGACGATGATGCTGTTCTTACGGACCGCTTTCCCCTTCGCGTGAGCTGCGACAAGCTCGTCGTATGCCTTGCGTAAGCTGACAGCTTCGTTCAATGCTTCCTGGGACGGCTCGTCGCCACCTTTGCCCTGGTAATAGTGGCAAAGCAAATCGATCAGCTGCGCGAAGTGCGGGGGCTCGCCGGCGAGCTGCATCAGCAGTGCGATGACTTCTGCCGAAAGAATGGCAGCCTCCATCTCAACTACCGCGGTGTGCGAAATCGCTTGCATACCGGCTGGGGGCTGGCGAAGTGCATCTGAGACGAGGCGAGTCATCCTTTTTGTTGGAACCAGAATCGTGAGCGACCAATCCTTGATGCCCAGTTTTATGAGGCGCTGTCGCGCGGCGTAGGTTGTTGTTACAAGCATCGTCATCGCCGGGTCAGTGAACGGTTCGAAGAGGCGGAACTTGACGCCCTCATACGCCGGCTGACGGAATTTCCCCGTGAGCAAATCGTTACCGAACATGCCGATTTCGGTTCCAGCGCTCCGATGATTGTCCGTGCTCAGATCGACATCGACCGGTTTGAATGTCTTTCGGAACTGGTCAAGGCGAGCGGGGTCGGCACCGATCCAGTCATATATTCGCTGTTCTGGATCGGCAAGCGCGATCAGCCGGGAGTACTTACCCAGTGCCTGCACCACTCGCCACTGGGCACCGTTTGTGTCCTGGAATTCGTCAAGGATGATCACAGGATACATGTCCGAGATGAGACGACACACGCGGTCGCTGCCGTACAGAATTTCACCTACATACGTTGCAAACAGGTCAAAGCAGATCCGCCCATCGTCGATGGCGAGGCGTGTGCGTTCCGCCTCCTCGGCAGCAAGCTTTGCCTCCTTCTGCACATCAGTCAGCTTTCTCACGGGAAACTTCGCGCGGATGCTCGCGAGCGCGATGGCTTCGCCTGGTGGCGTCAGAATGTCAATCCGTCTTGGCAATCCGACAAGATACCCGTGAGACTTCAGGATGCGCCAAAAGAAAGAATGATACGTCTCGACTTCAATAAGGCGTTTCTGCTCAGACGGTATCCTTTGTTCGTGTTCGATGGCCTCCACGACGCGTGACACAGTTGCACGCGCAAAACTGACGAACAGGATCTTCTGCCCAGCGGCGAGTTCACTTCCCGCGATCGTCGCAGCTTTGAGGATTGAAACCGTGGTCTTGCCTGAGCCCGGTCCTCCGACCACCAGGAGATGCCCGTCGGCATCTAAAACCTCCTGCTGCCCCTTAGTCAATTCCATCGACGCCGGTCTCCGGATGCGCATTCTCGTCTGCAGGTTCAACTTTTTGGGCAGATGGTGGAGACGGCGCACACGCTTCCTTGAGCGTTTTGGCGGCTTCCTTGATCCACGCGGGCGTCTCAGCTTCGCTGCACTGCGCGAGGAAGTCTGCAATGCCCCAGTTCCCTTTCGACCACGCAAAATACTCGCCGAGTGCATCGACGACCTGGGCGACTGGATCCGGATAGTTCTTCAGGATGTGAGGCGGCCAGTCAAGTTGACTGGCGAAGCGTTCTAGCGCAGCCTTGGTTGTCCCCTTGATCACAAGATCTTCGAATCCCTTCTCTTCGTGCATCAGCAGTAGTTCGACCTCTGCTTTGATCTTCGCTTCATTTTCGTTGTCTTGTTTATCACAGATGCCGAAAGTCCGTTTCCCCAAGCCCCTGTATAGTTTTGCCATGCCGGAAACATTCTTCTCCCCGGAGGCATCAACGGTACATATGCCCAACGCTTCGAGCGAGAAGTAGGTCTCAGGATTGAGTTCTGCCAGACGTCGACAGGCGACTGGGAAGGCCGACGCCTCCGTTGGACCTTCTGCGATCAGGACGCGGCGAGCAAGCAGCCCCTCGCAAAAAATCGTCCTGAATTCTTGCCTGTAACGCTTTGGCTTCACATTATCGGGCAGTTCAATCGTCCGCTGCGCCAGCATACCTTGTGCATCGCGCGCGAGAACCAGCGTCTCATCAGTTGTAAACTCCTCCAGCACATACGGTGAATGCGAAGTGAAAAGAGTTTGCGATGCAAGTTTGCGCACTTCGTGAACGATACGCTTCTGTGCATAAGGCGGTATCGCGGTCTCCGGCTCCTCCATCGCAAAGATGACATTCTGTTTGCTTTCCGCGATCTGCGACAGCATGGCGAGCACAAGCATGTTAATCGTGCCCGTCCCCTGGCGATAGAAAGGGGCGGCGTGCTGGCCGTCGCCGGTGGCAATAAATGCTGTCACGACTTTGCGCAGATGTTCGCGAGTGAGATCGGAAACCTTGAGGTGTGGCTCGACTCCCCATTCCTTTGGTACGTACTTCTTGAGGGCTGTGTTAATGCTCTCAAGAACAGGCGATATGCCCAGGGCGGGGTCGCTGGCAACTGCCATCCCTGAAAGCGTACCGAGGGTGTCCTCCCACATCTGCGGCCTTACCTCTTTGAGGCGCAGGATGATGTCGAGAAGACTTCCTCGCTCAAGGCTGAGGGCCCGCGAGCCGGTGCGAATGGTGCGCAGATACAGGAAACCGCACAGTTGCTTGTCTTTCCGGGAGAACTGCTCGGGACGGGCGGCTTCCGCGAGGCTGCGTGAGAAGTATGTCCTACCTTCAAAGTCGTCCTCCTCCTCATCGTACCAGCCGTGAAAGGTGACTCGTAGAGCCTCGGCTATTGACGCAGCATCCACACCAGCCGGGTTCGGTGTGTCGTAAAGCTTGCTTGCCGTTGAGTCCCAGAATTCGATGTGGTCGCCAAACCGCGCTCTCTGCTCAAGACTAAGGTCGACGATGACCGCCTCGATCTGAATCCTGGGCTGCTCCGCGATATCACCTCCGGATGCAGCCGCCTGCGGCGGTTCGGCATCAATGGCCAGCAGCGCCGCGGTGGCATCCACCGGCGGCTTGCTGAAGTAGCGGCCGTTGAAGAAGTCATGTTCGCTTATCGGTGGTACTCGATTGAGCCGGTCGGGACCGAGTACAAGGTCAAGTGCTTCGAGTACCGTCGTTTTCCCGGTGTTGTTGTCTCCAATAACAACACCGTGTTTGGGCAAAAGCAGTGTCGCGTGCTTTACGCCCCGAAAGTTGTCGATGCTAAGGCGGATTATGCGCATGGGCAGACCTGGTTGGGGGAACATACCTGCTGCGGGATAGCTTATCGCAAGGCGAGTTGTGTGGACTCGCTATCGGTGGTCTGGCAGTTGTAACCCTCAAGGTGCCGTTGTACACGCACCAGCGCATTTCCTGAGCTAAAAGTGTAGAAGCCCAAAAGGACCGTCGATAGTGTACCGAGCAGTTGTCGAGCGCTTCATTCGAATTGAGCATCCGGGCACGGTATTCGTCGAGCGCCGTGTCCGTAATTTCGTCTCGCGCGGGATGTACAGGTTCAGCGAAGCATCAGGTGTGACCTTGAATGCGGTCCGACCAGATGCGTATTGCATATACGCCCGCGGATAGTCGTAACCGTTCCGCATCTCCATCAGACGGGCTGCCGTTTCGTCGAACATCGTGAATCTCAAAAACAGTTAGCGAGTGGAAAATGCTGAGAGCGACAGTAGAACTCTGGCCGGGTGGCAGGGAAAGCCGGAGGCGCGTGATAGCAACGGCGAAAATCGGCAGGGTGAAAAATGGCGCACTCGCCGACTATGAAATAGCCCTCAAAGAAGATCCGCTCGATACTGTCGGTGACATCGCGGTTGTGCGTTTCTCACGAGTTCTCACCAGAACTGAGAAAGCGGCGACACATCTGGCCCCATATGTACTGTACTTTCTTCGGAAAGTGCAGTACTGCGAGACGCCCGTCCAGTAAGGGACAGCGGGGAGTGAGTGTTCGCTCATACAGCCCGTTTCTTTATACAGCACACCGCCCCCTAATCGGGGCTGAGCGTCGGGTGAGCGAAGTCATGCTGAATGGATTCGGCCAGCGCGTCGATCGTGATGCCAAACCCCTGCATTCGCCGGCGGGTCAATGAGCGATGCCGGCTTGTTTGGCGGAGAGGCCTCTTTCGCAACGAGATTGGCTGGTCCGGCTTGGAGTGGCGAGACATTCGGCCCTCTTCCAAGTGTCGACCAGTCTGTCTCCAACTGCGATACCTGCCCCGGTCCACCGAACTCACAGTTCCTGATTCAGGCTCAGTGGAGCGGGACACTCAGGCCTCTTCTCTCGTTGCCAAATGGTCTTTTGGTGAATGGAGCGTATGAGAGTCGGCGCGAGACGATCGTCTAGTACGTTACGGTCCGCTACCAGGCCGCTGAGATCGAGCTCCGCATCCGACAGCCCGTTGGGTTCGTAGGCGGGCTCTGCAGGCATGCAGAATACATATCTCACCAGCGTGGTCCGCGTCCAAATGAAGAGCGAGGTATCGGCAGCGGACGTTGTTTAACCCTAGAAATCCCAACGGTTGCAGAGGGCGTGAGCGTGGGTGCGTCGAACTCGAGTGCAAGCGGACAACCCGCGTCCTCGGCGCGAAGCCGCACGTAACCCCGTATCACATTCTCGGAAAACTCATACCATCCTCTCCTGAAAAGTTTCAGAATTTTGTTGTGAGCGGGTGTACGCAGGCGGCCGAGATAATTGGTCAGCTCCTTCGAGCCTACCACGGGCATTTGCACCACTTCGGCGATGCGCTTGTAGGACTCAAATATTGACGCAAGGCTTCGTTGCAGATCCGAGTGATCTGCCGCGGCCCACAACGCTAACTCGAAGTTCTTATCATCCCTGGCGATCGCGCGATCGTAGCCGGGCCTAAGCTTGCCTTCCATGCTGGCAACAGAGCTTCGTATTGCAGCGAAATAGTGCTCGGAGTTTGTCTCTACCAGTTCAGACTCGTCCTGAAATATCTCCCAGTACATGTTGCTACAGATCAGGTGGATGTAGTGGGGGAAGCCATCGCTGATGGCAGCGATGCGGAATTTAATATTCTCGGGGATTTCTATTCCTAGAGCGCCAGCAGACTTCTCAATAATCTCGTACCTGCTGCCGAACATCAGTCGTGAAAGTGGGATTCCCTCGAAATACCGCTGACTGGATTCGTGGGCGGCTAACAACTCCTCAAGTGAGCTACCAACCCCACAGAAGATGAACTGAACGGGAGCCTCTTGGTCGCTTACCTGTTTCACGAAATCCGCAAAAAGCTTGCGTTCGTCGGCCTTTTCGATTCGGTCAAATTCGTCGACGACCACAAGAAGCTTACTGGAAGCCTTCTTTGAAACGCCGCGCAAATAGGAAACCGCCTGGTTCAGATCGAAGGTTGTCCCGAGATCAACAGCTGCATCGTACTTTACTTCGTATTCGTACCCGACTTCAGCGGCCATAGTAGGAGAAATTTTGCCGCCGAGCTTCAACCGGTGTGTTCGGGAAACCGGCTTTGCCTGAGTCGTTATCTCTTGAACAACGCCGCCGATGTTGCTGATGATTTGCTGGAATGTTGTACTGGGCTGGCAACCGACTAATATCGGATCGAAGTCCCCACAGTTCTCGAATGCGGCGGTGCGCGCGAGGGACGTTTTGCCAACCCCCCGGTCGCCATAGATGAAAATATGCCTGCCATCAAAGACCAATGCGCGCTTGATCTGTTCGCGCTGTTGTTCACGGCCCATCAGATATTCTAGACTACTTATCGGCTTGCTGACGTGCAGCCATGACTTCACGACATCCGTGAATGTCGCCTCGTCAAACCCCTGAATTGCCATCGTCACCCTCGGCGGAATTTCTTGATGTTCTCGACGTAAAGTCAAGCGTACCAGAAATGAATATGCACGTGCAGACGGGTAGCCTCCGCGAGAGCCAACTATCAAACGAGATGGAGCGACGAGCTGCCGCAGGCTGAGGTGCGCATTGCCTGGTGCAAAGCGCCGTCTCAGAGAGAAAGGTTGGCTTGGTGCAACAGTTGAAAACCACAGAAACCATACCAAGTGTTCGGCGCGCACGACTACTTTGGGGTACAACGTGTACCAAGGCTTGGAAGTTCCTCTGTTTTAGGCAACCGCGCCTATCGACCCGACAGTTCGGCGCGCGCCTGTCTGTCCCGCTCGCTATACCTCGAGGACATAGGCAGGAGGTCCCGTTATGGACTGGATGAACGTGCTGGAAGGTGCTTCTTCGTAGAAGCACTCACCTGCATTCACCGGGAGCACATGCTCGGAAATTCCCTCTGCTTCCTGGCTTGCCTGGTTTCGTTCGCGCTGATTCTGGGTACCGCGGCAACGACCCGTCGTGAGGCGGGGTCCATTCACATCGGCCGGAGTTTCTCTTGGAGGGCGTGCATCCAGCGGGCGGATGCGACTACCGCGTAAGCCAATGAGTGAAGTCCGGTTCCCGGCACATGAGCGTCGCCGACCCGGCGGCAGCGTCCCGTCTTTAGCCAAGCCTCAACAAGAAAGCAAACCAGCCAAATTCCGCCCGGTCTTCGTATCTGCTTGCTGTGAACGTTCCGGCTAATGTAGCGCGCGGGGTCTGTCCGTCCACTCGTACATCGTCACTGACCGCGGCGTCAAAGTCATCCAGATATCCAGTAAATGTCTGAACTTCGCCATCCTGAAGTGTTCTTGCAAATTGAAACTGCTTCGCATTCTGTTTCCAGGTGGGGGTGGTCGCGCCTGATACGGGCTCCAGAGGTTGCGTAACGTTCTCAGAATCACCAATCGTTCCGATGACAACCCCGTTACTAAGCGACTCAATAGTCAAGTGACCCCGAACGCCATTCATGAAAATGGCCCACATGCTCACGCCAGGTATGGAATCCATTCGCTTTCTCCTTAAGCCATCGTCGAATCTCAGCGTAGTCACAACACGACCTCTCGTCAAAATGGAAGCGTAACGATAGCGATATGAAAGGTCAGCAAAAGCGGCTCTCTGCAATCGTCTTCCTTGACGGGAGGCGACGTCGTCTAGTCGCTCGCAGTACACCAGCCTGCGCTATTGTTCGTAACAGTACTCGGTTACAGCACCCGTCGATGCAGGAGGACCCGATGCGCACGTTCCGGCTTTGCGTGGTTTTGGGGCTGTTCTGGCTCTTCGGGAGCGGACAGTTCAATCTTGCACACGCTTCCGCGTCCGTGGGTCAGGACATGTGCCAGCAATATGCGTCAAACTGGACAGCGACCGAGCGCCAAGTTTGGGGTTCGATTTGCCAAACGGGACAATCCGCCTACCCGCGCCCATGCGGCGAACAGAGCTTCCGAGGCGAGTTCACCCACCGAAATTCACAGCGTCAGCGCGCTGTCGGAACCGGCCTGTTCCAACTTGGATTCAAAATTACCAGCCCACCGGAACTTGCCCTCCAGACGGTTCGCGGCGATGCGTACGTACGCTGCTTTGAGCGGTACCTCCCGGGCTTTGCCGACATTCCGGATTTTGGGGGTGCAGCGGTAGTAAGCGGCGCGATGCAATCGTTTTCCGGCCGCCTAGTGAAAACAGTTCTTCCGCGTGAGTGCGGCTACGTGGACGCCATCTCAGGCCAGTTCCTGGCTGCGCTACTTACACAAAGCCCGTACCGCGAGCGCATCGCGGATAAAGGCTTTAAGCTGGCGGGCGTAAGAATAACGGGCAATCTGGACCTTACAGGTCGCACAATTCCGGGGAACATGGAATTCGACTGCTTCTATTTTGATAACGCGAGCTTTGGGGATGTCACGAGTAACGGCTCATTGAAATTCCAGCGAGGCGGTTTTGAAAAAGCTCCTTCCTTTGAAGGAAGCCGCGTTAAGGGGACGTTGGTAATTGACGAAGTTACCATGCCCCGCCTTTATGCCGCAGGCATCGTGGTTGACAAGACACTCGCTCTTTCCCTCCCATCGAAGGATCTCGAACTGCTCCAGCTAGACGGCAGCACGCTAGGGAAACGCTGATTAATGAATCTCGGCGGTCATCGCTGACGCAGCCGAGAACCTC
>NZ_CYGX02000006.1 GCF_900019265.1 Paraburkholderia ribeironis
CCAAGCCCGGCGGCCATTTTAACCGATTCCGTCAGCTGGAAGAAACCCGCAACCAGTTGTTGATATCCTGCTTCAGAAGCGTCGTGATAATGCCTCAGCCAAGCGGTTTTTCAAACGCGTGCTTGCCTCGTGTCCCGAGGTACCGAGTAAGATCGTGACCGACCAGTTGCGCAGCTACCCGGCGGCGAAGCCCGAAATCCCCGAACTGGCAAACGTCAAACATGTTTTCGTCAAAGCCAGCGCGCGGATCAATAACGGGGCTGAAAATAGCCATCAGCCTACGCGTGAACGCGAGCGACGCATGCGTGGCTTCCGTGATCCGAAACGCACGCAAGCTTTCCTGTCGAGCTTCGGACCGACCCGGCAGCACTTCGCGCTCAAGCGACATTTACTGCATGCGGCACTCTATCGCAAACAGCTCATCGCACGCTTTGCCGCGTGGCATCGTTTCACTGGGCTTACCCGGGATCCGTCCGATTTCTGAGCTAGGGGTGCGTTCTGTCGGCTATTGCGTCATCAACGCGTCAACGTGACAATGCCCTCCGGATGCATCGTCAGTCCACGTGAAAAACCATTGTTGCGATCCCGGCAGCAGTACTGCTACACCGTCATTGTAGCCAACGAAAACGTCAGGCGCGCGACCGCGCAGGTATTGACTAACCGAAATATCTGGCAGGCCTGCTGAGTTGCATACCGATTTTATGCGTACCGGATTGCTGCGCACACATCCGGTTTTTGAAGCCCGGATTCATGGGTGACGCGTTATCCGCAGGCTGATCAAAAAGACTCTAACAATTTCGGCCATTCATCCTATGCTGGGAACAGCAGGCGGCCCGGCACCTGAGCGTGTCGGGTTACCCGATCTTGTTGCTCGGGCCGGAGCAACCGTGCGGTAACAACAATCATGGAGATTCGAATGATCAACATTACCTCGGTTAGCATTCCTGCACAAAAGTAAATCCACCCCGCCAACAGCTCGATCGCGCAGCTCAGGGACTTCCAGAGCAAGAACTGGGCGATCGGCCTGATCGGTAGCACGCTGCAACCAGACGGTTTCCTACCGTTCTTCGACACGCGCAGTATTCCCTTTGCTTATTACGTGCGCAGCGGCAGTGTCGATATCGGCATCTCCGGATGCCTACGATGTCAACATCAAGGCCCTCCAGTGTTACCTCGCCGAAGTCTAGGCGTTGACCAGAACGGCAGGGCACCGGTACGGCCCTTGCCGATAACCAGGAATTGGAACCGCCCTAGCGAATATTCGCGACCATCAGCGGGTAGCTTGTTACCGATCAGACGCAGTGCGGCAGGCCACCCCTGTGGGATCGGCGCGGCGCGCGTCTGTGCGCACGCTCTGCGACCTAAACGTTCTGTCGGACAATCTTCAGGTTTTGTCGCAGTAAGGCGATCCGCTATGCACAAGGGATGAAGACGAACAATGATGATCGATGAAGCAGAGCCTGAATCCAGCTGTGCGTGTACTCAAGCGCCTACATTACCCGCTCGACGTGATCCTGATGTGTGTACGTTGATATGTCGCCTATCCGCTGGGCCTGCGACACATTAAAAAAATGGTCGCCGAGCGTGGGATCTGCGTTGATCATTCGACCGGCACCGCCGGGCGCTCAAGCCGTTGCCGGTACTGGAGAAAGCGTTTCGCCGTTGCAAGCGGCCAGTTGGAAAGAGCTGGCGAATGGACGAGACGTACATCCGAGTCAAGGGCGAATGGAAGTATCCCTACCGGGCAGTCGACAAGGACGGCAACACCATCGACTTTCTGCTTCGCGCCCATCGGGACAAGACTGCAGCCCGGCGTTACTTTGAAAAAGCGATCGCTCAGAATGGCGTCCCCGAGACGGTGACCATCGACAAAAGCGGCGCCAATATCGCCGCGCTCGAAGCCATCAATGACGACCGCGAAACACCCATCAGAATCCGCCAGTCCAGGTATCTCAACAACCTAGTCGGGCACGACCATCGGGCGATCAAGCGCCGCACGCGCCCAATGCTGGACTTCAAGACTTTTCGCTGCGCCCGCATTCTGCTGGGAGGCATCGAAATCATGCACATGATCGTCAAAGGACAGATGAAATGTGCTCCGCGCTATTTATTGCGACAAAACCTTTCCAACTGGTCGCTCGCGACTGCGAAACGCTTTCTCCAATCCCGGCAACAGCATGAGCGCCCAGCTATGCACGGTCGAGTGATCGACTGCAATTCCACCCCCAGCGACCTTTTCTTCAATGTGACGCAGGCTCAGCGGATAGGCAACGTACCAGCGCACGCAAGTCAGGATCACGTCGAGCGGATAATGCAGGCGCTTGAGTACTCGGGCCACCGCCGGATTCAACGTCGTCATCGAGCCTGCACTCGTTCGTGTCATTCCGCACATCATGTGCGGACTGCCTTACTGCAAGAGAATCCTAAAAACTTCACAAATAGTTCCTCATAAATTATAATGAGGAATGCAAAAATACTATAGGCGAATTTTGCCGATATGCATACGCTTGAGAACGAGGCTTTACCGTATGACAATCTTAGTAGGTTCAGTCTGATGAGCCAAAATGCGAAGCGGTGATTCGGCCGCGCGTCGCATGCGATTACCCACACCGAACGGCGGATGCGTGCGCAGCACCGCTGCGGGAAGGACGGATAACCATGGCAGACGAGGTTACCCTCCCCACGAGTCTTACAGAGCGCCTCGCCGACCAATTTGTCGGTGACGCTCGCCGTTTGCGACAGATTGCCGGAGACGTCACCGCCTTCGGCGACCAGTTGCCAGACGGCGCGGCAGCGCGGCTAAATGCGGTCCATGACCAGCTTGCACAACTCGAAGCTGAACTGCACGCGGCACGTAAGCAATATTTGGTACGCCAGATCGATGGACGCCCGGTTGCTGGGCTAAAGCTGCACCTTGGCTGTGGGGCGCAGCGCTTTCCCGGCTGGGTCAACATCGATGCCCGAGGAGGTGATATCCGTATGGATCTCCGCTGGCCCCTTCCCTTCGCGGACAAGACTGTGCACTGCGTATTTGCCTGCCACGTGGCCGAACACCTCTACCGTGAGGACGAGTTGCCAGCGCTGTTGCACGAAGTGCGCCGGGTGCTAACCCCCAGCGGAGTATTGCGTTTGGTGGTGCCCGACATCGAGCAATGTCTGCGCGCCTATGTCGCTGGCGACGATCGCTTTTTCGCGGACCGGGCCTTGACATGGTCATGGTCCCGCAACTGTCGGACGCGGCTGGACCATTTCCTAGGGTATGCGGGGGCTCAGCAGTTGCTCGAGAATCTTGACGGACACCTCTACGGCTACGACTTCGATACGCTGGCACTTGTGCTGCGCGAGGCCGGGTTCACACAGGTCGAGCGTAGCACCTTCATGGGAAGCCGGCACCCTGAGTTGCGGGTTGACCACGAGAGTCGCAACGCAACTGCCAATACCAATGGCAAGCACTACTCATTGTTCGTCGAGGCATCCTGACGAGAAGCCGACGAGGAGTAAAGTACCCGTTGTTCACAACGGGTCGCGCAGTCCCTGCCCAAGCACCTGGTCCAGCGCACATAGGCATTCGGCGCGGTACGCAGCCAAGGCGGCCGTGGCCTGAAGTTTGCGGCGGTTGAATGCACCGGTGTTGACCCAATCGACGATCAAGTCGGCCATCGACCGGGGCGAATCGTAACGCCCGGCTATCGGCGCCAGGTGACTGCTTAAAGGGTAGAAACGGGGAATCAACGCGGGCAAACCGAAGCGAACCATGTCGTTGATATTGCCGGTGACGCATGTCTGCCCGCGGGTCTCGATGACGCCATTGCGGACGATGGACTCTGTGATCGGCAAGATCAGAAAATCAGCCTCTGCCAGCACGGTGTCGAATACATCTTGGGCGACGTAGCCGCTGTGATCGCGCAACACAACCCTCGGCGAGACGGCGGGCCGCACAGCCTGTATCGCCGCAGCGAACTCGCCGGAGTCGTTCTGTCCGAGGAAGTCCACGGTCAGCCGCTGCTCTAGGCGCGGCGCTGCCAATGCCAGAGCAGCTAGAACGCCAGCGCAGTCCCGGCCCTCGTAGACCCGGCCCGGCACGCAGCAGCGTACCTCTTGCCGGTCGAAGACCTGTGGCGCAAACTCGGGGTAGGCGATGTTGATCGCTCGAGCCCGTCGTTGGTCCGTGGCATTGGCCAGCCGCAAATCAGGCAGCAATATGCGCGCCGCACCGCTAAGCACGAGCCGCGCAATTTCGGCATTTCGCCGGCCATCACCCTCCGCGATGAAGGTGTTGAAGTTGTG
Organism: Paraburkholderia ribeironis; assembly: GCF_900019265.1. GTDB lineage: Bacteria > Pseudomonadota > Gammaproteobacteria > Burkholderiales > Burkholderiaceae > Paraburkholderia > Paraburkholderia ribeironis. The sequence continues at coordinate 4,288 of NZ_CYGX02000006.1, forward strand.
GACCAAGCAGAAGTAGGCCGGAGTCCCTACCGAGTTGCCGGCCAGCAGGCCACACAAATCGTCCACCGGCGTAGTGAACAAGACATGATCCAGCGAAACTATCAAGGGACGGCAGAAGTCTATGAACTCAACGTTCGACAAGCCCTGAGGGCAGACCTGCCACTGTTCCGCGAGCAGTCCTCGCACCGTGGACGCCTCGGCGCAGAATCGGTTAGTGAAGATAGTCGGTGTGCCACCCGAGGCCAGGACCTGTCGTACCAATGCATCCAGTACCTCGCAATGTTTGCGGAGCTCGACCAGGCCGATCTTCATGCGCCGGGACGGTCGGTGCCGGGCGCGTCTTCGACCAACAGCCCTTCGTCAACCAGACGCCGCAGCAGCGGGACGATTTCTTCGGCCGCGTCGAAGTCAGGAGCCCAGGCAGCGGCTTCGGCCACCGTGAAGCGCTCGCGCCGGAACACCTGATCGATCAACGCATTGGGGGCGCCATCCAATGTGATGCGCTTGGTGGCCGTGATAATCCTGTGCCGTGCGTGTTCAGCTTCATGCTCTACCTTAACGGGCTGGAACTTGGCGCGCCGAAGCCACGTGCGGCCGTCGACAGCGAACGGATGGAAACCAGACTGGCTGGGCAAGCTCACCTCCTGCGATCGGGTGCCTTGTGTGGTCAGGTGGTGGGCGATGCCTGCCTGAACCAACTTCTCGTCGCTCGCCAGCGCGGCAAGCCTGGCAAGCAGTCCGCGCATATGTTCGGCTAGATCAGTCGTATCCCCATCGACAACAGACGGCAGGTTGCGACGCCACCCGGGGTCGCACATCAGTTCGTCGGCCAGCCATTTGAGCCAGTAGAGGCCGGTGCGACAGGTCACGCCGACGGTGAGGTGCACCGACGGCACATCGCAGGCCACGGCGAAATGCCAATGCCCGCGCGGAATGTAGAGCACGTCCCCGGGTTGAAGCACAGTTTCGATGTACGGCGGCCCAGAAGGTTGCCCGGTGTCGACAGTAATACCGTTGTACTTGTCCAGAGGATATAGGTACGTTCCTTCGGATACCACCCAGCGCTTGGTTCCCTCGATCTGCAGGATGAAGACTTCGTGGTCGTCATGATGTAAATCGAAGCCCTGTTGCTCCGGCCAGGAGCAGTACATGTTCACCTGGCAGCGGTGGCCGAGCCTGCGCTCAATCGCGCTCGCCATCTCGGCGATTACAGGCAGGCGCATTTGCAGCCGGTTGATAATCAGCGTGTAGCCGTCACGGCACTGCCGAACCCAATCATCCGGCATGTCGGGAACTGCGAACAGTTTCTTACCGATTGCCGCGAAGCGGATGTCTTCATTAAAGCGCAGTCGGTGAAAATTGATCAGGTGATTTAGGTTTGCCCAGGAAAACAACTCGTTGAACCTACCTGATTCCTGCGACCGTATGACCAACCCCTTGGTAGTCCAGTGGTCGCGCAGGAAGCGGTCGAGCGGTATCGGATGGAGCAGAGTATCGAGGTCAAACATGGCCACCTTATGGGGGACGGCGGCTCGGTGAGCCGCCGGTGGGTTTGGCATGGTTGGGCGTGCCAGTCCTTCAATCGTCCTTCTGATCCACTTCAAGGTTCGGCGTAGCCGACACCTCGGGCGTCTTCAGTATTTCGACTTGTACTCCGATCCTTTTGGTCCGAATCGGCCCAATCTGGTCTGTCGGCAATTGACAGGCAGCTCTCATCGAGCCGGATGTCCGGTCCACCGTGAGTTTGTCCATTTCGCATATCCATTAGGGTTGGTTCAAGGTCCATAAGCACCGGGCGGTGCTTATGGATAGTATTAAACAATTTAGATATGTCAAGGTAACTCACTGCGCGGCGTATCTGTTTAATATCGCTTTAACAAGCGCCGACACCGTTATACGCCGAAAAATGATCTCCAGCGCATGCAGATCGCATGCCGAATAATGCTTTGTGAATATTATGGCCTCGCACAGGGATCGTCACATCTGGCCATACTATTTGGCGAAATGATTAAATTGATGTAAAAATGATCTAAGGAAACGCTGATCAATAAGCTCGTCGCCCGCGTTACAGCCGAGTCAGACTGCAGTTTTCGGAATGAGGAAGGGATGCAGCCGAAAGCGAGTGAGTTTTACTCGGATCCGGCTCTCGCTTGTCGCGGTTTTCATACACATGACGGACTTCCCCGATGGGTCGAGCGCAAGAGGGTCTTCGCGATCACCAGGTTCGCCAAGGCGAACAGGCTGGGCAGTTACGCCGTGCTTTTAGCCAGCCCTTTGTGGCGCAGCTTGGCTCTTGACGATATGAAACGGATGCTCGACCCGCGCGCGGATCTGCGCCTTGGTTCGCTCGACCTGGATCAGCAGGTCCTCCAGCGCAACTCCGCGCATCGCCTTGATCTTTCCGCCCTTGCAGCCACCCGCCATTCCACCGGCTTAGCCCTCAGCTCATCGCGCTTGTCCACGCCAGCGTAGCCGGCATCGCTGAAGGTCTCTTGCTCGTGACCATGCAACAAGGCATAGGCTTGCGATACGTCCGATACGTTGCCCGCTGTGCCCACCAAGCTATGCACCAGGCCCGATTCCGCATCGACTCCGATGTGCGTCTTCATGCCGAAGTGCCATTCTCTGCCCTTCTTCGTCTGATGCATCTCCGGATCACGGCTCCTTTCCGCATTTTTGGTCGACGGCGGCGCCTCGATAATCGTCGCGTCGACCAAGGTGTCTTCCTTCATCAGCAATCCGCGTTCGCACAGCGAAATGCCGACCTCGTCGAACAGCTTGCGCGTCAAGTCCTGCTCGACCAGCAGACGCCGGAACTCCAACAGTGTGGTCGCATCCGACACGTCCTCGACTGC
>NZ_CYGX02000132.1 GCF_900019265.1 Paraburkholderia ribeironis
CAAGTCGCACGCTTCACGGCCGTTCTCGCATCGCCTGAAAAAACAAAACCCCACGCTCCGAAAAACGTGGGGTTCGTCAGCAGTCTGAAGCCCCGCATTGGCGGGGCTTTTTCATTTGACGATTACGCAGTCGGTCAACGGTGTGTCGCGTAGCGTTACAGGCAGCCGCTGATCGCACGGGTCGCATCGCCAGCCGCGCCGCCGCTCGTACGGAAGCCGACCCACGTACCCTTGCCGGTATACGCCGGACGTACCACCGCAGCGGCGCCATTAGGCGGCTGCTGACCCGGCACGTAGACATCCATCGCCTGATCGTTGGCCAACGTGTTCTGCGAGATGACCTGTTGCTGCGAACCGTCCGCCCATTTCTGCGCGATGCAGCTGGCGACGGCCTTCGGCGGCTGCTGGCTTTGACCAACGGATTGAACGCCAGCAGGCGGTTGGGCGGCGCCGGCAGAAATTGCCACGGTCAAAGCGATTAACGGTAGGTATTTCACGTTATCTCCTCAAAAGGCGCTCAAAAAACGAGCCGGTTACACGGATTGCGAAAAAGTCTGAGCGACCTTTGCCAATCGTGTTCCCGAAGTTCTGGAGGCAAGTTGTTAGCAAACTTTTCAGTGCGGCGAACTTGCGCGAAGCAGTGGCTTGATAGCGGGCCACACATTGTTCAGTAGCACTGGCTGTGCCCGTTCGGTCGGATGGATCTGGTCGGCCTGGAACATCTCCGGCTTATCGGCGATGCCCGCGAGCAGAAACGGCACCAGCGGCACGCGCAACTCCTTCGACAGTTCGCCATACAGACCGTGGAACTTCTGCGTGTAGTCCGGACCGTAATTGGGTGGCACGTACATGCCCACCAGCACGACTTTCGCGTGACCCTGTTGAGCCTGCTCGATGATCGTGCGCAGGTTGTCCTCGGTGGTGGAGAGCGGCACGCCACGCAATGCATCGTTGGCGCCGAGTTCGACGATCACGATGCTTGGCTTCAGACGCTGCATCAGCGCCGGCAGGCGAGCCCGTCCGCCGCTCGTGGTATCGCCGCTGATGCTTGCATTGGCAACGCTATAATCGATTCGCTCGTCGGTGAGCCGCTGGCGCATCAATGCAACCCAGCCCGTGTCGCGGGGCAAGCCGTACTCGGCAGAGATGCTGTCGCCAAGTACGACGATCACCGGTTTGGCGGGCTCCGGCGCATTGGCCGCATGGGCTGGCAAGAGCATCGAAAACAGGGCTGTGGCCACGACGGCCGGGCCGAATGCGGTCGTCACCGCGGCGGCGCGAGAGGCGATCGCGCGCACTTTCAACCTACGCTTCACCATGCTAAACAAAACTGATCCGGTCATTGAAGTGCGGGGTTTGTGCAAGAAGGTTAAGGATGCAACGGGTGAGCTGACGATTCTCGACGATATCGATCTTGCTATCGATGCCGGCAGCAGTGTGGCTATCGTCGGTGCATCCGGATCAGGCAAGTCTACGCTGCTGGGCCTGCTCGCAGGATTGGACAGCGCCAGTTCGGGCTCGGTTCGGTTGTTGGGCCGCGAGCTCACCGAACTGGACGAAGACGAGCGGGCTGCGTTGCGCAGCGGGGCTGTCGGCTTCGTGTTCCAGTCGTTTCAACTGATGCCGCATCTGACCGCGCTCGAAAACGTCACCTTGCCACTTGAACTACAAGGCGGCATCGGTACGCGCGAGGCCGCGGCGCGTGCGCGCGGTCTGCTGGAACAGGTGGGGCTCGGCCAGCGCACCGGTCACTATCCAAAGCTGTTGTCGGGCGGCGAGCAGCAGCGCGTCGCGTTGGCGCGGGCGTTCGTCACGCATCCCACCGTCCTGTTCGCCGACGAGCCGACCGGCAGTCTCGATGCGGCCACCGGTCATGCGGTAATCGATCTGATGTTCGAGATGAATCGCGCGCACGGCGCCACGCTGATTCTCGTCACGCATGACGTCGAGCTGGCGCGCCGCTGCGATACGATCGTAACGATCGATGCGGGGCGAATTACCTGAACGAGCGGCTCGCGCGTCGCGATCCGTGAGCGTCGCCAGACGAGCAAAGCGGGCCGCGAGGGCCCGCATTTTTCACTCCGGCTGATTGGTGGCGCGCTAAACGGTGCGCTCAAAAGCGGTGGGCTCAATCACGCGCCCATCAGCGCACCGCCTCACCTCATCTCATCTCACCGCTTGTCACTGCCTCATCTCACCGCTTCAACGCAGCGCGCGCCCGCGCGATCAACGCCGACGTCGACGAGTCGTGCTTCTTCGCATCCACGCTCGCCGCGGTGAGGTCGGCCTCGACCACTTTGCCGAGAATCTTGCCCAGCTCTACGCCCCATTGATCGAACGGATTGATGTTCCACACCGACGCCTGCACCAGCACCTTGTGTTCGTAGAGCGCGATCAACGCACCGAGCGAACGCGCGGTGAGTGCGTCGACCAGCAGCGTGGCAGTCGGCCGGTTGCCCGGAAACATCAGATGCGGCGCGAGCTCCGGCTTGTCCGGGCCGGCCACTTTCTGCGCTTCTTCAAGCGTGCGGCCGAGCATCAGCGCTTCGCTTTGCGCGAAACAGTTGGCGAGCAGCTTCGGATGATGACTGGCGAGCGGGTGCTCCGGCGTCAACACGGCAATGAAGTCGATCGGCACGATCGTCGGGCCTTGGTGGAGCATCTGGAAGAACGCATGCTGGCCGTTCGTGCCCGGTTCGCCCCATGTCACCGCGGAGGTCGGATAGTCGACCATTGCGCCGTCCAGGCGCGCGGACTTGCCGTTGCTCTCCATCTCCAGCTGTTGCAGATACGACGGCAGGAAATGCAGCGCTTCCGAGTACGGCGCGACCAGATAGCTTTGCGAGCCGAAGAAGTTGCGATACCAGATGCCTATCATGCCGAGCAATACCGGCAGATTCTTTTCGAGCGGCGCATCGCGGAAATGCTGGTCCATCTGGTTGGCGCCGGCGAGCAGTTCGCCGAACTGCTGCGGGCCGACCGCGATCATGATCGACAAACCCACCGCCGACCACAGCGAATAACGGCCACCGACCCAGTCCCACATCTCGAACACGTTTTCTTTCGCGATGCCGAACTTGACCACTTCGGCGGGGTTGGCCGATACGCCGACGAAGTGCTTCGCAAGCGCGCTTTCCGGGCAGCCTTTTTCGACGAACCAGTCGCGCAGCGAACGCGCATTGGTCATGGTCTCGAGCGTGGTGAACGTCTTCGAGACGATGATCGCGAGCGTCTCTTCCGGGTCGACCTGCTGTATCACGTTGTACAGATCCGCGCCGTCGACGTTCGACACGAAGTACGTGCTGATCTCAGGCGTGGCCAGGTGATGCAGTGCGTGCACGACCATCTTCGGCCCGAGGTCCGAGCCGCCGATGCCGATGTTCACGACATGGCGAATCCGCTTGCCGGTGTAGCCGGTCCATGCGCCGCTGCGCAGCTGGTCGGCGAACGCGGCCATCCTGGCGCGCTCGGCCTGGACTTCGGCGAAGAACGGCGCTTTCGGATCGGTGGCGCGTAGCGCGGTGTGCAGCGCGGCGCGGCCTTCAGTCGGGTTCACCACGTCGCCCGCGAACATCGCGTCGCGGCGCTCTTCGACGCCGGCTTCACGCGCGAGTTGCACGAGTAGTTGCAGGGTTTCATCGGTGACGCGGTGCTTCGAGAAATCGGCAGCGAGTCCGCCGCCCGCGAACGTGAAGCGTTCGGCACGGGTAGGCGCGGGATCGTTCTCGGGGGCGAACCAGTCGCGCAGGTGCGCATCGCGAATCTTCTCGTAATGCGCTTGCAGCGAGGACCAGGAGGGGAGCGAGTTCTGGGTCATAGCGTCCGTCTAACCAAGGGGGCACGAAGAAAGGCGCGCGCATGAAGCGCTGCCGGGGATGATGCAACGACGCTGTCAGAGCGACGCCGCGCGGCCGGGCTCGCACACGCGTGGCGCAGTTGCGCAGTCGTTCAGCGCAGTCGTTCAGCGTAGTGATTCAGTATAGCGGCGTTACGTGACACGCTGTAGCCGTTCGGGCTGCCAGTGCAAAGGTTGGGACGAAGCGCTTCAAGCGGACGCGGCCGGATAGAACAGACGGTTCAGCAAGGTTCGCACCATCGACGCGAGTTCGCCCGCCGTCAGGCCAGCGGGACCGTGGCCTTGCGCGCTCAGCGTATCGGCGGCGAGGCCATGCAGGAACACGCCCGCCAACGCCGCTTCATAACGCGGCAGATGTTGTGCGAGCAGCGCGCCGACGATGCCGCCGAGCACGTCGCCGGTGCCACCCGTCGCGAGCGCGGCGTTGCCAGTCGGATTGATCGCGAGGCGGCCATCCGGCGCCGCGACGATGGTGCCGGTGCCTTTGAGCACCACCACGCTGGCAAAGCGCGCGGCAAGCGCGCGGGCCGCGCCGAGCCGGTCGCGTTGCACGCCCTGCGCGTCGCTGCCGAGCAGGCGCGCGGCTTCGAGCGGATGGGGCGTGAGGATGCACGGATCGCCTTGCACGCCGCGTGCGGTGACTTCGGCTGCGAGCGCAGCGTCCTTCGCGAGCAGATTCAGCGCGTCCGCATCGAACAGCTTCGGCGCATCCAGTTGCAGCACGTCGTGCATGACGCGCGTCGCGCGCTCGCGATGCCCCATGCCGCAGCCGACCGCGAGCGCGTCCATCGTCTCGAGCGGCAGATCGTCGAGCGCATGCAGCATCAGTTCGGGATGCGGCGGATCGTAGGGCGGGGCGCCGTCGCCGAGCAGCGCGACGTGCACCTTGCCCGCGCCGGCGTAGAGCGCGGCGCGCGCCGCGAGGATCGGCGCGCCGCACATGCCGGTGTCGCCGCCGACCACCGCGAGGCTGCCGAACGTGCCCTTGTTGGTCGCGAAATCGCGCAGCGGCAGGAACGCGCCGAACAGTTCGGGCGCGTTCAGTTGCACGGACGCGCGCTGGCTGCTGTCGATGCCGATCGGCGCCACGGTGACGGCGCCGGCGAGATCGCGCCCCTGCGCGGTGAAGAGCCCCGGCTTCGCGCCGATGAAAGTGACCGTGTGGGTCGCACGGACCGCGGCGCCGTCGCCGACGATCGTGCCGGTGTCGCTGTCGAGACCGCTGGGGACGTCGAGTGCGAGCACGCCGCCGTGCCGGGGCCGTGCTTTCGCACGCAGCGAGAACTGTCGCGCGACGCTTGCGAACACGCCGTCGAGCGCACGCGTCAGGCCGATGCCGAACATGCCGTCGACGAGCCAGTCATAGCCGTCCAGCGACGCGGGCGGCGCGGCTGTGATCGGCACGCCCGCGGCGCGGGCCGTGGCGAGCGCCCAGCGGGCGTCGTCCGGCTTCACGTCGATCGGCATGCACAGTTCCACCGCGATGCCGGCCTTGTGCAGCTCCGTCGCGACGATCAGCGCGTCGCCGCCGTTGTTGCCGGGGCCGGCGATCAGCCACACGCGCGGCTGCGATGTCCCGGCTGGCGTGTCGCGGCCGATGTTGCCACTGATGTTGCCACTGATGTTGCCACTGATGTCGCCGCTGACTTTGCCACTGCTGTTGCCACTGCTGTTGCCACTGATGTCGCGGGTGATCTGCTCGTGCAGAAAGCGCGCCGCCGAGCGGCCGGCGCGCGCCATCAGCGTGTGCGGCGGCAACGCGGCCGCGGCCTGCGCTTCCGCGACCCGCAGCTCGGTGAGCGTCAGCAGCGGCAGCGCGCGATGGTGTGGGTCGATGAGTGTCGGCGGTGTGTTGTCGGCGTCTGTCATGGCGAGGCCTGGCGGTTCGCCTGCTTGCGCGGCGAGGGAAGCTTCGGAACCGCTATGGTAGTGCCGATGCGCGCGCCGCGTGCGGCTCTTTCGCCCGCTCGCTCACGCGTCGAAAGAGCCAGGCGAAATCTGGCGGAATCTGGCAAAAGCGCGAACGATATTTACTGGAAGCGATCCGCGCGCAGCGCAGCCAGCGTGTCGTCGGGGAGTGCGGGCGGCTGGCCCGAAATCAGGTCGGCGACCAGCTTGCCGGCGCCGCAGGCGAGGCCCCAGCCGGCCGGGCCGTGGCCGGTATTGACGAACAGCCGCGGGTGCAGCGCGTTGCCGATCACCGGCAGGCCGTCGGGCGACAGCAGCTTCACGCCTTCCCACGGCAAGGCCGCCGAGATCCGGGCGGCGCCCGGGATCCAGTCGTGCGTCGCCTGGCCGAGCAGCGCCAGCGCTTCCGTGGTGACGGCTTCGCCCAATGGCTTGTCGATCTGGCCGGCGCCTTGCAGCACCGCGCCGCCGGCAATGCGCAGCCGATGGTTCATCCGGCTGATGCCGATGCGCTTGACCGCATCGACGATCGCCACGTGCGGCGCGCATTCCTCATGCGCGACTGGCGCGACCAGCGTGTGCAGCCGCAGCGGATGCAGCGGCAGCCGCAAGCCGACGCGTTCGAGCAGCGCGAGGCTGCCATGGCCGGCGGCGACCACCAGCGCGTCGGCATGGATCACATCGACTTCGCGTGAACGCGCGGCACCCGGTCGCGGCGCCAGTTCGACCGACGCGCGCTGGCCTTCGAGGCGGATCGCCGAGACTTCACAGCCGAGCATGAATTGCACGCCGCCTTGCGTATCGAGCGTCTGCTTGATGAGCTTGGCGAACAGCGGACAGTTGGCCGTGCGCTCCTGGTCGAACAGCACCCCGCCGGCGAAGGCCGGCTCGGGGCGCACGGAATGCTCGTACGCGGCGCATTCGGCCGGGCTCAGCAGGTGATGCGGGACTTCGTACTGGCGCAGCAGATCGAGCGCCGCCTGGGTCTGCTGCCATTCGTGCTCGGTGCGCACGAGGTAAAGCAGCCCGCTCGCCTGTTCGAATTCGAGCCCGAAACGCATTTCGACGTCGGCCAGCGCGTCGCGCGACGCTTCGATCAGCGGCCGCAGGCGGCCATACTGGCGGGCGAATGCCTGCGGCTCCTGCAACGCGGACAACTGCTTGACGAACTGGCGTGCCGCTCCGTTGAAGCCGGTCTTGCTGATCACGCCGTTTCTGGCGTTTTGACGGCTCGCCATGAAGGTCGGGCCGAACCAGACATCGAGCGGGGTCGGCAGGACGGTGCCGCCGTGCCCGTAGGTCGCGCCTTGCGCGACGGTGGCGTGGCGTTCCACCACGCACACCCGGTGGCCGGCCGCGCGCAGCTGATAAGCGGTGGCGACGCCCGCGATCCCGCCGCCAATGACGATGACATCCATGTTCTGATTCGAATTGCTGGCGGGACGCCGAAGCGGCGCAGCCCGTTGAGCGTGGCATGCGGCGCGCGACCCGGCTTGGCTCGGGGCGCTCGCGCCGATCTTTGAAAGGGCGAATGATAGCAGTCAAACCGCCGGCGCGGCCACGCGGGCGCTCCCCGCGAGCGTGCCGAAATGGCACCGCAAACGCACCCGAGGCGCGCCCCGGACGCACCCGGGACGCACCCCCACGCCCGCTGGAAGCCCGTTCCCGGGGTATAATCCCGGACTTCCTTTCCGCCTCACGTCGCCTGCATGCGCGACCCTTCGGCATCATAGAGCGACGCAACGTCAAGTCCATGGCCCACTTCTCGTGTTTCCCCGGCGCTTCGGCCCTTTCCGATTTCCGTCAAACCCGCCTGCTCGAAACGCTCACGCGCATCGACGCCAATATCACCGGCGTGCGCGGGCAATATCTGCACTTCGTCAACGCCCAGACGCCGCTGTCCGCTGAAGACAACGCGAAGATCGAGGCGCTGATGCATTACGGCGATCCGCTCGAAGAAGGCAAGGAGCGCGGCACGACCGAGACCTTCCTGGTGGTGCCGCGCTTCGGCACGGTGTCGCCGTGGGCCAGCAAGGCAACCGACATCGCGCATCTGTGCGGCCTCACTCAGGTGCGCCGCATCGAGCGTGGCGTCGAATACACGGTCACGCTCAAAAGCGGTCTGCTGGGCAGCAAGAAGGCGCTTTCCGACGAAGCCCGCGCGGCCGTCGCCGCGGCGCTGCACGATCGCATGACCGAAAGCGTGTCGCCCTCGCGCGACCACGCGCTGCATCTGTTCGACGAACTGCCCGCCAAGCCGCTGCAAACCGTCGACGTGCTCGGCCACGGCCGCGGCGCGCTGGAAGCGGCCAACACGGAACTGGGCCTCGCGCTCGCCGACGACGAAATCGACTACCTGGTCGCCGCGTTCACGAAGCTCGGCCGCAATCCGACCGACGTCGAACTGATGATGTTCGCGCAGGCCAACAGCGAGCACTGCCGGCACAAGATTTTCAACGCGGAGTGGACCATCGACGGCGAGAAGCAGGACATCTCGCTGTTCAACATGATCCGCAACACGGAAAAGCTGAACCCGCAAGGCACGATCGTCGCGTATTCGGACAACTCGGCGATCATGGCGGGCGGCATGGCCGAACGCTGGTTCCCGCGCACGCCGCAGCAAGCTGACGCAATGCCGGAGCACTACCGCCGCAGCGTCGAGCTCACGCACACGCTGATGAAGGTGGAAACGCACAATCACCCGACCGCGATCTCGCCGTTCCCGGGCGCCGCGACCGGCGCGGGCGGCGAAATCCGCGACGAGGGCGCGACCGGGCGCGGCGCGCGTCCGAAGGCGGGTCTGACGGGCTTCACGGTGTCGAACCTGGAATTGCCGGACGGCGTCGAGGCATGGGAAAACGCACGCGACGCCGCGCAGCCGCTCGCGCATCGCAACCCGGCCGATCCGCACGAAGCGTACGGCCGTCCGGACCGCATCGCATCGCCGCTGCAGATAATGATCGATGGGCCGCTCGGCGGCGCCGCGTTCAACAACGAATTCGGCCGGCCTAATCTGGGCGGCTACTTCCGCACTTATGAGCAGAACGTCGCGGGTCAGGTGCGCGGTTATCACAAGCCGATCATGATCGCCGGCGGCATCGGCAACATTTCGGACCAGCACACGCACAAGCACGATCTGCCGGAAGGGTCGCTGCTGATCCAGATCGGCGGACCGGGCATGCGTATCGGCATGGGCGGCGGCGCGGCGAGTTCGATGGCGACCGGCACCAACACCGCCGAACTCGACTTCGACTCGGTGCAGCGTGGCAATCCGGAAATCGAACGTCGCGCGCAGGAAGTCATCAACGCGTGCTGGCAGCTCGGCGAGCAGAACCCGATCCTGAGCATTCACGACGTCGGCGCGGGCGGCCTGTCGAACGCGTTCCCCGAAGTGGTGGACGGCGCGGGCAAGGGTGCCCGGTTCGATCTGCGCAAGATCCAGCTCGAAGAAAGCGGCTTGTCGCCGCGCGAAATCTGGTCGAACGAAGCACAGGAGCGCTACGTGCTGGCCATCGCGCCGGCCGATCTGCCGGCGTTCGAAGCCATGTGCCAGCGCGAGCGCTGCCCGTTCGCGGTGATCGGCACCGCGACCGCCGAGCGCCAGCTGAAGCTGATCGACTCCGAGCAGAGCGACGCCGCACATCAGCCGGTCGACATGCCGATGGAAGTGCTGCTCGGCAAGGCGCCGCGCATGCATCGCGACGTCAAGCGCGTCGAGCGCAAGCTCGAGCCGGTGGATGTCACCGGCATCGCGCTGGCGGACGTCGCGCAGAGCGTGCTGCGTCATCCGACGGTCGCGAGCAAGTCGTTCCTGATTACGATCGGCGACCGCTCGGTGGGCGGCACGACCGTGCGCGACCAGATGGTCGGTCCGTGGCAGGTGCCGGTGGCCGACGTCGCGATCACGACGATGGACTACGCAGGCTTTCGCGGCGAAGCGATGACGATGGCCGAGCGCACGCCGCTCGCCGTGATCGACGCGCCGGCGTCGGGCCGCATGGCGGTCGGCGAGGCGGTCACGAACATTGCGGCGGCGCCGATCGCGTCGCTCGACAAGCTCAAGCTGTCGGCGAACTGGATGGCCGCGTGCGGCGCGGCCGGCGAAGACGCCGCGCTCTACGATACGGTCAAGGCGATCGGCATGGAACTGTGCCCGGCGCTCGGCATCAGCATTCCGGTCGGCAAGGATTCGCTGTCGATGCGCACCAAGTGGGAGGACCGTGGCGTCGCGAAGGAAGTGGTCGCGCCGGTCTCGCTGATCATCTCGGCGTTCGCGCCGGTCGAAGACGTGCGCCGCCACCTCACGCCGCAACTGCGCCGCGTGGGCGGCGCGGATGGCGTGGGTGAGTCGGTGCTGATCGCGATCGACCTCGGCCGCGGCAAGCATCGTCTGGGCGGCAGTATCCTCGCGCAGGTCACGCAGCAGGTCGGCGACACGGTGCCCGACGTCGACGATCCGCAAGACCTGAAGCGCTTCTTCAACGCGATTCAGGCGCTCAACAGCGACGGCAAGCTGCTCGCCTACCACGACCGCTCGGACGGCGGCCTGTGGGCGACGGTGTGCGAAATGGCGTTCGCGGGTCACGTCGGCGTCTCGCTGAATGTCGACATGCTGGTGCTCGACCCGCATCATGAATCCGACTATGGCGACGCCAAAGACTGGGCGAAGCAGACCAGCGGCCGCCGTGAAGACCGCACGCTGCGCGCGCTCTTCAACGAAGAACTCGGCGCTGTGATCCAGGTGCGCGTGGCGGATCGCGACGCGGTGCTGGTGGCATTGCGCGAGCATGGTCTGTCGGCGTGCTCGCACGTGATCGGCAAGACCAACGAGCGCGACATGATCGAAGTCTATCGCGACGCGAAGAAGGTCTACGATGCGCCGCGTACCGAGCTGCATCGCACGTGGAGCGAAGTGAGCTGGCGTATCGCGCGTCTGCGCGACAACCCGGCATGCGCCGACGCCGAATACGACACGCTGCTCGATGCCGCCGATCCAGGCATCACCCCGGTGCTGAGCTTCGATCCGACGGAAGACGTCGCCGCGCCGTTCGTCCCCCAAGGGGACTTCCTTCGGGGCGTCGGCAAAGGCGCCCGTCCGCGCGTGGCGATCCTGCGCGAGCAGGGCGTCAACTCGCACCTCGAAACGGCTTACGCATTCGACCGCGCCGGTTTCGACGCGCATGACGTGCACATGAGCGACCTGCTCGCCGGCCGCGCGAACCTGGCGGACTTCGCCGGGGCGGTGGCGTGCGGTGGCTTCTCATACGGCGACACGCTGGGCGCCGGCGAAGGCTGGGCGAAGGCGATCCGCTTCAACGCGCAACTGGCCGACATGTTCGCTGCGTTCTTCGGCCGCGCGGACACATTCGCGCTCGGCATCTGCAACGGTTGCCAGATGATGAGCAGCCTCGCGTCGATGATCCCGGGCGCCGAGGCGTGGCCGAAGTTCACGCGCAACAAGTCGGAGAAGTTCGAAGCGCGCTTCTCGCTGGTCGAAGTGCAGGCGTCGCCGTCGCTCTTCTTCGCCGGCATGGAAGGCTCGCGCATTCCGGTCGCGGTCGCGCACGGCGAAGGCTACGCGGACTTCTCGCAACAGGGCGATGCGTCGAAAGTGGCGGTGGCGATGCGTTATGTCGATCACCGTGGCCAGGCGACCGAGCAGTATCCATTCAACCCGAACGGTTCGCCGGACGGCATCACGTCGGTCACGACCACCGACGGCCGCTTCACGGTGCTGATGCCGCACACCGAGCGCGTGCATCGCGCGGTGCAGATGAGCTGGCATCCGGCAGGCTGGGGCGAGGGCGGCACGGACTCGAGCCCATGGCTGCGCCTGTTCCAGAACGCGCGCCGCTGGCTGGGTTGAATCGGCGGGTTGAGTTGGCTGGTTGAGTTGGCTGGTTGAATCGGATTACGCGGCCGCATGCTTGCAGTTGCAGGCGGCCGCGTTGTCGTAGAGGTTACGCTGCAGCGTTCACACTCGGCTTTGCACCGCGCCTGATCCGCGCAACGCGAATCATCCGAACCCGCAGCAACAAAAAAGCCGCCCTCGGGCGGCTTTTCAGACTGCTG
>NZ_CYGX02000160.1 GCF_900019265.1 Paraburkholderia ribeironis
GGTTCTGTTGCAATAAGGCAGTCGGCTATGATGTTCGTAACAAGACGAACGACTGAAAGCTAGATGAAGACGCTGAATCCGACCGTGGCCCGCTTGCTCAAACGCCTGCATTACCCGCTTGATGTGATCCTGACTTGCGTGCGCTGGTATGTGGCCTATCCGCTCAGTCTGCGAAACCTGGAAGAAATGATGGCGGAGCGAGGCATCTCAGTGGATCATTCAACCGTGCATCGTTGGGCCCTCAAGCTGCTGCCGGTGCTGGAAAAAACGTTTCGCAGCCGCAAACGCCCCGTCGGCAGGAGTTGGCGCGTCGATGAGACCTACATTAAGGTCAATGGCCAATGGAAATACCTGTATCGCGCCGTCGACAAGGCTGGCAACACCATCGACTTCCTGCTGCGGGCCCATCGGGATAAGACTGCGGCGCGGCGATATTTCGAAAAATCGATCGCCCGGAATGGCGAACCCGAGACGGTGACTATCGACAAAAGCGGCGCGAATCTGGCCGCACTTGACGCCATCAACGCCGAGCGCGAAACCCCGATCAGGATCCGCCAGAACAAGTATCTGAATAACATCATCGAACAGGATCATCGGGCGATCAAACGGATCTTCAGACCGATGATGGGCTTCAAGGATTTTCGGTGTGCGCGCATCATTCTCTCTGGTATTGAGGTGATGCATATGATTCGCAAGGGGCAGATGAAAAACGACGGCGATGACCGGACGGCAGCCGCTCAGTTTTACTCGCTGGTGACATAAGCAATCCTATATATATGGGAACATGCTCGGCCTGTCATCCTTATCGCGACAGAACCCCCGCGGCGATCGCCACGCGTGGTCGTCGGCCACAAGCGGTCACTCCAGCTTACTTCTACGAACGACTGCTGCTTTCCCAACAGCAGACGCCATTCTCCGCGCTCGGCACGCCTTGACGCCGTCCCTCGCCTCGCCTACCGTCCAGCGATGCCAGCGCAGGTGCACTCGCCATACCACGCGCGTGTCAAATATCTTTGCCGCACCGGACGACGCCGACCTGCGCTATTCTCTTCGAGCGCTTCGAATTTCACGTCGACAACAGCGAGGCCATCGTTATTCCATTTCGCAGGCCAGCACGATGACGAGAATCCACACGTGCCACGTTTAACCCTAAAGCTCTGCCATGGATGAACTGGGATTTGACTTCTATCGCTCAGGAGACAGTCGACGGATTTTGAGCGATGCCGGTGAATTCGCGCCACGCAGCGAATCGGGATGCGAGTTGTTTGCGATAGCGTGAAGCCCGTAGCAGGTGTCGCTTGAGCGCGAAGTGCTGCCGGATCAGGCCGAAGCTGGAGCGAAAAGCCTGCGTGCGCTTCGGGTCACGAAATCCGCGCATGCGCCGCTCACGTTCACGCGTAGGCTGATGACTATTCTCTGCCCGGTTGTTCACCCGGGCCGCAGCCTTGACGAACACATGCTTGACGTTCGCCAGTTCGGGGGATGTCGGCCTTGGCTGCCGGGTAGCTCCGTAGCTGGTCCGTGACCATCTTACGCGGCACTGGACTGGCGCGCAGCACGCGCTGGAAGAAGCGTCTGGCGGCTGCCTTGTCGCTCCGCTTCTGCAGCAGGATGTCCGATTCGGCCCCATGTTCATCGACGGCTCGCCACAGCAGATAGGGTTCACCGCGCAGCGACATGAACATCTCGTCGAGATGCCAGGTGCGGCCTGGCTTGCGCCGCACCGCCTTGACGCGATGGGGAATGTCGCACCAGCGGCGGACGGTCTCGTAGCTCACGACCACACCACGCTCGAACAGCAGCTCCTCGATGTCGCGCAGGCTCAGGTGGCACCGGAAATACCAGCGAACCGCGTGGCTGATGACCGCCGCCGGGAACCGGTGGCCGTGATAGAGCGATTTCATCTGCTTCATCAACACGTATTACCCCGCCCCTTCGTCAACGTGACAGCGCCACTAACAGCCCTGCGTGGCACGCGACAATCGTTCGCGTTTGATGTATGAAATTTCGTTTCTTGTTCTAGCTTTCTGCTATTGGCATGCTATGTTTGCGGTTAACCCGCTAAACCCGGCCCACCATGAGTAGAGAAATTGTGGACGCACGTCCATCCGCTTCATCCGATCAGGGACCGAAAACACATGACACTTTCTTTGGACGACGCATTTTCCAGTGCACAGCAAACAAAACTGAATCGTCGCTTGCTGGTGGCGCTATTTGAGCAAGCTGATACCCGTTGGTGGGGTGGTCATGTGGACCACTGGCAGCCGGACGAAACACTGTTTTCCTCAGGGGAAGCATTGAAGCGTTACCGGAAACTCGTGACCCGTTTCAAGAAAGGCGAGACCGCCAAGGCACACGTGTTGATGATGCACATCGACGGCACATTCGGGACCGTCATGTTTGGCGTGGAGTCCGCCGAGGAAGCGCAGCAACTTCTGAATGAGACACTGGAAGAGATACGAATCAGAACCTCAGATTGATGCCCCAACGTCGCAGAGGCGAGGCTGTCAGATGGAGGCGTATCCATTCCTGACTGTCAGGGCGCGCATTGGAAGTCGACCACGTACGAAAACAAACGGTTGGTATGGACATAGGTATTCGGTTCTCTTTAGATGCGTCGGAGAGAGAGTGTCAGATAACTGACACTCTCTTTGTACTGTCGCAATAAGGAAGCTGACCGGCGAGAGCCGCCTAATTATAGAGGACTACTTATGCAAAGAGCGAGTAGAATTGCTGGATGGGAGAGAGTGCCCTATCGCCATCGTTCATCTGGGCTTTGCGAATCATATGCGTGGTCTCGATTCCACCCAGAATGATGCGCGCACAACGAAAATTCTTGAATCCCATCATTGGGGGTTCTGTCGCATTAGCGAGGTCGAGTAGAATCGTTCGAATTGAAACGTATGGCCCGCATGATGGTAAAGGCGAAGAAGCCGCGGAGGGAGCTGCCCGCCGGTATTGGCAAAGTGATGAAGCGACTGCATTATCCGTTGGACGGTGCGACACGTGTCGCCGTCAGCCGCGCGTCAAGCGGCAGGTAGTTGACGGTAAAGCTCGTCCTGGTCTTGTCGCACGCGGCGATCGGAAACGATTGTGGCGCTGCGGCCTGCTGTACGACCGGCAGTTGCCTTCTATGAGGAGAAGATAGTCAAGGCTTTTTTGTTTCCGGGCTTTTCACGGGATCAGTACGTTTGCTGCGCTCTTGAACCTCACGTAGGTCGCATTGTGGGACGAAACTGTCTCACACGTGTCTGAGTCGTGTTGCGCACGTGAGACATTGAAGTCTCACCGCCTTCTTCTATGAAGGGGAAGTGTTTGTCAAGCCACTTTGCAGGGCTCTGTCAGGTTGATG
>NZ_CYGX02000093.1:0-5248 GCF_900019265.1 Paraburkholderia ribeironis
GACCAGCTGCGCAGCTATCTATAAGGAGCTCCTGTTTCTTGCAAGCTGGGTTTAATAGGGCATACGTCGAATCCTGTGTTGTCAGCGCGTGCACGGAAGCATGAGGGCAGACGAGGCAGACTGCAAACCTATAAACGGCCTGTTTGGGCGCTGTGATTGCTGCGCCCGGGCCCGGATAGTAACCGCACAGCGGGACTCCATTCCGGCGACGGCGAATACAAGAACTGTAGCGCCTGATAGCTGCTCGAGTTCGCCCGCTGTCGGTCTGACCTGTCGCTATCCCTGCGTGATGCGTGTTGCGCTTGGAAGTCAATTCATGGTGGCATTGCACTTTCTGTTCTGTAGTTCATGCGTCCGCCGCCATTGCATTGCAGGCGGGCGCATGGGATGGATCGAAGCGTTCGTCCCTGGCCAATACGGCCCAGAGGATGCGGGCGTGCTTGTTGGCAACCGCGACCAGCGTCTTATAGTAGCCAATACGCGCATGCAGCTGGACGATCCAGTTCGAGAGGGCTCTGGTGCAAATAGGGCCGGCGAATGGGTTAGAGTTGTCGGAACAAAACGAACCGACGAGCCGCGATGAGCAAGCTGAAGAGTCCGGAGAAGTTGTTCGGCGGACGTCATTTTGATCGGGAGATCATCATTCTGTGCGTTCGCTGGTACCTGCGCTACAAGCTCAGCTTTCGCGATCTGGTCGAGATGATGGCCGAACGGGGATTGTCGCTGGCTCACACGACGATTCTGCGCTGGGTGAGGCGTTATACACCCGAGTTCGTCAAACGCTGGAACCGCTTTGCTACACCTGCGGGTCGCTCGTGGCGTGTCGATGAGACTTACCTGAAGATTCGCGGCAGGTGGGTCTACCTGTACCGGGCAGTGGATCGGGCTGGCCAGACGGTGGACTTCATGCTCAGAGCCCGACGCGACGTGGCTGCGGCCAAAGCTTTTTTCAGCAAGGCCATCAAGCGTCAGGGCCAGCCGCCGGAGACCATCACGCTCGACGGCTATGCCGCCTCGCACCGCGCGGTGCGCGAAATGAAGACCGATGGTCTGCTGCCTGAAGACACGAAGGTCCGGTCCTCAAAATATCTGAACAACGTGATCGAGCAAGACCATCGCCACATCAAGTCCAGAACGAACGTGATGCTCGGGTTCAAGCGATTCGGGAGCGCCGCGACCACGATTTCAGGAATCGAGTTGACGCATCGCATTCGCAAGGGGCAGTTCGATCTCGCGAAGCTCGGCCTCAAGGAGCCCGCTGCGCCCGCCGTATGGAATGCGGTCCTGTTTGATCGATAAGCTTTCCTACCTATATGAGCTTTCTCAACCCGCTTACCTATTTGCACCAGAACCTCCCCGCCGGCGCTGCCAGGACAGCCTCCTGATTGACCGGCTTGACGAACTTCGCCCGCTCGAGGCGCGGGCACATCAGCGCGCGGACGACCTTCGCACACTTGCCCTGTGGCTGGAGCGCGATGTCCTGTCGCTGGCCGGGCCCGATCTGCCGACCCGCCAGGAGCTGTTCGACTTTATCGTCGAGCAACTTCGTCAGCGTGAACCTGAAGATCCCTCACGCATCGGCACGATGCGCGTGGCCCTGCAAAACCAGCGCAACGATCTGCTCGCCTTCGCCGGCGTGCTGGACCAGAAGCTCGACGCCATCGCAAGCGATACTGCCGTCGCCGGGCATCTCGTACGGGCAACGTGCCTGTTGCACCGCAAGCCAACCTCCGTCGCATTCTGGCAGGCATGGAACCGGCTGCATGCGGCCATCGACCGCCGGTTCCACGAAGTCTGGACTGCGGTTTCGCAGGCGCTGCACGACACTCCGCGTAGCAGTTCCCTGGTGGAGAACCTGAACTCGCGCCTGCGCAACTGCCTGACGCTGCGGCACCATCTGGACGGCGGTCGCGCCTGGCTGGAGCTGCTGAAATTCTTCGTCAATCATCGTCGCTTCACACGCAGCCGTTGCAGCGGGCGGGTCGGCAAAAGTCCGCGCGAAGCGATGACCGGGGAAGCACATTCGCACTCGCTGACGCTGCTCGGACTCGGCCCGCTTCAACCCCGGCAGATCTGATGCCGGGGAGGTCGTTGCAGGCCTCCAGTTTGCATCGCATTCCTTACCAATTCTGCATTTTTATGCAGGACGGTTCAGCTCGTCCGTGTAACGCAAAAAAGCGGGCTTTTGAACCACGCCGTCATTTCCCATCCTTGCTTATGCGAATTAGATTCAGGCAACTGTTCGGGCTTTCGATGAGCGGCTCGGCTCGTGCGCCATGTGCTTCGGGACCGGCTTGCAAACCCCAAGGAGGAGATCAGGCTGCACGAGCTTTGCCAAACCGACATCAACAACAAAAATCAACGACAGACTGTGGATTTGTGGACGATGCGCCTGCGGCGCACCGGCGAGCTTACCGTGGACAACGCTACACGTTGCCCACCGCGCTCACCTTCGCCCACAAGTTCCACACCCTCCTATCATGATGAATAAAAATCATAAACTTCAAGATACAAGGGAGCGAGTCGTCCATCACATCAGAGCCCTTGTCACAATCGACGCTTGATGTGCATCAATCCCGCATGCTTCAGCACTGACTACAATTTTTGTACAAAGAAGTTTGTGCATTTGGCACGCCGCTGCTACCACTGGAGCGCGTCATGAACGGAAATTCGGGGTCGCCTTGGCGCTCACCCTTGCCGCTGGATATACAGTCTGTGCCGCCTTATCTGCCGCGTGGCCGGGCGTAGGAATCGACTTCCTGAACGCAGTGTTTCATCGCCTCGATTTTCACAAGCTCGACATCGGCGTGCCGTTCCCGGTGGACATGTTCGTCTACCCGTTCGTCGTGTTCGTCGTATGGGGGTTGCAGTCGGAACGCTCTTCGCCTGGATTCGTGACCTGCTGTGCCTCGAACGATAACGGCCGTTCTGCTCAAATGCTCGTGAGCCGCTCGTCAACGGTGATCGTTCTTCGGATCTCCGCTCTCTCGCTGCAATTTCTGTGGAGAAGCATGATGCAATGGATTTCGCAAAACTGGTTCTGGATCGTCTTGGCGCTGGCTGTGTTCCTCCTGATGCGGCGCGGCGTAATGGGCAGCGGCATGGGCGTATACAGCGGAGGTTCTCATGAGCATCGTTCAAGCGAGACGGCTCGCCCCGCGACCTGGTCAATGGGCGCTCCGTGCCCGTGCGCACGGCTCATGCGCTTACCTCCTTATTCGATGGGCGCACATACTATTTCG
Source organism: Paraburkholderia ribeironis (assembly GCF_900019265.1). Taxonomy (GTDB): domain Bacteria; phylum Pseudomonadota; class Gammaproteobacteria; order Burkholderiales; family Burkholderiaceae; genus Paraburkholderia; species Paraburkholderia ribeironis. The sequence continues at coordinate 3,243 of NZ_CYGX02000093.1, forward strand.
AGTCTGAAGAATCGCGCTCGGAGTTCAACAAAGACCCGCAACGATATGCGGGCGGTGGCATGCGTCGGCACAACAGAGCGTGTTGACGGGGGCGCAATGAGTAGCAAAAAGCGACACGCGATGCCGGAACATCTGTGCCTCGCTGCGTATCCGGCACCGCACCTCCACAACCCGGTCGGCGATATCGCACGGCTGCCCGAGCCAGAGTTCATTGAAGGATTCAGGCCGCTGCGCAGCATTCCCAAGCAGGTCCTGACGGACCGCAAACTGTTAAGGCGTTTCTGCCTAGGCTGCGGGCCGAGTTTGAGCTGCTGAACTCCTAGGGTCTGTTTACATTCTCACCAGAGGTCCAAAGGCACAGGCAAGTGCTGCGAATGCGAGATAATTGCCAGCGAGCTTGTCGTAACGAGTGGAGACCCGACGAAAATGTTTGATGCGGCTGAAGAAACGTTCGACGATGTTCCGAGTGCGATACAGCACGCGGCTGTAGCGACGTTTCGTCTTGCGATTCGAGCGCGGCGGAATGACAACCTTGGCATGCCTCGCGCGGATGGTGTTCGCGAACGCATCCGAGTCGTAGCCTTTGTCGGCAATCACCGCGCCCGTGCGCAAATGTTCGACCAATTCGTGTGCGCACGCACGATGGTCGAATCGATCAGCACTTGCTTGATCTCTGTCTGGTCGGCGACTGCGCAGGCCACGCGCTCCCAGATGCCTTTGCGACGCCACCGCGAGAAGCGCATGTACACCGTATGCCATCGTCCGAACTCTTTCGGCAAATCGCGCCACGGGCAACCAGTTCGGCCGATCCAGAGCACCGCTTCGACAAACCAACGGTTGTCGGCAGCCGTCCGCCCTGGATCGCCCTCCTTGCCCGGCAAGACAGATTCGATTCGTAACCATACATCGTCGCTCAGCAGTGTTCGGATCATCTTGGCCTGTTCGCGCAAAAGACAAGATGTAAACACATTTCATCGAATGTAAACAGACCCTAGCACGTGCCCACGCCACTAAAGGTCCCCGCCACGATTCTCGGCGGCAACCATGACCGCATCGTCGAACGCGCGGAAATCGACGCGTGGCAACGATATTTCGCAGGACCGGTCGACGTGCAAGAAATCGACGGCGGACCGGCGGACATTACTGCATGAAGGACGCCGCACGCGAAGTGGTCGAGGTGCTGTCGGCGCGGCTCACGCCGTCGCTCGTCGCCTGAGAGCGTGCTGAAATCGGCTCCGGAATCGGACCGAATGCTGCCATTCGTGCGGAGTGGCAGTTGGGATCACGATCCGCACATTGATGAATGAACCTGGAGATAAATAGTGAAAAAGATTCTTGGATTGCTCGCCACGGTTGGTGCTCTGTCCTCCCCCGCGCTGCTGGCGATCGTTCCCTCGACCGTCTGGGCGGCAGGAAGTCCGACCTGCGCAAGTCTGGTGGGATCGTGGGGCAATCAGCTCGGCTCGACCATGAATATCGTTTCAGTCAATCCGACGACGGGCGCCATCACGGGGACCTACCGGTCGCCGTCGGGCACCACCGGGCAGCAATTCCCGCTGATCGGCTGGACCAACACGGCTCCGGCGCAAAACGGGCAGGACAACGTCACGCTGGTTTCGTTCACGGTGAACTGGGGAAACTATGGCACGGTGACGTCGTGGTCTGGCCTCTGCCGCACGCAGGACCGGGTGCCTATCATCGCTGCGCTGTGGAATTTCGCCCAGTCCAACGCACAGTTTTCGTGGAGCCACGTCAATACGGGGCAGGATGTTTTCATGCCGACTCTGGCGGAAAAGTAACCCTGTTTGGAAGGGTTGCCTCAAATCTGAAGCGTAACACCGTTTCGTATAAAGGGCTCTGTCAGGTTGGCCGATGTAGTCTGTCTTTGTGGCGCACGAGTAGTTGTCCTGATTAGATAACCCTGTCTCCGGCCGCAGTGACAGTCCAACCATGCCACGTCGCGAAACGTTTCTGGAGCGCGGTACGATGACATGCCGCGTTCATCT
>NZ_CYGX02000093.1:5258-9257 GCF_900019265.1 Paraburkholderia ribeironis
TGGCTGTTCTCGGCACGGTGTTCACGCGTGCGGCCGCTTTGACGAAAACGTGCTTCACATGAGCAAGCATCCGTGTTCACGGCAAGGGTCGGCGGGAACGCGCGTTGCCCCTATGGAAAACGACCGCTAATGCATTGCGTGCCTGGATGGCGGTACGGGGAACTGCTGCAGTACCTGAATTGTTCGTCAATGCTCGCGGTGAAGCAATGAGTCGCTGGGGTTTCGCGTATATCCTTAGATGCCACGCTGAGACAGCTCGTCATACATGTCCCTCGCTATCGAAGAAGCAGGTATCACCACACGTCTTGAGGCACTATGTGCGCAATGATAGTACTACGAAGCACTCAGGATATCCGGAAAGTGTCCCTATGGCTCGGCCATAGCGATCTGGCGACCACTGAAATCTATACTCGCGCTGATCCAACCGAGAAGCTCGAAGCCCTCAACGCGATCGTCCCCCTGCATCTGCGCAGGGGATCGTTTCGGCCGTCCGATAAGGTAATCGCCATGCTCAGGGCCAAGCCTTAATGGAGAGTTAAACCGGCACGGAGTCCACTCCGCGCTCGCCCCGAGATATCTTCTCCCCATAGGGAAACACTTCCCATAAGATGCGAAGGTTTTTTGTAAACGCCGAGTCACGAAGCGCGTGCATACTTGCCGAGTTGATTGGCAATGGACAACGTGGACGCGGTCCTGACGACGGCGCGGAAGACGCGCTTAACTTGGGTGGATTGGGTCCTGACGCCGGCACAGCGTTTTATAAAAACCCGTTGTTTCATGAATGTCAAGCGTTTTAGCGGCGACAGGGATGACATGCCGGCAAGTTGGAATAGTTTCAGTCAACTACCGGTCCCGATCTTAGAAGGTGTTATGCACGTTTGTAAGGACCGAAAAGTGGACGAGCATAAGGGCGGAGGACACGACGAATGCAAACCAGCCAAGGTTTCGGGCAATCGCTCGTAGTCTCTGGCCAGTCGGCGGAAGCGGTTGAGCCAGCCGAAGCTGCGCTCCACCACCCAACGACGCGGCAACAGTACGAAGCCCTTTTTCGCCTCCGGCAGCTTGATGACCTGAAGTTCAATCCCCTCGTCAAGCGCCGCCTGTGCGGGCTCTTCGCCGGTATATCCCTGATCCGCGAACGCCACCTTGACCGTCTGGCCCGTGGCCTGCTGCACCTGACGCGCCAGTTCTCCAACCTGCGCGCTCTCCTGCTCGTTGGCCGGCGTCACATGCACCGCGAGCAGTTGTCCCAACGTGTCCACCGCCATATGTACCTTGCTGCCTTTCTTGCGTTTGTATCCGTCGTAGCCTGCGCGTGCGCCGCTTTCGCACGTCGACTGCAGCGTACGGCCATCGAGGATGACCGCGCTGGGTTGACCACAGCGGTCCTGGGCGACCCGCAGGATCGAACGCAAATCGCTCACCATAGCCTCGAAGCAGTCCGCCTGAATCCAGCGTTGCGTCTGCTGGTAGACCAGTTCCCACGGCGGAAAATCATTGGGCAACAAACGCCACGGGGCCCCCGCACGTACGATCCAGCGCAGTGCGTTGAACATCTCGCGCAGTTCGTAGCGGCGCTGCGGCGCGTCCTTGTTCATCAAGGTCAGGTACGGAGCCGCGAAGTACCATTCTTCATCCGACACATCCGTTGGGTAGGGCCTGCGTTTTTTCATTCCGCCAGGATACCAGGTCCGACATAAAGTGCCTAACGCTCTCTAACCGAAACCAAGAGAGGAATCTTCCGTGGCATCAAAGAAGATATTAATTCTGCTCATAGCTGCTTGGCTGGGCGTTTATAACAGCCCCGTCAGCGCGCAGACGCTTAACACCCAGTTCCTGGGTTGGATCGGCAAAAACCAGCACGGCTACTACGTGGACGGATCGGACTGGCATTATTGTTTCGGCGGCCCTGGAGGAAGCTGTGGAACCGTGGCGTTAACGACAGGCCATTCGTCATGCCACACCACCGGCTTTAACATCGGTGCGCAGTGGCAAATCCCGATAAAAATCGACGGCATGGAGATCAATGCCCGGATCAATAATTCATGGACTGCATGCAATATTCGTAGCGAAACGGTCACTTGTCGCCCTAACCCGGGCTGGAAGGGCCGCGCAGTCATCAACTTCAGCGAACGATGGGGGAAAGTCCACGTGACCGGAGGGGATAGCTACTCCACCTTGCAGCCCTGCGCAGCGGGATGGCGTTCCGATTGGCAGGGGGATATGTTTTGGCTTTGCACATACGTCGGTGGCGCATATGATCGTGAAGGATATTTGCCAGAGTGGCGTGGCAGTAGCTGCAACTATCAGCGCATTTAGTTACTCAGATCGCGATTCGCCTTCGTTCATTGGCTTGAGACAGCGGGGAGTGTCTTTGGCATCGCCACGATACCGCCAAGAGCGAGGCGTGCACTGTGTCAGACCGCTGACGTTCCTTATCTACGGAGAAAGCTTGTGTCCTTCAATATAAATTTATCTTCACGGCGTCGAGTCCATCTAGCCATCGTTGGATGCTGGCCGATGGTGGTGGCAGGGTACCTCTTATTTCTCGCCGCGCCCACGGTAGATTCGGAGCAAGCGAAGCGCGCATACACGCCCACAGACTTGAGGTCTTCCGAAGCCACAGCGACAAGCAGCAAAGAGGGAGTTGTGTGGCCCGATGGTATTAATGCCGGCGAGAGTTTGGCCACCGATGACAAGCCCTCCGGAACGGCATCCAATGATACACCTGTACAAATTGACGCGAGCCTTCGTGCGACCTTTCAGAAGATCGTGAATCACGGCAACATGTCTCAGAATGAGCTGGATGAGTTTCGGGCTCGGCTGCAGATTGCTTTGGAAAATGACCCTGAGGTCGCAAAGCTTGTGACTCAGTTCTATCACGACATGCCTGCCGAACAGGGCATGGAGCGAGACATTCTTCGATCCATCCTAGTTGATTCTGCAATTGGCAGAGAGATAGTCTTGCAAGAAGCAAATGCCATTTGGAAGGGCAGAAACGAATCCAAATATGCCGAGATGTATGAGACTTACTTCAACATGCCAAGTCAAACGCCTCAAGAGGTCTTCAGTAAGGTGTTGAGCGATTTGAGGAACGATGCCACGACCGATGAGAGGACCGCTGTCGCGCGACTGAATCTCATCGGCACTCTTGAGGAACTAAGCATTCCCGATGTCGCGAACTTAAGAAGTGAGGCCGTGCAGACATTGAACCAGATAGCGGACGGCCACGATAGTGAGTTGATACGTGCACTCGCTGTAGAAAAACTCTTTCGGCTGAATTCCCCGGGGGAAGCTGCGAATATCGCTATCGGCCAGTTTTCCAAAGGTGCCTATCCGGACTTGGTTCGTGAAACTCTGAATTCCGTCAGCAGCGGTGATGTCGAGCTTACGCCGAACTTGCGCACAGCTTTGACCATGGCTGTTAAACGTCCGAATGCGTCAGGGGTGGAGAAAGACCTGTTCGGCAAGATCCTGCGCAGTGGCGGCTGACACCTAGTCCGCTGAACCGGATGAATTGCACCGGATTCGCCGAGATGGATCGGAGTACTTCCATTTCAATGGGAGCGCTTGCTTGTTGTATTGACGGATGTACCGCATGAGCTTTTTGTCGAGATCCTTGGTGCTGGATGCGGGCAAACCAGTTCTCCACCTGATTCAGCCATGACGAATACGTGGGCGTGTAATGTATCGAGACTCTCGGATGGTCAGCCAGAAATGTTCGAACAGCATCGGTTTTGTGGCTGCTCACGTTGTCACAGATTACGTGAATCTCTTTTCCGCGCAGCTGGGCCGATACCACCTCGGTGAGGAACGCAACGAACTGGGCGCTGGTATGGCGCGGCGCGGTTTTGCCCAGCACCTCACCAGTGGCGACATTCAATGCGGCGAACAGGCTCAGGGTTCCATTGCGTTTGTATTCGAAGCCATGGCTCTCGGCGCGCCCGGGCGAGAGCGGCAGCATCCGGTCCTTGCGATCCAGGGCTCTGATGTGATGGA
>NZ_CYGX02000012.1:0-208382 GCF_900019265.1 Paraburkholderia ribeironis
TCATTAATCAGCGTTTCCATAGGCGCCGTTTTCCATCGCGGCCAGATCGAACTGCTCGGTGCGGCTCGCGCCGGCCCAGTCGACCTGCGGCTGAGCATACACGCGCAGACGCGCGATACCGCCGTCCGGATAGATGTTCACGCGCACGTGCGTGTACGCGTTCGCGTCGCTGACTGCGGGATAGTGGTGGCTATTGCCCTGCAACGTTGTCGACGGGACGATCTCGGTCCACTGCGTCGACTGGTCGGGCATGCCGTCCACCACGCGTGCGGCTTGCACCGACGCCGCCGGCGGGAAGTTGCCCGTGAAGTGGCTGGTGTCGAGATCGAGACCCTTGATCACGCCGGGACGCGCCAGCTTCACGACGCACCAGTCGTAGCCGGTGGCGCGCTTGCGGCGGGTTTCCCAACCGTCCATCCACTTGCCATGGTCGTCGTACTTGCCGGGAACGAAGACGGCCGGCTCAGGATTCAGCATGCGTTCCTTCGGTGCGAAGAAATCGTCGCTCGCCTCGAGCGCCTGCGCGCCCAGACGCGGGTCCGCCAGATTCACATAGCGGCGCGTGAATTCCGGTGCGTTGGGATCGAGAATCGGGAGTGCCATCTTTGTCGTCCTTAATGTCGGTAGTACTGGAAAAACGTTCAGCTTCGAGCTCCGCGACGCGCGACTCGAGTCCTACGCGTCGATCAGGTCGTCGAGTCTGAAACGTGCGATGCGGTAGATCTGCTCGAGACTCGCGCGCAATTCGTCGGCGCGGCTGTTGTTCACGCGTGCCTCGAAGTTCGCGATGATGCCGTGACGATCATAGCCACGCACCGCGAGAATGAACGGAAAGCCGAACTTCTCGCGATACGCGCTATTGAGCGCGAGCAGCTTGTCGAACTCCGCCTGCGTGCACTGCGCGAGGCCCGCGCCACTTTGCTCGCGCGTCGATTCGGCGGTCAGCTCGCCGCGCACAGCGGCCTTGCCGGCGAGCTCCGGGTGGGCGTTGATCAACGCGAGCTGCTTCGCTTCGCCAGCCGTTTCGACGATGGCCGACATCTTGCGGTGCAACTCGTCGATACTCGCGAATGGACGTTGCGGCGCGGCGGCCTCGGCGACCCAAGGCGAGTGCTCGAAAATACCCGACAGCGCCGCGACGAACGCGTCGGTCGAGATGCTGTTGAGTTGGTCCAGACTGTATTGCATCGCGTTCATGCCGCTGTCCCGCGGTCGTCTGGTTGATACGGATGAACATCGCGCCAGTGGCGTGCGATATCGACGCGCCGCGTGACCCACACGCGATCGTGCTGTTCGATATGGTCGAGAAAACGCTGCAGCGCGCGAAACCGCCCTGGCCGTCCGAGCAACCGGCAGTGCATGCCGACCGACATCATCTTCGGCGCTTCGTCGCCTTCTTCGTAGAGCACGTCGAACGCGTCGCGCAGATAGGTGAAGAAGTGGTCCGCGGTATTGAAGCCTTGCGGGCTCGCAAAGCGCATGTCGTTGGTGTCGAGCGTGTACGGCACGATCAGTTGCGGCACGCTCGCGCCGCCCGTCACGCCGACCTCCATCCAGAACGGCAGGTCGTCGCCGTAGTAATCGGAGTCGTACAGGAAGCCGCCGTATTCGGCGACCAGCCGATGCGTGTTGGGGCTGTCGCGGCCCGTGTACCAGCCAAGCGGCCGCTCGCCCGTCACGCGCTCGAGCGCTTGCATGCCGAGGCGCATATGCTCGGCCTCGGTCTCTGGCGATACATCCTGGTAGTGGATCCAGCGATAGCCATGACAGGCGATTTCATGACCGAGTTCGACGAACGCACGCGCCAGTTCCGGATGCCGTTCTATCGCCATGCCGACACCGAACACCGTGAGCGGCAGGCGGCGTTTTTCGAATTCGCGCAGGATGCGCCACACGCCTGCGCGCGAACCGTATTCGTAGATCGATTCCATGCTCATGTGGCGAGCCGGATACGCCGCCGCGCCAACGATCTCCGAGAGGAACTGCTCAGAGCCTGGATCGCCGTGCAACACGCAATTTTCGCCGCCCTCTTCGTAGTTGAGGACGAATTGCACCGCGACGCGCGCTCGCCCCGGCCAGTTTGCCTGCACCGGTTGGCGGCCGTAGCCGATCAGATCGCGTGGGTAGTTCGGGTCGAGTGGCATGGTATGACGAAGACCTGGTGACGATAGGTTCAAGGCGCGTTCAATGCGCGTGAAATCCGCCTGAAATTCGCGTGCACCTCATGTGACGGCACATGGTTGCATGTGATGGCAGGTGATAGCACGTGAGGGCTCTCGCAAACTTGCGCGCGATGTGCCTGGCACCTTCGCCGCCGCGAAAGAAAACACATCACAATCGGAGGCAAAAGAATCCGTCAGGCACCGCGCCGAGTTGGACCAGTGTAGCGAAAACACCCGAGGGCGCCCATACACGCTGGCAGATAGTGCATGTCAGACTGAATGTATGTGCTGGCCCGGCTCTCTGGTGTTTACCCGCGGCAAACCGGTGCTGTCGACGGCTTCCCGCGCATGCGCGACACCAGCCGCAGCGGCGCCGCGCGGCGGCAGCGGATTCAGTTCGGCCCCGCTCGGGCTGAACGACGCCAGCGCACCGTCGTAGCGCTTGGCGAGCGGGCGCGCGTAGTCGCCACGCTTGGCCGTCGACAAGCGCAGCGCGACCAGCGCCTCGGTCCACTTCACGGCCGCCGTCACGCCTTCGATCACCGGCGCGCCGAGCGCGTCTTCAATCTCCGCGCACAGTTCCGCCATGCCCGCGCAACCCAGCACGATGGCATCCGAACCATCCTCGGCCAGCGCCCGCCGGCATTCGTCGACAATGATGCGGCGCGCGGCCGTTCCGGGCTTGTCCAGCTCGAGTACGGCGACGTCGGTCGCGCGGACGTTGCGGCAGAAGCGCTTCATGCCGTAGCGTTCGGCGAGATGCCATGCCATCCCGCACGTGCGTGCAAGCGTCGTCACCACCGAGAAGCCCGGCGCCAGCACACTCGCCGCGTGCATCGCCGCCTCCGCGATGCCGATCACCGGTCCGCGCGCCAGTTCGCGCGCCGCGTACAGACCGGGATCGCCGAAGCAGGCGATCACGTAGCCGTCGCAGCCGTCGCGCTCGCCGGCGAGCACTTCGGCCAGCAAGCCCGGCGTGGCGAGCGCTTCGTCGTAGTAGCCTTCGATCGACGGCGGTCCCATGGTCGGATTCACCGCGATCACCTCGGTGCCTGGCGCGGCGACGTTGCGCGCGCAGCGGCCCATCGCGTCGGTCATACGGTGGGTCGTATTCGGATTGATCAGTTTGATGCGCATATCGACTCCTGGGGGGACGCCCCGAAAAGAAGTCCCTTGGGGCGCCCGGAAGGAAGGCCCCTTGGGGAGCGCCCCGAACGAAGTCCCCTTGGGGACTGCGAAATTCAACGTGCGAGAGCCCGATAGAACAGCGCGCCGAGGCCTGCACCGATGAACCACGAAAAGTTCGCCATCGCTTCGAGCGCCGGCGTCATCACGCAGATCACGGCGATCAGCGCGGCGGGCAATAGCGCGGCCACGGCCCGGTAGTTGACGCCGTTGCGGTACCAGTAGGTGCCGCTCGGCTCGACGGTATACAGATCGTCGAGCACGATCTTCTGGCGCTTCACGAGGTAGTAGTCGACGATCAGGACACCGTACAAAGGTCCGATGAAGCTGCCGAGCACATCGAGCGTGTAGTGGATCACGGCCGGGTTGTTGAACAGGTTCCACGGGGTGATGAAAATCGACGCCACCGCCGCCAGCATCCCGCCCGCGCGCCAGCTGATCAGGCGCGGCGCAACGTTCGAGAAGTCGAACGCCGGCGAGACGAAATTGGCGACGATGTTGATGCCGATCGTCGCGATCGTGAAGGTCAACGCGCCGAGGATCACCGCCGTCGGATAGTCGATGCGTCCGACGGTTTCGACGGGGTCCGTGATCAGTTCACCGAACACCGGCAGCGTCGCCGCGGTCGTAATCACCGTCACCAGCGAGAAGGCGAGAAAGTTGACCGGCAGCCCCCAGAAGTTGCCGCGCTGCACGCTGCGAAAGCTTTTGCCGTAGCGCGAGAAGTCGCCGAAATTCAGCATCGGTCCGGAGAAGTACGACACCACCAGCGAAATCGCCGTGATCATTACCGGCACCACCTGCATGCCGTGATATTTGACGCCGCCCAGGTTGATGCCGATATTGCGCCATCCCGCGCGATACACCATGTAGCCCGCAAGAATGAACATCACCACGTAGACAGCCGGACCGGCGAAGTCGATGAACTTCTTGATGGTTTCCATGCCGTGCCAGAACACCAGCGCCTGCAAGACCCACAACAGCATGAACCCGGCCCAGCCGAGAGCCGACAGACCCATCAGGCCATGATGATGAACGTCGGCATAGGGCAACAGGGATGGGACGAACTTCAGTACCACGATCACCAGCGCGCTCGACGCCAGATAGGTCTGAATGCCGTACCACGCGACTGCGATCAGGCCGCGAATCACCGCCGGAATATTCGCGCCGAGCACGCCGAAGGTGGCACGGCACGCAACCGGATACGGCACCCCGTTCATCTGGCTCGGCTTGGCGATCAGGTTGCACAGCAGATTGACGATCGAGATGCCGACCAGCAGCGCGACCAGCACCTGCCAGCTCGTCAGGCCGAGCGCGAACAGACTGCCCGCGAACACATAGCCGCCGACGCTGTGCACGTCCGACATCCAGAATGCGAAGATGTTGTACGCACCCCAGCTTTGATTGCGCAGCGGTGCAAGGTCTTCGTTGTAGAGCCGCTCGCTGTAGCCGGCCGGCATCGACGGATCGGCGTGCGCGTCGTCTGCGTAAGTGGAAATGGTGGGACTGCCTGGCGCTGCACTGAACTGAGCCATGATTCCTCCTTGGGGAATGGACCGTCGGACCGTCGATAACGGGTCGAAGGACATTGCATCGGCCGTGCCAGTCGCGTCCGTCCCGTTCGCCCGGGACCAAAGAAGTCGACGCCATCTGTCGTGCCGTGCCGCGGGTGTCTCCGTACTGAAGTACTTGTGGTTATCGCATCGCCAGCCGCCGCGGAATTCCCGGCGATGCGTCGCTGCTCGAAATCCATCGCAAGGCGACGGACACGCGTGCGCAAGCCGGCAGCGCTCAGGCCGAGCCGCCTTGCAACACCAATCCGGTTCAGTTCAATTCAGTGCGACGCGCACCGCCAGTGGGCAAGCGCTTGCTGCTTGCCTCAGTCTGCTGCGGACCTGGCTTTCGATGCATCCAGCCGCGCCGCGCCGCGGGCGCCGAACACCTCATGCAGATCCGCCGCGCCACGCGCAGGGCGCTCCAGCATCTTCAACTCGACGCTTTGCAGATGACGCGACATCAGTGCCGCCGCCTCTTTTGCATCGCCGGCGTCGAGCGCGGCGAGAATGGCTTCATGGTCTTCGAACGAACAGGGGCTGCGTCCGATCGATTCGTACAGCGCGGAAATCAGCGTGGAGCGCGCCACCAGTCCGTTCAGGCAGTCGCACAGCACCGAGTTGCCGGTGAGTCCTGCCAACTCGGTATGGAACTCGCCCGACAGGCGGATCCACGCGGGAAAATCACGCGTTTCGAACGCCTTGCGCTCCCGGCCGATCATGCTGCCGATGCTCTTCAACCGCCGCATACCATGACCGCTGCAAATCTTTTCGACCACCGCGAGTTCGATGATGCGGCGCATTTCGAAGACCTCGTGCACTTCCTGCAGCGACGGACTCGCGACGAACGCACCGCGATTCGGTTCGAGTTCGACGAGATGATCGGTCGCCAGTTGCGCGAGCGCTTGCCGGATCGGGCCGCGCTTCACGCCAAATACTTCGCATAACTGAGCTTCTGTCAGCTTGGCGCCGGGCGCGAGCCGATGTTCGAGGATCGCGGCGCGGATGCGCTCGGCAATCGCTTCGGGCTTCGAACTGTTCGCGGCGGCGGAACCTGGGTCGGACATGATGTGCGTCTCGGTATGTAGGTCATCATAGGATGGACATAAAGATTGTCAACAATTTTTATCCTGAATTTCGACAATCTCTTCGATGAGGCAAGCCTGCTGGGCAAGCGGCACGCGCTGTAGACAGCGTGCCACTTCAATAGCAGTTTAACTAGGTGATGCGAAGGTCGTCTATTGGCGGCGGTTTTTGTCAACAAAGTGCGGGGCCTTCATGGGCCGCTCTGCGTGCGGGCGGCCGTCAATTTATGACCGTTAGTTGCGTTCATAGCCACAAAAAGAAAGCGGGCAACCACCCGCTTCGCCTCGTCAGCTCAGCCGATACACGGATAGCCCGACAACATCAGCCTGAATCCGCCCGCGTCGGCGACGAGGTGTGCGTGCGCGCCCACCGGCAAGGTCAGCATGTCGCGCATATGTCCGAACTGCAGACCCGTGACGACCGGGATACCGATCACCGACCTCATCTGCTCGATCACTGTGTGCATGTCGTAGCCGTTGTCGTAGTCGTACGCTTTGGCGCCCGAGAAATCGCCGAGCACGAGCGCCTGCTGCTGCGCGAGAATGCCGGCGAGATGCAGTTGATAGATCATCCGCTCGACCCGGAACGGCTGTTCGTTGACGTCCTCGACAAACAGAATGCCGCCCCGCACCTGCGGCATATACGGCGTGCCAATCAGCGACGCCACCATCGCCAGGTTGCCACCCCACAACGTGCCCGACACGTCGACCGGCTGCGCTTGCGGCACGTCGCTCGTCACCGTGATGGTCGGCTTCGTCAACGCCGACCAGAAGTGATGCATGGTGAACTCACTGAGCTCCTGCGCGCCGAAGTCGCTCATCAGCATCGGGCCGCCGAATGTTTTCACGCCGGCACGCGCCAGCAGCGCAAGCTGGATCGCGGTGAAGTCGCTGTGCCCGACCAGCGCGACCGGTTGATCGGCAAGCCGTCGTTGCAGCCCTTCGTAATCGAGCGCGTGCAGGATACGCACCGCGCCGTAGCCGCCGCGCACGGTCAGCACGACGTCGGGCAGCTCGCGCGACGGGTCGGCGAGCCGGTTCAGATCGGCCGCGCGCTCATCGTCGGTGCCGGCGAAGCGTTGATAACGGCGCTTCGTCGCCACCTCGTCCTGCACGCGATGCCCCTGCGCATGCAATCGATGCAACGCGCGCTGCAGTACCTCGGGGTCATGCGGATAGCCGGACGGCGCAATCAGTTCGATGGTGCGATGAGCGGTCATTGGCAAGACCTGTGGGGATCGTGACGAGGTTGTTTTAGAGCGGCTCGGCCGGAGGCGGCAGGCCGCCCGCTTCGGCACGTGCCGCCGCGCGTGCTGCGCGGCTCGCGCGCCGCCGCTCGGCAAAGAACGACTTGAGCGCGTCACCGCATTCGGCTTCGAGCACGCCGCCGCTCACCGCCGTGTGATGATTCAGTTGCGGATTCGCGAATGCATCGACGACGCTGCCGCACGCGCCGGTTTTCGGATCGCGAGCGCCAAACACGACGCGGGCAATACGCGCGTGCATGATCGCGCCGGAGCACATCAGACACGGCTCGAGCGTCACATAGAGCTCGCAGCCCGGCAGACGGTAGTTCTCGACGGCTTGCGCGGCGGCGCGCAACGCGGCCATTTCCGCATGCGCGGAGGGGTCGTGCGCGCCGATCGGATGATTGAAACCCCGGGCGATGACCTCGTCGCCGCGCACGAGCACAGCACCGACCGGCACTTCGCCGGCAGCGCGCGCATCTTCGGCGGCGGCCAAAGCCAGCGCCATGAAGCGGCGATCGCGTTCGGAAATGGTGGGGAGCCTGTGCGGGTCCGCCGGCAAGCTGGCGTCGGTCGTCGTGCCGGTCGCCTCGCTAGTCGTCGTGCCGGTCGCCGCGTCAGTCGTTGCGCCGGTCGCCGCGTCAGTCGCCGCGCTAGTCGACGTGTTGTCGGCAGCGCTGCAATCCGCCACCGACACCCCCGCAACGTCGGCGCAAGCCGCTTCCGATCCGGCTGGCGAAACGGGCGCAACCGGCGCGTTCAGCGCTTCGCCGGATTCGGTCGACGCGAGGCCAGGCGCCGTGGTGCGAACAAGCGGCTCGCTCACTGCGAACCCACGTCTGCGGTATCGGGGCTGCCGACGCGCTCGGAAAGCCGCTCGGCGATGCGCCGGCAATACTCGCGCGGCATCACCAGCGGACCGCCACGCAGCGATTCGAGCGCCATATCCAGCGCCAGCATACGCGCCTGCAGACGGCAACGGGTGGCCTGGTCGCTCACGGCATTCAGCTCCGTTTGCAGATCGCGCAACGCGCGCAACTGCTCGACAGCGGGCGGCACGAAACCCGCGTTCTTCAAAATCCGGTTGGCGACCCGCACCTCTTGCGGAACCAATGCATCATCTTCCAGCGACAGCGGCGCGCCCGCGCCCGGCAAGTCGTCGAACTCACCGCGCGCTGCTGCGGCGGCAATACGCTGTTCGACAAGCGCATCAAGCAATTTCATCTGCAATCCACTACGTTGCGGCCCAAGCATTCTATCAGGGAGCGCGTGACGGTTCCCCGTGGCCAGCCGACAAAAAAACCACTGGCTTTCTGATTTTGCGTATTTAACGAGACATGAGGCTGGGCTAGAGTGTGGCATCCGGATGCGCGATGTGCGTTGCGAGGCTCCGCTCGTATTGCTGATTTTGCTCGCGCTGCTGGTTCTCACTCATCAAAGTCTGTGACGTTATGCGATTCAGAATGAAAGACCCACAGCCTGGTCATGTCGTTTCGATTGGCCGTCGGTGGTTTGGCGCGCGTCCTGCGCAGCCCGGCAGGCGTGCATTCCGGGTAAGCCTGCGCACGGCTCTGGCGGCCATGGCCGTCTCGGTCGCGCTGTCCGGCTGTGGCGTGTTTTGCGGCGGCGCAGCCGCAAGCGGCGGCGCCTTCGCCGGCGGTTGCGGCACCAGCATGCGGTTCTGATCCGGCGCATTCTGACTCGAACGTCGCACGCCCCCACGCGCGCCACCACTTCGCGTGCCTTTGCTTATGACGCGCCCCCAGTGAGCGGCCAGCGTGCCAGCACGAGATGCCGGCTGCGTCCAAGCAGACTGTGTATCAGCGCGAACTCCCGCACGTTCCAGCACACCGGTTCGACGGGACGCATCGCCGCCCAGGGCATGCCGTAAGCCAGCGTGACGTGCGGCATATAGGGCGTGGCTGACGCACCGGCGCGCTCCCCGAAACCAACGTCGTGCAACGCCTCGCCGAGTGCGTCGTGAAGCGCATGCAGCCCGACGACGTCGCCTCCGCCCAGTACCATCGGCCCCAAGCGCGGTTTCGACGCAAAGCTGACGACCGAACCGAATTCGACGCTAAACGGCGCCATGCTGATCGACGCGGCCGCCCGTATCGCCCCGTCGACGCGAGCCTGCGGCAAGCCCCCCGCGAAATTGCCCAGGTGATGCAATGTGACGTGCAAACGGCCAGCCGCGAGCGGTTTGCGGCGCACGCCCGCCTGCCCGCAGAGCTGTTGCGCGAACTTCGCGATGCTGGCCGCCGTGTTGGCGTCGGGGAAGACGGCAAAAAACAGACCGTCTGTGGGCGTTGGCGGCGCCTCGAGCCCGGGCAGCCAGAGTTGTTCAGGCATCTTGCCGTGTTCCTTTTTCCGGTCCAGAACCGCCTGTGCACGCGGTCTGCGTTGCCATGATACTGTATATTCATACAGTATGATAGATGGCGTCCGCAAGCGGCTTACTACGCTGCGTCGTGCTTGCCGATGCGCCTGGAGCACAGCGTGATAAAGGACCCGGCGGCGGGCGCGAGCGAACGCTCTGCGTGCGCAACGTCCGGACTGACGCAATCGCCACGCATTTGCCACCTTGACCGCGATAGACAGATATCACCTGTCTATCACGATTTTCGCCGGCGCGGATTCACGACGGTTGTGCAAGCGTGCGCCCGGAAAACCGGACCCACGAGCGATCGCCCGTGCAGGTATGCGCCAGCGCGGATTCACAACGGTTGCGCAAGCGTGCACCCGGAAAGCCGGACCCACGAGCGATCACCCGTGCAGGTATCCGGATTCACGCCGAAGCGCTCGCGTACCACGCGCTCGCCCGCGCCGATCGCCTGGCCGGTTTGACTACCGACGCCTCGCTCAAGTGCGCCTCGCTGGCACCAGGCCGTCGCCGCGGTTGACGCTGCACTGCACCGCCCAGCGGCTCCCGAGCGCTGGCGCAATGTAGCCGATCTTTTCCACCGGTTGTTTGGTGACGGGGTGTCGTCCGCTGAATTCGATCCAGCCACCACCCTGATCGACCGCGCGCCAGCTGGCTTCACGGATCGCGGATTGATCGTCGCCCGGCAGCGCCTCTTCGCGCAGCTTGCCGGCCTTGCCCGGGTCGGAGCCGAAGGCACGGAAATAGTCATCCCGGTCCGCCACTACGATGTAGAGGTCGCGATCGAAAAAGCCGCCCTTCGGGTCGTGAAAGCGCCGTACAGCGTTTTCCGGCCCCTCGGTATCGACCAGTCGAGCCGCACGCTCCGCCATGGCCCGAGCCTCCCCGGCACAGCCCTGGCGTAGCCGGATATATTTGACCCCGTCGCTCAGCCGATCGGCGCGGGCCTGCATCAGACTCGCCGTTTCC
Organism: Paraburkholderia ribeironis; assembly: GCF_900019265.1. Lineage (GTDB taxonomy): Bacteria > Pseudomonadota > Gammaproteobacteria > Burkholderiales > Burkholderiaceae > Paraburkholderia > Paraburkholderia ribeironis. Next base: position 10,585 of record NZ_CYGX02000012.1, read on the forward strand.
ACCGATCCGCCGACCATCTGGCCATTGCGCTGGGTGATGTCGTCCAGCACCTCGACCGCCTGAGCGATCTCCTGCAACCCAGTGGTCTGCTCGCTGCTCGAGCGCGCGACGTCGCCCAGCAAAGTCGCCACCTGGCTGACCGCGTCAACCGCACGCGCCAACAGATTCCTGCTGCCTTCGATGGCTTGCACCCCGTCGGTCACCTCGTCGCGAGAGTGCTGGATGAGTTTCTTGATTTCCCCTGCCGCTTGCGCGCTACGCTGCGCCAAGGCACGCACTTCGGCGGCAACCACGGCGAAACCGCGGCCGGAATCGCCGGCCCGGGCGGCCTCCACGGCGGCGTTGAGCGCGAGGATGTTGGTCTGGAAGGCGATGCCGTCGATCACGCCGAGTATCTCCCCCATCTCGCGTGAACGTTGCTCGATGCGCTCGATGCTTTCGACCGAAGCGCGCACCGCCGCCTGCCCCGCGACCGCATCGGAATGCGCGCGGGCGGACCGCTCATCGGCTTGCTGCGTCTGATCGGTGTTGTAGCGCACGGCTTCCAGCAACGCGTCGAGCGAGGCACGGGTCTGCTCCAGGCTGGCAGCCTGCGATTCGGTTCGCCGCGACAGCAAGGTGGCATGCTGGGTCGCCTGGGCTCCGCCCATCGCGATCAGCTCGGCTTCGCTGCGGATGCGCGCCACCATCTGGGACAACTGATAGGCGAGCAGGCGGCCCTGTTCGCCCAGCGCCGCCAGTTCGTCGCGCCCCGGCAACGATACGTCGCGTACCAGATCGCCGTCGCACAGCGCGCTCAACTGGGCCCGCAAGGTCGAGCTCGCATGGATCAGCCCAGCCCCGAACAGGCCGAAAATCGCGAGGAACTGCGCCAATCCCAACACGGCGCCATAAACGCCGTACCAGCACGCCGCCGCGACGGCGCCGATGGCGCTAAGCGCGGCAATGGTCCACTGGACCCGCAGGCTCCACCGTCGCAACGCATACCTGAGCGGCAGAGAGGAGGATTGTGCGTGGGACAGGCCGGCGCTCACGCGCGGTGTCTCTGTATAGCTCGACATGAATATTCTCCCCACCGTATTTTTGGCTTTTGTCTTCGGTCGCTTGCCAGGAGCATGGGAATGCAACCCGACAGCACGTCGCTGGCGTGCATATTCTTCTGTTGCGGGAGACGCCCCGTAAGCGAGGTCATCACGGAACGCGTCGCTCCAGCAGGCCTCTGTCTCCCTTGATTTTTGCTGTACGCAACGCTCGCCGCAAAGGCTTGCGCGCGGCGATTTTGCCATACGGGTGGCAAGCACAGTTATCGCAAATGCCATCGTCCCCCTTCTATTCTTTTTATCGCGCGAATGCGCTCCGGCATGCTGGCCCGGATCGATGCACAATGATTAACCCACGGGAGCCTGCAACGCAGGTGTGAAGGTGCGCACCACTCGCCAGCGTACGGTCGGAACAATCGCCCGACACAGTGGCGCGGACATAGCAGCCGGAGTAACGCCCGGCCGCCCGTGGCATTCCATTGCCTGGAACAAAGAGCAATGCTTGGTCGCCTGGGCGCAGCCGAGCCGGCGCAAAAAAAAGCGCGCGTGGCTGATTGCTCAGCGTCGCGCGCCAACCTTGGACCTCCGCTGCAATCGGTCTATCGAACGAGGAACCCGTACGTCAAGGGATCCCGCTCATCGATGATCCAGTTCGCAAAGCCACACACGAAGGCCTTACCTTCGACTTCAGGAATAACGGCCTTGAATTCGCCCACCGTCGTCTCGCTCAGCACACGCCCTTTGAACACCGTACCGATGATCGATTCGTTCACCAGCGTTTCGTCCTTTGCCAACTGTCCACGCAGATAGAGCTGCGCAACACGCCCAGCCGTACCGGAACCGGTCGGCGAGCGGTCCACCTCCCGGTCGGCAAAGACGCAGCAATTCGCCTGCGTCGAACCGGTGTGGCGCGGCGCATTGGCGATAATAGTCCCGTAGATATGGTTGATCTCCGGGATCTGCGGATGCTCCACGGCAAACGCCTTGTTGGCGGCCGTCTTCACCTGCGCGCCGAAGCGGACCAGCTCTTCCACCGACGACTCGCGAACTTCGAGCCCGTGTGGTTTGCCATCGGTGTAGAAGTAAAACGCGCCACCGAACGCGATGTCGCCAGTCACCTTTCCGAACGACGGCGTTTGAACCGTGACGTCCTTCCTCCAGATGAACGAGGGAACATTGACGAAGCGTACGTTGCCAGCATGCTCGCCATCCCATTGCACGAATGCTTCAATGAACCCGCATGGCGCGTCGATCCCGACACGCGTCTCGGGAATCCGACGCTGCACCCAGCCCAACTCGACCGCTGCGGTGGAGAGGGCAATGACACCGTGGCCGCAGTGGTCGCTGTAGCCTTCGTTATGAACGAAGATGATGCCGAAATCGGCGTTCGGACTCACCGGTTCCGTCAAATAACCACCGTACATGTCAGCATGGCCGCGCGGTTCGAACATCAGCGCGCGGCGGATATCGTCGGCGTTCTCTTTCAGCCATGCGCGTCGCTTGACGATCGTTTCGCCCGGCAGCCTCGGCAGACCGCTGGTGACGATGCGGAAAGCTTCACCGCCGGTGTGGACTTCGACAGTCGAGATGGTGCGGGAGATTTTCATGTCTGCTTCGCGTAGTTAGTGGCTCATTCGCAAAAATAGCGCAGTTCAATCGCCGCCCAGCCGCTGCCGAAGATCCGTTCGGCAAGGTCTTGATGAAGCGCAGAAGCTGGCAGAGTGAATCTGCCGACAGCAGCGCTACGCGCTCAACCACACATTTTCCGCGAACGAAAACCCCATCATGCCGCCCGTCGGAATTGCGCCAAGTCCCTTCAGCTTCACGTCGTAACCATCGAGCAAACTCAGGAACGCCGGAATGCCGATCCCGCCTTCGTTGCTGACGATGGTCTGCATATCCGCATAGATCTGCTTGCGTTTGGCATCGTCGGTCTCCGCACGCGCGGCGAGCAGCAGTTGGTCGAATTGCGCATTCTTCCAGCCCGACTCGTTCCACGGCGCATCGGACTTGAAAAACTGCGTGAACAATACATCGGCACTCGGACGCGGATTGATGCTGCCAAAGCCAAGCGGATGCTTCATCCAATGGTTCGACCAGTAACCATCGGTCGGGACCCGGTTCACCGTCAGGTTCACGCCGATCTTCTGCGCGCTCTGCTGCATCAGCACGGCCATTTCGATCGAACCGTTAGCCGCCGTGGTGGCGAAGATCGGCGGCACCGTGGCGCCCACGGCACCTGCCTTCTGCAGATGGAACTTTGCGCGATCCAGGTCGTACGGCCGCTGCGGCAGGCCTGCGAAGAAGTATCGGTGCGAGGGTGGAATCGGCTGATCGTTGCCCACCACGGCATAGCCGCGAAACACTGAATTCCTGATCTGCTCGCGGTCGAACAGATACTTCATGCCCTGCACGAAATCCGGATTACCGGTGAGCGGATTGTCGCGACGCATGATCAGATCGGTATAGAGACCGGACTTGGTCTCCTGGATCGCATAGCCGGGTGTCGACGCAATGCGCTGCGTGGCGCGCGGATCGACCGCGGCGATCAGATGCACATCGCCGGACAGCAACGCATTGACGCGCGCAGCGTCGTCGCCGATGCCGATCAACTCCACTTCATCCAGATAGGGCTTGCCTGGTCGCCAGTAATTCGCGTTGCGCACGCCGACGGTCGTGACGCCCGGCTTGAAGGTCTTCACCTTGAATGGCCCGGTGCCCACCGCGGTGGAAAAGTCGCTGACGCCGTTCTTGACGATCACGAGTTGCGGCGTCGCGAGGATCGACGGAAGGTCGGCGTTGGGCTGCGTGAGCGTGATCTGGATTTCGTTGGGGCCGGTCGCCTTGATGTCGTCGAACTGATCGGCGACCGACTTCACTTTCGACCCCGTCGCCGGATTCTTGTGTCGCAACAACGAATACACGACGTCGGCAGTATCGAGCGACTTGCCGTCGTGGAACGTCACACCCTTGCGCAATTTGACGATCCAGACCTTCGCATCGCTGCTCGCGAACGACTCGGCGAGCGCGGGTTGCGGCGTCAGGCTGGCATCGAACTGCGTGAGCCCGCTATAGAACATGAAGAAGCGGATGTAGTCGGTGCCCGTCGATCCCTTCGCAGGATCGAGCGTGTCGGCGGTCGAACTTGCGTCGTACGCGGCGCGAATCTTGCCGCCCTTCTTCGGGGTGTCGGCCAAGGCCTTCGACGCCCCCGCCAGCATCCCGCCCGCACCGGTCGCGAGGATGCCGCCCGCTGCCAATACACGCATCATGTCACGGCGGCTAAAGCCGCCGGGTTTGTTTTCGTCGCTCACGGTGCCTGCTCCTTCGTCCAAAGTGGAACACGTCCAGTTCTTCGCTGGGATGGCCGGGCTGCGTCGATGCGTGGCGTCGTGCACTTCGAGGCCGCCAAACTCGTCGAGACCCGGTGAAAGCGACGCGCACATCAAGCAGGAAGGGCGCGGGCTCAATGCATTTAAGCATCGCCAAATTAACCAGAATGCCGATAAGGCGGCGGATACAGACGGCGCGAGTCGTTTTGGCGGCGATCTTCAGCATAAATTGCTGCGGCTCGGCGCAAGCGGTCCACATGCGCGAGCTGTTCGGCAACCGGGCGCTTACGGAACCGAAGGATGCACGACGTAATCGCCGGGCGTCACGCCGACGGTCCGTCTGAAATGGCGGCCCAGATGACTCTGATCGAAGAAGCCGACTTCGGTCGCCACCACCGAAGGCGGTATCCCGTGACGCAGCAGTGTCTGCGCGTGCCGGATGCGCACGAGGCACACATAGCGATGCGGTGAAATGCCGACTTCCTGGCGAAACAGCGTAGCGAAGCGAGACACGCTCAGCCCGGCGATCGCGGCGAGCGTAGCGAGGCTGACGGGTTGCGCAAAATATGTTTCGATAAACGCGACCGCGCGCTCGACTGCGCGTGAGGTCGAGCGGCGCGCATCGGGCGCAGCCGCTGGCGCCGGTGGCAGCCCGCACGGCGCACTGGAGGGTACGGCGACTGGCATTTCTCGCGCCGCATAGTCGAGCTTCTTCCCCATGGACGGACCCGCTACGCCGCAACCGGGACGGAGTTCGGCGTGGTGGCGAAACGCTGGATCGCGAACGGATCGATCGGCGTGCTGGTCGCGCCCGTGTCGATCAGCTCGGCCATCACGTCGCCGACGCCCGGCCCCAACTGGAAGCCGTGACCGCAAAAGCCAAACGCGTAATACAGCCCGTCGACCTTGCCACTGCGTCCCATGATCGGCCGATCGTCGGGCATATACCCTTCGACGCCGCTCCACACGCGGATGATGTTCAGCCGCGTCAGCGCGGGTGCGAGCCGCGCCATCTGTCTGAATTGCAGCAACGTGCTTTCCGGCAACACTTTGGCGCGCCGTTCGTCGAGATAGGCAGGACCGCGTGCACATCCGCCGATCACGATGTTGCCACGCTCCACCTGGCGGAAATACAGCACTTCCTCGATGAGCGGCGACGACACGCCGACCACCGGACGGATCGCGTAAGGCACCGGCTCGGTGACGGCCATTTGCGGACCGTGGACCGCAATCGGCACCGCCTCGCCGAATTGCTCGCTCAACTGACTGCCCCATGCGCCAGCGGTAATCAGCAGGTTCGGCGCGCAGAACGTGCGGCCATCGGTGCTGGTCGCGCGAAACAGATCGCCGTCTTTTTCGACGGCGGCGATTTCGGTGTTCTCTTCGATGCGCGCGCCCGCACGCGCCGCGGCGCGTCCGAAAGCGGGCGCGGCCAGACGCGGATTCGCGTGACCGTCCATCACCGAATGCGACGCACACAGCACTTCGTCACCGAGAAACGGAAACTTCGCGCGCATCTGCGCGCCGCGATACAGATCGAGCTTGAGCCCGTATTGCGCCGCTTCGCGCGCATAGATTTCGAATGCGTCGTCCTGCTCCTGCCGGTAGCACACGCGAATGTGACCGGACATCAGAAACTCCGCGCTGTGTCCGATCAGCTCGGGAAGCTTGCCCCAGATCTCGCGTGAACGGTTCGCCAGCGGCAACTGCGGCAGAAAACGTCCCTGACGGCGCACGTTGCCGAAGTTCGTCCCGCTCGCCTGCTGACCGACGAGACCGCGTTCGAGCAGCACCACCGAGCGACCTCGCTGGCGCAAAAAAAACGCTGCGGCAACACCCATGAACCCACCGCCGACAATCACCACATCCGCATCGATCCGGCTCATTTTTCCTCCGCTACCTGAGTGGATTCAGGCGCCACGACGCTCACCGCAATAGTCGAGATCGCAAACGGCTTGACCGGCGCCTGGCCACGCAACCGGCCCACCTTGTCGAGCGGCACACCGCCTGCGGCGGCGATGATTTCCGCTGCCGCGTGAGCGCAGTAGCGCCCCTGGCACCGTCCCATACCGACGCGGCTGAACGCCTTCGCGCGGTTCGCCTCGCATGCGCCTTCGTCGCGCGTCACGCGGCGCAACTCGCCCGCACTGATCCCCTCGCAGCGGCACACGATGGTGTCGTCGGACAGCCGCGCGGCCTGTTGCGCAGGCCACGGAAACGCCGCGGCGAGACCGGCGCGAAAGCGGTCCATCTTCGCGCGCTCGCGCGTCAATGCGTCGACGCGTGCGGCATCGACGGGTCGTCCCAGGTCCTGCAGAACCGCCAGCGCTGCCAGCGCGCCGGCGGCTTCCGCGCCATCGGCGCCGAGCACGCGCACACCGTCGCCGGCGAGATAAACCGTCTTGACCGAACTGCGCCCCATCTCGTCGAGCTGCGGCAACCACTGATGCGTCGACCCATCGAACGTGAACGCGCAACCGGCCAGGTCCGCAAGCTGCGTCTCGGGACGCAGGTGATAGCCGAGCGCGAGCGCATCGCATGCAATACGCTGCACGTTGCCGCTCGAATCACGATAGCTCACGCCTTCGACACCGCGCCGGTCGTCGCCGTGGATCTCCAGCGGCTCGATGCCGCTCACCATCCTGACGCCGCTTTTCTTCAGCGCTCTGACGAGCGCCGCGCCCTTGCGCAGCACATCCGGCCGCGCGAGCAGCTTCGGCAAGGCGCGCACGCGCTTGCTGAACGGCGACGTATCGAGCACTGCCGCGACCTTCGCGCCCGCTTGCACGTACTGGTTCGCGACCAGATACAGCAGTGGTCCGGAACCCATGAACACCACGTTGCCGCCGATCGCGCATGCCTGCGCCTTCAGCGCGATCTGCGACGCGCCGAGGCTATAGGTGCCGGCGAATTGCCAGCCTTTGACCGGCATCAGACGGTCGGTCGCGCCAGGGCAAAGAATCAACGCGTCATAAGCATGATTGCTCGCGACGCCTTCACGCGCCGTGTACAGCTTGCCGCCAGCGACATTCCAGGCCAGCGTTTCGGGCAGGTAATCGACCGTGGCGCGCAACGCTTTGAAGCTGTCGTGCAGGTTCTTCGCACGCGCCGCTTCGGTGCCGTAGAGCTTGCTATACGAACGCGAAAACTGTTCCGGCTGACGGCGATAGATCTGTCCGCCGTCGCGCCGTCCTTCGTCGACGATCAATGGGCGGATGCCCGCCGCGACCAGCGTTTGCGCGCAGCGCACGCCGGCCGGTCCCGCGCCGACCACGATCACACGAGGTTGGGCCATGACACCTCCGGCTGGCGGGTAACGATATCGAGGTCCGCGCTGACCATCGTGGTACACGCGCGCACGCGCTGGCCGTCGGTGGTCCAGACCCAGCAGTCCTGGCACGCGCCCATCATGCAGAAACCGGCGCGCACTTCCGCACCGAACTCCGAATGGCGAACGTGATCGGTATTGCACAGCATCGCGACCAGCAGCGTATCGCCTTCCAGGCCGGCGACCACCTCGCCGTCGATCCTGAACGACACCGCGCGGCGCCCAGTCTCGGCAAGCCGAACGAATCTCGACTTCATGTGCAGGACTCCTGTAGCACGCCGCCAACGCGGCGTCGATCGAAAGTGGCAACGGCGGCAAGCCTCGTCCGCGTGTCTGTCAAGAACGGCTTCATCAATGCAGTATGTCCTGCATGCGGTAATAGGCGCCGACGAGCGGCAGAAACCACGCATGTCCGAAATGCCCCGGCATGGCCGGCCATTCGAGTTCACGCCACGGATTCATCGCAGCCGAGCCGTACAGCACGTCGGCCATCACGCGGCCCATATGGACCGACATCTGCACGCCGTGCCCGCTGTATCCCATCGAATAGAACAGCCCTTCGTGCTGGCCTGCGCGCGGCAGGCGGTCAGCCGTGATGTCGACCAGGCCGCCCCAGCAGTAATCGAGGCGCACGTTGGCCAGTTCCGGGAAGTAGCTCGCCATGCCCGCGCGCAGAATCTCGCCGCTCTTGCTATCGGACTTCGGGCTCGACATCGCGAACCGTGCGCGTCCGCCGAACAGCAGACGGTCGTCCGGCGTGACCCGAAAATAATTGCCGATATGCCGCGTCGTCACATACGCGCGGCGTGTTGGGAACAGACGATCCAGCTGCTCTTTCGGCAAAGGCTCGGTGACGACGATGAAGCTGCCGACCGGCGCGATCCGCCGGCGGAACCATTGAAACGGTCCGAGTTGCGATGCGCCGGTCGCGACCAGCACACGATCCGCGCGAATCGTGCCGCGCGCCGACGTGACCTCGTAGCGCTCGCCGCCGAGTCGCTTCATTCCGGTGACAGCGGCGTGTTCGAAAATCCGTGCGCCGTTGCGCACGGCCGCGAGCGCAAGACCGACACCGAACTTGCCCATATGCATCTGCGCGCCGTTACGCTGCACCAGACCGCCGAAGAAACCGTCCGAACCGACTTCGTCGCGAATCCGCTCCGGCGTGATCAGTTCGATGTTTTGGTCCACTTCGCGCCGCAACACCTCGTAGGTCTTCGCGAGGCCCGCGAAATGCTGAGGCTTTGCGGCGAGTTTCAGCTTGCCGGTCCGCACGAAATCGCAGTCGATGTGATGCGTCGCGACAATCGAATCGACGGTCGCCACCGCGCTTTCGTACGCGCGATAGAACGCCTTCGCCTGCGGCGCGCCGATCTTTTCGGCGAGCGACGCGTAGTCGTGCGCGAGACCGGTGTTGCATTGACCGCCGTTGCGTCCCGACGCTTCGCCGGCAATCTGCCCGGCCTCGAGCACGACCACCTGGACGCCGCGCGACGCCAGTTCGAGCGCCGCCGACAAGCCCGTGAAACCGCCACCGATCACGACCACATCGGCGCGCCCTTGCACCGGCCCTTCACAGCCTTGGCGAAAGGCAGGACGCGTATCCAGCCAGTACGATTCGAGCTTCATCAGATCCTTTCAGCGAGGTTCACGTGTTGCGCGGGACGCACGGCGCATCGGGCGGCGGCTTCGGTTGCCCGATGCCGCACTATGCCGTCGAGTGTTGCACTATGCCGTCGAGTGTTGCCCTATGCCGTCGTGTGTTGCCCTATGCCGTCGTGTGTTGCCCTATGCCGTCGTGTGTTGCCCTATGCTGCCCTGTGGCGCCTGAAGCCGTTCAAAGACCGACGACACCAGCAAGGCCGCCAATGTCCTTGATCTCGGTGTACTCATAGTACGGCGTGGACGGTTCGTGACCGCGCGAGACGAACACCTTGTTCCTGATGCCGATATCGTTCGCCGACATCAGGTCATAGCGCAAGCTCGACGACACGTGCAGGATGTCTTGCGGGCCGCAACCGAGGTTGTCCAGCATGTATTCGAACGCTTGCAGACGCGGCTTGTACGCCTGCGCCATCTGCGCGGTGAAGACCTTGTGAAACGGCGCGCCAAGCATGTCGACGTTGCTCTGGATCTGATCGTCCGATGCGTTCGAGAGGATCACCAGCGGGAATTCCTTCGCAACCTTCGAGAGCCCCGCGGGCACGTCTGCATGCGGCCCCCAGGTCGGCACGGCGTCGTAGAACTTCTGGGCTTCGGCGTCGTTGTATTCGATGTTCCAGCGCTTGAGCGTGCGGCGTACCGCATTCTTGACGACGTCCTGATACGGCTTCCATGCGCCAAGCACTTCATCCAGTCGATACGCGGCGAAGTCCTTGACGAACTGCTCCATCTGCCCGGCCGGCACGCGGTCCGAGAACAGTTCGCGCGCCATGTCGCCCATGCGGAAGCGCGTCAGCGTGCCATAGCAGTCGAAAGTGATGTATTTGGGCTTGAAGCGGGTCATGTCGTAGTCCTGTGTCAGCGAGGCGTGAGCCGGGGCCGGGTTGGGAAATCCAGCGCGATCACACCTGTGCCGCGCCAATGCAATCGGGTGTCGCGGAGCACCGTCTGAACGATGCACCAGCAGAACGTCGTGGTGTTGCGTGCTGCCTGGTGTTGCCTGGTGTTGCCTGGTGTTGCGTGATGCCGTCTGCTGAGACAAATTAAATCACCGCAAAAAAGCCGGGGTGCCTTGTATTGGCGGCCTCGTGGCACAGATTCCACCGTTTTTCGCAGCTTGCGCAGCAGAACATGCGGCGTGTTTTCGGCCCGAATCCGCGGGCCTTGAAATGCATACGGCCGCGTCTGTCATGACGCGGCCGTGAGAACCCAGGCGACTTTGGCGGCCCCATGCAGCATGGGACAGCGCGCGTTACGCGCCGTCGGTGATGTCGATCAGCACGCTCTTGAAGCGCAGATTCGCTTCATAAGCCTGGCGGCCGAGATCCTTGCCGATGCCCGAGCTTTTGTAGCCGCCGGTCGGGATCACGAAATCGGCGGTGCGGCCATAGCGGTTGATCCACACGGTGCCGGCTTCGATACCGCGCATCATCCGCAACGCACGGCTCAGGTTCGACGTATGGACGCCCGCGGCCAGCCCGTATTTTTCATGCGAGGCGAGCGCGAGTGCTTCGTCTTCGTCGTCGAAGGTCTGGACCGTCAGTACCGGCCCGAAGATTTCTTCGCGCACGGCTTCCGAATCTGCGCTCACGCCGGTCAGGATGGTCGGCGCATAGAACGCGCCGTCGCCGCAACCGGGCAGCGCCATGCGCGCGCCGCCGGTGGCCGCCTGTGCGCCGCTTGCCAGCGTGCGCTTGACGATTCCATCGATGCGCTGCAACTGCGGCGACGAAATGATCGGCGGCAGCGTCGTGCCCGCAGCCCAGGTCGCGCCTGGCTTGAGCGCGGCGAACGCCGAGGCGACACCGTCGATCAGGCGCCCGGCAGCGCTACGCTCGACAATCAGCCGCGAGCCGGCCACGCACACCTGCCCCGCGTTGCCGGTGATCGCCGCCGCCACGCGACGCGCGACGCGATCGAGATCCGGCGCGTCGGCGAATACGAGCTGCGGGCTTTTCCCTCCCAACTCCAAGGTGACCGGCTTGGTGCCGGTCTGCGCGCACGCGGTCATGATCGCCGCGCCGGTCTGACTGGAGCCGGTGAACGTGACCTTCGAAATCTTCGGATGACGGCACAGCGCGTCGCCGGTCGTGCGTCCGTCGCCTTGCACGATGTTGAAGATGCCCGGCGGAATACCCGCTTCGATCGCGAGTTCGGCCAGCCGCAGCACGGAGAACGGCGTCAGCTCCGATGGCTTGAGCACCACCGCATTGCCCGCCGCCAACGCCGGGGCAACCTTCCACGAGGCCATCACCAGTGGAAAATTCCACGGTGCGATCGCCGCGATTACGCCATACGGCTCGGCGATCGTCATGCCCAGATGATCGGGCCGGGTCGCGGCCACTTCGCCGCCGATGCGGTCCGCGTATTCGCTGTAGAAACGGATGCCTTCGGCGGTGAACGGCACGTCCCAGCGCGCGGCATCGGCAACCGGACGGGTCGAACCGAGCGCTTCCAGCGGCGCGAGCGTGGCGACGTCGGCTTCGATCAGCTCCGCCCAGCGACGCATCACGCGCGCCCGTTCGCGCGGCGCGCGACGCGCCCAGTCGCTGGTCCTGAATGCGCGCCACGCGTCTTGCACCGCATGATCGACGAGCGTGGCGTCCGCGACGGGCAGCGCGGCGTAGTTCACGCCGTCCGATGGCCGCGCGACGTCGATGGCGTCTGCGCCATCCAGATACTGTCCGCCAATGAAATGCGCGCTGCGCACGGTGACGCGAGAGGGATCGAAGCTGTTCATCGTGGTCGTTCCAAAAGTCAAACCGATAACAAGGGCCGCGCGTCGCCAGCGCGATTTGCGCAGCAGAAGCCGCCCCGCTTACATGCGTACCAGGACGCTCATCAAGCCGGCGCCGACAGTTGCGGATACGCCGCGACGAGCTCCGCGAATAACGCGTGGATGACAGCCGCACCACCGTCCGCGCACTGCTCGGGGTCCGCCGCGATGCGCGCATCGAGCGCCTCGAAAATCCGGTGCTTGATGAAGTAGCGCCACTGCACCGGCACACCGGCCACCAGCGTCGTCAGTGCGGCGTAGCGTGCGCGGGTCCACTTCGCTTCGAAGGCGTCGCGCCACGGGCCAAACGAGAACGCCGGTGCGCTTTGGCCCGCGAGCCGCGCGCTTGCTTCGTCACGCAGAAGTGCAGTGTGCGTGACGTCGAGTTCCAGTTGCTCGCCGGTCAGCGCGACGCCGTACACGTGCCGCGCTTCGTCGGGTGTCACGTAGCCGCGCAGTACGTCTTCGCGGACTTTCTGCGCATCGCGATCGACCGGACGGCCATAACCGCCAGCGCCTGCGCCGACCAGCCGGATCACGTCGCCCGGCATGCAGACCACCAGGTCGTTGTTGTCGAGTTCCTCGGCATTCGGCATGCCTGGATTGCGCGTGAAGCGCGCGTTCGCGCCCGCATGGCCGCCGCGCACACCCCACGACGCGAAGCGCGCCCGGTCACGGTTGCGCGCAGTCACCAGCGTGTTCGGCGAGAACACCTTGAACTCCATCACCAGACCTTGTCCGCCCCGATACTGTCCGGCCCCGCCCGAGCCCGGCGCGACGCCGTAGCGCGTAATGCGGATCGGCACTTCGGCCTCGTTGATTTCGACCGGCGTGTTGCGCAGGAATGCATTGTTCGCGCCGGAGCCGTCCTCGCCGTCGTCCGATGGACTGCCGCCCGCACCGCCCCCGATCGGCCCGATCGACGCCATCACCGTCGCGCCCTGCGGGTTCATCGTCTTGACGCTGAGAATCGACAGCCCGCCCGCTGGACACGCGGCGAGACGATCCGGCACGGCTTGCGCAAACGCGCCGAAGGTCAGCAGATGCAACAGCTTGCACGTCAGACTGCGCATGCCGACAGCGGCCGGTTTCACTGCGTTGACAACCGAGCCTTCCGGCAAGACACAGCGCGCGACACGCAACATGCCGGTGTTCAGCAAAATGTCCGGATTCAGCGTGTACAGCACGTACACGAGCCCGACCAGCGCCAGCGCGTGCCGCTCGCGGCCGCCGGTGGGCATGTTCAGCGACGACTGCAATTGCGGATCGCTACCGGTGTAATCCATCTCGACCGAGCCATCCCTGATGCGCGCCGTCAGCGCGACGCGCATCGGCTTGCCGCGCACCGAATCTTCGTCCGCGTATTCCGCAAAGAAATAGTCGCCATCGGCAATGCTGCGCAACACCGTGCGCGCCTGCTCTTCCGAGTAGTCCAGCAGCGCGCCCATGCCGGCCTTGAAGCCGTCGATGCCGAAGCGCTCGATGATCTCCAGCACGCGCCGCTCGCCGGTATGCAGCGACGCAAGTTGCGCGTGGAAGTCGCCGATGTTCTGCTCGGGGACGCGCACATTGGCCGCCATGATCCGCAGGATCGATTCATCGAGCACGCCCGCATTGACGATCTTGCACGGCGGGAAACGAATCCCTTCCTGTTCGATTTCAGTCAGCGTGCGCGACAGCGACGCGGGCACGGCGCCGCCCATGTCGGTATTGTGAATATGGCCGCCGACGAAGCACGCGATCTCGCCGTCGTAAAACACCGGCTTCCAGATCACGATATCCGGCGTATGGGTGGCGACGAAACCGCTGTACGCGTCGTTGGTCATGCAGACGTCGCCCGGCTCGTAGTGATCGATCATCGCGATCACGGAGCTGTAGTCGAGCCCGACGTACCAGGTCGCGCCCAACGTCTTCGGCGACGCGAACGTGAGTCCGTCCGGCGTCATGATCGCGCAGGAGAAATCTTCGGTCTCCTTGACGAACGTCGAGTGCGCGGTGCGCACCAGCGTGTACGCCATGCTCTCGGCCGCGGCCACGCAATAGTTCGCGAAGATCTGCAGCACTGCCTTGTCGAATTGCATTGCGATGCTCCGTGCGAAATCAGTTGACGTGCGTAAACACGAGGTTGCCGTACGTATCGACCCGGCCGCGATAACCGGGCAGCACGCTGGTCGTACAATCGTCCTGCGCGATCACCGCAGGGCCGTCGATGTGCTGGCCCGCCTTCAGGTCTTTGCGGTGATACAGGCCCGCGTCGTGGAAGGCGCCGTCCATGAAGACGCGAATCGTGCCGGCCGGCTTCGGCGCCTGCGTGCTGGTTTCGATCGGTTGCAGCATGGGCTTTGGCGTGGCCGCGGTGATGACCAGACGCAGCGCGACGACCTGCATCCTCGCGGACGTGTCGCGATGTCCGTACAGCCGCTCATGCTCGCGATGGAACGCTTCATGAAGCGGCGCGAGGTCGTCGCCGGTGAGCCAGTCCATTTGCAGCGGCGTGTCGATTTCAAACGACTGGCCCTTGTAGCGCATGTCCGCGGAGATCGTGACCTGCGCATACGATGCGCCGCCGATCTGGCCGCTCATCCACTCGCGCGCCGCCTGATCGAGGCCGCGCACGTCGTCGCCGAGCTGCGCCAGCGACGCCGCGTCGAGGTCGTAATAGGTGGTCTTGACGAAGTCGTTGCGGGTATCCGCAATCAGACCGCCGAGCGCGCTCAGCACGCCGGGCGCCATCGGTACCAGAATCTCCTGCATGCCGATCGCACGCGCGAAGTAGCAGGCCAGCATCGGACCAGCGCCGCCGAACGGCAGCAGCGAGAACGTGCGCGGGTCGATGCCGAAGCGCGACACGATCCGGCTCACGCCTGCATACATGCCCGACACGGCGACGTCGACGATCGCCTCGGCGGTCTTGTACACGTCCGAGCCGAGCCGGTGCGCGAGCACTTCCACCGCACGATGCGCGGCGTCGTGATCGACTTTCACCGAGTTATAGCCCAGGCTCGCATTGCCGATCACGCCGAGCACGACGAACGCGTCGGTAATGGTGGCACGCGTGCCGCCGCGTCCGTAGCAGACTGGGCCAGGGTTCGATCCGGCGCTTTCTGGACCAACCTTCAGTACTCCGAAGTCGTCGACCCATGCGATCGAGCCGCCGCCGTCGCCAATCGACGACACCGACACCGACGGAATATGAATCTGGAAGTCGCCGATATATTCGCCGCTCGCGTATTGCGGTTCGCCGTCGACGATCAGCGCGACATCGGCGGTCGTGCCGCCGATGTCGAGGCTCATGCACTGCTTCAAGCCGCTCTGCCGCGCGACATACGCCGCGCCGATCACGCCCGACGCCGTGCCCGAGAGAATCATCTGCACGCAGTTGGTCTTGCCGGCTTGCGCGCTCATCACGCCGCCGTTCGACTTGGTGACTTTCATGTCGGCGGTGATGCCGGTTTCGACCAGCGCGCGTTGCAGCGATGTCAGATAGTGCGATACCTTCGGCTGCACGTAACCGCCGATCACCGCCGTCGAGGTCCGTTCGTATTCGCGGATGATCGGCCACACATCGCTCGAGCACGATACGAAAAAGCCGGGCATGGCGGCTTCGATGATCGCTTTCACGGCGTGCTCGTGCGCCGGGTTCCGGTACGCGTGCAGCAGCGAGACGACCACCCCTTCGCATCCCGCGCGACGCAGCTTGTCGCACGCGTCGAGCACGCTCGCCTGATCGACCGGCGTCTCGACGCTGCCGTGCGCCGTCAGCCGCTCGACCACGCCGAACACGCGCTCGCGCGGCACCAGCGGCGCGGGCCGCTTCGACAGCAGGTTGTACATGTCCGGGCCTTTGAGCCGCGCGATATCGAGCACGTCCTCGAAGTTGCGTGTCGTGATCAGGCCGAGCCGCAAGCCCTTGCGCTGCACGACCGCGTTGACGCCGACGGTGGTGCCGTGCGTGAAGTAGTCGACGTCTTGCGGCGCAAGCCCGTAACGCTCGGCAAGCTGTTCCATGCCGCGCAGCACTTCGCTGCCGGGACTGTCGGGTCGCGAAAACACCTTCAGCGTGTTCAGCTCGCCTGTCGCGTCATTCAGTACTGCAAAATCGGCAAACGATCCGCCGATGTCCACTCCGATTCTCATGCCCATGAGCGATCCTTTTACGTTGGTCCCGAAAGCCTGGACGAGGGCCTTCCGCCGGACGACCGGAATCACGTCCCGGGTCCGCGCCCCGGGATCTGTTTCAAAACGAATCTGCAAATAGCGTTTTCAGCTGTTTCGCTAGGCGCGCTCTACCTGCGCATACGCGAATGCTTCATGCGGTGTCTGAAAGCTCAGCAAATCGGCTTCGCTGCGATGACACAGCACCTGCGCGCCGTTTTCCAGCGTGCGGACCGACGGCGCTGCGTGGTTGCATACACCGTCGACGCGCAGCGAGCAACGGTCGAGAAACGTGCACAACTCGGGGTTGTCGGTGGACGGCCCGATCGGTGCGAGTGGCTGGTGACAACGCTGGCTCGCCTCGTCGAGCCAGCCCGCGCGCAACTCGGGCGCGGACGACACCAGCAGATGCGAATACGGATGGAATGGGGGCGCGCACAAGGCTTCGCGGCTGCCCGTTTCGACGCGATGGCCCGCATACAGCACGACGATGTCGTCACTGATCGCGCGCACTTTCGCGATGTCGTGCGTGATGAACACGTACGACACGCCGAGCTTGCGTTGCAGGTCGCGCAGCAGATCGAGAATCGCCGCGCCGACCACGGTATCGAGCGCCGACGTCACCTCATCGCACAGGATCAGATCGGGCTCGGCCGCGAGCGCGCGAGCAAGATTGACGCGCTGCTTCTGGCCGCCGGAGAGCTCGGACGTCGAGCGCGACGCGAGCGCTGCGGGCAGTCTCACCAGTTCCAGCAGTTCGGCGACGCGCGCCTTCGCCTTGGCGCCTTTGATGCCGTGATAGAACGCGAGCGGACGCGCGAGTGTGCGCTCGACCGTATGCACCGGGTTCAGCGCCGTATCGGCGTTCTGGAACACGATCTGGATGCGCCGGAACTGCTCCCTCGTGCGCCGGTTCAGATCGGCCGGGAGCGGTTCGCCGTCGAGCAGCAGACTGCCGCCCGAGGCCGGCACCAGACCGGCAATCACCTTCGCGAGCGTGGTCTTGCCCGAGCCCGACTCACCGATCACGCCAACCGTCTGCGCGCGCCCGATCCGCAAATCGACGTCGTTCAGGATCACTTTCGCAGGCAAGCCCTGCGCGTCCTTGCGACCGTAACCGGCCATCACGCGACGCACTTCGAGCAACGGCGCGTCCGATGCGCGGCGCGCTTGCAGCGCCTCGCCCGACAGCGGCGCGGGCTCACCGGACGTGCACACGGCGCGCTGCGGCGTCACCGCGGCAATCAGGCTTTGCGTGTAGGGGTGTGCCGGCGCGTGCAGAATCTGTCCCGTTGCACCCGCCTCGCGGATCTGACCGTCGCTCAGCACGAGAATCCGGTCCGCCATCTGCGCGACGACCGCCAGATCGTGCGACACGTAGACGGCGGTCATGCCGAACTCCTTGATCACGCGCTTGAACGCCTGCAACACGTCGATCTGCGTCGTGACGTCGAGCGCGGTAGTCGGCTCGTCGAGAATCACCAGCTCGGGGTCCGTGATCATCGCCATGGCCGCCATCAGACGCTGCAGCTGACCGCCCGACACCTGATGCGGATAACGCTTGCCGATTTTCTCCGGCTCCGGCAAGGCCAGCGCGCGGAACAGTTCGATCGCCTTCGCCTGCGCGGCCGGCTTCGACAGCGTGCCGTGAATCAGCGCGCTTTCGATCACCTGATCGAGTATCGCCCGCGACGGATTGAACGCCGCCGCCGCGCTCTGCGCGATATACGCGACCTTGCGGCCACGCAACGCGGCAAGCCCTTTGGCGGACAGCGACCGCACATCCGTGTCGCCGACGCGGATCGTGCCGCCGGAAATCCGGCAACCGCTACGCGCATGGCCCATCAGCGAAAGCGCAATGGTCGTCTTGCCCGAGCCGGATTCGCCGATCAGCGCGAGCACTTCGCCGCATGCCACGTCGAAATCGACGCCGTGCACGATGGTCGTATCCGGTTCGCCCGGACGGCTGCCGACCACGCGCAGGCCGCGCACTTCGACCAGATTGTGTGCCGTAGGACTGCTCATTTAATGACCTCCAGCGTTGCGCGCCGCGACTGCGCGGCGGCTGCGGTGCGGCAGCCCGTCGATCAGCAGGTTCACGCCGACCGTCAGGATCGCGATGGCCAGCGCCGGCATGATGACGACCGGCGCGCCGTCGCCGAGACCGGCGATGTTCTCGCGCACGAGCGAGCCAAGATCGGCATACGGCGGTTGCACGCCGAGCCCGAGGAAGCTCAGCCCGCTCAGCAGCAGCACGACGAAGGTGAAGCGCAGGCCGGTATCGGTGAGCATCGGATGCAGCATGTTCGGCAGCATTTCGACGCACGCGATATACAGTGCGCTTTCGCCGCGCACCCGCGCCACCTGAACGTATTCGAGCTGGCTGATATTGACCGCCAGCGAGCGCGCGATCCGGTACGAGCCGGGCATGTAGCTGATCGCCGCCGTCAGGACAAGCAGCGTGAGCGACGAACCGAACGCGGCGACCACCATCAGCGCGAACATCTTCGACGGGATCGAGGTCAGCGCATCGAGCAGACGGCTCATCGTTTCATCGACGACGCGGCCCGCGACGGCGGCGAGCAAGCCGAGCATCGTGCCGGTGACGGCTGCCAGCAGCGCCGCCGCCAACGCCAGCAGCACGGTCAGGCGCGTGCCGTAGATGATCCGGCTCAGCATGTCGCGGCCGAGGTAGTCGGAGCCGAACGGCAGCTTCGCGCTAAATGGCGCGAACACGTCCGGCGTCAGGATCGTGCCGACCTGATGCGGCGCGAGCCACGGCGCGAGCACGGCGACCACGAGCGTGAAAGAGACCATGCAGAAGCCGAGCCAGCCGCCTTTGGACAGACCCATGCGCGCGATGAGCGAACGGCGTTTGCGGCGCGGTGCGCCCGACGGCGCCGCCGGCGCGCCGCCGAACGAAGGCTGCGAAGGTTGCGCAGGCAGAGGATGATCCGCGCCGGGCGGCATCGCGCTGCTGCGCTGGACCAGATCGGAAACGCTCATGGGCGGCTCCTGCGAATGCTGTGGATACGGATGGCCGGC
Source organism: Paraburkholderia ribeironis (assembly GCF_900019265.1). Classification (GTDB taxonomy): domain Bacteria; phylum Pseudomonadota; class Gammaproteobacteria; order Burkholderiales; family Burkholderiaceae; genus Paraburkholderia; species Paraburkholderia ribeironis. The sequence continues at coordinate 29,923 of NZ_CYGX02000012.1, forward strand.
GTTCATGTGCGCAGTCTCGGGTTCGAGATGATCGCGCACAGATCGGCCAGAAAGACGAGCACCAGATAGCCGATGCAGAACAGCAACGTGCACGCCTGAACCAGCGGAAAATCGCGGTTCGCGACGGCGTCGACCATCAGCCGCGCGAGTCCCGGATAATTGAAAATCGTCTCGACGACGATCACGCCGCCCAACAGGTACGACAGACTCAACGCAATCGCATTGGCAATCGGACCGATCGCATTCGGCAACGCGTGGCGCAACACGACGCGCGCCGGGCTGGCACCCTTTAGCATCGCCATCTCGACGTACGACGAACCAAGCTGCTCGATCACCGCGGCGCGCGTCATGCGCGCCATCTGCGCAATCACGACCGCGCACAGCGTGAGCACCGGCATCGCATACGCGCGCAGGAACTGGTTGAAGTTATCGATCTCGCCGCTATACGACAGCGCGGACAGCCAGTGCAGCTTGACGGCCAGCACCAGCACCGCCACCGTCGCAATCAGGAATTCGGGCGTGGCGACCAGCGACAGCGTGCCGAGACTGACGATCCGGTCGATCAGCGTATCGCGCCTGACCGCCGCCAGAATGCCGGCCGACAGCGCAATCGGCACCGAGACCGCGGTCGTGATCGCAGCGAGCGTGAGCGAGTTCGGCAGACGCCCTTCGATCAGCTCCGACACCGGCATGTTGTTCGACAGCGAAAGCCCGAAGTTGCCATGCACCAGACCGGCGAGCCAGTGCAGATACCGCAGGTAAGCCGGTTGATCGAGACCGAACTGCAGCCGCAGCGCGGCCACCGTTTCGGGCGTCGCCGATTGGCCGAGCGCGGCCTGCGCGGCGTCGCCAGGCAGCAGGTTGGTGATCGTGAATATGATGATCGACACGATCAGCAGCGTGAGCGCGGTGACGGCAACGCGCCGGCCGATCAGGCCAGCTATGTTCTGGTTCATGCTCCAGATCTCCTGAGAGTGACATCAGCGTGTGACACCCGCGAGTGACATCATCGAATGACAGCGGCGCAAACCGGCGCGTGAGGACGCACGCCGGTTTGCGCGTACCGCTTCAACTCGCGTGCGTCACGCGTTCCACCACACGTGCTCGGCAAACGAGAAGCCCATCATCGCGCCGGTTGGAATCGAACCCAGTCCTTGCAGACGCTGGTCGTTCGCATCGAGCAGGCTGATGAACGCCGGAATGCCGATACCGCCCTGCTCCGCGACGATCACCTGCATATCGCCGTACATCTGCTTGCGCTTCGCATCGTCGGTTTCGGAGCGGGCCGCCAGCAGCAACTGGTCGAACTTCGGGTTCTTCCAGCCCGACTCGTTCCACGCGGCATCCGACTTGAAAAACTGCGTGAACAGCACGTCAGCGCTCGAGCGCGGATTCACGCTGCCGAAACCGAGCGGATGCTTCATCCAGTGATTCGACCAGTAACCGTCGGCCGGTACGCGATTGACCGTGATGTTCATGCCGATCTTCGCGCCAGTCTGCTGCATCAGCTCCGCCATTTCGACCGAGCCGTTCGCGTCGGACGTCGCATAGATCGGCGGCAGCGGCGTGCCGATCGCACCGGCTTTCTGGAAGTAGTACTTCGCCTTGTCCAGATCGACCTTGCGCTGCGGCAGCGCTGCATTGAAGTAACGGTGCCCCGGCGGGATCGGCTGGTCGTTGCCGATCACCGCATAGCCGCGAAACACCGCCGTGCGGATCTGGTCGCGATCGAACAGATACTTCATGCCGTTCACGAAATCCGGATTGCCCGTCATCGTGTTGTCGCAGCGCATGATGAGGTCCGAATACAGACCCGACCTGGTTTCCTTGACCGCATAGCCCGGCGTCGAGGCGATGCGCTGTGTCGAACGGGGATCCACCGAATTGATCAGGTGCACGTCGCCCGAGAGCAGCGCGTTCACGCGTGCGGCGTTGTCGCTGATGCTGATCAGTTCGATCTGGTCGAGATACGGCTGGCCCGGCTTCCAGTAGCTATCGTTGCGCACGCCGACCGTGCTCACGCCTGGCTTGAACGACTTGACCTTGTACGGTCCGGTGCCGATGCCCGCATTGAAATCGGTCGTGCCGTCCTTGACGATCACGAATTGCGGCGTCGCGAGAATCACCGGCAGGTCGGCGTTGGCCGACGCGAGCGTGAGCGTCACTTCGTTCGGGCCGGTGGCCTTCGCGTCGGCGAACTGGTCGGCGAGCGACTTCACTTTCGACGCGGTGGCCGGGTTCTTGTGGCGCATCAGCGAATACACCACATCGGCCGGCGCCAGCGCCTTGCCGTCGTGGAAGGTGACGCCCTTGCGCAACTTGATGACCCAGGTCTTCGCGTCGGCCGTATCGAGCGCTTCGGCGAGGTTCGGCTGCGGCGTGAGGCTCGCGTCGAGTTGCGTCAGACCGCTGTAGAACATGAAGAAGCGGATGTAGTCGCTGCCCGCCGAACCCTTCGCCGGGTCCAACGTATCGGCCGTCGAACCGACGTCGTAGGCGACCCGGATCTTGCCGCCCCGCTTCGGCGCCGGTGCGGCGAATGCCGACCTCGCGCCCGCCAGCAGTCCACCTGCGCCGGTCGCCAGCATGCTGCCCGCAGCCATCACACGCATCATGTCGCGGCGGCTGAAACCACCATGTTTGATTTCGTCGTCGTTCATGCGAACTGCTCCTGACTATGAGAAGGTTGGATTGCGCTTGTCCGGCCTGAGACGATTTAAGCATCCCAAAAAAGTGCCGGTTGTCGCGATCGGGGCGTCCCGACCATTCGAATCGACCGTTTTGGGTGCCCTGCGCAGCACGATTTGCCGTGGCGCCGGCGCTGCTGTCGCTGCATGCCTTGCCGCGCCAGGGCGGCGGCCGCATCGCGATGGCAGCGGCGCACGACGCCGCGGTTGACTGAAATCGTAAAGTCACACGCGTGATATATGCCGCCGACAAAAAAGCCGATTCAGCACAATCAACGCGTTCCGGCCCGCCTGACGGTGTGTTTTGTAGCGAGTTGCGTCGCAGGATGTTTTGGCGAGGCAAGATAAAAGGATCGTCCTATTAACGACGCAGCCAAAATGCGACAGTCGCAGGCAAGTGTGCCGCCTTTCAAGGAGTAAGCCGTGTCCGGATCCACAGAACAAGAAACGCTTGTCTATCGACGCTTCACCCCCAACGACATTGCGGCCGCGCATGGCCTGTCGATGGCGGTCGGCTGGCCGCATCGCGCCGAGGACTGGCGCTTTGCCGCCGATGCCGGAAGCGGCTTCGTCGCCGAAGAGGCCGGCGTCGTGATCGGCACGGCGCTCTACTGGGAGTTCGGCGCCAATCGCGCGACGCTCGGCATGGTGATCGTGTCGCCGGACCACCAGGGGCGCGGGATCGGCGGCAAGCTGATGTCGCTCGTGCTCGGCGAGACCGGCAATCGCGTCACCTTCCTGCACGCGACCACGGCCGGCCAACCGCTCTACGAGAAGCTGGGTTTTCGCGCCTGTGGTTCGCTCGAACAGCATCAGGGTGCGGTGTTTCAACCGCCGCTCGAATCGTTGCCGGCGGGCGAGCGTCTGCGGCCACTCGGCGTCAACGATACGCCGCAACTGATCGACCTCGCATCGCGTGCGTGCGGGCTGGATCGCTGCGCCGTGCTGCCCGCGCTGCTGCAAGCCGCCGACGGTATCGCGCTGGACCGCGACGGCGAACTGCTCGGCTTTGCGCTGTTTCGCCGTTTTGGACGCGGCTATGCAATCGGTCCGGTGGTGGCCGCCGATTCGCCCGACTGCAGCCGCGCGAAGGCGCTGATCCACCATTGGCTCGCGCTCAACGAAGGGGCGTTCGTGCGGATCGACGTGCCGACCGGCAGCGGTCTGACCGACTGGCTGATCGGCCTCGGTCTGCCACGCGTCGACAAGGTCGTGAAGATGGTCCGCAACGCGGAGCCGGCGCGTGTCGAAGGGCCGCCCGATACGCTGTTCCGCCAGTTCGGCATCATCAATCAGGCGATGCTGTAACGCGAGTGCCGAGCCGTGACCTTTCTGTATAAGGCCGATCCGCTCCGTGGTGCGCAATGGGCCGAACGCTTCGCGCAGCGTGCGCCGCAGTTGCCGTTCCGGGTGTGGCCCGATCTCGGCGACCCCGCCGCGATCCGCTATCTCGCCGCGTGGTCGCCTGGCGATCTCGCCGAGACGCTGCCGAATCTCGAAGTGATATTTTCAGTCGGCGCGGGCGTCGATCAGTTCGATCTGACGCGCGTGCCGCAGCATGTGCCGGTGGTGCGGATGATCGAGCCGGGTATCGTCGAAGGCATGGTCGAATACGTCACCGAAGCTGTGCTCGCCGTGCATCGCGATCTGTTCGACTACGCGTTGCAGCAGCAGGCGCGCGTATGGCAAGCGCTGCCGGTAAGAGCCGCAGCGACGCGTCGCGTGGGCGTGCTGGGCCTTGGCATGCTGGGAACGGCGGTGCTCGAACGCCTGAAGCTGTTCGGCTTTGCGTGCGCGGGCTGGAGCCGTTCGCCGCGACTCATGGATGGCGTGGACTGCTATGCGACAGACGCATCGCTCGACGCGTTTCTCGCCCGCACCGATGTGCTCGTGTGTCTGTTGCCGCTGACCGATGCGACGCGCGGGCTGCTGTCGCGGCGCGTATTCGATGCGTTGCCCGACGGTGCATCGCTGATTCATGTGGGACGCGGCCCGCAACTGAACACTGCCGATCTGCTCGAAGCGCTGACGCGCGGACGTTTGCGCAACGCGGTGCTCGACGTCAGCGATCCCGAGCCGCTGCCTGCCGGTCATCCACTATGGACGCAGCCGCGTGTGCGCATCACGCCGCATATCGCCAGTGCCACGCGTCCCGAGGGCGCGGTCGATGCGGTGCTCGACAACCTGCGCCGTCATCGCAATGGTGAGCCGATGCTCGGACAGATCGACCGCGAGCGCGGCTATTGAACGCCCGATGCATCCTCGGAGCGCGTTTAAACGGGCGCGGCAGAATATGCTGTGCCCAGGGTGCAAAACGCAGCAACTGCGCTCTTTCGGATTTTTTTTGGCGGCACGTCGGGTAGCGGGCAATCGTTAGTATGGACCGGTCAACAGTCCCTTCCGCTCCACCCTGCGACGAGAACCCAACATGCCGAACCAATCGCTTATCGAAGCCGACCGCAAACATCTGATCCATCCCGTCATCAATTACCGCGCGCATGAAGCACGCGGCGTCACCGTGCTCGAATCGGGCCACGGCGCCTACCTGCGCGACCGCGACGGCAACGAACTGCTCGACGCATTCTCGGGCTTGTGGTGCGTGAACGTCGGCTATGGCCAGGAGAGCATCGTCAAGGTCGCAGCCGAACAGATGGCGCGCCTGCCCTATGCGACCGGCTATTTCCACTTCGGCTCGGAGCCTGCGATCGAGCTGGCGCAGAAGCTGGTGTCGTATGCACCGGCGTCGCTGCAACATGTGTACTTCACGCTCGGCGGGTCGGACGCCGTCGATTCCGCAATTCGCTTCATCACGCACTACTACAACGCAACCGGCCGGCCGTCGAAGAAGCACATGATCGCGCTGGAGCGCGGCTATCACGGCTCGTCGTCGATCGGCGCGGGGCTCACGGCCTTGCCCGCGTTTCATCGCCACTTCGATCTACCGCTGCCGGGCCAGCATCATCTGCCGTCGCCGTATCTTTATCGCCAGCCGGCCGGGGTCGATGCGAAGGCGTTGATCGCGCAGTCCGTGGCGGCGCTCGAAGCGAAGGTCGCCGAACTTGGCGCGGAGAATGTCGCGGCGTTTTTCTGCGAACCGATCCAGGGCTCGGGCGGCGTCGTGGTTCCGCCAGCCGGCTGGCTGAAGGCGATGTGCGACGCATGCCGCCGTCTGGACATCCTGTTCGTCGCCGATGAAGTGATTACGGGCTTCGGCCGAACCGGTCCGCTGTTTGCGTGCGAAGCCGAACAGGTCGAGCCGGATCTGATGACGGTCGCCAAGGGCTTGACCGCGGGCTACGCGCCGATGGGCGCCGTGCTGATGTCGGATGCGATTTATCAGGGGATTGCCGGCGAAGCGAACGACACGGCGATCGTCGGACACGGCCATACGTATTCGGCGCATCCGGTCAGCGCGGCGATCGGCCTCGAAGTGCTGCGCCTTTATCACGAAGGCGGTTTGCTCGCGAATGGTCAGGCGCAGGCGCCGCGCTTCGCTGCGGGTCTCGATGCATTGCTCGCGCATCCGCTGGTCGGCGATGCGCGGCATCGCGGCTTGCTCGGCGCACTCGAACTCGTGTCGGACAAGGACAGCAAGCAGGGCTTCGATCCGTCGCTGAAGCTGTCGGACCGGATCGCCGCGGCGGCGTATCGCAACCAGCTGGTGTTTCGCGCGTTCGGCGACAACATTCTCGGTTTTGCGCCCGCGCTGTGCTATACCGGCGCCGAATTCGACCTGCTGTTCACGCGCCTGCAACGCACGCTCGACGACGTGCTCGACGAGGCCGACGTGCGCGCCGCGCTCAAGGGTTGCTCCGCTGTCCGCTCGCCCGGACCGAACCGCGCCGCCGCATAACGGCGTGATAACATCGGCAGGCTTTCAGGAATAACCTTCGATCGTCAGACCGAACCAAGACATGAGTAGCGACTGCAAACTGGACCGGATTGACCTGCGCATTCTTTCGCAACTGCAGAAGAGGGGCCGCATTACGAATGTCGAGCTTGCCGATGCCGTGGGGCTCTCGCCCAGCCCCTGCCTGATCCGCGTGAAGCGTCTGGAGAAAGCCGGCTACATCGTCGGCTATGGCGCACAGATCCAGCTTGAGAAGCTCGGCGACGTGCAGGTCGTGTTCACCGAGGTGACGCTCGCCGATCATCGCCGCGAAGACTTCATCAAGTTCGTCGCGGCGGTTCGCGACGTGGATGAGATCGTCGAATGCCATCTCGCGAGTGGCGGCTACGACTATCTGCTCAAGTTCGTCACGCGCAGCGTGAGCCACTATCAGAGCATCATCGAAAGACTGCTTGAACGCGATATCGGCATTGAAAAGTATTTCAGCTACGTCATCATCAAGACGCCGTTCATCAAGACGCACTACCCGCTCGAAACGCTGTTTTCGCAGAACCATCACTGAACGATAGACGCGGGTCCCGCCGACCGCGTCTTTGTTTCGTTCCGTCAAGCCGCTTGCCTTCTTCAATACCGCGCGCCGCATTCAATACGCGGTGTATTGCGTTGCCGCGTTTTTTTCGGAATGCGTGCCGCGTCCGCACGTCAAATGCAGATTTTTATGCTGCGCTCGCCCGCATAGAATGAAGCCCATCGTTACAGGTTTGCGCGTCGACTCGCGCTCATCAGGAGAGACCCGTATGACCCGCAGTTATCGCATTGCCGTGATTCCCGGCGACGGCATCGGCGTCGAAGTCATGCCCGAAGGCTTGCGCGCGCTCGAAGCAGTCACGCAACGCTTCGGCATCCGGTTCGAGTTCAGGCACATCGAGTGGGCGAGTTGCGACTACTACGCGAAACACGGCCAGATGATGCCGGACGACTGGAAAGCGCAACTGCAAGACTGCGATGCGATCCTGTTCGGCGCGGTCGGCTGGCCGGACACAGTCCCGGACCACATCTCGCTGTGGGGTTCGCTGCTGAAGTTTCGACGCGAGTTCGATCAGTACATCAACCTGCGTCCCGCGCGCCTTTTCGAAGGCGTGCCTGCGCCGTTGGCGGGACGTCAGGCCGGCGACATCGATTTCATGATCGTGCGCGAGAACACCGAAGGCGAGTATTCGTCGGTGGGCGGTGTGATGTTCGAAGGCACCGAGCGCGAAACGGTGATGCAGCAATCCGTCTTCACGCGCCACGGCACCGAGCGCGTATTGAAGTTCGCGTTCGATCTCGCGCAGCGTCGCGAGAAGACAATCACCGTTGCGACCAAGAGCAACGGCATCTCGATCAGCATGCCGTGGTGGGACGCCCGCGCCGCCGAAATGGCCGCACGCTATCCCGAGGTCACGTGGGACAAGCAGCACATCGACATTCTCTGCGCGCGCTTCGTGCTGAATCCGGACCGCTTCGATGTCGTGGTTGCATCCAACCTGTTCGGCGATATCCTGTCGGACCTCGGCCCGGCATGCACCGGCACGATCGGCATTGCACCGTCGGGCAACCTGAATCCCGAGCGCAAGTTTCCTTCGTTGTTCGAACCGGTGCATGGCTCGGCACCGGACATCGCCGGCCAGAACATCGCCAATCCGGTTGCAATGGTGTGGTCGGCGGCGATGATGCTCGACTTCCTCGGCAACGGTGCGGGCATCGAACGCGAAGCCCACGATGCGATGCTCGATGCGATCCAGCATGTGCTCAAGCATGGCCCGCGCACCGGCGACCTCGGCGGCAACGCGAACACGACGCAAGCCGGCAAGGCGCTCGCCGCAAGGATCGCCGAAGCCGGGCCGCGCTGATCGCGCAGAGGTCACGTACACCGCGCGTACTCCACGCGCATCTCACCAGCCAACAACAGGCCGCCTATGTCACTTGAACAGCAAGCGCGTCCGCTGATCCGCGCGGACAACTTCATCGACGGACGCTGGGTTGCCGCGCAAAGCGGCAAGCGCTTCGCCGTCACCGACCCCGCTACTGGCGAGCCCATCACCGCGGTCGCCGACAGCGGCCCGCAAGACGCACGCGCCGCCACTGACGCCGCCGCGCACGCGCTGCCGCAATGGCGCGCACGGCTGCCGAAAGAACGCGCCGCCGTGCTGCATCGCTGGCATGCGCTGATCCTCGCCAATCAGGACGCGCTCGCCGCGCTGATCTCGCTCGAACAGGGCAAGCCGCTTGCCGAAGGACGTGGCGAAGTCGCCTATGGCGCGTCGTATGTCGCGTGGTTCGCCGAAGAAGCGACGCGCATCTACGGCGACCTGATCCCGCCACAGCAGCGCGGCAAGAAGATGAGCGCCGTGAAGGAGCCGGTCGGCATCGTCGCCGCGATCACGCCGTGGAATTTCCCGCTTGCGATGATCGCGCGCAAGATCGCGCCTGCGCTCGCGGCGGGCTGCACGGTGGTCGGCAAGCCGGCTGAAGATACGCCGCTGACCGCGCTTGCACTGGCCCAGCTCGCGCACGAAGCGGGAGTGCCAGCCGGCGTGCTGAACCTGATCGTGGCGTCGCGCGAGTCGGCGGTGGCAACGGTCGCCGACTGGCTTGCAGACAGCCGCGTGCGCAAGATCACGTTCACCGGATCGACGCCGGTCGGCAAATATCTGGCGCGCGAATCGGCGGGGACACTCAAGAAGCTGTCGCTGGAACTGGGCGGCAACGCGCCCTTCATCGTGTTCGACGATGCCGACCTCGACGCCGCCGTCGAAGGTCTGCTGGCCGCGAAATTCCGCAACGGCGGACAAACCTGCGTATGCCCGAACCGCGTGTACGTGCAGGACGGTGTCTACGAGCGCTTCGCCGCGCGTTTGCGTGAGCGGGTCGGCGCGCTGCGCGTCGGGCCGGCGACGCACGAGGCATCGCAAATCGGCCCGATGATCAACCTGCGCGCGGTCGACAAGATCGCGCGCCACGTCGGGGACGCCCTCGCGCACGGCGCGACGGTGCTGACCGGCGGCCGCCGTCTGACCGAACTGGGCCCGAACTACTACGCGCCGACCGTGCTCGGCGACGCGTCGCCGGACATGGCGCTCTTCAGCGAGGAGACCTTCGGGCCTGTCGTGCCGCTGTTCCGCTTCGACACGGAACAGCAGGCCTGTCGATGCCGCGAACGACACGCCGTTCGGTCTGGCCGCGTATTTCTACAGCGAGAATCCGCGCCGTATCGAACGGGTATCGCGGGCGCTGGAAGCGGGCATTGTCGGGATCAACGAAGGCGCCTTGTCGTCGGAAGCCGCGCCGTTTGGCGGCGTGAAGGAATCGGGCTACGGCCGCGAAGGCTCGAAATACGGCCTCGACGACTATCTGTCGATCAAGTACCTTTGCCAGGGAGGACTGGAATGAGCAATGATAACAACCGCGCGTATCCGATCGAAATCGAATTCCCCGACATTTCCGCGCATGCCGAAGGCAACACCGGCATCGCCTACGTTCACACGTTCGACTCCGGCGTGCCCGGCCCGCACGTGATGATCAACGCGCTGACACACGGCAATGAAGTGTGCGGCGCAATCGTCGTGGATGCGTTGTTGCGCGCCGGGTTGCGGCCACGGCGCGGCACGCTGACGCTGTCGTTCGCGAACGTCGCTGCGTACGCGCGGTTCGATCGCGCACGTCCCGACGCGGCGCGCTTCGTCGATCAGGACTTCAATCGCGTGTGGACCGCGGCGCTGCTCGACGACCTGTCGCGCACTTCGAGCGAACTCGAGCGAGCGCGCCAGATGCGCCCGGTGATCGACAGCGTCGATGCATTGCTCGACCTGCATTCGATGCACGAGAAAAGCGCGCCGCTGATCGTCGCCGGTCCGCTGGATAAAGGGATCGCGCTGGCGGTGCAACTCGGCACGCCGGCCACCGTGATCTGCGACGAAGGCCATCCGGAAGGACGCAGAATGCGCGACTACGCAGACTTCGGCCGCGACGTGAGCCCGAAAAACGCGCTGTTGATCGAGTGCGGCCAGCATTGGGAACAGAGCGCCGTCACGGTCGCACGCGACACCACGGCGCGCTTCCTGCTGCTCGCCGGCGTGGTCGACGAAACCGATCTGCCGGACGGCTGGCTGATGCCATTGCCATCGACGATGCAGGTGGTGCGCGTCACCGAACCGGTCGTCGCGACAAGCATGGATTTTCGCTTTGCAGGCCCCTACACGGGGCTCGAAGTAGTCGGGAAGGCGGGCACGGTGATCGGCTGGTCGGACGGCCAGGCGGTCGTCACGCCCTATGACGATTGCGTGCTGGTGATGCCGTCACTGCGGCAACTGCGGCCCGGCGTGACCGTGGTGCGGTTCGGCAAGATCGAACAGCGCATCGAGCACGCCTGATTGCCAGGCACGCCGCCCCCTTCCCCGCCCATAAAGGATCTCAATCCTGATCGGCTCGGCAACCATGACAGTGGTCCGTGGCAGGTTGATGGGGGTAAACGGATTCACGACGACTTCGAACGCCTGGACGGCAGAAGAAAGACGGCACAGGCAGCCAACAGACCGACTAACGCAAAAGCGAGAAAATTCGACCCCATACCAAGACCGCGAGCGGCCACGTAACCGCCGAGCAGCGGCCCGCTCATCGCACCGACCCGCGAGAAGCTCAACGCCCAGCCGGTGGCCGCAGCGCGCACAGGCGCGGGATAGTAGTCGGCCAGATGACCGGTCAGGATCAGTGACGCCGAAATGCTGCCGACGCCTGCCAGCGCGACCAGCAGATAGTTCAATGCCATCTCATGTCTGAACATCAGCGCGAGCACGGCGAGCGCACCGAGCAGATAGAACACGCCGACCGTCATACGCACGCCGATACGGTCGGCGACCTTGCCAAGAACGAGCCCGCCCACCGCTGACGCGAGACTGAAGACGATCAGGAAGCTCAGGCTGGAGCCCAGGTCGTAGCCGCTCTTGCGCATGATCGTCGGCAGCCAGGTGTTGAGACCGTAGATCAGCAACAGGCCGCAGAACAACGCCACCCAGAAGCACAACGTGGCTCTCAGATGCCGCCTCGCGAACACTTCGCCCAGCACCCCTCGCCAGCCGCCATCGTGATCAGCAGCGGCCCCACGCGCTGGCAACACCGGAACGTCAACGCCCAGGCGCGCCGCCAGTTCGGCAGCCTGTTGGTGGTGCCCCTGACCGACCAGATATTCGAGGGACTCGGGCAATGCGCGGGCCATGGGCCAGAGCAGCACGAGAGGCACTGCGCCGCACCCAATCACGCCGCGCCAACCCAGTCCGGGCAGCAGCTGGATCGCCACAGCGGCTGCACACAGGATGCCCAGCGAGTACCCCGAATACATCAGTCCGTAATTGAAGTTACGGCGATGTGGCGCGGAGTACTCGATCGTCAGTGCAGCCGCCACAGGAATGACGCCGCCCAACCCCAGCCCACCGACAAACCGGAACAAGGCGAACCAGCCGGGAGTCGGCGCCCATGCCGCGCCAGCCATGGTGAGCGAGAAGAGCGTTGCGCACATGAGCAGCATGCGGCGCCGGCCGAGCAGATCGCTCAGCGTGCCGATCAGAAAAGCGCCAAAGAACATGCCCAGCAGTCCGTAGCTGCCTAGCGCGCCCAACTGCAGCGGGCTCAGGTTCCAGGCTTTGTCATCGGCCAACGCCGGCAAGACCGCCCCCATGACGCCAACGTCGTAACCCTCGAAAAGAATCGCGAGCCAGCAAATCAACAGCACGCGGCCAGTCACACGGGATGTCTGGCGCAAGGAAGCGCGTTCATTGGGAATGGAGGACATGGCGCAAAATACCTCGGTACGTTACCCAGCAGGTTGGAGTCACAACGCGTATTGCGCGCGGTAGCAGCGGGCTTCGCCGCGTTGCAGCCTGCCGATCACGAGATCGCGCACGCGCTGGCGCAGGCGATCCAGACGATTCGGATTGCTCACCATCTGCGCGCGAAAGAAAGACGGGCACAGCACCGCAGCATGCGATACCGCGCCGCACAACTCGGAACCGAAGCAGTGGTCGTCGACCGTCGCAACGGGATCGCGGCGCAGCAAATCGGGATTGGGACGTATCGACAGCGACGGACACCCGGAAAACCGGATGCACGAGCAGCGCCCTGGCGACGGCCGGGCTGCGCTCGCCGCTGAAGAGCTCGCCGTCTCCGAGGCCCAGCTTCTTCACTTCTTCGATGAATGATCGCTCGGCCATCGCGCACGGTCCTGTTTGAGGTTACGCGAGTATAGGAATAAAGTACGGCTTCGCCGAATCGATCAAATTCTGGAAGCAGCATAAGTTTATTTATTTGAACCCCGCTGTCGGACTGGAAGCTCAGCGCCGGAATGACGGCCTCCGGCATTGCCGGTCAATGAGCCCCATGCCGTGGACACCAACCGCATCGATTTGAACCTGCTGCGTGTCTTTCACGCGATTCTGGAAGAACACAATTTGACACTTGCCGCGAACCGGCTCGGATTATCGCAGCCGGCGGTCAGCTATTCGCTTGGCAGGCTGCGCGCGATCCTCGATGATCCGCTGTTCGTGCGCAACGGCAATGAGATGCAGCCGACGTCGGCCGCGCTGGAAATGCGCGAACCGCTGCGCGAAGCCATGGCAGCGGCAGAGCATGCGCTGCAGTTGATGGTCCCTTTCGCGGCGGCGACCAGCACGCGCGTGTTTCGGCTTTCGATGTCGGATATCGGAGAGCTCGCATTCCTGCCAACGCTATGCGCGGCGTTGGCGGAATGCGCTCCTCATGTGCGGCTTGACATCCAGTCGATCCCGGTCGACCAGATAGAAGACGCCTTGCGGGTCGGCCGGCTCGACCTGGCCATTGGCAATCTGCCGGCGCTGGTGGAGCGAACCCGCCACCAGCGACTGTTCCATGAGGACTACGTGTGCATGACCCGCCGGCGCCGCGGTCTGCCCAGACGCACGCTGACGCTCGAGCAATACCTGGCCTTCCCGCACGTGCTGGTGGGGTCGCTGGAAAGTGCGCACTACCAGATCGAGGAAAGCTTCCGCAAAAGGAACATCCACAGGCAAATTGCGCTTCGGGTGCCGCATTTTACGGTGGTACCTCATATCCTCGCGCACACGGACTGGATCGTGACGTTACCGCGGCGCACCGTTCGGCTGCTCAATCCAGCCGACGAGTTTGCCGTGTACGACCTGCCGGTCGATATTGCCGGGGTGACAGTCACCGTGCACTGGCACGCGGACTTCGACACTCACGACGCGAACCGCTGGCTCAGGACGCTGGTGATCACACAGCTCAGCGATGCTCCGGCGTGAATGTGTATCGACATGCGGCGGGCTTTAGAGAGTCCGCCGATTCCGATCTGTTCCTTGTGCGGGCGTCGTATCTTGCCGCACGGGCTCTGATGGTGCTGACGTGGCGCGCGGACTTTCGTCCCCGGCGACGCACGTGAGCACGTGACGCAAACGAGGGGCACCGTGCGATCTACGGTGCTTCTGTGGTATCGAGAAGACGGGCTGCTTCGCGGCGGGTCTCTTCGGCCTCGCGCGGTCGTTCGGTCTGGCTGAGGAGCTCGCCAAGATTGCCGAGGGTCCGCGCTTCATCCCGACGGTAGGTCGCGGGATCATCTCGCGACAGCGTCCGGTAAAGGTCCAGCGCTCTGCGGTAGGCGTCTTCTGCTTCATGCGCTCGCCCGCTGCGATAGAACAGGACGCCTAAATTGTTCAGCGTCCGTGCTTCATCTGCCTCGTAGACCGCGGGGTTGTCCCGCGCGAGCGAACCGTAGATCTGCAAGGCTTCCTGATAGGCTTGCTGAGCCTCCTTCGGCCGTTGCGTGGCGCGATAGAGCGCACCAAGATTGCTGAGCGTGCGCGCCACGTCGGGCCGGTAGAGTGCTGGACTCTTGCGCGCGAGCTGCTGGCGGATCGCGAGCGCTTCCTTGTAGGCATGCTCTGCTTCGTGGAGTCGCTGCGTGGCGCTATACAGGTTGCCGAGATTGTTGAGCGTACGCGCGAGCGCTGGTCGATAGGCCGCGGGATTGCCACGCGCGAGAGTCCGCTGGATTTCCAGTGCCTCGTGGTAGGCCTGCTCCGCGTCGCTCAGGTGTTGTGTCGCGTCGTACAGGATGCCGAGGTCGTTGAGCTTCGTCGCGATTTCAGGCGTGTAGGTCGCGGGGTCGCGATCGGCCAATGCGCGATCGATGGTTAACGCTTCGCGGTACGCCTGCGCTGAGTCCGTCAGGCGCTGGGTATCGCGATACAGTGCACCGAGGTTGTCGAAGGTCTCCGCGACCGCAGAGCCATAGGCCCGCGGGTTCTCCCGCGCGAGCAGCCAGTAGATCTCCAGCGCCCGCAGGTAGGCGGCCTCCGCTTCCTTCGGCCGTTGCAGCCCGACGTAGACGTTACCCAGCTTGTCGAGCGTGCGCGCAACGAGGGGTTGGTAGGCGGCGGGCTTCTCCTGCGCAAGCGCCTGATAGCGCGACAGCAGCGCGCGATAAATCGGTTCCGCACGTTCAACCTCGCGTTGTTCAGCCAACGTGTCCGCAAACGCAGTCGCAGTGTCGATGTCTTCAGGCTGCAGCGAATAGGCCCTTTCCAGATAAGGCAGTGCGCTCTGTGGCGAAAAGCGCAGCAACTCGATTTCGCCGGCCTCATGACAGCGCGCCGCGAGCACCTGCGCGGTGGCCTGTTTTTCTTCGAGCAGCTTCGTGAGCCGCTCAGACGCACCCTCCAGATCGAAGCGCGCGAGCGCCTCGCCGATTTGCAGTTCAAGCGGATCGGAACTCCGTGCGATCGACGACCTGCGCAGCAGATCGTCGTAACGCGCGCCCCATTGCCTCGCGGCGGCTACCAGGTCCGCGTCGGGTTGCGCCCTGATTTGCGCGGCAAGACGTTCAATGAGCTGTTCAAGGCTGGCGAACGCGGTATCGGTCTCGCGGCCAGTGTGGCCAATGTGGCCCGAGCGCGCCTGTACAGCGGCCAGTATCAGGTTGGCCGCTCGTGCGAGCGAGACCATCTGGACATCGGAGAGTCCTGCGTCCTTCACTGAACGGTTCAGTCCGATCACCATGCGGTTCAGAGCCCGCACGTGGACGCCACCGTGGCCGCCACAATCGGCCTGCACTCTGAGGCCGTCTTTGACATCGACCTCCGAGAACGCCGGAAAACAGGAGCCTGTCGCATCCGTCGCATCCGTCGCTGCCGTCGCATTCGCACCCGGACATCCTGCGGAGAACACGGCCATCGCCACGGCCGACAGAAACTTGCGCCCACTCATTTCCCGTCACGCTCGCCGCGTGCCGGCCTGCCCGGCTGCGCGGCAGACGCCTTTCCAGTTTCCAGCGGCAAAAGTACTGCACACCGACCGGCGATCAGATCAGGCCCGCACGTGGATGCGATTGACGACGCCATCGATCGCATCCAGACACCAGGCGTCCTGCTCCACCAGCCGTCGTTCGGCTTCGGTCGCCACCCACCCCGCCAGCGTGATCCGATGGTTTTCCACATTAATCGTGATCTGTTCGGCACGCACGCGCAGATCGCTTTCGAGCACCAGGTGCAGGGCATCGGAAATCTCGTCGTCGCCGTCCGCTTCGGCGGGCACCAGCTCCAGCAGGTTCACCACGTCGCGGCAGCCGCCGACCCACCACGCGATCACACTCGCGAGGCGCCGGTGAGAGAGGCTCGTCACTTGCCCGGTCAAGGTCGCCACACCATTGTCGACCGTCACTTCGACGACGCCGCTGCCGTCGTTGCCCGCCGCGTCCATCGTGCCGCGCAGTACTTCGAGCTGGCCCTTGACGCGCGCACAGATCACGCAGTGGCGGAACTCCACCGCCTGCGTGAGCCGTTCGCAGATACGCGTGCGCAACTCGCCATCACCGACTGGCGGGTTGGCGGTGACACGCAACTGATCGACCACACGCCGCCCCTCGCTGTGCGTCTGGGTCAGGTGAAGAAGGCGTTTCTTGGAGGCGACATCCGGCACCTCGCCCGCGACGGTCAACGCGTCGCCGTCAAAACTCATATGAATGGGATGATTATGGAGTTTCAGGTGTGATTCGCGCTCGAACGCCGCCATGACCCGCTTGAAGACCGTATCGCTGCGTTGCATGATTTGCCTCGCGCAAAGCTTGGGTGACGCAGCGCGGTTTATGCCGCGCTGCGCAACTTTTGCCGCATCAGGCGGGCGCCCATCAGGAAGACGGCATACCCTGCATGCGACGCGCGAAGCGGGCCCGCTCGGCCCGGTCCATCAGATCGAGGAATTGATCCGTGCCCATGTGGATCAGTTCCTCATGGTCGCCGGCCTCGAAATAGACGTCCGGCTGGCGCGTGAGGCTTTCGTCGAGATAGGTTTGCATGCCATAGGCCGTGCATACGGGCGGAAGCGCACCCACGTTGCAGTCCTTGAACAGTTCCCGCAAATCGACCTCTTTGGCGAGCCAAAGCTGACGTCCGGTCTGCGCCCACAGCGACGACAGCCGTACCGCGTAGGTGGATGGCAGCACCGCCGCCACGTAGCCTTTCTCATCTTCGAGAAGAACCGTCTTGGCGAGGCGGTCGCCGGGAATATGGGCTGCCGCCGCGGTTTCGACGCTGGAATGGCTGAGCGGATGACGCACGATTTCGTACTGCGAGCCCTTGCTGCGCAGGCAGTCCTGGAGAGTGGCAGACATCGACATGACGCACCTCCTATCGAAGGAAACGGAACATCGTTACGCAGAACCCTTTAAGAATAGGTCGCTTTCGCCGGCGCGTGAAAGACCTGCGGCCTGCTGGTGTTTGGCATGTCAGGCGGTTTTCGCCAATAATGAGCCCACATCCACTACTGGACGAGGGCGGCCATGCGTTACAACCCCGACGCCATCCGCACCATCGCCCTGGTCGGGCATGCCGGATGCGGCAAGACATCGCTTGCCGAAGCCCTGCTGCACCAGGGCGGCGTGTTACACGCGCCCGGCAGCGTGGAGCGCGGCACCACGGCGTGCGATTTCGACCCGCTCGAGCGCAAATATCATCACTCGCTGAATTCCGCCGTGGTCCACCTGCACTACCGCGATACGCGCATCTATCTGCTGGACACGCCCGGCTATCCGGACTTTGCGGGCCTGTCGGTCAGCGCCCTGCCCGCCGTCGAGACCGCCGCTATCGTCATCAATGCGCAGACCGGCATTGAAATGACCACTCGCCGCATGATGGCGTGGGCGGAGCAACGCAAGCTGTGCAGAATGATCATCGTGAACGGTATCGACGGCGAAAAAGTCGACCTTCCCGGGCTTCTCGCGCAAATCCAGGAGACCTTCGGCAAGCGATGCCTCCCCATCAATCTGCCGGCGCAGGGCGGCCGCGAGGTCGTCGATTGCTTTTTCGAACCGGCCGGCGACGCCGATTTCCTGTCGGTTGCGGCTGCGCACAATGCGCTGGTCGATCAGGTGATCGAGATCGATGCCGCCTTGATGGAGCTTTACCTCGAGCAAGGCGAGGCCATCGGCCCGGAGCAGTTGCACGAGCCTTTCGAACGGGCGTTGCGCGAGGGTCATCTGGTGCCGGTCTGCTTCACATCGGCGCTCAACGGGGCCGGCATCCAGCAATTGCTCGATGTGTTCGTCCGGCTCCTGCCCAATCCGATGGAGGGCAACCCGCCGCTCTTCTACCGCGATGCCGGCGGCCGCCAGGAAGTCGTGCGCGCCGAACCGGATGCCGACAAGCACGTATTGGCCCATGCTTTCAAGATCGTCATGGACCCTTACATCGGCAGGATGGCGGTGTTTCGTATCCATCAAGGCACGGTCAGGCGCGATGGCCTGCTGTATATCGGCGACGGGCGCCAACCGTTCAAGGTCTCCCATCTGCTGATGCTGCAGGGCAAAGAGCACGTGGACATCCAGCAAGCCGGGCCAGGCGATATCTGCGCCACCGCCAAGGTCGACGAGATCGCCTTCGATGCCGTGCTGCATGACGCCCCCGAAGACGGCGACATCCATCTCACCCCGCTCGAATTCCCCACACCGATCTATGGTCTCGCGATCGAGCCCGCTCGCCGCGGCAACGAGCAGCGGCTCTGGGAGATTCTGCAAAAGCTGAGCGCGGAAGACCCGTGCCTGCGTATCGAACATCCGGTCGGCACCAATGAGACGGTGGTACGAGGCCTGGGCGAATTGCATCTGCGCCTCATGCTCGAGCGGCTAGCCGAGCAGTACAAGCTCGAGGTCGTGACACGGCCGCCGAAGATCGCCTATCGGGAAACCATCGACGCGAGAGCCGACGGGCATCATCGCCACAAGAAGCAAACCGGAGGCGCCGGGCAATTCGGCGAAGTGATGCTGCGCGTCGAGCCACTGCCGCGCGGCACGGGTTTCGAGTTCGTCGACGCGGTCAAGGGCGGCGCCATTCCCGGCCAGTTCATGCCCGCTGTGGAAAAGGGCGTGCGCCAGGTGATCGACAGCGGACCGCTTGCCGGCTTCCCGATGCAGGACGTGCGCGTGACCGTCTTCGACGGCAAGAGCCATTCAGTCGACTCCAAAGAAGTGGCATTCGTCTCCGCCGGGCGCAAGGCCTTCATCGACGCGGTGCTGAAAGCCCAGCCCATCCTGCTCGAGCCTGTCGTGGACATCGAGGTGATCGCGCCGGAAGCCGCGATGGGTGACATCATCGGCGACCTGTCGGCCAAGCGCGGCCAGGTGCATGGCACACGCACAGCTGCCGGCAACGCCGTGGTCGTCGTGGGGCAGGTGCCATTGTCCGAACTCAACGACTATCAGTCGCGTCTGAACGCCCTTGCTGGCGGACACGGCAGCTATAGCATCCAGGTCAGCCACTATGATCCGGTGCCCCCCGCGCAGCAGGAGCGGATGGCTTCGCAACACAAAAAACAGGGCGATGACTCGGCGTGATGAGCCGCATGCCGGTAGCAGCGCCAGGATCGACTGTTATCGGCTCGCAATACATCCTGGGCCTGGGCGTATTCCATGCACGCCAACGAAATCGTGTCCACGCATCCGGGTATGCCCGTGTTCCAGACGAACTGTGACGGGCACTCTTTCGGCAACGCGGCGATCGCTTTGAACTGGACCGTCAGGCATCAGCATCTGGCCGATTTCACCTTGACCGACCGCGTGCATGCGCGCACGCTGCCGGTCACCGCGCCGTTTGCGCTATCGCTGGCCGACGGTCGCACACTCGGCATTGCCGATCTGAAGCTGCTCGCGCCGCTGCACGAAGAAGTCCTGACGGCCAATCCCAAGGCGTCCCGACTGGCCGAGCGGATCGCTGGCAGACGCGTACGTGCGATTCTCGGCGACGAACAGGGTCGCCTGCGGGTGGAGTGGAGCGTCGAACAACGCGAAGGCTCGCAGTACTTGCGCTTGCAAGTGACAATGACGGCGCTCAGCGAGGACCTGCACATCGCCACCGTTTCGCTGCTGCAAACGCGGGCGTCGGGTGCGCAAACCTGCGGCGATTTCAAGGGAACGCCCGTGATCGCTGGCAATGTCTACCTCGGTTTCGAGTCTCCGCTGTCGGAAAGCCAGGTACGCGGCGACGCCGTCAGGTTCAATCTGTCGCGGGCCTTGCCATTGGAAAAGGGCAAGACCAGTGTCGTGTCGGCAGTGGCGGGTGTAGCGCGCGACAGCCAGCTACGCCGCGATTTCGCGGCCTATCTCGAACGCGAACGAGCCCATCCGTACCGCCCGTTTCTGCACTACAACTGCTGGTACGACATCGGCTACCTCACGCCGTACACGCAGCAGCAAGCGCTCGAACGCATCGAGGAGATCGGCCGCGAGTTGCACGACAGGCGCGGCGTACAACTCGACTCCTTCCTGTTCGACGATGGTTGGGACGACTACAGCGGCAGTTGGCATTTCGGCAACGAATTTGCGCATGGATTCGTGCCGCTGCGCGACGCCGCCGCGCGATACGGTGCATCGCCGGGCGTCTGGCTATCGCCGTGGGGCGGCTATGGCCTGACGCGGCAGGAACGCGTGACGCGGGGCCGCGCCGCTGGATACGAGACCATCGACGATTGCTTCGCGCTGTGCGGGCCGAACTACTATCGACGCTTTCATGAGGCCGTGATGGAACTGCTCACGCAGCACGGCATCAATCAGTTCAAATTCGATGGTTTGGGCAACGCCGACAAGGTGGTTCCGGACAGCCGTTTCAGCAGCGACTGGGACGCCGCGATCCAGCTGATCGAGGACATCCGCGAGGCGAGGCCCGATATCTTCATCAACCTCACCGTCGGCACCTATCCATCGCCATTCTGGCTGCGCCACGCCGACTCGATCTGGCGCGGCGGCAAGGATGATGATCTGGACGGCGTCGGCAGCAACCGGGAACGCTGGATCACCTACCGCGACGCACAGACCTACCGCAACGTAGTAGTCAGGAGTCCATTGTTTCCGCTTAACTCGCTGATGCTTCACGGGATCATTTACGCACGGCACAACGATCGGTTGAACACCGCCCAGGGTCAGGACTTTGCACATGAAGTGCACTCGTATTTCGGCAGTGGCGCACAACTGCAGGAGCTGTACATCACGCCGCCGCTGCTGAGCGCCGGCGACTGGGATGTTCTCGCCGAGTCTGCCAGATGGGCCCGCGCGAACGCCGACGTGCTGCGCGACAGCCACTGGATTGGCGGTGCGCCGGATGAACTCGATGTATACGGCTGGGCAGCATGGTCGCCGGTCAAGGCGATCATCACGCTGCGCAACCCCGACAGCCGCACGAAGCACTTCGTGCTCGATTTGCGGCGGCAACTGGAGTTGCCGGCCGGCGCGGCGCGGCGGTTCCAGACGCGCAGTTCATGGCCCGGCCATGCCTCGCATTTTCCGCCGTTGCTGGAGGCGGACCGGCCACACACTATTGCACTCGCACCGTTCGAAGTCCTTACCTTGGAACTGATCCCGGCCGGTGACGCGGCGTAAAACGGGCTGCTCGTGGATGTCCGGCGTGGGCCTCGGTGCACTCTCTACGATAGCGTGCGCGCCAGTTCGACCGGTCCCGCTTCCAACTGATGCAGATCGAAGATGATGACCTCATTGTCACCCGGCCTCAGCCACGGAGCAGGACAATACAGGCGCTTTTGCGGACCGATATTCCAGTAGCGGCCCAGGTTATGTCCGTTGACCCAGACCACGCCTTTGGTCCAGTTACTCATGTCGAGATAGGTATCGCCGATCGTATCGAGCGGCAAAATTGCCTTGAAGAACAGTCCGGCCTTGCGGGGATTCGTGCAGACGGCGCGCAAGTTCGCGATGAACGCGGTATCCATCGGCAGCGGGAAGACTTCCCAATTGGTGAGCGTGTTGCTCGAACCTTGCGCATCCTGCAGCGTGACCGGTTCGACAATGCCTTTGCGGTCGATCATCGGGTAGCCATAATTGACACGCCCCATGCCCTCGACAAGGATATCCAACAACACCTCACTATGCGTCGACGACGACACAGGCGGAACGGTCAACGGCGCGTGGTGCGTGACATTCAGCGGCCGCGCGCAGTGCTCCGGCACCAACGCTCGCGATACGCCTCCCACGTATTGCTCGCCGACGAAAACGGTCGCGTAATCGTGGACGTTCCTGAGATCCAGCACACCACCGCGATAGCCGTGCAGTTTCGTGCGATACAGCGCGAAACCGAACGCCTGGCCGTACCGTTCGAACGGCAGCGGGTCGACGGTCTGCGCGATCGGGAGCGCGGCAGGCAGGTTATCCCAGATGGATGCGTAGCGTTCAGGCATCAAGGCCTGCCCTCCTTCGCGACTGATCGTCGGGACGGGGTCGGGTATATCCGGCAACCGCGTCGAGAGATAGCGCGCAATGACGCGGCGGTACTGCATGTATCTCGACGTCGCCACGCCCTGCTCGCTGATGGGCGCCGCGTAATCGTAGCTGGTAATGTCGGGCTGATATTCGCCTGAAGCGGCATCCACGTTGGCGCCCGCATAGAAGCCAAAGCTCGTGCCGCCGTGAATGACATAGAGGTTGAAGGACAGCTTCTGTTGCATGAGCGCGTCCAGCGTGATGGAGAGATCAACTGACGACCCTTTGAAGGTTTCGTCGCCCCAATGGGTGAGCCACCCGGGGTACACTTCACCCGCCATCGCCGGTACCGCCGGAAATTCGCGCCGGACGGCCGCGATTTGCTCTGCATCGCCGTTGCTCAACGCAATCGCTCCACCAGTGACGTTCGTGCGATTCTGTTCAAGCTGCCTGATGCCATCTTCGGTATAGAACGGCCCCTGTATCCCTGCGTGAAGCCAGAGCTGCCGTATCTCTTCGAGGTAAGGCGGGTTGCTGGCGTACGAGCCGAATTCATTCTCGATCTGGATCATCAGGATCGGCCCACCGTTATTCGCCAGCAGTGGTTCGATGCGTGGGCTCAGTTCCCCGATGTAACGAGCGACCGCCGACATGTAGCGAGGATCGGTAGCGGAGTCGGTCCTGAGCTGGATGTCCGGATAGCTCAACAGGTACGCCGGAATGCCGCCCAGGTCCCATTCACCGCAGATATAGGGGCCCGGCCGCAGCAAGACCCACATCGCCTCCCGCTGGCAGAGTCGAATGAATGCTTCGATGTCGCGGTTTCCCGTGCGGAAATCGAAAGTGCCTGGACTCGTTTCGTGGTAATTCCACATGACGTAGAGGGCGATGCAATTCATCCCCATCGCTTTGGCCATCAGGATGCGATGCTGCCAGTACTCGGCGGGGATGCGGCAGGGATGCATCTCCCCGCTGCGAATCTGGAAAGGCTCGCCGTCGAGCAGGAAGCTGGCGCCCTCCTGGCTGAAGGAAAAGACATGGCCGCTTCTGACTGTCTGGGCCGGGATGTCGGCTGCGGATGTTTCGCTGTGGGTGGGCATGAGACCTCCTCGAAGCTTGCGAGCGTGGCGCAGAAGTTACCACGTCGCCTTGCGCGGCGCCGAAAAGCAGCGAAGTCGCGGCCGCGAACCCAATACCGCGATATGGCCGCAATGTCAGTTGACCCGCGCGTGTGCGAATGCCCGCACACCATCCGTACCATCGCTCGGACGGATTGTTCCTGCCGTCTGGCTCGACCTCCTTTGGACCTGCTCACCGCTGACTCCCAGGCACGCAAGTTGCGAAGGACCAAGGCGTCGTACGAACGGCAAGACATCGTCGACGCGGCCTTCCGCGCGACGCAATAACGACGTCCGCGAGCAGCAACCATCTTGCATGGGACCAGAGTAGGCGCTAAAGCGCCAACTCTGGTCGACACAGGAGACAGGCATGATCACGCTAAAAATCGAACAGCTGCGTCCCACCCAGATGACCCACGGTGCGCGGGAGGTGCGCGCGAAGACCGAGCATTACACCGCACTGAGTGGTCACGACCTGGAGATGGCTATCGTTGAGAAGCCAATACCCATCGTCTACGGTCCCGACGACACCCACTTTGCAATCGATCATCATCACGTGGCCGCCGCGCTCTGGCACGCGAATATCAAGTCGGTTCCGGTCGTGCTCGTCAGGGCGCTTCGTTGCGCCTGACGATTTCGCCGGTAAGCGACCAGCGGTCGTGGTCCCGCGTGACTAGCAGGAGCCTTCCAGCGAAATCTGCTGGGGCTTCGATGACTGATTGCCGTTGATATGGGAAAGGAGTGGCCACGTGTCCGACAACGAAAAGCTCGATCCCGAACTCGCAGTCACCGATCGCAATGAGCGCTCGTGGCTGTCCCGGCTTGGACCCGGGCTGGTTACAGGCGCCGCAGACGACGACCCGAGCGGCATCGGCACTTATTCGCAGGCTGGCGCGCAATTCGGCTTCACGCTTTTGTGGACGCTGCTGCTAACGTATCCCCTGATGGTCGCCATCCAGATGATCAGCGCGCGCATCGGACGCGTCACGGGTAAAGGCCTCGGCTCCAACATGCGCATGTTCGGACCGAGATGGCTGGTCATCGTACTGGTCCTGCTCCTTGCCGTTGCGAACACCATCAACATTGCAGCAGACCTCGCCGCGATGGGCGCGGCGATCCATCTCCTCGTGCGGGGCCCGCAAAAGCTGTATGTCGTCGCCTTCGGCGTGCTTTCGACGATCTTCCAGATATGCGTGCCCTACGACAGCTATGCGCGCTTTCTCAGATGGCTGACCCTCGTGCTATTTGCGTACGTCGCGGTAGCCTTTGTGGTGCCGGTTGACTGGGCCCAGGTCGGACTTTCCGTGATCCGGCCGCGCCCGCAGCTGTCGGGCGACTATCTCACCATGGTCGTCGCTGTTTTCGGCACGACAATCAGCCCGTATCTGTTCTTCTGGCAAGCTTCGCAGGAAGTCGAGGAACTTCGGTCGAAGCCCGGCGAGCGCCCGCTCAAGTGGCTCTCGTCCTTGAGGGCGTACCGGCAAATCGACAGGATTACCGCCGACACGTGGATCGGGATGGGGGTTTCGAATGGCGTGGGGTTTTTTATCATGCTAACGGCTGCCGCGACGCTGCATGCACAGCACACCGCGATCCATACTTCCGCCGACGCGGCAAAGGCGCTCGCGCCCATCGCGGGCCAGCTGGCTTCGCTCGTGTTTGCGGCCGGCATCGTGGGAACGGGGTTGCTTGCGCTGCCGGTTCTGGCCGGATCCGCGGCGTACGGCGCGGCGGGTGCGTTCCAATGGCGCAGCAGTCTTGCGCTGCGCTTGAGGCTCGCCCGCCAGTTTTACTCGGTCATCGCTGCGGCGACCATCGGCGGGGTGGCGATAACCTTCTTCAACCTGGACCCTGTCAAGGCGCTTTACTGGAGCGCTGTCATCAACGGGCTGGCTGCCGTACCGGTCATGATCGTCGTCATGCTGATGGGAACAAGTCGTCGCCTGATGGGAAAATTTGCAGTAGCGGGGCTGTTGCGAATCGGGGGCTGGCTCGCAACAGCCGTGATGGCTATCGCGGCCGTCGCCATGTTTTTTCCGTGGTAGGTGGGCGGGCGCGAACAATGGAAAAGCCTTCGAGCACGGCCCGGTTAGCGCGCGTTATGAGTACTCAGTTCGCCTGCTGGGCCACGTGAGATATCCTGGTGAGCGCCGGCGCGAAAGCTCCCGCAAGCAACGTCACTGCAGAAGCCGCGATTACATAGAGCGCGGGTGCCGCCAGGGAACCGGTCTCGCGGATAAGCATGGTCGCCAGCAGCGGGGCAAAACCGCTGAACGCCACGACCGCGACGTTGTAGGAAAGTGCAATGCCGCTATACCGGATCTGCACCGGGAAGTGGTCTGCCAGAACGGCTGCCCAGGTGCCGCTCGCCAGCGAAAACACGAGCGCAGCGCCGATGAACAGCAGCACAAGATTGGCACTATGCGTGCTCAAGGCAACATAGAACGGGTAGCTCAGTAAAAGCAGCAGAGCGGCCGACGCACGAAGGACATAGCGGCGTGGAATCTTGTCGCCAAGCCAGCCCGCAAACAACAGCCCGACGGAACTGACGATGAGGTAAGCATTTTGGGCCAGCGCAGCGGTACGCGGCGCATAGTGCAGTTGCTGCACAAGGAAAGCTGGCATGTGCCCGTAGAGGATCCCGTTGACGCCAGCCATCACGGCGATTGCCATCACGCCCGCTAAAACCTGTCGGCCATGGTGTCGCAGTGTCTCGCGAAACGGCTGTTTCACTACTGCACCGCGCATGCCTTCGAACTCAGGGGACTCATCCAGGTTCCTTCGCATCCAGTACGACACGATTCCGCAGAGTCCGCCGAACAGGAATGCGATACGCCAACCGTATGCAGCAGCATCCGCGCTCGACAGAAAGGACTGGATGGCGAGATTGACCAGCGTTGCGAGCAGCACGCCAACGTTTACCGCACAGATAATGACGCCTGCTGCCAGCCCTGCTCGTTTTGGCGCAGCTTCAACGGCATAGGTAATTGCGCCCGGCATTTCTCCCCCCACACAGAAGCCCTGCACGGTGCGAAGAAAAATGAGGGTGATTGATGCCGCTACGCCCCAGCTCTGATAGTTGGGCAGCAAACCCAGACAGATCGTTGCAGCCGTCACGACGACAATGGACGCCAGGAAGACCGGGCGACGTCCATAACGATCGCCCCAGCTACTCAGGACTATGCCTCCCAGTGGGCGGACAACGTATCCGATTGCCAGCACTGAGAATGAGAACAGCAAACTCACCATCGACGAGGTGTTCGGGAAGAACTGCTCGGCGATATAGTGGGCAAAAAAGCCATACACGATGAAATCGTAGAACTCGAGCGAGCCCCCAAGGCTCGCGATCAGAATCATCTTCCATTGCGCACGGGACATTCTGTGCGCCGTTTCATGATTGGGCGACGCGGCAACGTGAACAGTTTTCACCGACTCCTCCAGATATGTATTTGGCTTCTCCGGCCAAATTGATGGGTTGAGGTCTATGAGCGTGTGTGAATCATGTGTTCACAGGCAGCAGTTGAGGAAATGCATGAGACAGCAGTGCGTGCAGCTCGGCACCGGCGCCACGGGCGATACCGTAGATGTAACGGTCCGGCCTCACAAGGATGGCCGCAGCGTCGACCTCGGAGAGCCACTCGCGAATTGCAGGCGCATCATCGTCCACAACGACGACATCCGCGAGTGCCGACAGATCGTCGAGTTCCGGGTGTTCTTTACGAGTTTCAGAGGTGACGATGAGCGCATACCGGTAGCCGACGCTATCGTCTAGCAGCCGGCCATCGCTCATGCGCGGTTGTCGTGCGATGTTGCCCGCGAGAGGATCGTGCCGACCAAGGTGCGCGCCCTCGCCTAACTTCGGTTGCGGTGTGACGAAGTTGCGTATCGCTGTCGTGGCCTCCTCGTCCGACGGCGTCTGACCGCACGGACGCGACTGGATCACCGCGCCCAGTTCGACCGCTGTCTCGATGAATTCGCGCACATGCGGTGAGCGCTCTGCCTCGTACGTGTCGAGAAGATTGTCCTCGGCGTCACCGCGTATCACGGTCGACAGCTTCCACGCCAGATTGCTGGCGTCCCGGATGCCTGCCGCCATTCCCTGCCCCATGAATGGGGGCGTTTGATGAGCGGCATCCCCAGCCAGCAACAACCGAGCGTTGCGCCAACCTTTTGCAACCACAGAATGGAACGTATAGACGGCAGAGCGTTCGATCGTCGCGTTGTCAGGGGTAATCCAGCGGGAGAGCTTGTCCCACAACCATTCTGGCGATTGCAAGCTGGCTGTGTCGTCGTCAGGCATGACCATCAGCTCCCACCGTCGCCGGTTGCCCGGCCCGCGCGTATACGTTCCAGGCCGGCGCGGGTCGCAATACTGGATTGAGTAGTCCCCGAGATCCGGACGCGATGTCTTCAGCAAGACGTCCACAACGACCCACCGCTCATGCGACTTCAGGTCGTCCAGTTCGGTGCCCATAAAACGTCGGACAATCGACCGGGCGCCGTCGCACCCTACGACATAACGTGCGGTCGTATGTCGTAGCTTTGCGCAGCTCGTGTCTTCGAATCGGATCGACACACCGTCGACCGTCTCCTCAAGCGCAAACGCTTCGTGACGCAGCCGGATGTCGACATTGGCGTGCTCTGCGAGTCGTGCGCGCAACGCGCGCTCGAGATCCGGCTGATGGAACTTGTAGCTGGCACACCAGCCGAGTGGACCAATGCAGGTCGGGCGCTGCCAGTCGATCAGCAGCTTGCCATCCGCATTGATGAATTTCATGCCCGGCCCGACGAAAAGCTTGGGCAGCAGTGCATCGGACAATCCCATCGTCTGAAAGACACGCATGCACTCAGCGTCGAAATGGACGGCGCGAGGCAGGGCGAAGATATCGGCGTCCCGCTCGAGTATCAGAACCTTCATGCCCTCCAGGGCGAGCAGATTCGCGAGCGTTGCACCCGTCGGGCCCAGGCCGACCACTGCGACGTCGTATTCGCACGAGCGGGTGCGATCTGTTGGTTGTGCCATGTTGATCCTCAATGACCGGGGCGCCTCGCGCCCCAGATGGACAGGCTTTAAGACTCGTCGGCTACCGGATTGCGGAGAATGCCGACGCGGTCGACTTCGACTTCGACGACATCACCCGCCTTCATGAACAGCGGCGGATTGCGCTTTGCGCCGACACCGCCGGGTGTGCCCGTCACAATGACATCGCCCGGGAAAAGGGGTGTGAAGGTGGACAGATAGGCAATCTGTTTTGCGATACCGTGGATCAGCATGTCGGTCGTGGCCCGTTGCACTTCCTGGCCATTCAGACGGGTGACGAGGGTCATGGTCGCGTCGGGTTCGATTTCGTCGCTTGTGACCATCCAGGGGCCGAAGGCACCGGTGCGGTAGAAGTTCTTCCCGGGACCCCACTGCCCTGTGTGACGCTGCCAGTCGCGCACCGAGCCGTCGTTGTAACAGCTGTAGCCGGCGATGTGTTTCCATGCATCGGCTTCTGTGATGCGGCGGCCACCGCGACCGATGATGACGGCGATCTCCCCCTCGTAGTCGAACTGAGTGGACTCCGGCGGTCGCAGCATCGGCTGACCGGCACCAACCTGCGAGGCAGGCAGGCGCATGAAGATAACCGGGTTTTCGGTCGTCTCGCGACCTGTCTCCGTGACGTGCTCCGCGTAGTTCAGCCCCACACAGAAGATCTGGTCAGGGTTCGGAATCACAGGCTCAAACGTCACCTCGGCCAGCGGATAGTCACCCTTCTTGCCTTCGCCGATAACACCTTGTGCTTCGAGCAATGCATCCGCTGCGATGAGGGACTTCAGGTCGGTGAAGCGCCCGTCAAGGCGCTTACGAAGGTCGAAAACCGACCCGGACTGATCGTGGACCACGCCGAACGACCGGCCTTCGTACGTGGAAAAGCTGATGAGTTTCATGATGCTCCGCTGATAAAAGGTTGGCTTTTACGCGATCGTCTGCGCATAGTTTCTACTGTATTTATCGTATATTGATAATATACTGAGATAAATGCGGCCAACAAGGCATTTTCTATCAGAGTTTATCACTACTACTGGAGGCGTCATGACACCGTCGAACACCGGGCGAACCGGGCTTTCGCTCAGCCACATGGGTTTCTACGTCAACGACATGGTCAGGGTGGAGGATTTCTATACGCGCGTACTCGAGTTCACCGTAACGGATCGGGGTAGTCTCGATACGCCACATGGCAAGGTGAGCCTCGTCTTCCTGAGCCGCGACCCTGCGATCCATCATCAGATAGTGCTCGCAAGCGGACGGCCCAAAGATCTGTCCTTCAATCCGATCAACCAGATCTCTCTCGAGGCGGACAGCCTTGCCACGCTGAAGCGCTTTCATCAACGCTTTGTAGAAGAGGAAATGAAAGAGATCCTGCCCGTTACGCACGGCAATGCAATCTCTTTCTATGCGCGGGATCCGGAAGGCAATCGGCTGGAAATCTTTATCGACACCCCTTGGTATGTCGACCAGCCAATGAGAGTTCCCGTTGATTTCGCGATGCCAGACGAAGAACTGATGGCGTCAGTCGAACGCCACGCGCGAGGCCTGCCCGGGTTCCGTCCACGAGCGGAATGGGTAGCCGAAATGGCGAAGCGCATGGGCATTGCATAATGCCGATGTCCGCAACAAAACGTAGGGGCTGCTGCGCCAACCCGCCTTAGCGTTCGATGATAGCCCGTGCGCGCGAGGAGGTGCGCGCTGCAGCCTCCTTGACACTTTCGACAAGCCGATCAAGGTTCAGAAGCTGTAGGCGGTGACTGGGCACAACCAGCGCCAGCGCACCCACTGCTTCACCCGAGTCGTCAGTGAAGAGCGGGGAGGCAACTGCCGATATACCCTCTTCCAGTTCTCCATTCGACAGATAGAATCCCGCGCGCCGTATTTTAAGCAGTTTGGACCGGAAGGCTTCCAGCGAGTTGCCGAGTCCGCTCGAGGTGATCTCTGCAGCGTGCTGCTCGAACAAGATGGCCAGCCTCGCTTTCGGGAACGTGGAGAGTATGGCTTTCGGAGCCGCGCCCAGGAACAACGGCCGCGGCCGTCCACGTCCATAGCGCAGATCGAGACTCGTGTCGTGGGTTTCCCGATGCGTGTCGACCAGCTCGTTGCCATACCATCGGGACATCACAACGTCGAAGCCGGAATGTCCGGCGAGTTCGCGCATGATGGGCTGCCCCGCCTTGAGCAGCGGATCGGACACGCGTAGTTGATAGTCAAGCCTGATGATGCGCGGACCCAGACCGTACTCGCCGCCAACAAAGCGCAACAACATCC
The DNA here is from genome assembly GCF_900019265.1 of Paraburkholderia ribeironis. Classification (GTDB taxonomy): domain Bacteria; phylum Pseudomonadota; class Gammaproteobacteria; order Burkholderiales; family Burkholderiaceae; genus Paraburkholderia; species Paraburkholderia ribeironis. The sequence continues at coordinate 60,659 of NZ_CYGX02000012.1, forward strand.
CGGATTCAACCAGTTCCCGCAAATAGCGATAGGCGCTTGGCACTGAACAATCCAGTTCAGTCGCAACCTGCTCGGCGGACAGAAACGGTCGCGACTCTGAAAACAATTCGAGTATGGACAGTAGTTTTGCGATGCTTGACATCGGAATCCGGTCGCGATTTGGGTAACCGATTATACCGACTGCGATGTCGGGGGCCGCGGGATGCCGCTTTCATGCCGTGGTTAATGCCGCGCTCAATATGGGTGTTGCGGGACGTGTTGCTATCGCGATTCATTGCCACCTCATTCAACGGTTCAGATGCACGACGCTGTCGCGCTCGCAGGATGCCCTTCGACGCGTGTCTTTCCCCGCTGTCGCCACAGTACCCACGAAACGAATTCCACAAGCACGGATTGAATCGCCTGGTCGGTTTCCGTCTGCGAATTGCACATCCTGAAGAACTGCATGCCATCGCACAGGCTCACCAGGCCAAGCGCGAGCGCGTCCACCTGCAGGGGCAACGCGCTGTCGCTATCCACCAGCAGCGTTCGTATGCAGGCACTGACCTGTAGAAGCTTCTCGCGCCGGAACGCATCAACACGCTCCCCAAACGCGCTGTCGCGGCACGCGAGGAGTTGGGCCTCGACCCAAAGCGGGAAACAATCACTTTCAAGGTAGTCGCTGCTGTAGTAGGCGATCATGCGCGCTCTCGTTTCTTCGGGCGTGCCGCCCTCTTCCATGATGGCCTGCAGATTCGCCCGCGCCTCATCGGCATCGCGCCGCAACAGTTCAGTCAGCAGTTCCTGTTTGCCGCGGAAATTGGAGTAGAACGCGCCACGCGTGTAACCGGCCGCCTCAACGATGTCTTCCACGCTCGTCGCGGCCACACCCTTCTCAAGGAAAATGGTTCGTGCGGCGTCAAACAGGCGCTCCCGCGTCTGCTCTTTTCTGCGCGCGTGTGTCAGGCGTTCGGGCTTCATGGCGTAGCTTGGTGGTGAAGTCACCGTCTGCGTTCGCCGAAGAAGGCGAGCCTGTCAGATGGCGGTTTCTCAACTCAGTGCCTGCCTGAAGCCAGCGACCGCACCAGCGGTCTGCCGTCTCAGGCAAACACAACTGATTGCGGCGTCAGGCGGCCTCGACCGCGCTGGTCGACTGCACGAGGCTGATTTCGCCCAGGTACACGCTTTCTCCCACCTCGCATTCGCGCGACGCGTTGCCCAGCGCATGACGAATTCCGATCCGGTAGATGCCGCTACCTTTCGCGAGACCGCCGAACCGGAAATCGCCGAACGCGTCAGAGACAGTTTCCGCAACCCTTTGATCGCCCGAATACAGGACAACCGCGGCACCAGCGACGCACTCAACGACGCCTCCCACCCGGGCACTGACGCTTCCGCCTACGAAGCAGCTTTCCCAGCGTTCGAGACCGCCGTACCACACGCGAGGCTTCGTGCCCAGATTGGGCCGCAAAACCTTGAGCCCTTCGCGCCGGGCCTTTTCCGCCATCGCTGCGTCTTCGAGCCTGACGGTCTCGAAGACGCCAGTGGGGCAAACCTGTTCGCATCGCGGATGCCGCCAACCCTGGTCGAGCAGATGCGCATCGAAGATCCAGGTCTGCGGCAGTTGCAGTTCCTCGTTCCACACTATCGCCTTGTACGGACAGGACTTCACGATGTCCTTCCGGCCTCGTGCCTTGTCCGGATCAATAATGACGATGCCGTCGGCGCGCTTGCGGATTGCGTCGCCGCCCACTCGCATGCATGGCGCTTCATCGCAGTGATTGCACATCACCGGCAAGTACGTTGTTTCGACCATGTGGGAATGGCCCTGCACGCGACGCAAGATGCGAATGGGGCTTTCGGCACTGGCCGCGGCAGTTGCGGAGTAACCGGGGAAATCATTGCCAACGTGCTCGTCTCGCGAGGCGATGACGCAGTTCTGGCAGTTCTCGCATTGCCCAACCTTGATAACCAGATTCCACTTGCTCATTGTGTGCTCCTCACGCTGCGCGACCGAGCATGAACGCATCGGCGCCTTTCCACTTTTCAATCTGCACGAGGCATGAATTCGGGCTCATGCTGCTCGTGCCCGCCGTCTGGGGCCGATCAGGGGTGAGCATGTTCATGCATCCGCCGATTTCAACGCGCTCGCCGTCTACTTCGATCAGCTGGAATTCGGCGCTCGCCTCGTATGACTTGACCACACCGGCGGTGACCAGAGGCGATACGTCAGCCGCACAGATGACGGCGCCCCGGTCGTTGTAGACCTTGACGAGATCGCGCTGGGCAATGCCCCGGGCCGCCGCGTCGGCGGGGCCGAGCCGCAGCAGCCAGAAGCGATGCCCGCCAATCAACGCGCGATGATCTTCGACGCTGTTGACCGACGAGTTCTTGCCGTCGCAATGCGTGTGGAAACTGTACCGGCTGTGAGTAGCGATTAGTTGCAACGGATAGCGCTGAGCCAGTTCTGAGCGCAGCCCCTCCCAGGACGGGATGTATCGGTTCAGCGGCGGCCGCTCCGGGTTGTCGGCGGTGTGCCGCTTCAGCAATTCCGGCACGAACTCGAGCTTGCCGCTGGGCGTCTGCAGCCCCATGCCGAACTTCTCGGCGTACTGCGACGGCAGCGGATGCGGTTCCTGCAAGTCCTTGCGCCGGCCTTCCGCGAACCACCGCATGTCCACTGGATGTCGCAATTCCGGCTTTTCGGGCGGCACGACGAAATAGCCTTTGCGGCAAAACTCACGCCACGAAATGTGATCCGGCAGATCGGACGAGTCGAACACCCGTTTGACCCAATCGAGTTCGCCGCATCCCTCGGTGAACACGCCGCCAAGGCCGAGACGCGTCAGAATCGCGGTGAAGATGTCGTAATCGGAGCGAGACTCGCCCAGAGGCTCGATGCATTTGTGCTGCAGCGTCATCATGCGATGATTGACTGTGCTATAGCCATGATGCGCGTAGCCGCCGGAATTCGACCATTCGCCGATGTCCCATCGTTCCAGCGACGTGCACGCCGGCAGAATGATGTCGGCGAACTGCGCCTCGCCCTCCATCCAGATCGACTGATTGACCACGAACTCGATGCTCGGGTGCCGGTAGGCGTCGGCCCAGCGTCCGGATTTCGTGACCGTGCTGAACGCAGACCCGCCATAGCGATAGATCATGTGGATCGGTGAATAGCCCGGCATCGGGTAGCTGAACGGCGCGAACTGGGCTTCCTGGGACATGCCGTCCCAGAGGTAGCCCGTTGCGTGGCCGTTGATGATCGCATCCGGTAGCTGCTGCCGCGGGACCATCTGCTTGACGGGATTCATGGTCAGGATGTGCGGCATGCGCTGATAGTTGTTCACCGCATTCGCGGTCCACGCGAGATCGCCCGACATGCCGCCGTCCGCGTAGCCGGGAAAATAGAAGTGCAGATCGTGCGGAACGCCGATCTCGAGACAGCCGAAATTCACGCCCGGCTTACCCCAGCCCTGCATCGCCATCAGCATGATCATGCAGCGCGCCCATTGGGCTCCCGTCGCACCGCGTCCCGCCCCACCGAATCCCGCGCCCGTCATCCCGACGGCAAGATAGACCTTCTTGTTCCCCCACAGGCGCGCGAGGGCGCGAACGTCCTTGGCGGGCACGCCAGTTTCCAGTTCCTGCCACTCGGGAGTTTTGGGTACGCCATCCGTTTTGCCTGTCAGATAGGCCCCCCACTCATCGAATCCGGTCGTCCGGCTAGCGACGTAGTCCTTGTCGTATAGCCCCTCCACGAGCCACACATACATGATCGCGGTGGCGAGGGCCGCATCCGTTTGCGGCCGGATGGGAACCCAGCGGCCGCCCAGCAACTGCGCGGTCGGATTGCAGTGCGGATCGATATGGACGAACTCGATGCCCAGTTCTCTCGCCCACAGACGCCGCGGCGTACCTTCAAACCCGCCATAGGCGCCGTTGGTGCTTTCCGGGTCGCAGGACCAGAAAACGATCATGTCGGCTTCCTTCAGGCAATCCTCGATACCACCATAGCCGGACGGCACGCCAACGCGCATCGAGTTGCCGAAGTGATGCATGGCGCCCCAGTACCATCCTTCCCAGCTGTCCGGATTCGCGGCGACCCGCGTAAAGCCAATCAGATTGGCAAAGCGCGTGAGCGCGCTGAGGTAGTAGCCGATATTGCCCCACTGGTGGTGCGACGACATCGGGAATGTAATGGAACCGGGACCGTGAACGCGCTTTTGCCGGTTGATTTCTTTCGCGACGATGTCCAGCGCCTCGTCCCAGCTGATCGGCACATAGCCGGACTTGCCACGGTTCTGCGGATTGCGTTCCCCATCAGGATCGAAATCGACCCGCTTCATCGGATGAAGAATGCGCTTGTCCGAGTAGACGAGCGACTTGATCGCCAACGCGTGCGGCGCGACCAGGCCGCGCCGTGGCGGGCTGAAACGGCGTCCGCGCGCCTCGATCTCCCAGCTCGGAGCATCCTTGCTATCCAGATCGATAGGCGTCACGCGAACGATGCGTTCATCCTTCACGTAGACGAACAAAGGGCCACCGTTCGTGCAGGTGGTATAGCGGCGCGTGCCGTCCCGCACGGGCGTGCCCATCGGCAGGCTGACGGTTTGCATCATGCTCAGCGTTTGCATGAACCAGACCAGCAGCTCATCGTCGCCCTCTGTGACCACCTTGAAATTTTTCGCGGCATGGATGATTTCGGCCTGATCCGGACTCGGCGAAAGGAATTTCAGGGCGGTGGCGACATCCTTGAATAGCATGCAGACGTCGGCTTGCGGATGCTTGCACGCACACGACCGGATGCGGCCGTCCCTGATCTCAATGACGCGACCGAGGCTTCGATCCATCAGCCCGATCCAGGCGACCAGATCGCGCTCCTTGAGGCGCTCTCGATATTCAGGGAAACGACGCGCCGTCAGCTCGAGCACTTTGGGCAACGCAAACAGAATGGATTTGAGCACCTGTCGTTTCATCGTTCCACCCGAAATGAGACGTTGCTGTAAAGAGATGGCATAGAGGCATGCTCGACCGTTACTCCCGCGCGATTGAACGGACCCGTGCAACGCGTTGTTACATCGGAGCGTGCGTGATCAGCGTGGCTCGAAGAGCCGCTTTCGACCTCTTTGTTGTGCATTGGTATCTCTTGCTTGGTTGAACGTCTGCCGCCATGTCGGGTCCCGGCGAACGCTATTCGCACGGGCTAAAACGTGTAGGCGATGTTCAGGAAAACGTTAACGGGATTGATCCGGATCGTCGATCGGGAAACGATATGCGTGCCATTAGCCGTCGTGCCGTCCAGCGTAAGGTGAGTTTTTACGGGAACGTAACCGACAGCGGCTCCGACTGACCAATGTTTTGTGACCGCGTAATATGCCCCGATCTCAAATACCGGATTCCAGGATGAGCTTAGTGATCCCTGCGCCGACCCGCCTGGGCCAAGGTTATCAGTGACAAACTGACTATTAGTTGTGCGAACCTGTGTGAACCACGTGTAGTTCACGCCCAATCCGACGAAAGGACGGAATTTCGACTGTGCCTCAAACAGGTGATATCGAAGGACGATAGCGGGCGGTATCGGTCGCGTCGACCCGAGGGTTCCATACTTCGCGAGCGTGCCATCACCAACCAGATTCACTGTCAGTGGGAGGCCAATGAGTGTGGCGACGCCGATGTGGTCGGTGACGTAGTACTCGGTGGTAATTCCCATCGTGTCCGTGGAGCTCGCGTGCGCCCCGGTACCGGGTAGTTGCTGATTCACCGTGATTCCACCAACGCTTTCCACGGTGAGCGGTGTTGCACTACTCTGTGGCGCGACGTGAAGCCACCCTGTCGCCAGAGTAAAGCTTCCAGCCGTCTGAGAATTCGCACTATCAGCAAGCGCGGCCGAGCAGATACAAACTGCCATACCGGCAGAGCGAACCGTTCTTCTGTAATTCCTCAAGTGTCTTCTCCTGTCTCGTTGGCTAACTATTTTTTTCGTGTACACAGCTGTAACGATCCGCTCACTTCGCTCCGGATCGTTGTGTCGGCCCTCATATGTTCAGACCGCGCCCCACAATTACTTAGCCGACTTTTTAAGTAGTTATACTGAATGTTCAGACACGATTCGCTCCCATCCTTGCAGTGCTTTCTGTCCTCCCTGCCACATCGTTCCCTGAACTAAAGCAGTCCAGTTACACGTCCCTTTGCCTTTGGTGCAGTTGCCAGTGTTCCTCAATTGCCCGGCACGTTAGTGAACGCGCATCACCGGCCGCTCACCCTCAGGCGGGAACACGCGCCACGAACCGTCGCGGTGCCGGAAGAAAAACAGCCCAACCGGCCCTTTCGGCAAAAGTAGCTCGATGTGTACATAGGTCGCCTGATTCGACTGGCCGCGACCAAATCGGGTAACCCGCACCGGCGTCTCAGAAGTTGGTGCAAGCCATTTTGCAACAAGCGAACGCAAGGTCCTTTCTGATCCAATATCCATCTTCTTCCCCAACCAAAACCATTGCTCTAGCTGCTAACCGATGACATAAGCCGTATTGGCGCGACATCGGGGCACGTACGCGCGACTGAACGTGCCGTCGACCCGGGAGTCACGTCACTCCCGCCCGCTGGGCGTCTCAATCGCTGTGGCGCTCTCACGGTTGCTTTGTGGAGTCGCCGGGACGGAGAGCGAAAAGGCGAACGGAAAGCGCCCAAGCGTGGAACCCGCCAATTCCTCGGCCTCAGCGCTGAGGAGTTCGACGTGAGCTGAAATCCCGCGTGAGGTGTCTTCAATAATGCTAACGATCGCATCTTTGACGCCAGCTTCCACGAGCGCCGACCGTAGCGCGTCCGCCGTTTCTCGCCGTTTCAGCGCTGGCTTGAAGATCTTGCCGACGCCCGTCAGGGGCATCGCATCGACGACCCGTATGGCCTTCGGAAACGCGGCGCGCTCGCTGATCTCGGCACGCAGAAACTCGGCCAATTCTGCTTCGGTTGCTGTCACGCTTGGCTTTAGCTGGACATAAGCGACCGGCAGTTCGCCCGCGTGCATATCGGGACGCCCTACTGCTGCGGCGATCTGGACCGCAGGATGGCGATGCAGTGCTTCTTCGATTCCAGCCGGGTCGATGTTGTGTCCGCCCCGGATAATCAGCTCCTTCTTCCGGCCGGTGAGCCAGAAGTAGCCGTCGGCATCGCAGCGCCCGAGATCGCCGGTATTGAGCCAGCGCTCGCCATCACACAGCTCCACCCAGATCCCACTGTCCTGCTCGGGCCTGGAATAGCCAATGAACACGTTCGGGCCGGAGATCACCAGTTGGCCCACCTCGTCCGCAACGCAATCCCGTACATAACGGCCGGTTTCATCGACCACCACTGCCTTCATCGCCTGTCCAGGCAGACGAAGGCCAATCGAACCGGCCCTGCGCTCCCCAAGCGGTGGATTAGCGCTGCTAACGCAGGTACCTTCGGTGAGACCGTAGCCTTCAAGGATGCTTATCCCTGTACGATGCTGGAAAGTGCGAAGCAGTTCGACCGGCATCGGCGCGGCGCCGCACAGACCATACTCGAGCGAGCTGATATCGTGCTCGCCAACCGGAACGTCCAGCAGTGACCCGTAGAGCGTTGGAACACCGCTGAAGAAGTTGATGCGGTAATGCTCGACGATTTCCCAGAAGCGCTTTACAACGCCCTCACCCCGATACCCTTGCGGTGTGCCAAGGACGACGTGGGCACCACGCGAGAATGCCAACAGACCTGTCACCATCACGGCGTTGACGTGAAAAAGCGGCAATCCGCAAAACATCGTTTTCCCCGGACCAATGCTTTCGCCGAAGAATTGAGCCGCGTTCCACGCATTGGCCACCTCATTGCCATGCCGGCGCATCGCAATCTTCGGCAGTCCCGTGGTGCCGCCCGTGCAGAAGCACGACGAAAGATCATCGATGCTCATCCGACGCGGGCCGTTGAGCGCGACGCCGGACTCGCTCGCGATTGCGGCGCTGAAGTCGTGGATTCGAATCTGCGCTGGAACCGCGCTTTGCACACCGCCCTCGCCATGCAGCCTCGCACTCTCGCCACGCTGCAGCATCCGGGCTGCAAATCCCTTTTCTCCCGGAATCCGGTCGGCCAGATTGACGAGCACCAGATCCCGCAAGGCGGAGACCTTGGGCAACACCGATTGCACTTTTTGCCAAAGGTCAGTCCCAGGAAACGGCGCGAGTGTTATGAGTACGCTGGCGCCTGAGGCATTGAGCAGCTCACCGATGGCTTCCGCTTCGAGCATTAGGTTGATCGCGCAGACAATCCCCGCCGCTTCGCCTCCCCAGATAACGAAGTGCGTTTCTGGCAGATTCGGCAGCACATAGGCGACGACAGTGTCCCGTTCCACGCCCAGTCGCGAGAGCATGTTTGCAGTGCGCGTGATGTCGCGCACCAGTTCGCTGTACGTCCAGCGCTGCGGGCTCGCGTAATCGTCGGCTGTTACGAAGAACGAAAGCGCCGGTGCCGATGGATTAATGGCGGCGCCCCGGCAGATCATCTCGTAGGTACTCGAAGGTAGATTCGCCAGTTGTCCTTGCGTTTCGATGGCCCGAATATCGTCTACGTTTGCCACGCCTTTCATGCTGCCTCTTCGACAACGACGTTATGCTGGACGCCCAGATTGATGGAGCGGTCGTGGCTGACGATCTGTGCCTCCACGACATCCCCTACCTGGAGGTACTGTGGCCTCTCCTCCTGCATCTTCAGGAAAAGCCGCCATTTCTCCGCTTCTGGCAGCATCGCTGCGGCGCGCTGCTTCAGGGGTGACGGAATGCTCAGTGCACAACCCGACGGCGTGCCCGTTGCGAGCAGGTCACCGGTGTGCAGGTTCTGTACACCTGAAAGCTCCGTCAAGGTCTCTGCCGGGCCATAGACGAGGCCAGCAGTGGTGTCATTCTGGCGGACGGTACCGTTCACCGTGAGCGTCAGCACCAGCTCCTTCAACTTCGGAATGTCATGCTTCTCGAGCAGGCAAAGGTAAGGACCGACAGGGCCAAAAGTCCGGTAGCTCTTGCCCTTGTAGAACTGCATCTGCGGAATCTGGATATCGCGTGCGGAATAGTCGTTGACGATCACAGCGCCAGCAATGTATTCATGCAGGTTTTCGTCGGTGACCGTTTCACGGGACGTGATATCGCGTTTGAGCACGAGACCGAGTTCGATCTCATAGTCAAGGAACCGCACCGCGTCTGGTTTCACGACGTGGGAGTTGGCTGGAACGATGCAGCTCGTTGCCTTCGTGAAGATCATGTTGAACTTCTTCACGTCCGGGTCCATGCCGGATTCGATCATATGCTGGCGATAGTTCGCGCCCTGACAGATGAACTGCTGGTTGGCGGTCACAGGCGACAGCCACTGCACGTCCGGCTCGGGAATCCTCGGTCCGTCCAGCACGAGCAGCCGCTCGACCGGATTGGCCTCGATAAACCCGGCAGTCGATCTGAACTCGCCGGGAACCGGTGTGATAGCGCCATCAGCGATCACGCCCCACTGGGGGCGACCTTGGTGCAGGTAATGCAGAACGTGAACTGCCATTTGTCGATCTCCGGATTCGATGAAGAGGGGTTGCTTCAGGCAAAAATCTTCGCCAGCGTCCTCAGCTTGGTCAGCGTGAGGTCGGGGCTGCGGCGCAGATTGGCGATCAGCGCGGCGATGCTTGCAGGCGTCAATCTGGGCTTGGTGAAACTGCGCGGCATCGTCGGTCCCCACTGCGCCATCGCCTCGCGGCTCACGGCATGAATCCCCGTCGGCTCGTCGGACGTGAACAGATCGCCGTCGCAGTAGTGTTCGTGCTTGTCACCCCACGGGTCCTGCCAGTAATCGAAGATCTGGCTGCCCAGGATATGCCGGCCGATGCCCCACGCGTGGGTCCATCCGTTATCGCGCAGCACGCGCTGGCCCATACCGACCGCGTCCGCGTCAACGAGTTCGTAGGCGCTGTGGCTGTAGGTCGCGACAAAGCCCTGTGCAAGTGCAAGCGTGTGGTGATCGGCCGGCTTGTCGCCGAGATCGAGACGCATGAACGCGACAACAGGCGAGCCATCGGGAAGCACCTGCACGTCGCTCGGGATAAAACCAAAATGGCGCGTGTACCACGCACAGGTTTCCTGATAGTCAGCGAGTTCGAGTACGACGTGCCCCAGCCGGATGATCTCTGGCGCGCGCTCGGGCGGCCGCTGCGTACCGTTGATGCGGACGGTGGCGTCGACGGAATTGAATGGCAACGGCAGCCGATGCGGCAAGGTAGATGCTGGCGCCTGGCCCCAGATCGCGTCGACACGAAACCCGGAAGGGTCTATCAGTCGCACCACGTAGCCGCCGCCCGCCAGCACCGACCGTTCGACCTCCGACGCGCCAGGCAGCTTCGCAAGTGCGTCGAGCTCCCCCCTGCTGGCAACCTGCAAGCCAAACCCGACAAACCGTGCTTTCGACGCCTTGCGCACGACATAACAATAGTGCGAAGGCCCGGTACCACGAAGAAGCAGCAGCGCGTCGCCGCGCGAGACGGTTTGGAGTCCAAAGTCATTGAGAAAATGTTCGGCTTGCTCGAGGTCTGGCCGGTCAAATATCAGATAGGCCAATGCAGTCGCTTTCGCCGTTGGATGAGGATGACGAGCCGGCTGTGCAGTAGTCAGTTTCATGGCGGAAGGTAATCAGGCGGTTGCGATGGCTGATGCGGCTTCGAGCGCTGGCGCGCTGGCGGGGTGATCCAGCGGCAGAAGATGCTCGCGCCCAATGAGGCGGTTCCCGACGGTACTGTGAAGATCGTGGGCAGTTGCGCGGACCCGCCGGACGCCTCTCACGCCACACCATGCGACGAGATGAACGCTCGCTGTTTCCCCCGCGGGACAATACGCCGGCGCGATACGGATGGCGGGTCCTGATGCCCGGGTGGGCGGACGAATAAGGTGATGCCGGCGGCCGCTGGGCGCGGCACCGTTTCTGGTTGCTGTCTCCACAGTCACTCCATGTGTTTTGGTTAGAGCGGCCCTCGGTGCCGTTAATGACATTAAACTCATCGCTGATAGTTTTGTCAATATAGACGTTCGAATCTATACTGTGAGATATGACCAAATCAGGATCCATCATGGCAACCACGACAAATCGCCGGGCAGTCAAGCGTTCCACGGTTGCGGCGCCCGCCGCCCCTGAGCCCGTTGTCGAGGAGCGAGAGCCGCGCGGTGCGCGCCGCAAACGTGAGACGCGTGGCCGTCTGCTCGACGCCGCCCTCAGACTGATGGCCGAAAAGGGCATGGAGGGCGTGGCGATCAATGAAATCACCGAGGCCGCCGACGTGGGCTTTGGCTCGTTCTACAATCACTTCGAGTCGAAGGAGGCGATCTACGCGACGCTCGTCGATAACGTGTTTGAAGAATTCGCGAACATGCTTGATCGCCTTGCGGGCGGCATTTCCGACCCCGCAGAAGTGGTCGCCGTCTCCGTGCGCCACACTGTCCTGCGTGCGCGGCGTGATCCCGTGTGGGGACGTTTTCTGATACGTGAAGGGTTTTCCGCGCGCGCGATGAGCCGCGGGCTGGGGCAACGGCTTCTGCGCGACATCGGCAACGGCATTGCCGCGAAGCGGTTCGTTGTCGCGGACCCGTTTATCGGATTTCTTGCAGTGGGCGGCACCGTCCTCTGTGCCATTGCGGCGGAGCTGAACTTTGTTGTGCCTGGCGCGAGCGCGGCGGGCGTGCTGAAAGAACTCGGCTTCAGCGGTGAGCACTTTCCAGAGCGCACGGCAGCGATGTTGCTGCAGACGCTCGGGCTAAAACGCGCGGAGGCGGAAAAGATTGCTACGCGTGCACTGCCCGTCGTTGAGGAAGCCGTCGAGGAAAATTGAGGCCGGTGAAAACGGGGTAATCATCTTGCCCTTCCTCACCGGAAAGACGACGCGTTTACCGCTCTCTTTCGTGGCCGCCGCTTGCCTTCTGGCGTCACCACGGGCGACCGGCTTTGCGCCGGGCGCGCCGACCCGTTGGCCCACGCCAGCAATCAACGCATAGCGAATCCCGGCTGGAAGGGACGACGCCCCTCCAGCACCTTCATCTGTGGTGGGTTGACCTGTACCGCAAGCTGGCTTCTTGCAACGGCGGCCGGCATCTTCACCGGACGTATGTCGACGCGAAATGATGGGCTAACAGTACTGCTCGCGGGGTAAAGCGCCCGCTCATTGCGTTGACGCTGCCGTCTGCTGGGCCGCGGGCAGCTCTCCCATCGCCTGGAACAATGCGGCTGTATCGCTCATGCGCTGGCCCGCTGCGCGAGCGGCACCGATCTGCGCGTTGAGATACCGCGACTCGCTGGCGTGCGTTGCCGTCGAAGGCAGTGAGCCCATGCGGTGGCGCGACGCCGTGTCGTCGAATGCAGCGTGCGCGGCCTCCGCGGCCACATCCGTCGACGCGAGCGTCTGCGCGTCGTTATCCAGCGCAGCGAGCGAATTCGCGACATCCTGGAACGCGCAGAGCACCGTCGACTTGTAGTGCAGCACCGCGGCGTCGTAGGCATCGATCGATGCGCGGCGCTGCGCGAACAATGCGCCGCCATGAAAGATCGGCTGCGACAGGCTGGCGCCGACAGCCCAAAGCCCGCCCGCGCCCGAAAGCACCATTGGCCAGCTGAAGCCGCCGCGACCCATCGAGCCCGTCAGCGACAAGCCCGGGAAGAGTTGCGCCGTTGCAGCGCCCACATCGGCGGCCGCGGCCTTGACGGCGGCGTCGGCTGCCTGGATGTCCGGGCGCGAGCGCAGCAGGTCCGACGGCACGGCCACGGGCACGTGCTCGGGCAGCGAGAGGCTGTCGAGATCTGGCACGCCCGGAGCGTTGTCCGGCGTGCGGCCCATCAGCACCGCTAACGCATGGACCGCCGACGTGCGTTGCTGACGCAGCGTCGGCAACGTCGCCGCGATGGAAGCAGCGTCCTGTTTCGACGCGAGCGCCTGGGCGCGCGAGACCGAACCCAGCGCGTAGCGCTGCTGATCCTCGTTTGCGGCGTCGTTGGCGACAGCTACGAGCCGTTCGGTGAGCGCGATCTGCCGATCGAGTGCCGCGACACTGATCGCAGTGCCGACAATGTTCGCTGCGAGCGCGCGACGCGACGCCTCCAGTTCAAACGCCTGTACGTTCACACGGGCAGCGCTCGCCGAATTCATATAACGTGTCTGGCCGAACAGGTCGAACGTGTAATGCGCGAGCAGTTGCCCGGCAAAGAAGTTGTACTGCACCTGCTCAGGGCCAAGCCCCGGCACGACGGGTGAACGAGCGCGCTCGACCTGCACGGCGCCGTCGATGGACGGCAGCGTCGATGCGCCGACCTGCGCGCGCAGTTCCTCTTGCGCCGCCGCGAGTGTGCGCTGCGTCGCCGCGAGCGTCGGGCTGTTGCGCAAGCCTTCGTCGACGAGGGCATCCAGCGCGTCGGAGCGGTACAGCCGCCACCATTGCCCAACGGCAGTCACGCCGACATCGAATGTCTGTGCAATGCCACCCGCGGCCACGGTCTTCGACGGCTGCGCCTGGGCACCGTAATGCCCGGGCGACGGCATGGCCGGCGGCTCGCCGCTCGGCCCGAACGAGCACGCCGTTACAGCGAGTGTCGCGGCCACGGCCAGCACGGATGTCTTGTAGGTAAAACTCATGATCAAACCTCCGTATGCTCGACGAGGACCTGTTGCGCGCCGCTCTCGTCGCGATGCACCCTGAAGCAGGTCGCGTAAAGCGCTGGCAGGAAGAACACCGTTAGCACCGTGGCGATGGTGATACCGCCCATCAGCGCAGTCGCCATCGGTCCGAAGAAGCCCGAGCGAAGCAGCGGAATCAACGCGAGCACGGCAGCGGCGGCCGTCAGCATGATTGGCCTGAAGCGCCGCACCGTTGCGCCGATAATGGCGTCGAAGCGCGCGTGCCCTGCCGCGATGTCCTGATCAATCTGGTCGACCAGAATCACCGAGTTGCGCATGATGATGCCGAACATCGCGATCACGCCAAGCAACGCGACGAAGCCAAACGGTTTGCCGAACAGCAGCAGCGCGGCCACCACGCCAATCAGACCCAGCGGCGCCGTCAGCACGACGATGAACGTGCGCGCGAAGTTCTTCAGCTGGATCATCAGCAGCGTCAGCACTGCGATGATCATCAGCGGCATTTCCGCGTTGATCGAAGTCTGGCCTTTGACGCTCTCTTCCACGGCGCCGCCGACCTCGATCCGATAACCGACAGGCAGTTTGGCGCGCTCAGCGGCAAGCGCGTGGTCAATCTCGTGCGTCACGTCAATGCCCTGCGCGTCGCCGCGCACGTCGGCCTGCACGGTGATGGCGGGCTGCCGGTCGCGCTCCCAGATCACACCGTACTCGAGCGTATCGCGCACATGTCCGAGCGAGCCGAGCGGCACCGGGCCGTTGGGTGTCGGAATGGCCAGGCTCGTGAGCTTCGCAGGGTCGACGCGCTCGCTCTTCGGCGCACGCAGGTCGACGTTGATCAGCTTGTCGCGCTCGCGGTACTGCGTCACCGTGTAGCCGGACAGCGTCATGGCGAGGAAGCTGGACACGTCCTCCGACGTTACGCCAAGCTGGCGCGCCCTGTTCTGGTCGACTTCGAACGAAATTGAACGTTCGGCCGGCTCGTCCCAGTCGAACTGGACGTTGCGCGTGCGCGGGTCGGCACGGACCTTCTGAGCAACCGTATCCGCGAGCGAGCGCACAGTCGCGATATCGTCGCCGCTTACGCGAAACTTGATCGGGAACCCCACGGGCGGACCATTCTCGAGTCGTGCCACGCGCGTGCGAACGCCAGAGAAGTCCTTCTCCAGTTTCGCGTCCAGCCAGTGCATCAGCTCCTCGCGCGTCTCGACGTCTTTGGCCGTAATCACGAACTGCGCGAAGTTGGGCTGCTGAAGCTGCTGGTCGAGCGGCAGATAGAAGCGCGGCGCGCCCGTGCCGACGAAGTCGACAAAATGCTCGATCCCCCGCTTGCCATCCAGGACTTTCTCGACGCGCTTCGCTTCGCGCAGCGTCGCCTCGAACGAAGCGCCTTCCGGCAGCCTGAGGTCGACGAGCAGTTCCGGCCGCTCGGAGTTCGGGAAGAACTGTCGTGGCACGCGCGTGAATGCAGCCATTGCAATAACAAAGAGCACGGCGGTAACACCCAGCACCAGCCAGCGTCGGTCGATACAGCACGTGACCCAGCCTGACAGGCGCCGGTAGAAGCCCGTGTTGTAGACCTCGTGCTCATCGTGGTGCCCGCCATTCGCATGGACCTTGCGCTCCGGCAGCATATGAAAGCCCAGCAACGGCACCAGCACGACGGCCGCGAACCACGAAACGACGAGCGAAATGGCCGACACTTCGAAGATCGAGCGCGTGTACTCACCCGTGCTCGATCTGGCGAGCGCGATCGGCAGGAAGCCCGAGACCGTCACGAGCGTACCCGTCAGCATCGGGAACGCCGTGCTCGTATAGGCAAACGCCGCCGCGCGCATGCGGCTCCAGCCCTGCTCCAGCTTCACGGCCATCATTTCGACGGCGATGATCGCGTCGTCGACGAGCAGTCCCAGCGCGAGCACGAGCGTGCCGAGCGACACCTTGTCCAGTCCGATACCGAACAGATGCATGCACAGCGCCGTCACGGCGAGCACGATTGGAATCGTGATCACGACCACCATACCCGTGCGAAAACCGAGCGAAACGAGGCTCACGACGAGCACGATCGCCACTGCTTCGCCAACCGAGCGCACGAACTCATCGACCGAGTGCTTGACCGCATGCGGCATGCTCGAGACGGGCGCCAGCTTGAGGCCCGCAGGCAGCGTTGCCTGCAGCTCAGCCGCTCTTGCGTCGAGCGCCTTGCCGAGGTCGATTACGTCGCCACCCTTTTGCATCGTCACGCCAATGCCGAGCACCGCCTGGCCGCCGACGCGCATCTGCGTCACGGGCGGATCGTCATAGCCGCGCTTGATCGTCGCGATGTCGCCGAGGCGAAACGTGCGCTTGTTGACGGTGACGAGTGTGTCGGCGAGCGCCTGTTCGTCCTTGAACGCGCCGCTCGGCCGCACGAACACGCGGTCGTCCGCCGTCGTGATGGTGCCGACGGGTGCGACGGTGTTCTGCGCGTCGATGGCCTGTGCCAGCTGCTGGGGCGTGATCGAAAGCCGCGTCAGTTGCGCATTGGATATCTCGACGAAGATGTGCTGATCGGGATCGCCCAGGTAGTCAACTTTTGCGACACCGGGCACGCGCAGCAGGACCGTGCGCAGCTTGTCCGCATAGTCGTGCAGCTGCGCAGGGGAAAAGCCGTCGCCTTCGAGCGCGTAGATGTTCGTGTAGACGTCACCAAACTCGTCGTTGAAGAATGGTCCGACCGTCCCCTTCGGAAGCGTCGCCGCGATGTCGCCGACCTTCTTGCGGACCTGATACCACGTCTCGGGCACGTCCTTGACGGGCGCCGAGTCCTTCATCGCGAAGAAGATCATCGACTCGCCGGGCCGCGAGTAGCTCTTGATGTTGTCGATATACGGCGCCGCCTGCAGCTGTCGGCCGATCCGGTCCGTGACCTGGTCCTGCACCTCACGGGCGGTCGCGCCCGGCCAGTAAGTCTTGATCACCATCGTCCGGAATGTGAACGGCGGATCTTCCGATTGCGCGAGTTGCGTATAGCCGATCACGCCAAAAAGCGTTGCCAGCCCGATCAGAAAGATCACGAGCTGCTGGTGTCGCAGCGCCCACGCAGAGAGATTGAATCCAGTGCCGCTGGCGGTTTCCTCGTTAGAAGCGTTCACGGGCGCGCTGTCGCGGGCGTTTTCATGGTCGCGAGCGTTCATGTCGGGAAATCCTCGGCATGCAGCGGAGGCACAACCTGCACATGTTGCCCTGAACTCACGGCATGCACCCCTTGCAGGATGACGCGGTCGCCATCATGCAGGCCCGAACTGATCGACACCGTACGTTCGTCGTATCGCTCGATCGTGACAGAACGAAGCTCGAGCGTGTCGCTGCCGCCACGAATCACCCACACGGCGGGCTTCTCACCCTGGTGAAAGAGCGCAGTCACGGGCAGCGTAAATGCCTGGCCGACTGAGCCATCGCCTGCAACATCGAACGCAACATTGGCCGTCATGCCAAGACGCACTTCGGGACTCGGGGCCGCGAGCGTCAGCTTGACGCGCCACGTGCGGCTTTCCTGGTCAGCGGCAGGCGACACCTCGCGCACGCTCGCCTCGAAAGACTTGCCCGGCAGAGCGGGCAACGTCACACGCGCCTTGCTGCCCACCGTGAGGGAGTTCAGCACACGCTCCGGCGCGTCGCAGACGATATCGACGTCGCCCGTCCAGTCGATGTGATAGACGGCCTGGGTTGCCTGAACGTTCTGCCCGGTGTCGGCATCTTCCGAGGTGATTACGCCGTCGTGATCCGCCGTGAGCGATGCGTAGCGCAGGTGATCCGACGCGAGCGCCATCTGGGCAAGCGCGGAATTGCGCTGCGCCAGCGCAGTCGCATAGGCGTCCTGCGTCTGTTCGAGTTGGGCGGGCGCAATCAGGTTGGCGTGCGCCTGCGCTTCGTCGCGGTCGAGCTGCTGTTTCGCGAAAACAAGGCGGTGTTCGGCTGCGTCCAGTTGCGCTCGTGCGTTGACGAGGTTGTTCTGCAGATCGGTTGGGTCGAGCAATGCAACCGTTTGGCCCGCCTTGACCGTATCGCCGATGCGCACTCGCCGCTCGGTGATTTTGCCTCCCACGCGGAACGAAAGCGGTGTGGAATAGCGCGCCTGTACCTGGGCGGGTAGCGAGGTGCTCGCCATGCGTGCGTCCGGGCGAACGGCACGGGCAACCACGGGCTTGGCCTCGGGCACAACAGCTTCGCGCTGGTGGCACGCGCAAAGGAGGATCGCGCTGCACGCTGCGATGACGATGGGTGCCCGGCGCGTCGACCGGACGAAGAACGGCAACAGGGAACGCGCCCGTTTCAGCGCGACAGGACCGGAATGTTTCACGATGTTCACAAGGCAGTGATGAGTCCAGGAAGAAAAGTCATCCGCGCTGGTGGAAACCGGCCGTGCCTGCGGGAAGCACGCTTTTCCATCGACGCGAAAACAGGAAAGCAATCTGATGCGTTACTGATCCGTTACTGATCCGTTAATAGTCCTCTTTAACAACTCGACGGAGCGACGGCCCGGACGTTGTGGCGGGTCATCGCATGCAGCACGGTGCACGTGCCTCGGTGCGGATCAGCGGCATCCGATCAGCGCGCTCTGATGCCCACGCGCTCTTCTACACGGTGTCTGTGGATTGAGGCCCGGTGTCGACCAGCGCCTCGGAGGCGTTTCGCTGTATCCACGTGGTGCTTCAGTCCTGCCGGTTCGCACATTTGTGCTGGGCTCTCCGCATGGGTGAGATTAGACCCATTTCTGATATCATTGTCAACTATGATGTTTAGATCTAAAATATGATGAAACAGTGACTCAGGAGGCAACGTGTCAAATCTCCCTAATTCCCGTGCGAGTCGTCGGCAAACGGTCGCAACGTCGGTCACAAGCCGTGAGTCCGTCGCAGGGCGATCACCGTCACCGCGCCTCACCCGACGCAAGCGCGAGACGCGCATCCGCTTGCTCGATGCTGCGTTCGGACTGGTGGCGGAAAAAGGAATGGATGGCGTCACGATCAACGAGATTACGGATGCCGCAGACGTGGGGTTCGGGTCTTTCTACAACCACTTCGATTCGAAGGAGGGGATTTTCGCCGCGCTCGTCGAATGGCTATTCGAGGAATTCGCCAACACACTTGATCGTCTCGCAAGCGGCTTGTCTGATACGGCCGAAGTGATCGCTGTATCGGTGCGTCATACGCTTTTGCGCGCCTGCCGCGAGCCGGTGTGGGGACAACTGCTGATACGCGAAGGGCTATCTACGCGTGCGCTCAGCAGGGGTCTTGGTCAGCGTCTGCTGCGGGATACCGGGAGAGGGATTTCGGAGCGACGCTTCACCGTCGCGGACGAGCTGATGTGTGTCATCTCCGTGATCGGCACTGTCATCGCAGGAATAGCTGCTGAGCTTCACTTCTCTGCGTCTTCGAAGCGGACAGTTCGCACGCGAAAGGTCCTTCGATGCCGAGAAGAAAAGTTCGCCGAGAGTACCGCGGCCATCGTGTTGCAGGCGTTCGGCCTCAAACGCGTGGAAGCGGAGAAGATCGCGCGGCGCCCTCTGCCTGCAGCCCCCCAGGGTGCAACCGTCTGAACAGAATCGTCGGCGTGCCGCACAGCGCGCCGACGATGGTTGTAGAGACCGTGAAGCAGATCCAGCTATCCGTCTGCGCAGGCTTGATGCCTGCAGACTCTTCGTCGGCCGTACGCCTATAGAGACCGTCCGACGAGACGCGTGTCGCCGTCAATGCGACAGTGCATTGCCAGCAGGCGGCCGAGCTCTGCGTGATCAGCTCCGGTAAAGTGCACTCGTCAGATAGCGGCGACGCAATTCCCGCAACGCCGACGCAAAGATGGCGCTGGCAGGCAGCGCAAGCAGAACGCCGAAGAAACCGAACAGCTTGCCAAAAGCCAGCAACGAGAAAATGACCGCGAGCGGATGCAGGCCGATTCGCTCGCCGACGAGCCTGGGCGTAAGAACAACGCTTTCGAGAATCTGCCCGATTCCATACACGACGATCACCGCACCAAAGCCGTACCAGTTCCCGAATTGCAGGAACGCAGCGAGAAGCGCAGATGCGAGCGCGGTCGCGAATCCGATATAAGGGATGAACACGGCAAGCGCGGTGAGAAGACCGACGGGCAGCGCGACGTCCAATCCAGCGATCATCAGCGCGGCGGGGTAAAACACTGCGAGTAGTGCGACGACGAGCAGTTGCCCACGCAGATACTGCGACATCATGTGATCTATCTCTGCAACGAAGTCCCGCGTTCTTTCGAGCCAACGCCGCGGCACAAAGCTCTCCATGCGCTCGAACGCCTCGTGCCTGTCATAGAGCAGATAGAAGAGCACCAGCGGCACGAGCACCACATTTCCTGCGACGCTGATCATCGCATTGCCGCTTGTGCACAGGTACCGCCAGATGGCAAGGACAGCGCCGTGTTCGCCTGCCATTAGACGCGCTGCCAATGTGTCACGGATATTCGCCAGATCGAGCGAGTAGCTGACTCCTACGACAGCCAGCCACGGCTTCACCGTGGTATCGAGCCTGGCCGCCAGCGAAGGAATTTGTCTTGTGAGCTCAGGCCCTTCCTTCTGGATGACCACGATTATCAGCAAAATGAGCAGCGCGATAAGCAACGCGAACAGAGAGATCATGGTGAGCGCGGCGAGACTCCGTGCCACGCGGTGACGTACCAGCCACTCCACGCCTGGCTGCAGAACGTACGCGATCATCGCGCCGAGAAGAAACGGTGTTAGAACGGGACGCAGGCTCCAGAGCAGAACGCCGGCCGACAAAGCTACAGCGCCCCAGAACAACGATTGACGGTGATAGCTAGTCATAGGTGTGCCCTTGCGGCGTTGGAACGTATGCGTTTGTTCAGGTCGCTACCGGCGCGAGTCATGGATTGTGTCCGCGCATCACTGCGCATCGTCGTGACAAAACGGGACATCGCATGACCCATGGCAGCCAATCGGCGCAACCAGGCGACCCGTCGTCAGGCTACATGTGTACCGGGCAAACCCGGCTGTCTGAAACGTCACCTATTTGACCTCACGCCGGGACGGATCTGATGGTGTTACGTCAGATGGCCATCGTTGCACAAGAAGCGCGGCGGATGCCCCTATCGTCATTTCGCGGACACCACTTGTCGTCCCGATCTTTCTGCCTGGGCGCTGTGAATTGTCGACACATGGGCGACGCGCATAATTGATATAATAATCATTATTGAATATCTAGTCAATCAAGTTGGAAACCTGCTTCTGCTGCTATGAGGTGCGCGGCTGCCGTGGTCCACGCGCCCTCCAAGCCCTTCGGCCCTGTGCGCCTTCTGCAGCAGCTGCAGGACTGCAGGTCAGGGTTGTGTATTTTTCAGCGTCCCCCCACAGGCTTCCTCTAATTGATCCATCAGACTTCGCGCAACGACAGTTCAACGTGCTTCAGCCGCCTCACAATGCGGTCGACGAACTGAAGCGTCACGTGAGCCAGCGCGCGTTGATTCGGCGCGATGACGCCAACGGTAAGCGCATTGACATTCGCATCGTTGCGCTCGCCTTCGTAGATGCAGTCGACAGGACAGCATTGCACGCAGGCGCCGTCCTTGATGTCGATGCATGGCGACGTGATCACATAAGCCATTAGCGTCCGCTCCAGCGAGGTTTGCGCTTTTCCTGGAACGTGCGCACGCCTTCGTGGGCATCTTCGGACTGCAACGCCGCGACGAGCGCAGGCAACCGCAGCATCGCGACACCTTCGGGGTCGAGCCGATCTGCAAGGTCTTGCGGATTGCCCCGTCGGGCTACCGACGCCATGCGGCACAACTTCGCGATCCGTAGAAACGCTGTGCGCGCGAAACGCGATGAGCTTTTGCAACCGGAGATCAGGCGTGTCTGGCAAGCCAACATGCCGGTCTACGGTGTACCGAAGGTCTGGAAACAGATGAACCGGGAAGGCATTGCAGTGTCACGCTGCACGGTCGGACGGTTGATGAAGCTGCAGGGTTTGCGTGGCGCAGTTCGCGGCAAGCGAGTTCGCACGACGACTCCCGATTCGAGTGCGCCGCGCCCACTGGACCGGGTCAACCGGCAGTTCAAGGCCAACCGACCGAATCAGCTTTGGGTGTCGGATTTCAGCTAGGTCTCGACTTTGATACATCACTCCGATAGGGGGGCGCAATACGTCAGCATTCAGTACAGCGAACGTTTGGCCGAGGCGAATATCGAGCCGTCCGTCGGCAGCCGTGGTGACAGCTACGACAATGCGCTGGCTGAAACGATCAACGGTCTGTACCAAACGGAACTGATTCATCGGCGCGCCTCGTGGAAAACGAGGGAATCCGTCGAACTGGCAACCCTGGAATGGGTGGCCTGGTACAACCATCATCGGCTGATGGAACCGCTCGGCTATATCCCGCCCGCTGAGGCTGAGGAAAACTACTACCGGCAACTCAGAAATGCCGCTGACGTGCCTGCATTAACTTAAACCAACCGGCCTCCACGATTCCCGGCGCGGTTCATGACCGTCCTTATCCCGAAGTTGTGCCGCTGGTTCGAGGTACGGCGCCGCACGATGTATTACCTGCACCAACGCGATGAACTGCAGATATTTGGCCCATCTATGGATTCGGATTTTGATGCATGCCATGCGTTTCTTTGGTTTGTCAGCGAATTTTCGTCTTCATACGCTCAGACACCAGTAACCGGATCGCGCAATGCGCCGCTACGGACTGGCAATCAAATATTAATAAGTGAAGTCCACGTCTGGAGCCTGTCAATGAAGAAGAAGTCGATCATCGTCGCGCTGGCCGCCACGCTGACCTCGCCCGCGTTCGCGCAGTCGAGCGTTACGCTGTACGGCATTCTCGACGAAGGCCTGAACTACACCACCAATACCGGTGGCAAGCACAACATCGAAATGGCGGCGGGCTACGGCGCCGGCAACCGGTTCGGCCTCAAAGGCGCTGAAGATCTGGGCGGCGGCTGGAAAACCATTTTCACGCTCGAAAACGGCTTCGACCTGAGCTCCGGCCGGCTGAACCAGGGCGGCCGCATGTTCGGCCGCCAGGCGTTCGTCGGACTCTCAAGCGACAAGTTCGGCACACTCACGGCCGGCCGGCAATACGACTCGATGGTGGACTACGTCGCGCCGCTCACGGCGAACGGCAACTGGGCAGGCTACCTGTTCGCGCACCCGTACGACAACGACAACACCGACAACTCGTTTCGCGTCTCGAACTCGGTCAAGTACACGAGCAACAACTACGGCGGCCTGAAATTTGGCGGCGTGTACGGCTTCAGCAATGCGGCCGGCCAGTTCGCGAACAACCGCGCGATGAGCCTCGGCGCGAGCTACGTGATCGGCGACCTGACGCTCGGCGCCGCCTACATGAACCTGAACAACGTCGGGATCGGCTCGACGGGCGCCGTCGCCGCGAACGATGCCAGCTTCTTCGCCGGCCATCAGCGCGAGTTCGGCGCGGGCGCCAACTACAACCTGGGTTCGGCGACGCTCGGCTTCGTCTATACGCACACGCGGCTCGACCAGCCGACCGGCAACGGCTATCTGACGCCGTCGTCGTTTCCGGCAGGCATCACGGTGAATTCGCTGACGTTCGATAATTTCGAACTCAACGCGCTCTACCGCTTCACGCCCGCGCTGTCCGCCGGCGCGATGTACACATACACGAGCGGCCGCTATGACGGCAGCAACGGCGACTCGAAACCGAAGTGGAACCAGTTCGGCCTCGTGGTGGACTACAACATTTCGAAGCGCACGATGGTGTATGCGCATGCGGTCTATCAGAAGGTTTCCGGCTCTACCGGCACCTTCCTCGACGACGCGTTCATCACCGGTACGGACAACTCGTCGTCCACCAGCAAGCAGGGCGTCGTGCGGCTCGGCATTCTGCACGTGTTCTGATCGCATAAGGCGGGGGTGGCGGCGCATGGCGCCGGACACCCCCGCCTTTCTTTTTTTTTGACGTTTGCCGTTTGATGCTTGGGCGTTTGGCGCGCGACGCATGGTCCTCCGTTTCCGCGACGCACGTCACGCGAGCGCAGCCGCGCCGGCAACATCACTCACATCAACACGTCCACGCCCGCAACACGGCTTGCCGCCAGCACGGTATTGCGCAGCAGACAGGCAATCGTCATCGGGCCGACACCGCCCGGCACCGGTGTGATGGCCCCGGCCACCTCGCGCACCGCGGCAAAATCGACGTCTCCCACTACGCGATAGCCGCGCTCCGCGTCCCCCACGCGATTGATCCCGACGTCGATCACCACGGCGCCCGGTTTCACCCAGTTCGCCTTGACCAGCTCCGCCCGCCCGACCGCCACGCACAGCAGATCGGCTTCGCGGCACGCCGCAGTCAGATCCCGCGTGCGCGAGTGCGCGATCGTCACGGTGCAGTCCGCTTGCACCAGCAGCATCGCGAGCGGCTTGCCGACAATGTTCGAGCGGCCGATCACGACGGCGCGATTGCCGGCCAGCGCGCCGTCGAATGCGCGTCGCGCGAGCAGCATGCAGCCTTGCGGCGTGCACGGCACGAGCGCATCTGCATCTCCGTTCAGCAACGCGCCGCCATTGAGCGGGTGAAAACCATCGACGTCCTTGTGCGGCGCTATCGCTTCGATCACGCGGCCTTCGTCGATGTGTGCTGGCAGCGGCAGCTGAACCAGAATGCCGTGCACGTCCGGTGCCGCGTTCAACCTGACGATCAGCGCGAGTAGCTCGTCCGCCGGCGTGTCGGCCGGCAGCACGTGGCGGATGCTGCGCAAACCCGCCGCTTCGGCCTGCAGCACCTTGTTGCGCACATAGATCTGGCTCGCCGGATCTTCGCCCACGAGCACGACGGCTAGCGTCGGCGTCACGTGGCTTTCCTGCTGGAGTCGCGTTACGGCGCGACGCGTGGCCGCGTTGAGCTCCGCGGCGATGGCTTTTCCGTCAATGATCATGGGTCGGGTCGAGGAAGTTGGCGCGTGCGCATCGATCGATGGGCACGCTGCACGTGTTGGCGTTGGCGTTGGCGTTGGCGTTGGCGTTGGCGTTGGCGTTGGCGTTAATGCTGGTGCTGGTGCTCGAGCTGGTGTCAGCGAGTCGTAGCGAGAAATTCGTCCGCCGCGTCGAGCCACCAGCGCGTCAGGAACTCGCTGTATGCAACGTCGAAGTAGATCAGATACTCACCGGCCAGCCGATGAACGATCATCGCGGCGAGTCCAGCGAAGCGTGTGGTAGCCGCGCTGCCCGGAGGAAAAGCGTCCGTCTCCAGATTCAGCGCTGTGCCCTTCGCAAGGAGCGCGGATGCATCGGTGCCAGTTACGCGAAAGCCGACGCGACTGTCGGAGATCAACGTTGCGACCGCGAGGCTGCCGTCGCAGAGGTTTTCGAATGCTTCGCGCCGTTGGGCTTCTTCAGCGAGCGGGCAAAAAGCCAGCCATTCACGCGGCCCGCTCCATGCGATGAAGCGCTCGGCCTGCGCATCGACCGTGCAGCACCCCGTTGCCGGCAGCACGGCGACTCCAGCCGCGGCAGCGAGTCTCGCCATCCATCCGGGTTCGTCGATACGGCTTTGCAGACGAACGATCCCGGCGAGCGGCAACTCTTCTATCGACAGATTCGGCGCGCCGACCGGGAACCGTCCGGGCGGCGCCCATTGGGTTGCCGTCAGCGTGCGTGCAGTGAGCTCAGGCATGCAGACGTTCTCCGTGCGGATCGAAATGAGCGGGCGGGACGATGCGTGCCGCGCAGACCTTGCCTTTCGCGTAGATCTGCACGGTCTCGCCGACGCGTGCAGCGCCGTTGCTGAGGATGCCGAGCCCGATCGATTTCCCGAGCATCGGCGAAAGACAGGCGGCCGTTACATAGCCCTGCGACCGTGTGGGCAGCATGAGCGGCCCCGCTTCGATAAAGTGGCCGCCGACCGGCAGCCGCTCGCGCGGATCGAGCGCTTCGATCCCGACGAACGCGAGCCGTCGCGAATCCCGATCCGCCGGACGCTGCAACGAACGGCGCCCGATGAAATCGCCCTCCTTCTTCGCGATGATCTTCTCCCAGCCGATGTCGTGCGGGTTCGACACGCCGTCCGTATCCGCGCCGATGTGCAGATAGCCTTTCTCTGTGCGCATCACCTCGAGCGCCTCGATGCCGTACGGCGTCGCGCCGAGCGGCGCACCGGCACGCTGCACGGTCTCCCAGAGCGACGCGGCGTAACGCGCCGGCACCGAGATCTCGTAGGTCACTTCTCCCGTGAAGCTCGCGCGCAGCACGCGTGCAGGCGCACCGGCGAACGTGCCCTGGCGGAACTGCATGTGGCCGAACACGTCAGGATTCCAGTCGATGTCCGATTCGATGCTGCTCACCAGCGCACGGGCGCGCGGCCCGGATACTGTCACGTTGGCCCATTGCGTCGTCACATTGTTCACGAACACACGCAAGTCGGGCCACTCGCATTGCAGATATTCGTCGAGCAGCACGAACACGCGATCGACCGCACCGCTCGTCGCATGCACGATGAAGTGCGTTTCGCTCACACGCGCGACGACGCCGTCGTCGATCAGCACGCCGTTCTCGTTGGTCAGCATCGCGTAGCGCGCGAAGCCGGGCTTCAGGCTCGCCAGATTGTTCACGTACACGCGGTTCAGAAACGCCGCCGCATCGGGCCCTCGCACGTCGATCTTGCCGAGCGGCGAGCCGTCGAATAGCCCTACGCCATAGCGGACCGCGAGCACCTCGCGCGTCGTGGCAGCGGCGATATCTTCACCGTCGAACGGATAGCAGCCCGGCCGGCGCCAGCCGTAGTCGTCGAAGCTTGCGCGCTGCGCGACGTGCCACGCGTGCGCCGGCAGCGTGCGCCACGGTGCGTAGCGCTCGCCAACGGTCGGCCCCGCGAACGTGCCGAGCGTGACCGGCGCGTACGGCGGGCGGAAGCGCGTCGTGCCGACGTCTACGATCGGGCGGCCGCTCAATTCGGCCATCACGGCGAGGATGTTGAAGTTGCTCGACTTGCCCTGATCGACGCTCATGCCGCCCGTCGTGTAGCGCTTTACGTGCTCGACGGACTGGAAGTTTTCGCGCATCGCGAGCGCCACGTCGGACACCTTCACGTCGTACTGGAAATCGAGCCATTGTTTGTCGGTGCGCGCGGTGCGCGTGAACCAGAAGGGTTCGATGCCGAGTGTTGCGGGTTCTTCTTCGGCGTGCGGCAACCGTGCAGCCATCGCAGCGGCGGTGGCGTCGGCGTCCACGTCCGCGCCGAGCCGCCGTGCGGCTTCGCGTCCCGCCGCATCGCCCTCGCGCAAGCACGCCGCGAGCGAAAACACGCCGTTCGCCGCGCCCGCCACCTGCACCGCCTGAGCGCATCGATCCGGCACGAGGCAGAACTGGGTGTCGTCGTAGCGCAGGCTGCCGCCCGCCTGGCTGAACAGATGAATCGTCGGCGTCCAGCCACTCGACATCGCGACGAGATCGCACGCGAGCGTCACGGTTACGCCTTCGAGCCGGCCACCGCCGGTGTGACGCGCGATCTCGACCGCCCGCACACGGCGCTTGCCGCGTACGCGCTGGATACCGTAGCCGGCGTGCAGCGCAATGCCGTGTTCCGAGAGCGCCACACGCAAGCGCGCCGGCACATTGGCTCGCGTATCCACCATCACGATCTCGCGCAGCCCCGCGGCGTGGTAATCGAACGCGGTCCGGTACGCATCATCATGATTGGCTGCGACGACGATGCGCTGGCCCGCCACCACGCCGAAGCGATTCAGATAGCTTCGCACGGCGCCCGCGAGCATCACGCCCGGCCTGTCGTTGTCCGCAAAAACGAGTGGCCGTTCGAGCGCGCCCGTCGCGACTACGACCTCGCGCGCTCGGATCCGCCACAGCCGCTCGCGCAGGCTGCCCGTACCTGCCGCCGGTCCCTGCGCGTTCGCGACGCGCTCAGCCGCCACCAGAAAGTTGTTCTCGTAGTAGCCTGAAACCGTGGTGTCGGACAGCAGACGCACAAGCGGCATCGCGCGCAGCGTCGCCGTCGCGGATTCGACCCAGCGCATCGCCGGTGCGCCATCCAGCAGTTCGCGCGTGTCGTTCAACGCGCCGCCGAACGTGCGCGCCTGGTCCGCGACGATCACGCTCAAGCCCGCGCGCGCGGCCGCCAACGCCGCCGCGAGCCCTGCGGGACCCGCGCCGCAGACGAGCACGTCGCAATGCGCGTTGCGGCGCTGGTAGCGTTGCGCATCGTCGGCTTCCGGCGCGCGGCCCAGCCCTGCGATCGGCCGCACGAAGCGCTCGTAGAAGTGCCAGTTCGGCCAGATCATCGACTTGTAGTAGAACGACGCCGGCAACCAGCGCTGAAACCGGTCCAGCACGTTGAACAGATCGAAGCGGGCGTTCGGCCACGCGTTCTGCCCGCGCGCGCGCAGCTCCGGGTACAGCGCGATCAGCGTAGCACGCGCGTTCGGCTCGTCGAAGCCTCCGGCTTCGAGCTGCACGAGCGCGTTGCATTCGTCGATGCCAGCCGCAAACACGCCGCGCGGCCGATGCAGCTTGAAGCTGCGTCCCACGATATCGACGCCGTTCGCGAGCAGCGCGGCCGCGAGCGTATCGCCGGCGCGGCCGGTGTAGCGCTTTCCGTCAAACGTGAACGGAATCTGCGCGGCGTCGCATGCGTCCTTACGGCCGAACGGCGTCACACGTTCAAGCGGCTTCATCGGCACCTCGCGTGTGAGTCGCGAACAAGGCTTCCGGATGACGCGCGTACGCTTCGAGCGGAGCGGTGCGGCACACGACATGCGTGACCGTGTCGCGCTCGACGCCGAACCATCTGCGGCAGCCGAACGTATGGCGCCAGCGCTCGTGCGCGAGGCCGCGCGGGTTGTCGCGCTCGAACAGCCACGCGGCCCAGGCCGCGTCGTCGAGCTGGGACGGATCGGCGGGACGCACGCGTTCGAGCGGGCCGCCGTAGGTGAACTCTTCTTCGTCGCGCAGGCTCGCGCAGTACGGACAGTGGAGACGGAGCATGGTCGGAGATGGAATCAGTGATCGACGCCGGCCGCCGCGGCTTCGTTGACGAAGCGGCCGGTCGTGAAGCGATCGAGCCCGAACGGCTCGATCAGCGGATGCGGCCGGTCGTGCGCGATCGTGTGCGCGAGCGTGTCGCCGCCTGCCGGAATCGCCTTGAAGCCGCCGGTGCCCCAGCCCGTGCTCAGATACAGGCCCGTCACCGGCGTTCTGCCGACGATCGGACTCGAATCTGGCGAGATATCGACGATGCCCGCCCACTGGCGCATCAGCTTCAGGCGGCTGAAACTCGGGAACAGATTCAGCGCGGCGCTCAGCGTGTCTTCGAGCGCCGGCAGCGCACCGCGCTGACCGTACGACGGATAGCCGTCCGCCCGCCCGCCGATCAGGATCTCGCCGCGATCCGACTGGCTGATGTACGCGTGCACGGTGGGTGACACGACGAGGCCGTCGAGCGCCGGCTTCACCGGTTCGCTGACCATCGCCTGCAACGCGCCGCTCACGATCGGCAGCGACAACCCCGCCATCTGCGCGACTACCGACGAATTGCCGGCCACCGCGATCGCGACCTTGTCGGCGCGCACCAGCCCGTCGCGCGTCCGCACGCCGAGCACGCGCCGGCCGCTGACCTCAATATCCGTCACCTCGCAGTTCTGCACGATGTCGACGCCGAGCGCATCCGCCGCACGCGCGTAACCCCACGCGACCGCATCGTGACGCGCCACGCCGCCGCGCCGCTGGATGAAGCCGCCATAGATCGGAAAGCGCGCGCTGCGCCGCGTGTCGAGCAGCGGCAGGAAGCTGCGCACCTGCCCGACGTCGAGCATTTCGGCGTCGATGCCCTGCAGCAGGATCGAATTCGACCAGCGCTCGAGCATGTCCATCTGATGCGGGTTGTGCGCGAGCGTCAGCACGCCGCGCTGGCTCAGCATCACGTTGTAGTTCAGCTCGTGGCTCAGCCCTTCGTAGAGCTTCAGCGAGTGCTCGAAGAAATTCGTGCTCTCCGGGTAGAAGTAGTTCGAGCGGATCGCGGTCGTGTTGCGGCCCGTGTTGCCGCCGCCGAGCCAACCCTTTTCGAGCACGGCGACGTTCGTGATGCCGTGCCGCTTCGCGAGATAGTAGGCGGTGGCCAGCCCCTGCCCGCCGCCGCCGATGATCACCACATCGTAGCGCGTCTTCAGCCGCGGGTTGCGCCACACCGGCTGCCAGTGACGGTGCCCGCGCAAGCCGTGCCGCACGATGTTCAGAAACGAGTACTTTTCCACCTGCTGCCCTCGCCGGACGAATGAGCGTTTAAAGAACCACGGTGCGCTGGCCGTTCAGGAACACGCGGCCTTCGCTGAACAGGCGCACGGCGCTCGCGAGCGCGACGGCTTCGGTGTCGTGGCCGATCAGCGCCATGTCTTCGGCGCGCTGCGTGTGGTCGACCGGCTTCACTTCCTGCACGATGATCGGCCCTTCGTCCAGATCGCTCGTGACGAAGTGCGCGGTCGCGCCGATCACCTTGACGCCGCGCTCGTGCGCCTGGTGATACGGCCGCGCGCCCTTGAAGCCCGGCAGAAACGAGTGGTGGATATTGATGACCCGGCCTTCCAGCCGCCGGCTCATATCGTCGGACAGAATCTGCATGTAGCGCGCGAGCACCAGCAGTTCGGCGCCGGTCCGGTCGAACAGCGCGAGAATGCGCGCTTCCTGCTCGGGCTTCGTCTGCGGCGTGATCGGGAAGTGATGGAACGCAATGCCGTGCCATTCGACCAGCGCGCGGCAGTCTTCATGGTTCGACACCACGCCGACGATATCCACCGCGAGCGCGCCCGCGCGCCACTTAGTCAGCAGCAGCGTCAGGCAATGGTCGTAGCGGCTGACCGCGATCAGCACCTTCGGGCGATAGTCCGCGCGGCGCAGCACGTAGCGCATGTCGAGCTCGGACGCGAGCGTGTCCAGATCGTCGCGCATCGCTTCGAGCGGCACGTTCATCACGTGATCGTCGAAAATCATCCGGCAAAAGAAGGTCTGCGTGCCCGGGTCGCCGTAGTGGAACGACGCCGTCACGAACGCGCCGCGCTTGTACAGCAGGTCGGAAACGTTCGCGAGGATGCCGAGCCGGTCGGGACACTGGAAGGTGAACAGCCAGTCGACTGAGGTGTTGTCCATGGTATGCAATACGTCCTTTGCCTTTAACCAACCGTCTATCAGGATAACTAACAGGTGATGCAACGGAGCCGCGCGAATGCGTAATCTCCGTCTGTCTAGCCAACTATCGCCCTGCCGCCGTTCAGCGCGCGTCGACGAAACGCCGCACGTAATCGTTGGCGGGCGCGCGGCGGATCTCGTCCGGCGTGCCGATCTGGATCACGGCGCCGTCCTTCATGATCGCGATGCGCGAGCCGATCTTCATCGCTTCGTCGAGATCGTGCGTGATGAACACGATGGTCCGGCGCAGCACCGCCTGCATTTCCAGCAGGATGTCCTGCATCTCGCCGCGGATCAGCGGATCGAGCGCGCTGAACGCCTCGTCCATCAGCAGGACGTCCGGGTCCGACACCAGCGCGCGTGCCAGCCCGACGCGTTGCCGCATGCCGCCCGAGAGCTCGTCCGGATAGCGCTGTTCGTAGCCTTTCAGGCCGAGCCGCCCGTTGATCCATTCGCGCGCCACGCGATCGGATTCCGCTTTCGGATCGCCGCGCACCCAGCGGCCGAACACGACGTTTTCGAGCACGGTCTTGTGCGGCAGCAGCGCGAAGCTCTGGAACACCATGCCGATGTGATTGCGCCGCATGTCGCGCAGCGCCCGCGAGCCGAGACGCAGCACGTCGGTGCCGCGGAACAGCAGTTCGCCGCTGTTCGGCTCGATCAGCCGGTTGAAGTGCCGCACGAGCGTCGACTTGCCCGAGCCCGACAGGCCCATGATGACGAAGATCTCGCCCTCGCGGATCGACAGCGACACGTCGCGCACCGCGACGTTGCAGCCGGTGCGCTGCAGGATGTCGTCCTTCGTCACGCCTTGTTTCGCGAGCGACAGCGCCGACTCGACCTGACGCCGATGTCCGCCGAACACCTTGTACAGATGGCGCAGTTCGAGAATCGGCGCGCCGGGAGCAGCGGAACCGGCACCGGTGTCCTGCCGGGCGCCCGCCACGGGCGATGCATCGGAGGCCGGCCGGGCCGCCGGATCACGCGCGCCGGCGTCGAGCGAAGCGCGCAGGCCGCGCAGGCCGCGCAGGCCGCGCAGAATGGAGAGTGTCATACCGATGCGCTCCGGGCTTGTCGGCGCAGCCGCCGGCTCACGCCGAACGACTGCGTGATGCGATCGAACACGATCGCGAGAATGACGATGGCGACACCTGCGACGACGCCCTGGCCCATGTCGAGATTGTTGATGCCGGACAGCACGTCCTCGCCAAGGCCGCGTGCGCCGATCATCGACGCGATCACGACCATCGCGAGCGACATCATCACCGCCTGATTGACGCCGGCCATGATCGACGGCAGCGCAAGCGGCAGTTCGACCGCGATCAGCTGCTGCCACGACGTCGCGCCGAACGATTTCGACGCCTCGACGACATCCGCCGGCACCTGCCGCAGCCCGAGATCGGTGAGCCTGACGAGCGGCGGCAGCGCGTAGATCATCGTCGCGAAGATCGCCGGCACGCGGCCGAGCCCGAACAGCATCACGACCGGAATCAGATAGACGAACGAAGGCAGCGTCTGCATCATGTCGAGCACCGGATTGCAGACCCGCGCGAGCCACGCGCTGCGCGACACCGTGATGCCGACCGGTACGCCGATGACCGTGGTCAGCACGAGCGCGGTCAGCATGATCGCGCAGGTCGAGATCAGCTTGTCCCACAGGCCGAGGCAACCGATCACATAGGTGAGCGCCATCAGCACCAACGCGCGCCCGATGCGCCGTCCGCCGAGCCATGCGATCGCGCCGATCAACGCGATCACGACAAGCGGCGGCGCCGCTTTCAGCATCGCTTCGACCGGATTCAGCGCGTACATCAGCAGTACCACGCTGACGTGATGAAACACGTCGCCGTAACGCGATACCACGCCCGTGAAGAACTGGTTGATCGGGTCACCCAGGTGCAGCGGATAGAAGATGCCGTTCATTGCACTACCCTTTCCAGTGGACGGCGCCGCCGGTGTAGCCGGACGGCGCCGTCGATCCGTTGGTTACTTCAGGCTGGCCTTCACCTTCTGCGCGACCGCATCCGGTACCCAGCCGGCGACGATGGCCGGATGCGCCTTCAGATAATCGACCGCCGCGTCGCGCGAGGCAAGCTTCGTGCTCGCCATCTGCGCGAGGGTCGCGTTGATCGCGCCGATCGGGAACTGGACCTTGTCGAACAGCGACAGCACCGCGGGGTCGCTATCGGCCACCGAGTTCGACACGACGACGCGCAGCGTGGTGGGCGGCGACGCCGAGCCGCACGGGTTCGCATCCTTGCTGCCGTTGATGGTCTTCCAGCACGCCGCGTTGTACGCCGGCTCGTCGAGCTTGACCGCGTGAAAGCGGCCGAGAATCGTCGACGGTTCCCAGTAGTAGAACAGGATCGGCTTGCCGCGCGTGAAGGCCGATTCGATCGCCGCGTCGAGCGCGGGCCCGGAGCCCGGATGGAAATCGGTGTAGGACGCGTCGAGCTTGTAGGCCTTCATCTTCTGCCCGGTATCGGATTCGCACTGCCAGCCGATCGGGCAGTTGTACAGGCGGCCGTGCGACGGGTCTTCCGGATCCGCGAACAGCGCCTTGTAGTGCGGCAAGTCCGTCACGCTCTTCAGGTCCGGCGCGATCGGCTTGATGCCGCGCGTGGGGTCGCCCTTGATCACGTAGTCGGGCACGTAATAGCCCTCGACGCTGCCGCCGTTCACCAGCGAACCAACGATCTTCACGCGGCCGTCATGCGCCGCGGTTTCGAACGCCGGCGTGCGGCCCGACCAGTACTCGACCATCACGTTGAGGTCGCCCGTCGACACCGCCTGCAGTGCGATCGCGTTGGTGGCGGGCGTCAGCTCGGTCTTGCAGCCGTAGCCCTTTTCGAGCACGTAGCGGATGACCTCGGTCATGAACTTCGCGCTGTCCCATCCCATCTCCGCAAACTTCACCGGCTTGCCGGCCGCGCACCACGACGACTGTGCGAGATCCGCGGCCTGCGCGTTCGCACCCAGCGCACCGACCGCGCACACGACGAGCGCACGCGCCAGCGCGTGCGGGAAAAACCGTTTGAACATGTCTCCACTCCGTTCGTTGATTGGCTCCAATACCCCGATTCGCGCAACTGCTGCTGTACCGCCTGCTTCGTGAATCCTGTGCACGCGTCGCCTGCTCCCTGTAGCGCAAGCACGCGCGTTCCTTCGTGTTCAAAGTGCCGCCACCACCGCGGGCACCGCGTCGAACAGATCGGCGACGAGCCCGACATCGGCGACGCCGAAGATCGGCGCCTCCGGGTCCTGATTGATCGCGACGATCGTGCGTGCGTCCTTCATGCCCGCGAGATGCTGGATCGCGCCGGAGATGCCAACCGCGACATACACATCGGGCGCGACGATCTTGCCGGTCTGGCCGACCTGATAGTCGTTCGGCACGAAGCCCGCGTCGACGGCCGCCCGCGATGCGCCGAGCGCTGCGTCGAGCCGGTCGGCCAGCGGAGTCAGCACGCGCTGGTAGTTGTCTCCCGAACCGAGGCCCCGTCCGCCCGATACGACGACCCGCGCCGTCGCGAGATCCGGCCGCTCGCTCGCGGTCGTGTCGCGGCGCACGAAGCGCGCGGTAGTCGTGTCGGCGCGCACGGCACATTCGACTGCCACACGTTCGGCCGCGGCTTGTGTCTGCTGCACCGCCGGGAAGGCCGACGTGCGCACGGTACCGACCACCACGCCGTCATTGACGCGCACCGTCGCGATCACGTTGCCGGCGTACATCGGTCGCTCGAACGTTCAAACGTACTGCAGCCTCCACCGCGATCTCGTTCGCGACATCGACGCCGCCGCCGTCCGCTTTCACCCGCACCTTCACGTTCGCGTCGACGACGCGCTTGACTGCCACCAGTATCTTCATGAGTTCGTCCCTCACATGCGCATCCGCGCGCCCGCTGGATCGTAGGCCGGCTCGCGCAGCAGCCGCGCCGCGCGGCGTTCGCCGAGAATCTGGATTTCGAACGGATGGTCCGCGCCGCCTTCCAGCCATGCCGATTTCACGTAGGCCATCGCGAGGCTCTTGCCGGTGCTGTGTCCGTACGCGCCCGAGGTCGTGTAGCCCGCGACCTGATCGCCGACCCAGACCGGTTCGAAGCCTGCCGCATCCGCATCGAGCGCGTCGACATCGAAGGTCACGAGACACTGCTCGGGCGTCACACCGCGTTGCGCGAGCGCCGCGTCGCGGCCGATGAAGTCACCCTTGTCGTACGCGATGAAGCGCTCGAGGTCCGCCATCGAAGGCGTGTACTCGGGCCCGAACTCGCGCGACCAGATGCCGAAGCCCTTCTCAATGCGCAGCGACAGCAGTGCCCAGACGCCATACGGACGCAGGCCGTAGGCTTCACCCAACGACAGCAGCTTCGCGTACACGCTGCGGACATACGGCGCGTCGACATAGATTTCATAGGCGAGCTCGCCCGACAGCGACAGCCGCGCGACCCACGCCGGCGCCACGTCCGCGTCGCCCTGCACGACCTGCATGAAGCGCTGCGTCGACACCGCGCTGTCCGCGCCGAACAGGTCGCGCATCAACTCGCGCGAGCGCGGACCGGCGACCACCAGCATCGCGAGCGAATCGCTGCGATTGTCGATGCGCACCGAACCGTCCGCCGGCAGCAAGCCGCCGAACCAGCGCTGATGCCATTCCTGCAGATAACCCGACCCGGTAATCAGGAAGCGGTCCTCCGCGAGGCGCAGCAGTGTCAGGTCGCCCTTCAGGCGGCCGCTCTCCGACAGCAGCGGCGCGAGACGCGCCCGTCCGAGCTCCGGCAGCCGGCTCGCGAACACGCGGTCGAGCCACGCGGCCGCACCCGACCCGCTCACTTCGTACTTCGCATAGCCGCACGCGTCGAACACGCCCACCGCCTCGCGCACCGCGCGGCATTCCCGCGCGACCGTTTCGAACGCGTTCGAGCGTCTAAAGCTCGGCGTTTCTTCGGCTGGCGTGCCGGGCGGCGCGAACCACATCGGCGATTCGAGTCCATACATCACGCCGAATACCGCGTTAGCTTCTTTCTGGAGGTCGTACAGCGGCGTGGTCTTCATCGGCCGGCCCGCGGGCCATTGCTCGTTTGGCCGCGCGAGATAGAAGCGATGTTCGTAGAACTCCTGCGCTTTCGCCGTCACGTAGGTCTGCGTCAGATCCGGGAAGCGCGCGACGTCCATACCGAACACGTTGTCGTGCGGCTCCCCTTCGATCATCCATTGCGCGAGCGCGAGACCCACGCCGCCGCCCTGGCTGAAGCCCGCCATGCAGCCGCACGCCGCCCAGTAGTTGCGCAGCCCGCGCACCGGCCCGACGAGCGGATTGCCGTCGGGCGTGAACGTGAACGGTCCGTTGACCACCCGCTTGATGCCCGCGTTGCCGACGCTCGGGAAGCGCTGAAAACCATGCATCAACTCTTCCTCGATGCGTTCGAGACGCGGCGGCAGCAGATCGGTCTCGCCGTATTCCCAAGGCGTGCCGCCGAGCGCCCACGGCGTCGAGCTGCGCTCGTACACGCCGAACAGTACGCCGTGATGCTCCTGACGCAGGTAGATTTCGCCGTCCAGATCGACCATCACCGGAATCTGCCGGCCGAGCTGGACCAGTTCGGGGATGTCCTCCGTCACGAGGTAGTGGTGCTCCATCGGAATCAGCGGCAGCTTCACACCGGCCATTGCACCCACTTCGCGCGCCCACAGGCCAGCCGCGTTGACCACGTGCTCCGCGTGGATTTCTCCCTTGTCCGTCGTCACGATCCAGCTGCCGTCCGGGCACTGCCGCAACGCTTCGACACAGGTGTGCTGATAGATCTCGGCGCCCTGGCGGCGTGCCGCGCGGGCATAAGCCTGCGTGCAGCCGTACGGATCGAGGTGGCCTTCGTTCGGCGCCCACAGGCCGCCCTTCACGTCGCTCACGTCGACGAGCGGGCACTTCGCGGCGATCTCCGCCGGCGTGATCAGTTCGGTTTCGAGGCCCATGAAGCGGTGCCGCGAGGCCTCCGTGCGCAGGAACTCCCAGCGCTCCGGCGTCGCGGCGATCGTGATGCCGCCTGGCACGTGCAGCCCCACGTCCTGATCGCCGATTTCCTGGATCTCCTTGTAGAGCGAGATCGTGTATTCCTGCAGCCGCACGATATTCGGATCGCCGTTGAACGCGTGGAAGCCCGCGGCCGCATGCCAGGTCGACCCGGCGGTGAGCACCTTGCGCTCGAGCAGCACGACGTCTTTCCAGCCGAACCGGGTCAGGTGGTACAGCACCGAGGCGCCGACCACGCCGCCGCCAATGACCGCTACCTGGCAATGACTCTTCATCGATCTCGTTTCCTTCACAGGTTCATTCATGGATGCATGCAACGCCGGTGGTTCAGGGTTTGCCTGGTGCGCCTTTAGCAGCGCCAAGCTCGTTTGCACTCCGCACTATCTGCATCCTGGGAAGCACAAAAAACCGTCACAAACGAATTTCGGCAATGGCTGTCATGCAATTTCTCATGCAGCGTTCGTGCGCCGAATGAAATCTCAAACGTCGAGCTCGACATCCGACGTCGGCCGCGAGCAGCACGCGAGCACGTAGCCCGCCGCGATCTCGTCTTCGTCGATGCCGCCGGCGTCGCTCATGTCGACCGTGCCCGCGAGCAGACGCACGCAGCAGGTGCCGCACACGCCTGCCCGGCACGCGCTTGGTATCACGAGACCCGCGCCTTTCGCCGCATCGAGCAGCGTGGCGTCCGCCGCGCAGGGACCTTCGCGCGCCGCGCGCGCATAGCGCACGCGGAACGTTGCATCGCTGGCCGCCGGCGGCCGTTCGGCGGGCAGCGGCAGCGTGAAGCTTTCTTCGTGATATTTGTCGGGCGCGAGTCCCATCGACAGCAGCAGCGCCTTCACTTCGCGCATGAACGGCTCGGGCCCGCAGCAATAGACATCGCGCTGCACGACATCCGGCGCGAGGCGCGCGAGCATCGCGGCAGTGAGGCGCCCGCTGCCGGGCGCACGGGAGATCACTTCGTGCACGCGAAAGCCTGGCCAGTCGCGCGTGAAGCCGATCAGTTCGTCATGGAACAGCACGTCGCCCGGCGTGCGCACGCACTGCACGAACACGGCGTCCGGTCCGACGTCGGGCAGCGTCGCGCGCCAGTGACGTGCCATCGCGATCAGCGGCGTGATGCCAACGCCGCCCGCGATCAGTAGCACCGGCTCGCGTCCCGACGGCGCGATGAAGGTGCCCGACGGTCCCGCCGCGCGCAGCACGGCGCCGGGTGTCGCACGCCGATGCAGCCACGTGGACACCGGTCCTTCAGGCGCCTGCCTGGCCGTGATCGAAAACGACGCGCGGTCGGCGCCCGGCACCGAAGACACGGTGTAGCAGCGAAACTGCGGACCGTCGTCGAACGGCACCTCGAACGTCACGTGCTGACCCGCGGCGTGCTCGAAGCGCCGTCCGTCTTCGAAGCACCACGTAAAGGTCTTCACGTCGTGCGTTTCGCGCACGACCGACACGCACCGCACTGGCGCGAATTCGCGGTCGGCGGCCGCCATCACGCAACCCGGATCGGCAGCGTGCGGCGCGTGGCGGCGAGACCGTCGCGCATCGCATCGAGGTACCACGCGATGAACGCCATCACGCCGCTTTCGACGAGCGGCGAATACTCGCCCGGCTCGTAGCCGAGCGAATTGATGCCGAGCTGGTTGGTTTCGACGAGCCGCTGATCCTGCGCGTTGGTCGCTTTCCACACTTCGGTCAGCGTGTCGAGGTCGTAGTCGACGCCTTCCACCGCTTCTTCGTGGACGAGCCAGCGCGTCGTGACCTGGGTCTTGCGTGGGCCGAGCGGCAGCAGACGGAACGCGACGGCGTGGTCGCCGAGCGCGTGATTCCACGTGTTCGGAAAGCGCAGCAGACGCAGCGAACCGACGTCCTGCTCTGGCAGCGCCCCCATCACGCGCCGGCTGGCCGCTTCGCCCGACATCGTGAACGACACGCCCCGTTCCATCGCGGCCCGCACGAGGCGGTATTCGGGCGCCTCCTCGACGGGTGCATAAGGCAGGCCGGCGGCCGCCCAGCGCGCTTCGTCGCTCGCGGTCTTCGCGGCGAACACGACGCCATCGCTGCCGTAGCGCGGATCGGTCGGGCCGTCGTACTCGAAAATCGTGCGCAGCAGTTCGGGATGGTTGGCTGTGCAGTGGTAGCACTCGCGGTTGTTTTCGAGCACGAGCTTCCAGTTGCCCTTCTCGACGATCGTCGATTCGAACGCGATCTTCGCATGTTCGAGCCCGTGCGGCGCGAGATACGGCGTGACCCGCGCGCTGAACGCGGAGAAGTCCGGCGGCTCCTGCGCGAGGCTGATGAAGATGTAGCCGGCGACGACTTCGCACGCGACGCGCTTCAACCCGTATTTCGACGGATCGAAGGTCTCGCCCATATTGCGCGCGAACATCAGCTTGCCGTCGAGGCCATAAGTCCACTGGTGATACGGGCAGGTCAGCCGGCGCGCGGTGCCGCGCTCGCCCGCGCAGATTCGCGAGCCGCGATGGCGACAGGTATTGAAGAACGCGCGGATCGTGTCGTCGCGGTCGCGGATCACGACGACCGAGGTCTCGCCGATCGCCACCGTGAACCAGTCGCCCGGCCCCTTGATCTCGCAGGACAGCCCGGCGAACAGCCACTGCTGCTCCCAGATCAGCGCCATGTCCGCGGCGAACAGGTCTTCGTCCTTGTAAAAGGCCTGCGGCAACGGGCGGCCTGGCACACAGGCGGCGAGCAATGCGTTGAGCTTCGTGTCGTCGAACATGGAAGGTTCCGTCCATCTGTCGTGGCGCACCGCCGCTTCGCGCGGCGCAGCGGTACCGGCGGACCGCTGGGATGGATTTCATGCCGACATAAAGGGCGCGACAAGACACAATTTCTGCGGCATTGCATCCGAATTCGCATGCAAACCGGTCCTGTCGCCGCACGCGCCCGTCTGGCAAGGCTTTCGCCGAGGTCCAGCACAGCGGGGCGTGGCAAGGCGAGATGAATAACTACGGGCTATCCCCTAGTGGTCCAGCATTTCTTTTTGGCTAGCATTTTTGCAATCGAACGGACGGGCCGTGCGCGGGACATCACACCAGCAGACCGTCGAGGTCAACCATCGCGAGTGGGGGCGTCATGGCCGTGCAAAAGTCGAAGAAGCGCCTGCCGCCGCTCAACACGATCGCGGCCTTCGAAGCGTCGGCGCGCCTCATGAGCTTCACGAAGGCCGCAGAGGAGCTGCATCTGTCGCAGGGCGCGGTGAGCCGGCAGATCCAGGTGCTGGAAGAGCGTATCGGTGTGCCGCTCTTCAACCGGCGCCATCGCGAGATCGACCTGACCAGGGCGGGCGTGATCTTCCAGCAGGCGATCGCGCAGAGCCTGATGTCGATCCGGCGCGCCGTCGCATTGATCGAAAATCTCGAATCGTCCAGCGTGACGATCGCGGCGAGCGTCGCGATGTCGAGCTTCTGGCTGATGCCGGCGATGATCGGTTTTCGCGAACTGCACCCCGACATCGAAATCCGCGTGCTGGCGAGCGACCAGCCGCTCGACCCGCGCCGCGAAGCGGTGGACCTCGCGATCCGCTATGGCGACGGCCACTGGCCAGGGCTCATCAAGTACAAGCTGTTCGACGAAGAAATCTTTCCGGTCTGCAGCCCCGAATACCTCGAATCGCGTCCAATTTCATGCGCCGATGATCTGCTCGACGAAGTGCTGATCGACGTCGAAGCGGGACTGTCCGTCTGCAGCACGTGGGACGACTGGTTCGCGCTCGCGGGCGTCGCGCCGCAGCCGCACCGCAGCTCGATCCGCGTGAACAACTTCGACCTCGCCTATCGAGCCGCCTGCGCCGGCAAAGGCGTCGCGCTCGCATGGTCATATGGCGTGACGGAACTGCTGCGCGACGGCGCGCTTGTGCGACCGCTCGACATCAGCGTGCATACACGGCTGTCCGAGTACATTGTGACCGCCGAGCAATACGAACTGACCAACGCTGCCAGATTCGTGC
Organism: Paraburkholderia ribeironis; assembly: GCF_900019265.1. Taxonomy (GTDB): domain Bacteria; phylum Pseudomonadota; class Gammaproteobacteria; order Burkholderiales; family Burkholderiaceae; genus Paraburkholderia; species Paraburkholderia ribeironis. The sequence continues at coordinate 101,488 of NZ_CYGX02000012.1, forward strand.
TCGACGCGTGATCGACTTCGCCGGGCACACTGTCCCGTCAACATCTGGAGAGACTTCAGTCACGCTGTCAACAGCGAAATCCTGAATGTCCCATCTATCAATTACACGACTTGTTCTCGATTCTGCGCGTACTATCGACAAGCCCATCGACTTCAACGCCGAAGGCTGCTCGTCGAGCATCGCCCGTTCCAACCTGCCGGGGACCAAATACCATCAATCCAGCCTCAGTCCCTGCGATCTGAGAATTGGCCTGAATTCCGCAAACCGCGAACAATTCTCGCTTCGCCTTCGGGCTCGCCGATGATCTGAACACCGGTTTCACTTCATCGTAGGCGAGTCCTCAACTCCTCAACGCCGTGTCGAGTTCGGCGTTGAGTTTGGCTACTATAGTGCCCGCCAAAAAATAGCGGACACAATAGTGGATAGTAAACGACCCAAGCGGCCAAACTTCCTGGTCGAGTTCAAGCGGCAGGTCGTCGAGGCGACGCTCAAGCCAGGCGCGTCCGCCGCGCTCATCGCTCGCGAACATGGGTGCCAGTTCAGCCACTTGCCCGCGCAAAGCGTCCTCGACGTCGGAAGCAAACAGTTCGGCGAGGTCACTACGTTCCGTCCCTCTCGTGTTTGTCAGGGAGCGAGTAACGTGACTGACTTTATTCTCTCGGAGCATATTGAGGTTGCGTTGCCACCGTATCGATAGGCGCGAGACTAACGCATACCGGGTTGCAAGTTTACGCGTCGCGGCCCGTCGTTCCTTCGTTGCCCGAGTCTTGCCGTCAGTTCTTCTCCTCGCCAAAGTATTCCCTGCACGTACCCGGGCCAGCGCCCAGACCCGCGCAATCGAATCGATAGAGGTCTTTGCAGCGTCTATAAAAGTACTGTTCTCGTCCTGCACTCTCCGCGATCATTCGGCGACCGACGATCTTGTCTCCGCTCTGTTACGACGAAGACACCGCGAAGCCACCCCCAAAACACTCGAAGGCATCTACGCAATTAGACTGAGGCCACCTGCGGCAGATCGTACGTGAGCGGCGCCATCCGCCGCGGGATCCGTTCCGATCCACCCCTCAAGCATGTCCGCCCAGGCCTGTAGCATCGACCGCCTCTGCTCAGCATATTCGGCCTTGTTGTACACCGCGCGCACCCCGCGTTGCTCGTGTGCCAGACGTTTTTCAATCCAGTCGCTGTTGAACCCGGCTTCATGCAACTGCGTGCTAGCCGTTCTCCGAAGGTCATGCACCGAGAAAGATTCGAAGTCCGGTTCGTTCTCGCGAATAAGCTTCACGGCGCTGTCTATCACGCGATTCAGGGTGGCTGCACTTATAGGCAATTCCGTCTCGTAACGACCAGGATGCAGGTACGAGCTTGCGCCGAAACACGTCTTGAAGGCGACGAGGATATCCAGGGCCTGCTGACTGAGGTACACGTTGTGCGCTCGACCTCCCGGCGCGCCCGTTCGAGAAGGAGCCTCGCTTCAGCGAGACTGAGCGACATACCGAAGCTCAATTCGTGCATCTCGCGTACGCCCTTCGCGGGGAGCCTGGGATCATAGCGGCCTATGACCAGCGTCTCGCGCCGGCCGTTCAGGCGATAGTCAAAGCGGAAGCTGGCCACGCCCGACAGCGTGACCGCAACGCACAGGCCGCGCTGGTCGGCCACCTTGTAGATCCTGCCAGCCGGCTTGAGCGCCCGCAATTCGAGGTCGGTAAGCATGCAATGCTCCGTGAACTGATACCGTCACCTGATACCGTCACGCGTCGTGACGGTATCGCGTTGGATCGTCCGCAGAGCAAGATGCTATACCGTCAAACATACCGTCGGTAGCGCCCAGCTGTTGTCAGTCCCCATTAGACCGCACTAGGCAATAAACCCTTGATTTTGTGGGAAAAAGCGAGAGAATCCAGATTTCTGCAGACTGCTGCAGAGCATCCTGAATTACTCCCACTCGATCGTCGCAGGCGGCTTCCCCGAGATGTCATACACCACCCGGTTGATCCCGCGCACTTCGTTGATGATCCGGTTCGACACATGCCCGAGCAGCTCGTGCGGCAGGTGCGCCCAGTGCGCGGTCATGAAGTCCAGCGTCTGTACCGCACGCAGCGCGACGACGTACTCGTAAGTGCGGCCATCACCCATCACGCCGACGCTCTTGACCGGCAGGAACACCGCGAACGCCTGGCTCGTCAGGTCGTACCAGGACTTGCCGGTTTCCTTGTCGATAAAGGTACGCAGCGTCTCGATGAAAATCGCGTCCGCGCGACGCAGCAGGTCCGCGAAATCGCGTCTGACTTCACCGAGAATCCGCACGCCCAGGCCCGGCCCCGGGAACGGATGGCGATACACCATCGCCGGCGGCAAACCGAGCTTCACGCCGAGTTCGCGCACTTCGTCCTTGAACAGTTCGCGCAGCGGTTCGAGCAACTTCAGATTCAACGTCTCCGGCAGGCCGCCCACGTTGTGATGGCTCTTGATGGTCTGCGTCGCTTTCTTGCCCTTGCCGGCCGATTCGATCACGTCCGGATAGATCGTGCCTTGCGCGAGCCACTTCGCATCGGTCAGCTTGCCGGCTTCGGTCTGGAACACCTCGACGAATTCCGCGCCGATGATCTTGCGCTTCGCTTCAGGATCGGTCACGCCGGCCAGCTTGCGCAGGAACACGTCGCTTGCGTCGACATGAATCACTTTCACGCCGAGGTGATCCGCGAAGGTCGCCATCACCTGCTCGGCTTCGTTCAGGCGCAACAGGCCATGATCGACGAACACGCAGGTCAGCTGATCGCCGATCGCGCGATGCAGCAGCGCCGCCGCCACCGACGAATCCACGCCGCCCGACAGCCCCAGGATCACGTGCTCGTTACCGACCTGCTCGCGAATTTTCGCAACCGCTTCGTCGATGTAGTGGCCCATTTCCCAGTCGGGCCGCGCGCCGCAAATCTGCAGGACGAAGCGCTCGAGCATCGCGCGGCCCTGCACGGTGTGCGTGACTTCCGGATGCCATTGCAGACCGTAGAAATGGCGCTTTTCGTCGGCCATCGCCGCAATCGGGCACGATTCAGTCGATGCCATCAGCGCGAAGCCCGGCGGCATTTCGAGGACCTTGTCGCCATGGCTCATCCAGACCTTCAGCATGCCGTGACCTTCCGGCGTGGTGAAATCGCTGATGCCTTCGAGCAGGCTCGTGTGGTTGCGCGCCCGCACTTCGGCATAGCCGAACTCGCGCAGATGGCCGATATCGACCTTGCCGCCCATCTGCTCGGCCATCGCCTGCATGCCGTAGCAGATGCCGAGCACCGGCACGCCGAGTTCGAACACCGCTTGCGGCACACGCGGCGTATCCGTTTCGGTGACCGAGCTCGGGCCGCCGGAAAGAATCACGCCCTTCGGCGCGAAGTCGCGAATGAACGACGCATCGACGTCGTATGGATGAATTTCCGAATACACGTTGGCTTCGCGAACGCGACGTGCAATCAGTTGGGTAACTTGCGAACCGAAGTCGAGGATCAGGATCTTGTCATGCATGGCAGCGGACGGAATCAAAAGTGAGCGGATACGGAATGCCGCGCACGAAGCACGGCGTTGAATTCAAAACGGTCCACGTGGGAACGGTCGAGCATGAAACGTAGCAATGCAGCGCGCTGGCGCGGGCGCCGCCGCGGGCAGCTGGCTGCTGTATGCGCGAACCACCTCCGGTAGCGCCGGCAAACAACGTCGACAAACAACGCCGGTAAGCGACGTCAATAAGCGGCGTCAATAAGCGGTGTCGACAACCCGGGTCGACAAACGGCGTGGCGTGAGGCGCGTCAGCCATGCAGCGGCGGCCGAGGCGCGCCGGCAGCTTCGGCGGCGGCGTTGCGGGCAGCGCGTTCGGACTCCGTCAGACCGGCTTCGTCGACGGCCGGACGAAGCGGCGCCGCTGCAGCGGGCGTGACGGGACTCGTGGGACTGACCGGGCTCGCGGGATTGACAGGCCGTGTGGCCGGTGCGGCCGGCATGACGGGTTCGACCGCCGGCTCTGCGTGATAGGCCGGAAAGCCCGCCGTGACGCGCGGCTCGCGCTCCAGCTCGCGCCGCCTGGCGGCCTCTTTCTCAGCCTCTTTCCCAGCCGCTTTGGCGGCCCGCCTGTCGGCACGCGTGACCGCAGTCTTGTCCACGATCCCCTTCTCGCGCCGCCGCACCGCCCCCGACAAACGCACCCCGCCGAGACCGATCACCACCAGCGCCACCGCGGTCGACACCGCGACAACCTGGCCGAAACCGGTAAGCAACGGCGTTCGCAGGCCGATCAGCCAGACCAGCATCAGCACGCCAGTCAGCCAATGCACGTGACCGACGACCTTGGCGACCTTCGTGGTCAACGCGCCATCGAACGATGCGTGCAACGCCAGCCACGCGAGCCCGACGAGCGCCACGCCAAACACCTGGCCGACCAGTGCCGGCTCGGTTTGCGCCAACTGCAGCGCGTCGTACAACGAAGTCCAGGGCGTCAGCAGGAACAGCAGGCCGAACGCCAGCAACACCAGGGCGTCGAGCATCAGTACAACGCGCAGCAATGGCTTCATGGGCGTTTAGTCCACGTGGTAGTTGGGCGCTTCCTTGGTGATCTGCACGTCATGCACGTGCGACTCGCGCAAGCCCGCGCCGGTGATCTGCACGAATTCGGCCTTGTCGTTCATCTCCGCGATCGTGCGGCAGCCGCAGTAGCCCATGCTGGCGCGCACGCCGCCGATCAGCTGGAACAGGATCGCGTTGACCGAACCCTTGTAGGCGACGCGGCCTTCGATGCCTTCCGGCACGAGCTTGTCGATGTTCGCGGAGTTGTCCTGGAAGTAGCGGTCCGCCGCGCCGTCCTTCATCGCGCCGACCGAACCCATGCCGCGGTAGGACTTGTACTGGCGGCCCTGGTACAGGAACACCTCGCCCGGCGATTCCTCGGTGCCGGCGAACATGCTGCCCATCATCACCGCGCTCGCACCTGCCGCGAGCGCCTTGCTGACGTCGCCCGAGAAGCGCACGCCGCCGTCCGCGATCACCGGCACGCCAGTGCCCTTGAGCGCTTCGGACACGTTCGAGATCGCGGTGACCTGCGGCACGCCCACGCCGGCGACGATCCGCGTCGTGCAGATCGAGCCCGGGCCGATACCGACTTTCACGCCGTCCGCGCCGTACTCGACGAGCGCCCTGGCGGCCGCCGCGGTAGCGATGTTGCCGCCGATCACCTCGACATGCGGGAAGTTCTGCTTGACCCACCTGACGCGCTCGAGCACGCCCATGCTGTGGCCGTGCGCGGTATCGACGACGATCACGTCGACGCCCGCCTGCACCAGCAGCTCGACGCGCTCCTCGTTGTCCGCGCCGACGCCGACCGCCGCACCCGCGCGCAGCTTGCCGTGTTCGTCTTTACAGGCGTCCGGGTGTTCGGTCTGCTTGGTGATGTCCTTGACGGTCATCAGGCCGCGCAGTTCGAATGCGTCGTTGGTGACCAGCACGCGCTCGAGGCGGTGGCTATGCATCAGCGCCTTGGCTTCGGCGAGCGGAGTACCTTCCTTGACGGTGACGAGGCGCTCACGCGGCGTCATGATGGTGCGCACCGGCTCGTCCAGACGCTCTTCGAAGCGCAGGTCGCGGTTCGTGACGATACCGATCAGCTGCGCGCCCTCGACGACCGGAAAGCCCGAAATGCCATGTTGCTGCGACAGTGCGATCACGTCGCGCACTTTCATCTGCGGCGGCACCGTGATCGGATCGCGCACGACGCCCGACTCGAAACGCTTGACCTTGGCCACTTCACGCGCCTGTTCGGCCGCCGTGAGGTTCTTGTGGATGATGCCGACGCCACCCATTTGCGCCATCGCGATCGCGAGGCGTGCTTCGGTGACGGTGTCCATGGCGGCGGACACGAGCGGCATATTCAGGGAGATGTTGCGGGTCAGCCGGGTCTTGAGGCTGGTGTCGCGCGGCAGAACATCGGAGAAGGCCGGGACGAGGAGCACGTCATCGAACGTGAGTGCTGTTTGGATCAGACGCATGGCAAATCCTATAGGCGCAAAAGCGAATTATACGCGATACACCCCCGGTTTTCACTGCGCGAACAGCAGCTTAGCGAATTTCCGGCGATTTTTTTCGTGACTTCTGGCCGCGCGATTTCGCTTGGCTGTTCGCGTCGGGTTCGATCGGGTTTCGTTTGCGCGTTCGGGGGCAATGCGGCGCTGGCCCAACCGGCAAACACGGACCAGCCGCAAAAATCACCCGCAATCCGCCCGAATGCAGAATCGAACAAGACGCCAGCGTCGCCGAACGGCTAACCTGCGCACCATTCCAGTTTTCTTGCAGGGGCAGTCGATGCAGCGCGGTGTGGCATATGGAGTAATGGCCGGGGCCTTGTGGGGCATGGTTTTTCTGGTGCCGCGCGTGCTGCCCGACTTTTCGCCGCTGCTGCTCAGCGCCGGCCGCTACACCATGTACGGCATTGTCTCGCTGGCCGCCGCGCTGCCGATCGCGCGCTCGCTCGCCAAACGCCTGACCCGCGAGGATCTCGGCGCGCTGGTGAAGCTGGCGCTGGCGGGCAACCTCCTCTATTACCTGCTGCTGACGGCAGCCGTCCATCTGATCGGCATCGCGCCGGCCTCGCTGATCGTCGGCGTGTTGCCGGTCACGGTGACGCTGCTCGGCCGCCGCGACCGCGGCGCAGTACCGCTTGCCCGCCTCGCGTGGCCGCTGGCAGTGGTGATGGCCGGCATCGTCTGCATCAATATCGACGTGTTCACGGCGACCGGCAGCACGCCAGTGAGCGTCGCCACCAAGCTCGTCGGGCTCGCCTGCGCGCTCGGCGCGCTGGGCTGCTGGACGTGGTTCGCGGTCGAGAACGCCCGCTACCTGCAGCGGCAAACGCATTTCAGCGGCAATGAGTGGTCGGTGCTATGGGGCGTGGTGACAGGCGCGCTCGGCGCGGCTCTGTGGCTGGTGATCGCAGTGTTGCCGTCGGGCGGCCCGCAGGGGGAACTGGCTGCCTCGCGCTGGCACACGTTCTGGATGCTCAATCTCGTCCTCGCGATCGGCGCGTCGTGGCTCGGCAACGGGCTGTGGAATGCCGCTTCGAAACGGCTGCCGCTGACGCTGTCCGGCCAGATGATCGTATTCGAGACGCTGTTCGCGCTGCTCTACGCGTTCATTTACGACCAGCGCCTGCCGCGGCCGCTGGAGCTGACGGCGATCCTGCTGCTGGTGGCGGGGGTGTGCTGGTCGGTGCGCCAGCATGCGGACGATGATTCGTCGGAGGTCCCGACGCGCATCAAGGATAAGCCGCAGGTTTCGGCGCCTTGAGGCAAGGCGAAGCGAAACGAGGCGAAGCGAAGGGAGGCGAAGCGAAGGGAGGCGAAGCGAAGGGAGGCGTGACACGCCGCGTTGCGCACAAAGGCTCGCGAGCGACGCCCCGCCCGCGCCCGACTCGCCTACCGCGAATCCCGATTCTGCCAGCGGCGCCCTTCGATCGAACCCGCCTTGCGGCTCTTCTCGACGCGGCGTTGACGCGAGACCTTCGGGTCCACCAGTAGCGGCCGGTAAATCTCGACACGATCATGGTCGGCGAGCACCGTATCGAGCGGCTTGAGCTTGCCGAACACGCCCACCTTCTGGGTGCCCAGATCGATGTCCGGATGACGCTGCAGGATGCCGCTCGCGTCGAGCGCCTGCTGCAATGTGGTGCCCTCGGGCAAATCGAGTGCAATCAGCGTCTGTCCGTCAGGCGACGCGTAGCACACTTGAATCGACAGGCGTGCGCTCATGGTTTACCGTAGCGCTGATCGGCGCGCTTGACGAACGATTCGACGAACGTATTGGCGATGTGAGTGAACACCGGCCCAATGATCTTTTCGAGAATGACGTTGGTGAACTCATAGTGCAACGCGAATTCGATCTTGCAGGCATCCGCGCGCAGCGGCGTGAACCGCCAGTAACCGGTGAACTTGCGAAACGGGCCGTCCGCGAATTCCATGTCGATGCGCGTGGGCCGCTCCATGCTGTTATGTGTCGCGAAATGCTGCTTGATGCCCTTGAAATTGATGTCGATCTTCGCCTCCATGCCAGTCTCGTCCTGGCGGCGGATTTCGACTCCGCCGCACCAGGGCAGGAAATTGGGGTAATCGGCGACATCGGTGACGAGGTCGAACATCTGTTCCGCCGAATGACGGATCAACACGGTTTTCTGGACATCTGCCATAAATTGAACAACGCGCGGCAAGGGTGGGCAAGCGCCGCGGGCTTTCCTTGCCCCGCTTTGCTAAAATCGTGATTTTAAACGAGTTGGGCGCTTTCCATTCATGAGCATCATCGACAACAGAAAGGCCTTCTACGACTACTCGATCGAAGAGCGCTATGAAGCGGGGCTCGTGCTCGAAGGATGGGAGGTCAAGGCGCTGCGCGCCGGGCGCGGCGAGATCAAGGAAGGTTATGTGGTGATCCGCAATAACGAACTGTTCCTGATCGGCACGCACATCAGCCCGCTGCCCGAAGCCTCGACCCACATCAACCCCGACCCGGTCCGCACGCGCAAGCTGCTGCTGCATAGCGAACAGATCAGCAAGCTGATCGGCAAGGTCGAGCAGCGCGGCTACACGCTCGTGCCACTGAACTTCCACTACAAGGGCGGCCGCGTCAAATGCGAGATCGGCCTCGCCAAGGGCAAGAAGCTGCACGACAAGCGCGAGACCGAGAAGAAGCGCGATTGGGAACGCGAGAAAGCGCGCCTGATGCGCTCGCCGACCTGATCCAGGGCATAGGGGTCTGGCCGGGTTTGACGGGACTGCGCGGTGGCATGCTGATAGGTCGGGCCGCGTTGGTGGGGGCGGTGCAAGTCAGCCCGTGTAAGTTGGACCGCATAAGTCGGACCGCGTAAGTCGGCCCGGGTAAGTCGGCCCGTGTAAGTCGGACCGCGTAAGTCGGACCGCGCAACTCGTGCCGCGGAGCCCACGTTGCACAAGGCCGCACGCTCCCCGTCAGTCACCAGCGCTCAATGAAAATGGCCCGCGTAGTTCGCGGGCCATTGGTTTTTTTCAACGGGCCAACGCGCTCATCGCGCCTCGGTCGCGCCCTTGCCTTTGTTCACGATGGTCAGCGCCGATGCGATCATCGAGCTCATGTTCGCGAGGTCGCCGGGCACGATCAGCGTGGTGCCCTGCTTCGCCAGGTTGCCGAACGCGTTCACATATTGTTCGGCCACCTTAAGATTCACCGCCTCCATTCCGCCGTTCGACTGGATCGCGGCGGCAATCTTCTGGATCGCCTGGGAGTTGGCTTCGGCCACCGCCAGGATCGCCGCCGCCTGACCCTGCGCCTGATTGATCGCCGCCTGCCGCTCGCCTTCGGACTTCTGGATCGCGGCCTCACGACCACCGGACGCGATATTGATCTGCTCCTGCTTGCGCCCTTCCGACGCGGCGATCAGCGCGCGCTTTTCGCGCTCGGCGGTGATCTGCGCCTGCATGGCGTGCAGGATCTCCTTGGGCGGCGTCAGGTCCTTGATCTCGTAGCGCAGCACTTTCACGCCCCAGTTAGCCGCCGCCTCGTCGAGCGACGACACGATGCTGTGGTTGATGAAATCGCGCTCCTCGAAGGTCTTGTCGAGTTCCAGCTTGCCGATCACCGAACGCAGCGTGGTTTGCGACAACTGCGTGATCGCGAACACGAAGTTGCTCGACCCGTACGACGCCTTCATCGGATCGGTGACCTGAAAGTACAGCACGCCATCCACCTGCAACTGCGTGTTGTCGCGCGTGATACAGACCTGACTCGGCACTTCGAGCGGAATTTCCTTGAGGATGTGCTTGTATGCGATCCGGTCGACGAACGGAAACGCGAAGCTCAGGCCGGGCGTCAGCGTACTGTGATAACGGCCGAGCCGCTCCAGCACCCACGCGTGCTGCTGCGGCACGATCTTGATGGTCTGTGACGCCAGCACGATCACAATGATCAGCAGCACCGCCCCGACGATGGTTGAATCCATATCTGCGCTCCGGTCCCTGGTTTTCGATTCGTTGTACGTATGACGCGGGTGCCTGGGCCTTGCTCACGCGGTGCGCGCGCCGCTCTTCGGCTGCCGGCTCGCGACGACGACGAGGCAGCTGCCGCGCAGTTCCGTGATTTCGTAGACTCGCGCGTCTTCGGGCTCGCCCGCGGCCAGTTCGACATCCCACGCCGCGCCGCGATAATTGACGCGCGCGCGGCGCTCGTGCCATGCCGGCACGCTCAGCGTCTGGCCGATGTCGAGATTGACGTCCGGATTACGCGACGCCCGCTCGCGCTTGCGGCGGCCAAAGCGCGACCGCCTGAGCAGCACGACCGCCCCCAACGCCACCACGGCGGCCACCGCGAACTGCACGTCGGTGGCGGCACCGGCAACGTGCGCAAGCGCGGCCGCCACGAAGCCCACCGCGACCATCAACAGATAGAAGGTGCCGCTGATCAGCTCCAGCACGATAAGCACACCCGCCCCGACCCACCAGAACAATCCACCTGGCGCCACGTCGACCTCCACAAAGCAGAACACCCCAGATCTACCGGGGTGTTTATAGCACGAAGCGGGTGCGATTATGGGAGGATGCGGCGCGCTTTCACGCGCATTTGGCTCGCCGCCGACATGCCGCACCTCACATTGCGCATGCCGCCGCGAAAGCGGCATGCTGCACGCGTTACTGCTTCGATTTCGCCAACTGCTGCCACGTGTCGATGATCGTGTCCGGGTTCAGCGAGATCGACGCAATGCCTTCGTCCGTCAGCCATTGCGCGAAGTCCGGATGATCGGACGGCCCCTGCCCGCAGATGCCGACGTACTTGTTCAGGCGCAGGCAGGTTTCGATCGCGCGCTTGAGCATGAACTTGACCGCCGGATCGCGTTCGTCGAAATCGACGGCCAGCAGTTCCATGCCCGAGTCGCGGTCGAGTCCCAGCGTGAGCTGCGTGAGGTCGTTCGAGCCGATCGAGAAACCGTCGAAGAATTGCAGGAACTCTTCGGCGAGAATCGCGTTCGACGGCACTTCGCACATCATGATCAGGCGCAGGCCCTTTTCGCCGCGCTTCAGGCCGAACTTCCCGAGCAGCCCCACCACGCGCTCCGCCTGCTTCAGCGTACGCACGAACGGCACCATGATCTCGACGTTATCGAGGCCCATCTCTTCACGCACCTTCTTCAGCGCGACGCATTCCATCTGGAACGCTTCGGCGAAGTCTTCGGCGATGTAGCGCGATGCGCCGCGGAAGCCCAGCATCGGGTTTTCCTCGTCCGGCTCGTAGCGCGAGCCGCCGATCAGCTTCTTGTACTCGTTCGACTTGAAGTCCGACATACGCACGATCACGGGCTTCGGATAGAACGCCGCGGCGATCGTCGCGATACCTTCGGTCAGCTTGTCGACGTAGAACGCACGCGGCGATGCGTGACCGCGAGCGACGCTTTCCACTGCCTTCTTCAGGTCCGGATCGACGTTCGGGTACTCGAGAATCGCCTTCGGGTGAACGCCGATGTTGTTGTTGATGATGAATTCAAGCCGCGCGAGACCCACGCCCGCGTTCGGCAGTTGCGAGAAGTCGAAAGCCAGTTGCGGGTTGCCGACGTTCATCATGATCTTCACCGGAATCGGCGGCAATTCGCCGCGCTGCACTTCGGTGATTTCGGTTTCGAGCAGACCGTCGTAGATCTTGCCTTCGTCGCCTTCCGCGCACGACACGGTGACCAGCGCGCCGTCCTTCAGCACGTCGGTCGCGTCGCCGCAGCCGACCACCGCCGGCACGCCCAGCTCACGCGCGATGATGGCCGCATGACAGGTCCGGCCGCCGCGGTTCGTGACGATCGCCGACGCGCGCTTCATCACCGGTTCCCAGTTCGGGTCGGTCATGTCCGCGACCAGCACGTCGCCCGGCTGCACACGGTCCATTTCCGACGGATCGTGGATCACGCGAACCGGACCCGCGCCGATCTTCTGACCGATCGCGCGGCCAGAGGCCAGCACGTTCGACTGGCCCTTCAGCTTGAAGCGCTGCTCGGCCTTGCCGCCGGCCTGGCTCTTCACCGTTTCGGGACGTGCCTGCAGGATGAAGATCTTGCCGTCGCGGCCGTCCTTGCCCCACTCGATGTCCATCGGACGCTGGTAGTGCTTCTCGATGATGACCGCGTACTTCGCCAGTTCGATCACGTCCTGGTCGGTGATCGAGAAGCGGTTGCGCTGCTCGTGCGCGACGTCGACGGTCTTCACGCGGCCTTGCTCGCCCGCCTTGGTGAATTCCATCTTGATCAGCTTCGAGCCGATCGAGCGACGGATGATCGGGTACTTGCCCTGCGCGAGCGTGGTCTTGAAGACGTAGAACTCGTCCGGATTCACCGCGCCTTGCACGACGGTTTCGCCGAGACCATAGCTCGACGTGATGAAGACCGCGTCCTTGAAGCCCGATTCGGTGTCGAGCGTAAACATCACGCCGGCGGCACCAACGTCCGAGCGCACCATGCGCTGCACGCCCGCCGACAACGCGACTTCAGCGTGAGTGAAGCCCTTGTGGACGCGATAGGAGATAGCGCGGTCGTTGTACAGCGACGCGAACACGTGCTTCATGCGATCGAGCACATCGTCGATGCCGACCACGTTCAGGTAGCTTTCCTGCTGGCCGGCGAACGAAGCGTCCGGCAAGTCTTCCGCCGTTGCCGACGAACGCACGGCAAACGACAGCTCTTCAGGCGAGCTCTTTTGCAGCGTGTCGAAGCCTGCGCGGATGTCGGCCTCGAGCTGCGGCTGCAGCGGCGCGTCGATGATCCATTGACGGATTTCCTTGCCCGCTTCGGCAAGCGCCTTCACGTCGTCGACGTCGAGCGTTTCGAGACGTTTGGCGATGCGTTCGGTCAGATTGTTGTGCTGCAGGAAGTCGCGGAAAGCCAGCGCCGTGGTGGCGAAACCGGTCGGCACTCGCACGCCGGCTTCGGCGAGCTGACTGATCATCTCGCCAAGCGACGCGTTCTTGCCACCGACAATCTCCACATCGGTCATCCGCAACTGCTCGAACGGAACTACATACGCCTTGTCCTTTGCGACGGTAACTGCGTTAGTCATACAAGCCCCTAAGTGTGAAAGAAATTCACGGCTGTGCAAGTGGGCTCGATCACGAGACGCTCGTTGGAAGCGTTAACTCGTGTCTTGCACAACCTGTTGGAGAAGCAATCGCTACGCCGTTGCAGCCGACCGGGCGTGCCGCGCCAGTTGCGCGGCAAACCGGGCGAATGGCCCGAATTACCGGTCGATCCGCCCTGTTAGCCTCGAGTTGACGGCCGAAAGCGCGGGGTTGGCCGACGGTTCGCAGTAAGTTAGGCGCCGATCGCCCGCAATTGCTTATCCAACAGGTTGCCGCTATTCTACCGTGCCGACTCCCGAAATGTGGCAGTCGGACGAGAATTGCGCCCCAGACCGCTCAACGGGCCTTTGCGAGGCTCCATAGCGATCCGGTCGCGGTTGTGACGCCACGGCGCGCCGCATCGACGCCGCTGCGCTTTCCGGCCAGCCACCGGGCAGCGAGTCCGATGCCGCGATGTTTGATTCGAACGTTTTTGCCACTCACCTTCCCCAGCTCCACTGATGCCGCCCACCGTATTCATCGTCTCCGACGGTACCGGGATCACTGCCGAAACCTTCGCGCATTCGATCCTCTCCCAGTTCGACCAGAAATTCCGCCTGGTTCGCGTACCCTTCGTAGACTCGACGGATAAAGCCTACGCGACGCTCGAAAAGATCAATGAAGCGACCGAGCAGGACGGCCGCCGTCCGATCGTCTTCACCACGCTGGTGGACAGCTCGTCGAACCAGATCGTCAAGGGCTCGAACGCGCTCGTGCTGGATATGTTCCAGACGTTCGTCGAGCCGCTCGAACTGGAGCTGGAGCTGAAGTCGAGCCACGCGATGGGCCGCGGCCACCAGAACGCGGACACTGAGGAGTACAAGAACCGGATCGAGGCGATCAATTTCTCGCTCGCGCACGACGACGGCCAGTCGAACCGCAATCTGGCCGACGCCGACGTGATCCTGGTCGGCGTGTCGCGCAGCGGCAAGACACCGACGAGCCTTTATCTGGCGATGCAGTACGGCGTGAAAGCGGCCAACTATCCGCTGATTCCGGAAGACTTCGAGCGCGGCAAGCTGCCGACGCCACTGCTCGCGCACCGCCAGAAAATGTTTGGCTTGTCGATCGACCCGCAACGCCTGTCGGAGATTCGTAACGAGCGGCGGCCAGGCAGCAAGTACGCGGCGCCGGAAAACTGTCGCTACGAAATCAACGAAGCCGAAACGATGATGCGGCGCGAAGGGATCAAGTGGTTGTCGTCGACGCATAAGTCGATCGAAGAGATCGCGACCACGATCCTGCAGGAGATCAAGCTGGACCGGCCGTCTTATTGAGCGCCGCCTGACGGGAGATCGGCGCGCGGCCGCGCGTGGCGGGTATGGCGGCGGGTATGGCGGCGGGTATGGTGGTTATGGCTCGCCTCACGCGCGAGCGCGTTGCTGACGACACTGCTCGAACACGCAAACCGCCGCCGCAGCCGCCACATTCAACGACTCCATGCCACCCGGCTGCGGAATCGTCACCCGCAACGACACCGCATCGCGCCAGACCTGCGAGACGCCTGCCCCTTCATTGCCGAACACCCACGTGAGCGGTCCACTCAGATCGCAGTCATAGATCGCCTCGGCACCGTGCGAATCCGTAATGACGATCGGCACTGCGAGCCGCTCGAGCAGCGCCGATGCTTCGACGTCCTCATGAATCTGCAACAGGAAGTGCGCTCCCATCCCGGAGCGCAGCACTTTCGATGACCACGCGTACGCCGTGCCCGGCGCGCAAAACACCTGCTGAATCCCCGCGGCGGCGGCACTGCGCAGGATCGAGCCGACATTGCCCGCGTCCTGCACGCCATCGAGCACGATGCAGGTGTGCATGATCTGGTCGGGCAGCGGCATATCGAGCTTGTCGACCAGCAGCAGAATGCCGACGCCGTGCACGACATTCGACAACTGCCCGAACAGCGCATCCGGCAGCGTCACGATGCGATGATCGTCGATGCGCGACACGATGGCCTGCGCTTCGTCGTGACGCAGCGCGCCATCGGTGACGACGCACATTTCCGGTTGCCCGGCGACGTCGAGATACGCGCTCGCCAGATGGAACCCTTCGAGCAGCGCGTGGCCGCCGCGACGTTGTTGATGCGTCGAGCCGGCCAAGGCCTTCAGGCGCTTGTAGAGCGGATTGTCCCGCGAGGTGATGGCTTTCACAGGCAGCGAAGGCGGAGAAAATAAGGAAACAGTCAGCGCCGCGCGATTCGCTCGCAGCGCTCAGAAGGTGTTTATGTGGCCGTTCACATGCCGCCGGGTTCGCCGAAGGCGTCATCGTCGGATATGAGCTCACCGGGCACGACGACGACTTCAGCCGCGGGCAACGGCACACCCGTGCCGAAGCGCAGATGCGCTTCGCGCACCGGCGCGAACGAGCGCCGATGGTGCACGCAGGGTCCATGCTCGCGCAGCGCCGCGAGATGCTGCGGCGTGCCGTAGCCGACGTGGGCGTCGAAGCCGTAGACGGGAAAGACCTGATGCAATTCCAGCAGCATCCGGTCGCGCGTGACTTTCGCGAGGATCGATGCCGCCGAAATGCTCTTGACGAGCGCATCGCCGCCGATCACCGCTTCGCTGCGAATGCTCAGCGTCGGGCACCGGTTGCCGTCGACCTTCACGAGCGTAGGCACGACCGACAGCCCCTCCACCGCGCGCTTCATCGCCAGCATGGTCGCGTGCAGAATGTTCAGCGAGTCGATTTCCTCGACCGTCGCCGAGGCGATGCAGTATGCAAGCGCACGGTCGACGATTTTGTCGTACAGCTCTTCGCGCTTTCTGGCGGTGAGCGCCTTTGAATCGTCGAGCCCGCGAATCATCGGCTTCGCCGGATCGAAAATCACGGCTGCCGCGACCACCGGACCGGCCAGCGGGCCGCGCCCGGCTTCGTCGACGCCGCAGACGATGTCGTCCACCGTCTCGAAGTTCAGGCCGATCTGCCGCAACGCCGCGCCAGCGACGCTCGCGGTGTTGCGCCGGGGTGTGCGCGCAGCGCTCACGGCCGCGCCGTCCGTCTTTCGACGACGCTCGCCACGGCCTCGGCCGCACGCTGCGCGGTGTTCTGCTTCAGCACGTGATGCATCTCCGTGAAGATTTCCGTCAGCGTGCGCCGGTTGGCTTCGTCGCGCAACTGTTTCAGCGTGGCTTCGGCCAGCGCCTGCGGCGTGGCGAAGTGCTGCAGGATTTCCGGCACCACGAAACGCCCGGCCAGAATGTTCGGCAGGCCGACATAGGGCAGATAGCCCTGCCGGCGCATGATCTGGCCAGTCAGCCAGGGCACCTTGTACGAGATCACCATCGGCTTTTTCAGCAACGCGGCTTCGAGCGTCACCGTGCCGCTCTTCACGAGGATCGCGTCGGCGGCGGTCATCGCGAGTTGCGATTGACCATCGGTGATGGTCAGCGCGAGACCGGGGTGGGCGTCGACCAGCGGCCGCAGCATCTCGCGCAGCGCCGGGGTGGCCGCCGGCATCACGAACCGCAGACCCGGCTCCTGATGCTGCATCATTTCCATGGCGGCGAAAAACGTCGGGCCGATCAGATCGATCTCCGAGCGCCGGCTGCCCGGCAGCACCGCGATGACCGGACCGCTCTGTGCAAGGCCGAGCGCACGGCGCGCGCCGAGCGTGTCGGGTTCGAACGGAATTTCGTCGGCGAGCGGATGCCCCACGTACGACGCCGCGACGCCCGCCTTTTCCAGCAACGCTGTTTCGAACGGGAACACGCACAGCATGTGATCGACCGCTTTGGCGATCTTCTTGATGCGCCCGCCGCGCCATGCCCAGATGGACGGGCAAACGAAGTGGACGGTCGGAATACCCGCGTCGCGCAACGCGTGCTCGAGCCCAAAATTGAAATCGGGCGCATCCACGCCGACGAAGACCGACGGCGGCTCAGCCAGCAATTGCCGCTTGAGCTCGTTGCGGATACCGAGAATTCCGGGGATGTGCCGCAGCGCTTCGACATAGCCGCGCACGGTCAGCTTTTCCATCGGCCAGTGGGCGTCGAAACCCGTGGCAATCATACGTGGGCCGCCGATCCCGTAGTACTGGGTGCCGGCCGGCAGACGGCTCGCGAGGCCGTTGAGCAACGACGCCGCCAGCAGGTCGCCGGACGGTTCGCCGGCCACCATCGCGACGCGCAACGGACTGGGTTGCAATGCCATCGGTCAGCGGATGATGCCGCGCTGCGATGCTTCGACGAACCCGAGCAAGGTCTGCACCGGCGCATCGCCGTCGCCGCCAGCGGACGCGAGCTCACGCAGCTGCAGCTTCGCTTCTTCGAGCGACAGGCCATTCTTGTAGAGCACGCGATAGGCCGCGCGCAGCGCCGAGATCGCATCCGGCGAGAAACCGCGCCGGCGCAGGCCTTCGACGTTGATGCCATGCGGCTCGGCCTTGTTGCCGGCGGCGATCACGAACGGCGGAACATCCTGCACCAGCGCCGACGCGCCGCCCAACATCGAATGCGCGCCGATGCGCACGAACTGATGCACGCCCGACATGCCGCCGATGATCGCGAAGTCGCCGATCGTCACGTGGCCGGCCATCTGCGCATTGCTCGACAGAATGACGTTGTTGCCGACGTGGCAGTCGTGCCCGATGTGCACGTACGCCATGATCCAGTTGTCGTCGCCGAGCGTGGTCACGCCCGCGTCCTGCACCGTGCCGGTGTGGATCGTGGTGAACTCGCGGATCGTGTTGCGGTTGCCGACCACGAGCCGGGTCGGCTCGTCCCTGTACTTCATGTCCTGCGGACGTCCGCCTACCGATGCATAGTGGCCGATCCGGTTGTCTTCGCCGATCGTGGTGTGACCTTCGATCACGCTGTGCGAACCGACCGTGGTGCGTGCACCGATCGTCACGTGTGCGCCGATTACGGCGTACGGTCCGACTTCGACGGATTCGTCGAGTTGGGCGCCGGGCTCGACGATCGCAGTGGGATGGATCCTGCTCATGCGTCCTCGCTTCTGATTCTGTTGCATTGTCTGGATGGGCTTGCGCCGGGGGCCGCCAGCGCGCTCGTGTCGCGTCGCTGAGCGCCCGGGGCGCTGACTGCCTTGCCGCTAACTCAGGCGTCTTTGTCCGTGTGCCGTACCGCGCACATCAGGTCGGCTTCCGCCGCCACCACGCCATCCACTTCGGCGCGCGCCTTGAACTTCCAGATGCCGCGCATATGACGCTCGAACGTGCAATTCAGGATCAGCTGATCGCCCGGCTCCACCACGCGCTTGAAGCGCGCATTGTCGATGCCGACAAAAAGATACAGCGTGTTGGACGGGTCGCTCGGTTCTTCCGAAAACGTCAGCAGGGCCGCGGTTTGCGCGAGCGCTTCGAGAATCAACACGCCCGGCATGACCGGGCGCGTCGGAAAGTGCCCCTGGAAATACGGCTCGTTGATCGACACGTTCTTCAGCGCTTTGATGTTCTTGTGCGGCTCGAGTTCGAGCACCCGGTCGACCAGCAGGATCGGGTAACGATGGGGCAGCAGCGTGAGAATCTTATGAATGTCGAGATTGATTTTTTCGGTGCTCATGGTGTTTCTGCTCACGCATTGACTGCGCGATGATGACTGCGGATGCTGGTGCAGGTGGGTTGAAAACGCGTGCTGCCGGCGCCCGCCATGGTCCGGCGGCCGTGCCACCCGGTCACGGCAACCGACTTTGCTTCATGCTGCTCGCCCGCCATTTTACGCGGTGCGGGCGCGTTGCCCGGAAATCTCAGGTTTTGTCGCCTGCGGACTGACTTGCCACGTTGATTGCCGCATTGATTGCCGCGTTGGTTACCGCGTTGGTTACCGCGCCGCCCGCTGCATGAGTCGCCGTCTGGGCCGATGTGCCGGGCCTGTTGGCCGCGGCGCTTTCGAGCGCCTTGATACGATCGCGCAGCTTGTCGATATTGCGCAGCAACGCCGCACTCTTGTTCCAATCAGCATGATTGACGGCCGGGAACGCGCTGGTGTACATGCCCGGCTTCAGCAGCGATTTCGACACGCCCGACTTCGCCGTGACGATTACGTGATCGGCCAGCGTCACGTGCCCGGCAATCCCGACTGCGCCGCCGATCATGCAATGGCGGCCGATCGTCGTGCTGCCCGCGATGCCCGCGCAGCCGGCGATCACCGTGTACGCACCGACCTTGCAGTTGTGACCGATCTGCACGAGGTTGTCGATCTTCACGCACTCCTCAATGACCGTGTCGGCCATCGCGCCGCGGTCGATCGTGGTGTTCGCGCCGATCTCGACGTCTGCCGCGATCGACACGCCGCCGACCTGCGGAATCTTCACCCAGCTGCCGGTACGCGCCTCGCCCTCGCCGACGAAGTCCGGCGCGAAGCCGAAACCGTCCGAGCCGATCACCGCGCCCGCATGCACGATCACGCGCTCGGCGAGTTTGCAGCCGTGGTACACCGCGACATTCGGATACAGATGCGAGTTCGCGCCGATGCGCGTGCCGCGGCCGATCACGACATTCGCGTCCAGCCGCACGTTTTCGCCGATGACCGCGCCGGCTTCCACCGTGACGCGCGGACCGATCACTGCGCTCGCGGCGATCTGCGCCGACGGATCGATCGTCGCGCTCGGGTGCACGCCGGCCTGAGGCTTCGGCGTGGCGAGGTCGATGAAGGTTTGCGCGACGCGCGCAAAGTAAGCGTACGGATTAGGTGTGACGATGAAGTTACGGCGGGCGCCGGGCGCACTGGCATCGCGCGACGCCAGTTTGGCGAGGTCGTTGGCGTTGATCAGCACCGCGCCCGCACGGGTCGTCTCGACTTGCGACAGGTACTTTGGATTGGCGAGGAACGCCAGCTGCTCCGGGCCTGCCTGGTCGAGCGGCGCCAGACTGCCGACGCGCTGCGCACCGTTTCCGACTACTTCACCGCCGAATCGCTGGACGATGTCCTCGAGCGTAAATGCCATGCCTATCCAGTCTCCTGCTGTTCAGTCCAACTTGTGATTGCCAGCACGCGACGCGCTGCCGCGCACCGGTGGGCGACCCGGCTGCGTTCAGTTGCCCGACGCCGCCAGCGCCTTGAGCACCTGGTCGGTAATGTCGATGCGCGGGCTCACATATACCGCTTCCTGCACGATCAGATCGTAGTGTTGCGCCTCGGCGATCTGCTTGATGACCCTGTTGGCGCGATCGAGCACAGCCGCCAGCTCTTCGTTGCGGCGCTGATTCAGATCTTCGCGGAATTCGCGTTGCTTGCGCTGGAAGTCCGTATCCAGCTGCGACAGGTCGCGTTGCTTCTGCGCGCGATCGGTCGGCGACATCGATGCGCCGTTCTTGTCGAGCGAATCGGACATCGACTTCAGCTTCTGCGCCATATCGGCAAGATCTTTGTCACGCTTGGCGAATTCGGCTTCGAGCTTGACCTGGGCGGCCTTGGCCGCCGCCGATTCGCGCAGGATGCGGTCGGAATTCACCGCGGCGATCTTCGCCTCCTGCGCGTGCGCTACCCCGACGCCCAAGGTCATTGCCAGCGCCATCGCGCACGCTACACGCTTCGAAAATATACCGGTTAGCAAAGTCATC
Organism: Paraburkholderia ribeironis; assembly: GCF_900019265.1. GTDB lineage: Bacteria > Pseudomonadota > Gammaproteobacteria > Burkholderiales > Burkholderiaceae > Paraburkholderia > Paraburkholderia ribeironis. The sequence goes on from NZ_CYGX02000012.1 coordinate 122,150, forward strand.
CTCTCGATACTGTGGTTGGCCAGCCGCCTGCGGCAGGGCTCAGAACGCCGTCCCGATCTGGAACTGGAACTTCTGATACTGGTCGCCGGTGTGCTTCGTGAGCGGGAAACCCAGGCTCAGCTTGAGCGGGCCGATCGGCGAGATCCATGCCAGACCCACACCATAGCCGTAACGCAAGCCGTTCGCACCCGTCGACGTAGCCGCGGCGCTCGGCTCGGCCCAGACGTTACCGGCGTCGAGGAACGTAAAGACGCGCAACGTGCGGTCGTACCCGGTGCCCGGCAACGGGAACGTCAATTCGATGTTACCCACCAACAGCTTCGAGCCGCCGATCGGGTCGTTCGTCTTCGCATCGCGCGGACCCAGCGAGCTCGGCTCGTAGCCCCGCACCGATCCGATACCGCCCGCGTAGTAGTTCTTGAAAATCGGATAAGGCTTGCCGGCAAGACCCTTACCGTAGCCACCCTGGAAGTTGAAGCCCAGCACGAAGCCGCGCGCAAACGAATAATAGTACTGCGCGTTGAGGTCGGCCTTGTAGTACTGGGTACCGCCGATCGGCGTGCCGTATTCGGCGTTGGCCTGCGTGAAGTAACCGCGGCTCGGCACCAGTGCGCTGTCACGCGCGTCGCGCGACCAGCCCACGGTGATCGGCACGTTGTTCGACACGCGCCCGAAGTCCTGAACGTACTGCTTGTACGACGCCGGCGTGTTCGCGTCGACATCCAGCGTGTTCTGCTCGATACCCGAGCCGAAGTACACTGTGTCGACTTCCGAGAACGGAATGCCGAACTTCAGGTCGGCACCCAGCGTGACGATCTTGAAGCTCGAATCGGTCGAGTAGTACAACGGCTGGTACGTGCGGTAGTAGACGTCGGTAATACGCTTGATGCCGTCGACCGTGAAGTACGGGTCGACCTGCGTGACCGTCAACGTACGGTACGTCTTGGCGGTGTTGATGTTCACCGAGAGACTGGTACCCGAACCGAACACGTTGTCCTGCGACACGCCCGCCGACAGCACCACCTTGTCGGTCGACGAGAAGCCCGCACCCAGCGTGATCGCGCCGGTCGGCTTTTCGGCCACCTTGACGTCGACATCGACCTGGTCCGGCGTGCCCTCGACCGGCACCGTGGTCACGTCGACATCGGTAAAGTAGCCCAGACGGTTGATACGGTCTTTCGACAGCGCGAGGCGATTCGAATCGAACCACGAGCTTTCGAGCTGGCGCATTTCACGGCGCACCACTTCGTCGCGGGTACGCGTGTTGCCGATTACGTTGATACGGCGCACGTAGACGCGGCGGCTCGGGTCGACCTGCAGCGTCAGGTCCACCGTATGGTGCTGCTGATCGATCTGCGGCTGCGCATTGACGGTCGCGAATGCATAGCCGTATTCGCCGAGCTTGTCGACGATCGCCTTGGTGGTGGCTTGCAGCTTTTCAGCCGAGAAGCGGTCGCCTGGTTTGATCTTGACCAGCTTGGTCAGCTCCGCCTCGCGGTCGAGCAGATTGCCAGCCAGCTTGATGCTCGAAATCGTGTACGGCTCGCCTTCATGCAGCGTGACCGTCAGATACATGTCCTTCTTGTCCGGCGAGATCGACACCTGGGTCGATTCGATGCTGAACTCGAGGTAGCCGCGATTCAGATAATACGAGCGGACGTTTTCGAGGTCGCCGGTGAGCTTGTCTTTCGCGTACAGGTCGTTCTTCGTGTACCACGAGAACCAGTTCGGCGTGGACAGCTGCATTTCGTCACGCAGCGTACCGGTGCTGAACGCCTTGTTGCCGATGAAGTTGATCTGGCGGATCTTCGCGCTCGGGCCTTCGGCCACCGAGAACAGCACGGCCACCCGGTTGCGGTCGATCGGCGTGATCGTGGTGGTGACTTCGGCGGCATAGAAGCCGCGCGTCAGATACTGACGCTTCAGCTCCTGCTCGGCCCTGTCGACCAGCGCCTTGTCGTAGTAGCGGCCTTGCGACAAACCGACGGCGCGCAGCGCCTTGATCAGGTTGTCCTTCTCGAACTCATGAATGCCGGCGAAGTCGATCGTGCCGACGGCCGGACGCTCCAGCACCTGCACGATGACGACATTGCCTTCGGTGGCGATCTTGACGTCGTTGAAGAAGCCGGTGGCGTACAGCGCGCGAATCGCTTCGGACGCCTTGTCGTCGCTGAACGTGTCACCTTGTTTGATGGGGAGGTACGCGAACACGGTACCTGGTTCGACGCGTTGCAATCCCTCAATGCGGATGTCTTGCACCACGAAGGGCGTCGTTGCGTGAGCAACCAGCCCATGCGCGGCGACTGCCGCGGCTATAACCGTCTTTGGAACAAAGCGATGAGGTTTAAACAACGTGCTTCCCCAGTGTGTATAGCTGCATCAGGTCAGACGGCGCCATCGTGAACGCCGCCGGACACTTTAAAAATGGATTAAACGAGCCAGATCGTTGAACAGCGCGATCGCCGACAATGCGACGATGCAGGCGAGACCCGCCCTCTGAAAAACGAGTTGCCAGCGTTCGGAGACAACTTTGCCGGTTACAGCTTCAACCAAATAATATAACAGATGCCCACCGTCCAATACCGGAATTGGTAGCAGGTTCAGTACACCAAGGCTAATACTGACAAGGGCCAGGAACGACAAAAATGCGGAAGGACCCAGACGTGCGCTCTTTCCCGCGTAATCGGCAATCGTCACGGGACCGGAAAGATTCTTCAGCGAAGCCTCGCCGACGATCATCCGTCCGAACATGCGCACCGAGTAAATCGCGAGATCCCACGTGCGGCGCGCGCCCAGTTGCAGGCTCTCGAGCGGCCCGTAGCGCACGTCGATCGACGGCACCTGGGTCGCCAGTTCCGCGCCGATGCGGCCGATCTGCTGCCCGGTCGCGGCATCGCGCTGCGCTTGCGGCACGATGCTGATGTCTTCGAGCTGACCTGCCGGATGACCGCCACGGCCGCCGCGCTCCACCTGCAACATCACCGGCACGCCGGCGTGCGATTTTACATAAGCGATGAAGGCCGTGGCGTTATCGGCCGGCGTACCGTTGATCGCGCGCAGACGATCGCCCGCGACGATGCCCGCCTTCTGCGCCGCGCTGCCCGACTGCACGCCGGCCACCGTCAGCTTGCCGCCGCCCGGCTCGAAACCGAGATGCGACATGAAATCGTCGTCGATGTCTTTCTCGCCGATACCGCGCAGATCGATCGGGAAATCGGAGGTGCCATGCGCGTCTTTCGCGCGCAGCACGACGTGCTTGTGATCGAATGCGGCGCCCAGCAGCTTCCAGCGCAGGTCCGACCATGAACGCACCGGCTCGGCTACGTCGCTGTTGCCGGTGCGCACCGCGACGATGGTTTCGCCGCCCTCGAAGCCGGCCACGGCCGCCGCGGTACTCGGCGCGGGCGTCGCGATGACGGCCGCCGGCTCCGTCACGCCAGTCGCGAATACCAGCGCGAACAGCACGATGGCCAGCAGAAAGTTCGCGACCGGACCCGCCACGACGATCGCAAAGCGCCGCCAGACCGACTGCCGGTTGAACGCATGCGGCAAGTCTTCGGGGGGAATCGGCGCAGTGCCGGTTTCGCGCTCGTCGAGCATCTTTACGTAGCCGCCGAGCGGCAACGCGGCAATGATCCACTCGGTGCCCGTCTTCGGACTCACCCATTGGAACAGCGGCTTGCCGAAGCCGATCGAAAAGCGCAGCACCTTGACCTTGCACAGACGCGCCACGCTGTAGTGCCCGTACTCGTGAACGACCACGAGCACGCCAATCGCGACCGCGAAAGCCAGCAGTTCGATCAGCAGGTTCATAAACGCCTCACTGGACGGCGCGTTCCGTGCGACGGGCGCCGTCGGGCAGACGCGCAATGAATTCGGCAGCGGCGCGACGCGCGGCGGCATCCGCTTCGATCACGTCGTCGAGCGCGTGCGCGCTGCGGTTCGGCAAAGCATTGAGCACCGAGTCGACCACCTGCGCGATCGTCATGAAACCGATCCGGCGGGCGAGGAACGCTTCGACCGCGATCTCGTTCGCGGCGTTCAGCGCCGCGCTCGCAATGCCGCCTTCGGCGAGCGCCTTCATCGCCAGCGCAAGGCATGGGAAACGCGTGTAATCCGGCTTTTCGAACGACAACGACGCGATCTCCGCGAGATCGAGCTGCGCGACGCCCGACTCCACCCGGTCCGGAAACGCCAGCGCATGCGCGATCGGCGTGCGCATGTCGGGGTTGCCCAGTTGCGCAAGCACCGAACCGTCGACGTAAGAGACCAGCGAGTGGATCACGCTTTGCGGGTGAATCAGCACGTCGATGCGCTCGCCCGGCAAGCCGAACAGCCAGTGGGCCTCGATGACTTCGAGGCCTTTGTTCATCATCGTGGCCGAGTCGACTGAGATCTTGCGGCCCATCACCCAGTTCGGATGCTTGCACGCCTCGTCCGGCGTGACGTCGACGAGCGTCGCCGGTTCGCGGGTACGGAACGGGCCGCCCGAAGCGGTCAGGATGATTTTGGAGACACCGCCGTGCAGCGAGGCTTCGCGCGGCAGGCATTGGAAAATCGCATTGTGCTCACTGTCGACCGGCAGCAGCACGGCACCGTGGTCTCGCACCGCGTCCATGAAGATTGCGCCGGACATCACCAGCGCTTCCTTGTTGGCGAGCAGGATGCGCTTGCCGGCACGCGCCGCGGCGAGGCTCGGCGCGAGGCCGGCCGCGCCGACGATCGCCGCCACCACCGTATCGCAGCCAGCGCTTTGCGATACCTCGACGAGCGCTTGCGGCCCGTATGTGACTTCGGTCTGGCAACCCGCTTCGCGCAGTTTCGTTGCGACGCGCGCCGCCGTATCGGCGTCGCCCACCACCGCGACTTCGGGCGTAAAGCGCAGGCATTGCTCGATGAGCTTGTCGCCGTTGCGATGCGCGGTAAGCGCGTAAACCGAGAAACGCTCGGGATGACGCGCGACGACGTCGAGCGTGCTGTCTCCAATCGAGCCCGTGGAACCGAGCAGTGTCAGACGTTTTTGCATATCTCTTTCTCTAGCCGAGCAGCAGCATGGCAAGCGGCAGCACCGGCAACAACGCGTCGATGCGATCGAGCACGCCGCCGTGCCCCGGCAACAGGCCGCTTGAATCTTTCACCCCGGCCTGGCGTTTCAACATCGATTCGAACAGGTCGCCCACCACGCTGAATGCGACCAGCGCGGTCAGTGCGAGCAGTGCGCGTGCGGCGCCCCATTGCGCCAGCAACGCAGAATACAGGGTCGGCTCGAACGCATGCAAAACGACCGCCGCCGCCGCGACGATCATCACCACCAGCCAGCCGCCGATCGCGCCTTCCCAGGTCTTACCCGGACTGATGGCGGGCGCGAGTTTGTGTTTTCCGAACGCCCTTCCGCAGAAGTATGCGCCGATATCGGCAAGCCATACCAATAGCAGCAGCGACAGCACGAAGGGCACGCCCTGCATGCGCGCGGCGACGAGAGCATGCCAGCACGCGGCGAATACCACAATGCCGGCAAGGAACAGAAAGGTGCGCCAGGCGCCCTGCGCCAGCGTGGGCTTGCGCAGCAGCACGAACGGACCGGCGATCACCCAGAAGATCGCGGCCGCCTTGAAGAGCGAGCGGGCCTCTTCAATCCCCGTGCCGAGCTGCGTGCTGGCGACCAGCGCGACCGCCGCCACCAGCGCGTACACCACCGGACCGGCGCCGCCCAGCTTGAGCAGACGTGCCCACTCCCACGCGGCGAACACGACGACAAAGGCGATCAGCGCGCCGAACGCGCCCACCGGCGCGAACAGCGTGATCGGCAGGAACACTGCCAGCAGGATGATCGCCGTGATGACACGGGTTTTTAGCATGGAAGCGAATCGACGTTTTGCGATTGCGGCTCGAGCTGAGCACTGGTGCGGCCGAAACGGCGTTCACGCTCCGCGTATGAAGCGATGGCATGGCCGAGCGCGTCGGCGTCGAAATCCGGCCAGAACGTGTCGGTAAAGTAGAACTCAGTGTAGGCGAGCTGCCACAGCAGGAAGTTGCTGACGCGCCGCTCGCCGCCGGTGCGGATGAACAGGTCCGGCTCCGGCGCGTAAGCCATGGACAGATGCTCGGCAAACGAATCCTCGTTGACCTCGACCGGCTTGCCCGCCAGCGCCGACTGCTCGGCGAGCTTGCGGGTGGCCTGCATGATGTCCCAGCGCCCGCCGTAATTTGCGGCGATGGTCAGCGTGAGACGGGAGTTGCGCGCGGTCTTGGTTTCCGCGCGCTTGATCAGATCGCGGATCTTCGCGTCGAAACGATCCAGATCGCCGACCACACGCAAACGGATGCCGTTCGCGTGCAGCTTGCCGATTTCGCGCTCCAGCGCGGTGACGAACAGGCGCATCAGGAACGACACCTCTTCGTTCGGACGGCGCCAGTTTTCCGAGCTGAAGGCGAACAGCGTCAGGTATTCGACGCCCCGCCGCGCGCATGCCTCGACGGCCGCGCGCACCGCGTCGACGCCGCGCGTGTGGCCCGCCACACGCGGCAAGCGCCGCTGGGTGGCCCAACGGCCGTTGCCATCCATGATGATCGCGATATGACGCGGCACCGCGGCGACATCAGGCACGCGCACGGTTGAGCTGGTATAGGTCATGGCCGTCGGGACAGTGACTACAAATGAGAAGTGAGAACCTGAACGTGCTGAGGCAAAGAGCCTCAGACCGTCATGATCTCGGCTTCCTTGGTCACGACGAGCTTGTCGATTTCAGCGACGAACCGGTCCGTCAGCTTCTGAACGTCGTCGCCTGCACGACGCTCGTCGTCCTCCGAAATTTCCTTGTCTTTGACGAGCTTCTTCAACTGCTCGTTGGCGTCGCGGCGCAGGTTGCGCACGGCCACCTTGGCCGTTTCCGCTTCGCTCTTGACCACCTTGGTCAGTTCGCGCCGGCGTTCTTCGGTCAGCGCCGGCATCGGCACGCGGATCACATCGCCTTGCGTGGCGGGGTTCAGACCGAGGTCCGACTCGCGAATCGCCTTTTCGACGACCTGGACCATCTTCTTTTCCCACGGCTGCACGCCGATCGTGCGTGCGTCGATCAGCGTGAGGTTCGCGACCTGCGAAATCGGCACCGGCGATCCGTAATAGTCGCACTGGATATGATCGAGCAGGCCCGTGTGCGCACGGCCCGTGCGGATCTTCGACAGATCGTTCTTGAACGCGTCGATGGAACGCTGCATCTTTTGTTCAGCGCCCTTCCTGATATCAGCCACAGACATTTTCAAACCTCCGAACCTTCAAAACGATGCGAACCCGCCAGCGCGCGTTCGGCGGCGGCCCAGGCTCGCGTCAAAGCCCACGTTATGTGAAACGAGAGTTTACACGTGCACGAGGGTGCCCTCGTCCTCGCCTAGTACGATGCGTTTGAGCGCGCCCGGCTTGACGATCGAAAACACCCGGATCGGCAGCTTCTGGTCGCGGCACAGGGCGAACGCGGTGGCGTCCATCACCTGCAGATTGCGGCCGATCGCCTCGTCGAAGCTGATCGTGGTGTAACGGGTCGCACTCAGATCCTTCTTGGGGTCGGCCGAATAGACGCCGTCCACCTTGGTTGCTTTCAGCACGACTTCAGCGCCGATTTCCGAGCCGCGCAGCGCGGCCGCCGTGTCGGTCGTGAAGAACGGGTTGCCGGTGCCGGCCGCGAAAATCACGACTTTGCCTTCTTCGAGCTGGCGAATCGCGCGGGGCCGGATATACGGCTCGACCACCTGATCCATGCGCAGCGCCGACTGCACACGCGCCTCGATACCGGCGTGGCGCATCGCATCCTGCAGCGCCAGCGCGTTCATCATGGTGGCCAGCATGCCCATGTAGTCGGCCGTTGCGCGATCCATGCCGGCTGCGCCGCCCGCCACACCACGGAAAATATTGCCGCCACCGATCACCACGGCAAGCTGCGTGCCGAGACGGACCACTTCGGCCACATCCGCCACCATTCGTTCGATGGTCCCACGATTGATGCCGAAGGCATCGTCGCCCATCAGAGCTTCACCGGAGAGTTTGAGCAGGACGCGTTTGTAAGCAGTGGGCATAGGGATTTCCAGATCGCGCAGTACAGGGCAACAACAAGGGACTAATGTAGGGGTGAAATGCTGATTCGGGCAAGCGTCGCCAAATTGACGGACCCCGGGTCCGCCGGCGGCTGCGCAACGAGGGTCTACCCGCGCGCAGCCTTGCGCCGCTGCCGACCGCGGCAAAGTCTTGCTTCGCCGCGGGTCCAACAGTACAACGTGAAGCTTCGTTAAAGCTTATTGTTGCTTTGCAGCAGCAACCTGCGCGGCCACTTCGGCTGCGAAGTCGTCCTGCTTTTTCTCGATGCCTTCGCCGACCACGAACAGTGCGAACTTCTGCACGCTCGCACCGGCCGCCTTGAGCATCTGCTCGATCGTCTGCTTGTCGTTCTTAACGAACGGCTGGTTCAGCAGCGATACTTCCTTCAGGTACTTCTGCACGCTGCCGTCGACCATCTTGGCGACGATTTCAGCCGGCTTGCCCGATTCAGCGGCCTTCTGTTCAGCGATGCTGCGCTCCTTGGCGATCAGGTCCGCCGGCACGTCGTCCGACGACAGCGAAACCGGCTTCATCGCGGCGATGTGCATTGCCACGTCCTTGCCGACCTGCTCGTCCGCGCCGGTGTATTCGACCAGCACGCCGATACGCGTGCCGTGCAGGTACGCTGCCAGCTTGTTGGCGGTGTCGAAGCGCACGAAACGGCGGATCGACAGGTTTTCGCCGATCTTGCCGACCAGTGCGAGACGCACTGCGTCGACCGTCGAGCCGTCGAGCGGCAGCGCCGACAGGGCGGCCACGTCAGCCGGGTTTTGCGTAGCGACCAGCTCGGCGACCTTCTTCGAGAAAGCCAGGAAGTCGTCGTTCTTCGAAACGAAGTCGGTTTCGCAGTTCAGCTCGACCAGCGAGCCAGCGTTGCCGCCGATGAACGAAGCGACCACGCCTTCAGCCGTCACGCGCGACGCTGCCTTGCTGGCCTTGTTGCCCAGCTTCACGCGCAGCAGTTCTTCGGCGCGCGCCAGATCGCCGTCGGCTTCCGTCAGCGCCTTCTTGCATTCCATCATCGGCGCATCGGTCTTTGCGCGCAGTTCTGCAACCATGCTTGCGGTAATTGCCGCCATCATTTGCTCCTTGAGTTCCGTCTGTCACACGCCGCCCGCACTTCGATACCGGCGGCAAGAATTCGTTTCCACGTTCCGCGTATTTTTTACGGACAACGCGTCGGGCACTCCTTGCGGCGCCCCACAACAATGTCGCGGCTTAAAAAAAGGGGGCCTGTAGAAAGCCCCCTTTTTTGCTGGCCACGGGGCAGCTTTACGCTTCCGGGTTGACCTCGACGAACTCGTCGCCGTCGTCGCCACGTGCAGCCTGCACCACTTCGTTGACCGCGTTCGCGCGGCCTTCGAGGATCGCGTCAGCCACGCCAGCCGCGTACAGGGCGACTGCCTTGCTGGCGTCGTCGTTACCCGGGATCACGTAGTCGATGCCTTCCGGCGAGTGGTTCGTGTCGACCACGGCGATGACCGGAATGCCGAGCTTGTTAGCTTCGGTCACGGCGATCTTGTGATAGCCGACGTCGACCACGAAGATCGCGTCCGGAATGCCGCCCATGTCCTTCACGCCGCCGATCGACTTCTGCAGCTTGGCCATTTCGCGTTCGAACAGCAGCGCTTCCTTCTTGCTCATGCGCTCGGTTTCGCCCGCTTCCATGTCCTTCAGGCGCTTGATCGAAACCTTCAGCGTCTTGAAGTTGGTCAGCATGCCGCCGAGCCAGCGGGCGTTGACGTACGGCATGCCAGCGCGTTGCGCTTCTTCGGCGATCGTGTCGCGCGACTGACGCTTCGTGCCGACGAACAGGATCGTGCCGCGGTTCGCTGCCAGTTGACGCGCGTACTTCAGCGCGTCGTTGTACATCGGCAGCGTCTTTTCGAGGTTGATGATGTGAATCTTGTTGCGATGACCGAAAATGAAGGGGGCCATCTTCGGGTTCCAGAAGCGCGTTTGGTGACCGAAGTGGACACCGGCTTCCAGCATTTGACGCATGGTAACTGCCATTAAAATCTCCGCGAGGGTTGGGTCTTAAGCCGGCTGCCGTATCGGCCGCGCCGCCCCTATCGGGCTGAACGCGACGGACACCCTTGGTGCGCCGGCTTGCGAGTTTGCTGCCTGACTACTGCGATTCGGCGACCGCCTTCCGGCAGCGCCACTTACTTCTTCTTCCTTACTTACTTCTCACGATCTACGCAGCAAGCACCATGAGAAGCCATAAGCCTCTTCCACTCTTCCACTTTCCCGCTCTCCGACTTGTCCATCTTTCACCATCACTGCCTCTATGCAAGGCTATGTGAGGCAACAGAACGGAAAAAGCGGGACATGGACTGACTTAGCCAGAGAGTATAGCACGCGCCTACTGGCCGACTCAACCGGGCGGGTAGCTCCCGCCGACCGCGGCGAGGTTGCACCGAGCCGCTCGCCGCCTGAGTCGTGGGCGCCGCGCGGCGGGAACCGAAGCGCAAAACCATGCAATGACCCTCGGTCGCGTGCCCGCGCCAGTGCGTCGCGCGCAAACTTCCACAAACCGTCCGCCGCGCGCCGGCAAAACCGTCCGCCGAGCCCGCCAGCCCACTCGCAAAAGCCTGCGACAGCCGGAATATGGTGCGATAATCCCGCAATAAATCGCATTTCAGGCCCGACTCATGGCTATTACGCTCAAAAACGAACACGATATCGCGCAGATGCGCGTCGCCTGCAGGCTCGCGAGCGAATTGCTCGACTACATCACGCCGTTCGTCGCGGCCGGCATTACGACCGGCGAACTCGACCGGTTGTGTCATGAATACATGCTCAAGGAACAGGGCACGGTGCCCGCGCCGCTGAATTATCAGCCGCCCGGCTATCCGCCGTACCCGAAAGCCACCTGCATTTCCGTCAACGACGTGATCTGCCACGGCATCCCCGGCGACAAGACGCTGAAGAACGGCGATGCGCTGAACATCGACGTCACCGTCATCAAGGAAGGCTATTTCGGCGACACGAGCCGCATGTTCATCGTCGGCGAAGGCTCGATCCTCGCCAAACGGCTGGTCCAGACCACCTTCGAATGCATGTGGCTCGGCATCGATCAGGTCCGCCCGGGCGCGCATCTCGGCGACATCGGCTATGCGATCCAGAAGCACGCGGAAGGCCACGGCTACAGTGTGGTGCGCGAATACTGCGGCCACGGCATCGGCACGGTGTTCCACGAAGACCCGCAGATTCTGCACTACGGCCGCCCCGGCACCGGGCTCGAACTGCAGGCGGGCATGATCTTCACGATCGAGCCGATGATCAACGCGGGCCGCCGCGAGATCCGCACCATGCCCGACCAGTGGACCGTCAAGACCAAAGATCGCAGCCTGTCGGCACAGTGGGAGCACACCGTGCTCGTCACCGAGACCGGCTACGACGTGCTGACCGTTTCCACCGGCACGCCTGCGCGCCCGCCGGTGGTCGCGGCCACTGCCTGACCGACTTTCGACCTGAGCGCAAGCCTGCCCATGAGTAGTGTTCCAGCCGTTGCCCAATCCCATGCCACGTCGCTCAAGGCGGACTACAAAGTGGCCAAAGCCCAATTGCTGGAACGCTTCAAAACGGCCACCAACGTGGATGGTTTGATGGCCGCCCTCGCGCGCGCCACCGACGACGCGCTGCGCGCCGCCTGGGACACCTGCGAGCTGCCGGACGAACTGGCCTTGCTGGCCGTCGGCGGCTACGGACGGGGCGAGCTGGCGCCCCACTCCGACATCGACATTCTCGTGCTGCTGCCGGACGCGCCGGCCGCGCATACCGAAGCGCGCATCGAGCGCTTCATCAGCCTCGCGTGGGATCTGGGGCTGGAACTCGGCAGCAGCGTGCGCAGCGTGTCGCAATGCCTCGAAGAGTCCGCCAACGACGTGACCGTGCGCACCTCGCTGCTCGAGGCGCGGCGCATCACGGGCAGCGCCGCGCTGTTCGACGAATTCGCCACGCGCTACCGCGAAGCGCTCGACCCGAAGGCGTTCTTCCAGGCGAAAGTGCTGGAAATGCGTCAGCGGCACGCCAAGTTTCAGGACACGCCGTACGCGCTCGAACCCAACATCAAGGAAAGCCCGGGCGGCCTGCGCGACCTGCAGCTGATTCTGTGGATCACCCAGGCAGCCGGTTTCGGCAGCAGCTGGCGCGAGCTCGAAGCACGCGGGCTGATCACCGAGCGTGAAGCGCGCGAACTGCGCCATAACGAGGGCTTCCTGAAAGCGCTGCGTGCGCGCCTGCATGTGATTGCGGGGCGTCGTCAGGACATCATCGTGTTCGACCTGCAGACGCCCGTGGCCGAGAGTTTCGGCTTCCAGCCGACCGTCACCAAGCGAGCCAGCGAACAGCTGATGCGCCGCTACTACTGGTCCGCCAAGGCCGTCACCCAACTCGCGACCATCCTGATCCAGAACATCGAGGCGCAACTCTTCCCCAGCACGAGCGGCATTACGCGCGTGCTGTCGGATCGCTTCGTCGAAAAGCAGGGCATGCTGGAAATCGCCAGCGACGACGTGTTCCAGCGCGAGCCGAACGCGATCCTCGAGGCCTTTCTGTTGTATGAGCAGACGCCCGGCGTGAAGGGTCTGTCGGCGCGCACGCTGCGCGCGATCTACAACGCCCGCGACATCATGGATCAGCACTGGCGGCGCGATCCGGAAAACCGGCGTCTTTTCATGAGCATCCTGAAGCAGCCGGCCGGCATCACGCACGCATTGCGGCTGATGAACCAGACCAGCGTGCTCGGGCGCTATCTGCTGAATTTCCGGCGCATCGTCGGACAGATGCAGCATGACCTGTATCACGTCTACACCGTCGACCAGCACATCCTGATGGTACTGCGCAACCTGCGCCGCTTCGCGGTGGCCGAGCACGCGCACGAGTACCCGTTCTGCAGCCAGTTGATGGTCAACTTCGACCGGCAATGGGTACTGTACGTGGCGGCGCTGTTCCACGATATCGCCAAGGGCCGCGGCGGCGACCATTCCACGCTCGGCATGGTCGACGCGCGGCGCTTCTGCCGCAACCACGGCATCGATGGCGAGGACGGCGAACTGGTGGTCTGGCTGGTGCAGCAGCACCTGACCATGAGCCAGGTCGCGCAAAAGCAGGACACGAGCGATCCGGAAGTGATCAAGCGGTTTGCCGAACTGGTCGGTACCGAGCGCCGCCTCACCGCGCTCTATCTGCTGACCGTGGCCGATATTCGCGGCACCAGTCCGAAAGTCTGGAACACGTGGAAGGGCAAGCTGCTCGAGGACCTGTACCGCACCACGCTGGCCGTGCTCGGTGGCGCACGGCCGGACGCGCATTCGGAACTGAAGTGCCGCCAGGAAGAAGCACTCGCGTTGCTGCGCCTCGAAACCGTGCCGGAAGGCGCGCAACGGGCGCTGTGGGACCGGCTCGACGTCGGCTATTTCCTGCGCCACGACGCAGCCGATATCGCATGGCAGACACGCGTGCTGTTCCGCCATGTCGAAACGCCGACGCCGATCGTCCGTGCCCGCCCGTCGCCGATCGGCGAGGCGCTGCAGGTGCTGGTGTACGTGAAAGATCAGCCCGATCTGTTCGCGGGCATCTGCGCGTATTTCGACCGTAACAGCCTGTCGGTGCTCGATGCGCGGGTCAGCACGACCCGCCATGGTTATGCGCTCGATAATTTCCTCGTCGCGCATACCGAAGAAGACGTGCACTATCGCGACATTGCCAATCTGGTCGAACAGGAACTGACCGCGCGCCTCACCGGACACGGCACCCTGCTGCCGGGACCGTCGAAAGGCCGTTTGTCACGGCTGTCGCGGACCTTCCCCGTTACGCCGCGCGTCGATCTTCGGGCCGACGAGCGCGGCCAATACTACATCCTGTCCGTGTCGGCGAACGACCGGCCAGGCCTTCTTTATTCGATCGCGCGTGTGCTGGCCGAGCATCGGGTCGGCGTCGCTTCGGCGCGGATCAATACGCTCGGCGAACGCGTCGAAGACGTGTTCCTGCTGGATGGGCACGGTCTGTCCGACAATCGCCTGCAAATTCAGGTCGAGACCGAACTGCTGCGCGCGATTGCAGTGTGAGATTTCATGCGAGTCAAATTAACAGCCAAGCACCCGCGGCCGGCTTCGTCCGAACGCGCCCCAGTCCGTAGCGGCAGCGCGTCGGCGCGCAAACCGACGCGCCCGACCCGCCCGGCGGGACCCACACCGTCGACGGCGGGATTCAGCGGGGCGCGGGATGAAGGCGCTCGCGCAGCCGGTGGCGGCGCGAAGCGGCCGGCGGGTGGTAAGCCGGCGGGCGGCGGTGCGCGTGCACCGCGCGCTGAAGGGTCGTTTTCGCGCGAACGCGGTGCGAGCGGTGCGGGTGCGACGCGCCGGTCTGAGGGCGGTGGCGAGCGTAGTGAACGCGCGCCGCGCCGCTTTGAAGGCGCAGGTGGCGAACGTGGTGAACGCGCTCCCCGACGCTTTGAGGGCGCTGGCGGCGAACGTGGCGAGCGTGCACCCCGACGCTTTGAGGGCGCGGGCGGTGAACGCGGTGAACGCGCTCCCCGACGCTTTGAAGGCGCTGGCGGCGAACGCGGTGAACGCGCGCCCCGACGCTTTGAGGGCGCGGGCGGCGAACGTGACGAACGCGCGCCCCGACGCTTTGAAGGCGCTGGCGGCGAACGCGGTGAACGCGCGCCCCGACGCTTTGAGGGCGCTGGCGGCGAACGCGGTGAACGCGCTCCCCGACGCTTTGAAGGCGCTGGCGGCGAACGTGGCGAACGCGCTCCCCGTCGATTCGAAGGCACGGGCAATCGTGGCGAACGCGCCCCGCGTCGCGACGACGGCGAACGCCGCCCATTCAGCGGCCAGCGCGCGGGCGCGGGTCGTCCGTCGGAAGGCGGGCCGCGCGGCGAGCGTCCGGTGCGCCGCGAGCGCGATGCAGCCGATCGCCCCCGTTTCGGCAGCGACCGCGATGCGTCGCAGGAACGCCGTGGCGGCGAACGGGGAGCGCGCGGCGACAGCGCCCCGCGTCGATTCGAAGGCGAGCGCGGTGCGTCCGCGCGTGGCGAACGCAGCTTCGCGAAACCCGTCAAGAGCGGCTACGGCGACCGTTCCGACCGACCGCCCCGCGCTCCGCGAGACGACCGCGGCAACCGCGACGACCGTGGCGACCGGGTTCCGGCCAAACGTGAATTCGGCGACCGCCCAACGCGCCACGCTAAGCGCACCGAACGTTCCGAACGCACCGAACGTGCCGAACATGCCGACCGCCCGGCGCGCGGCTTCGGCAAAACACAGCCGCCCGCCACCCGCCGTTTCGGCGACGACCGCCCGGCCCGCACCGAGCAGTCGCGCGACTCCGCGTCGGCGGCCCGCGCCGAGCGCCGCGATACCGGCATCGAGGCCGCGCCGCGCACCCCGCGTCGCGATTATGAAGATGCGCCGGGCACCCTGCGCCTGTCGAAACTGATGTCCGAACTCGGTCTGTGCTCGCGCCGCGAAGCCGATGAGTGGATCGAGAAAGGCTGGGTGCTGGTGGACGGCGAGCGCGTCGACACGCTCGGCACCAAGGTTCGTCCGGATCAGCGCATCGAGATCGATCCCGCCGCCGAAGCCGCGCAAGCGAGCCAGGTGACGGTGCTGCTTCACAAGCCCGTTGGTCTGGTCTCGGGCCAGGCGGAAGACGGCTATCAGCCGGCTATCACACTGGTCACGCCCGAGAATCGCTGGGAGGGCGACCGCTCGGAGATTCGCTTCTCGGTCGCGCATCTGCGTCAACTCGCGCCGGCCGGCCGTCTGGACATCGACTCGACGGGCTTGCTGGTGCTGACGCAGGACGGCCGCATCGCCAAGCAGCTGATCGGCGGTCATTCGGAGATCGACAAGGAGTACCTGGTGCGGGTGGCCTACGGCGAGCACACGGTCGATGTCGAAAGCCACTTCCCGCCCGAAAGTCTCGCGCTGCTGCGCCACGGCCTGTCGCTCGAAGGCGTGCCGCTGAAGCCGGCCCAGGTCAGCTGGCAGAACGGCGAGCAATTGCGTTTCGTGCTGCGCGAAGGCAAGAAGCGCCAGATTCGCCGGATGTGCGAACTGGTCGGCCTCGAAGTGATTGGCCTCAAGCGGGTGCGAATGGGCCGCGTGATGCTCGGCGCGCTGCCGCCGGGCCAGTGGCGCTATCTGGCGGCCGACGAGTCGTTCTGATGACGCGAACGCCCGCGTGAGGCGAACCGGTTCACGCAAGCCGGCGCCCGAAACACGGCCGCTCACCGACAAAAAACCCACGTATCGGCGTGGGTTTTTTGTTGCCTGCCCGCGGCTTTGCGCGCTCCAGCCGCGCAGCACACCGCGCGGCGGCGTCAGTCGTCGTGGTTCGGATCCAGATCGGGAAACAGCACGTCGGTGAAGCCGAACTTCGCGAAATCGTTGATTCGCATCGGATACAGCTTGCCGATCAGGTGATCGCACTCGTGCTGCACCACGCGCGCATGAAAACCCTCGGCCACGCGGTCGATCGGAGTGCCGTACTGATCGAAGCCGTGATACTTGATCATCGAAAACCGGCTCACCGCACCGCGCAGGCCCGGCACCGACAGACAGCCCTCCCAGCCCTCTTCCATATCGAGCGACACCGGCGTGATGGTCGGATTGATCAGCACCGTCTCCGGCACCGGCGGCGCGTCGGGATAGCGCTCGTTCTGGCCGAAACCGAAGATCACGACCTGCAGATTGACGCCGATCTGCGGTGCGGCGAGACCCGCGCCGTTCGCGTCGTGCATGGTCTCGAACAGGTCCTTGACGAGTTCATGCAGTTCAGGCGTGTCGAAGTGATCGACCGGATCGGCAATACGCAGCAGGCGCGGATCGCCCATCTTGAGAATTTCACGGATCATAACTGCCCCTCCAGGAGCTTACGCATACCATCTTCGTCGAGTACCGGGATACCAAGTTCCTCGGCTTTCGCCAACTTGCTGCCTGCTTCGGCCCCCGCCACCACATAGTCCGTCTTCTTCGACACCGACCCCGCCACTTTTGCGCCGGCCGCTTCGAGCATTTCCTTGGCCTCTTCGCGGGCGAGGCTCGGCAAGGTGCCGGTCAACACCACCGTCTTGCCGGCCAGCACGCCTTGTGGCGCCCTGGGCGCGGGCGGCCCTTCCGGCCACGTGACCTTGCCCGGCGCGCGCAACTGGTCGATCACCGTGCGGTTGTGGTCTTCGGCGAAGAACTGATGGATCGATTCGGCCACCACCGGCCCCACATCGTTGACCTCCAGCAGGGCGTCGACCGATGCGTCCATGATCGGAACCAGCGAGCCGAAGTGCTTCGCCAGATCTTTCGCCGTCGATTCACCCACATGACGGATGCCGAGCGCGTAGATAAAGCGCGCGAGCGTGGTGTGCTTGGCCTTTTCGAGCGAGTCGAGCAGGTTCTGAGCGGACTTCTCGGCGAAGCGGTCGAGCTCAGCGAGCGTGGCAAAGCCTAGATTGAACAGATCGGCCGGCGTGCGCACCAGGTTCTGCTCGACCAGTTGGTCGACGATCTTTTCGCCGAGCCCGTCGATATCGAGCGCGCGCCGTTGTGCGAAGTGCCACAGCGCCTGCTTGCGCTGCGCCGGACAGAACAGGCCGCCGGTGCAGCGTGCGATCGCCTCGTCGGGCAGCCGCTCGATGTTCGAGCCGCATACCGGGCACTGCGTCGGCATCACGAACTCGCGGGCGTCGTGCGGGCGGCGCTCGAGCAGCGCGCTGACCACTTCGGGAATCACGTCGCCGGCGCGCCGCACGATCACCGTGTCGCCGATGCGGATATCCTTGCGGCGCACTTCGTCTTCATTGTGCAGCGTCGCATTCGTGACCGTCGCGCCGCCGACGAACACCGGCTCGAGCCGCGCCACCGGCGTGATCGCGCCGGTGCGGCCGACCTGCACGTCGATTGCGACGAGCCGGGTCAGCGCTTCCTGCGCGGGAAACTTGTGCGCCAGTGCAAAGCGCGGCGCACGCGACACGAAGCCGAGCGCGTCCTGCTCATCGCGCCGGTTGACCTTGTAGACCACTCCGTCGATGTCGTACGGCAGCGCATCGCGCTTCTCGCCGACCGCGTGGAAGAAGCCCAGCAAGCCTGCCGCACCCTGCACCACCGCCCGTTCGCCGTTCACCGGCAAGCCGAGTTCCTTGTACCAGTCGAGCAGTTCGCTGTGCGTGGCCGGCATCCCGGCCCCTTCGAGCACGCCGATGCCATAGGCGAAAAACGACAGAGGCCGCTGCGCGGTGATCTTCGAGTCGAGCTGGCGCAAACTGCCCGCCGCCGCATTGCGCGGATTGGCGAACTCCTTCTGCCCAGCGGCGCGCTGGCGTTCATTCAGGCGCTCGAAGTCGCGCTTGAACATCAGCACTTCGCCGCGCACGTCGAGCACGTGCGGCACGCGCTTGCCCTTGAGCCTGAGCGGGATGGAACGGATCGTGCGGACGTTCTCGGTGACGTTCTCGCCGGTCGTGCCGTCGCCGCGTGTGGCGGCCTGCACGAACAGGCCGTCGACATAGCGCAGCGAGATCGCGAGGCCGTCGAACTTCAATTCGGCCGCATAATCTACCGGGAACGCAACGACCGATACCGCAGCGACCGATACCGCAGCGACCGGCGCCGGCGGCTCGCTCGCATTCTTGCCGAGCCCGTCGCCAACGCGTTTGTCGAACGCGACGATGTCTTCATCGGTGAAACCGTTGTTCAGCGACAGCATCGGCTGGTCGTGTACGACCGGCTCGAAGCCGCTCGCCGCTGCGCCGCCCACGCGCTGGGTCGGCGAATCCGGCACGATCAGATCTGGATGCTCCGTCTCGATGCTCTCCAGTTCCTTGAACAGCTTGTCGTATTCCGCGTCCGGCAGTTCCGGCTGGTCGAGCACGTAGTACGCGTAGTTCGCGCGTTCGAGTTCGGCGCGCAGCCACGCGGCCCGCTCGGCCGGAGCGCTGGGTGCGGGTTGAGAGACGGAGGGTCGGGCCATGCTGTCGGAGGGCTCTTCAGTGAAATTCAGAGATTGAATTATCGCAGGAAGCGTGCCCCTTTACATCGGCCGAACGGGTGGATTTGGGCCGGCTCCGGCGCGTTTGTCGCCGATGCGCGGCGACGTTTGAACGTGCCGCCGCCAAACACCGCCGATCGCCGCCAATCGCCGCCAATCGCCGCGGCACATGCCACCACAAACGACGACGGCCGCACATCGTGCGGCCGCCACAGACACGAGAGAGACGCGTCGGGTTACTGACTGAACAGCCGCCGCGTGGCCGGCGAGCCCGCCGGAATACCCGCCTGTTCAAGTTTCGCGTAGAGCGTCATCAACTGTTTTTCGATCGCGAGCAACGCGGTTTCCGGCAACGGGCGACGACCGTCGTCGACCACCCGGCCGCCGATGCGCTCGGCCAGCGATTTCGCGTAGTCGCACATCAGCCGGAACGGCAGGATGTCTTCGTCGGCGACCGGCACATCGAGTACCAGCGTGATCATCTGGCCGCCCTTGTACGTGAGGTCGTCGCGCAGGAAGTTGGTGTCGCCGAATTGCAGCATGAACACCGGGCTCTGGCGCGCGTCGAGCTTGACGAAGCGCGTGCCGTCGCGCGACAGCAGCAAACCGTCCTGCGATGCCACCGCCTGCACGTAGTTGGCCGACCACGGCGCGCCGTCGGAGAGCACGTTGATCGACAACTGCGCGTCGCACTGCGCGGCGAAGCCGTCGAGCTCGCGCGCCATCGCCACCGTTTCCAGCATGTCGGGAAATTCCGGCGACGCGTCGAGCGCGTCGGCAAACTGCTGCACGCCGGTCACGAACTCCGAGAACTCCAGTTCGTTGAGCGCGCCGCTGCGATTGGCCAGTTGCGCGGCCGCGCGCAGCTCCTCATAACGCGCACCGTTTTGCAGCAGCTCCCAGGCGCCGCCTTCGAGCTTGCCTTCGATATGCACCGGCTTGCTGCCAGCGCGGCGCAAACGCTGTGCGAGCGGAATCACCTTGTCGCCTGCGACCGGCCCGTTCAGCCGGATCGGCACGATGCAGTCGATCCGGCGGTCGACGATCGCAGGCGGCGCGGACGAGATCGTCGTGGCCGCCGGCAGGATCGGCTCGACCGGCTCGCCGGCCTTACGCGCGGCTGGCGTTGGCTGCGCCGCCTCGCTGGCCGCGACTTGCTCGACGCCCTCGGCTGCGGCCACGCCCGCGGCTTCCGGATAGCCATTCGGCGTGGTCGTCTCGGCCTGGATATCGGCCGGCGTATCGAGCGGCGCAACGCCCGCGGGCGCGCCGAAAGTCGGTTCGACGCGCGCCGCCGTGGTGTTGGCCGCAGTGTCGGAACCCACCACCGGTTCGCGGCGCGTGGTCGGCCGGGCCGGTTCGATGAACGGGCTCGGCTCCTCGTGATCGTCCCGCGCGAAACTCTCGGCGGTGTCGGTCGGCATGGGCCGCGGCATCTTGCGGCGCACCTTCGCGCCTTGCCACGCGTTGTACACGACCACGCCCCCGACCACTACGGCGCCCGCGCCGATCAAACCGAGTGTCAACTCGTCCATGCATGCTCCATCAGCAATTCTTCTATCTGCGCGGCGCTGCGTGCGCTCCACGTGTCGCGCGGCGTGGGCCGCTGCGCTGAATGCGGGCGCCCGCGCAGGCTTTGACTCAAACGATATTCTGGGCGAAACCGGCCGCCGTTTCCATGTCGACCGCGACGATCCGCGACACGCCCTGCTCCTGCATGGTCACGCCGATCAGCTGTTGCGCCATTTCCATCGCGATCTTGTTGTGCGAGATGAACAGGAACTGGGTTTTGTTCGACATCGCTCGCACGAGATTGGCGAACCGCTCGGTGTTGGCGTCGTCGAGCGGCGCGTCCACTTCGTCGAGCAGACAGAACGGCGCAGGATTCAACTGGAACATCGCGAACACCAGCGCGGTGGCGGTCAGCGCTTTTTCGCCGCCCGACAGCAGGTGGATCGTCGAATTCTTCTTGCCCGGCGGCTGCGCCATCACCTGCACGCCAGCGTCGAGAATCTCGTCGCCGGTCATGATCAGCCTCGCCTGACCGCCGCCAAAGAGGCGCGGGAACAGGTCGCCGAAATGGCGGTTCACTTCGTCGAACGTGCCTTGCAGCAGCGTGCGCGTTTCCGCGTCGATCTTGCGGATCGCGTCTTCGAGCGTTTCGATCGCGCTGGTCAGGTCGGCCGATTGCGAGTCGAGGAACGTCTTGCGCTCGGTTGCGGCCTTCAGTTCGTCGAGCGCGGCCATGTTGACCGGACCGAGTGCGGTGATCGCGTTGTTGATGCGCGTGACTTCGCCTTGCAGGTACGACGGCTTCATGTCCGGCGTCAGCTTGGCCTGCAATTCGGCTTCGTCGACACCGGCCGCCGCGAGTTGCTCGATGAACTGCTCGCCGTTCAGGCGCGCGGCCTGTTCCTTCAACTGCAATTCGCTGATGCGCTCGCGCAGCGGCTGCAGCGCGCGCTCTGCGGTGAGGCGGCTTTCGTCGGCGGCACGCAGTTTAGCGGTGAGATCGTCCAGTTCGAGGCGCGCCGCATGCAGCGCTTCTTCCTTGACCGAACGGATGTCGAGCGCGTCCTGCAGGCCGGTGTGCGCGGTCTGCTGGTTGATCGTTTCCAGTTCGGCACGCGCGTCTTCCAGTGAACCTGCGACGCGCTCGCTCTGCTCGTGCGCGACCTGGATGCTGCGCTTCAATTCGTCGATGCGATTCGCCATGTTGCGCGCGGCAAAGCGCGCGTCGGTGGCGCCGCGGTCGAGATCGCGCGCTTCGCTGCGCGCAATGGTCAATGCTTCGTCGAGCGCTTCGAAGGCGAGTTGATGATCTTCGAAGCGCGCCTGCAATTCGGCCAGTTCGGCGTCGTGGCGCTCGAAGTTCGCCTCCGACTCCGCCCGCATCGCGCGCTGTTCTTCGATCTGCGCGCTGATCTCTTCGAGCTCCTCGCGAATCTGCGTGCTGCGCTGCGTATAGCGCTCGTGGGCCTGCGTGAGCTTGAGCACATCCATCTGCAACGCGTGCACGCGTTGGGTTGCGCGCTCCGCCTGCTGACGCAGCTCGGTCAACCCGTGCGCGGCTTGCGTGTGCGCGGCCTCGGCGCGGATCGCGGCGGCCTTGGCGTCGTCGGCGAGCAACGCCTGCGCGCGCACCTGACGCGCGAGATTTTCGATTTCCTGCTGACGCGCCAGCATGCCGGCCTGTTCGGAATCGGCGGCATACAGTTGCACACCGACGCGCGTCACCACGTGACCCGCCTTGACGACGAACGAGCCGCCTTCCGGCAATTGCGAGCGCATGCTGAGCGCCTGCTGCAGATCGTCGGCGACGAAGGCGAGGCCGAGCCAGTCGTTCAGCACCGCGCGAATGCCCGCGTCGTCGATCCGCTCGAGCGACAGCAGCGGCCTCAATGCGGCCGGCGCGGCGGCCGGCGCAGTGGCCGGTTGAGCGGCCGCCGGCGGCGCGTAGAACGCGAGCTTGGCGGGCGGCGCGTCGGTGGCGAACGCCTTGACCCAGTCGAGATTCGACACCTCGAGCGCGGCCAGGCGCTCGCGCAGCACCGCTTCAAGCGCGGTTTCCCAGCCGGCTTCGACGTGCAGCTTCTTCCACAGACGCGGCAGGCTGTTCAGCTCGTGCTTTTCGAGCCACGGCTGGATCTTGCCTTCGGTCTGGACGTTTTCCTGCAACTGCTTGAGCGCGGCAAGGCGCGCGTCGAGCTGATGAATCTGCGCGCTTTCGGCCTGCACACGCTCCTGCGCGGCGCGGCGTTCGCCGTCGAGGCGCGGCAGCGTTTCCTGCGCGTCGGCGAGACGGGCCTGCGCGTCGTGCAGGATCTCTTCGTGCTCGGCGAGCTGCATGCGCAGTTCTTCGAGCTGCGCTTCGTCGGGTGCGTCGAGCCCGCCCGCTTCCAGCTTCAACCGCTCGTGACGCTGCTGCAATTGCTGCAATTGCTGATCGGCGTTGCGCTGATGCGCGGCTTCGAGCTTGAGCGCCTGCTCGGTCTGCGCGATCCCGCCGCGCTCGGCGTTCAACTCGGTCTGCGCATCGCGCCAACGCGTTTCGAGCGCGGGCATCGCGTCATGCTTGGCGGCGGCCTCGTCTTCGGCGAGCGCGGCTTTTTCTTCGGCGACGGCCAACTGCTCTTCGGCGTCTTCGATATCGCCCTGCGCCTTTTCGGCCTGCGACTGCCACTGCTCGCGCTGCGCGCCCAGCGCGGCGATCTGCGCCTGCACGCGGTTGCGCGATTCGACGATGAATCTGATCTCGGCTTCGAGCCGGCTGACTTCCGCATTCGCTTCGTACAGCGCGCCCTGTGCGCCCTGCATCGCGTCGCTGGCGGAATAATGTGCGACCCGCAGCGTTTCGAGCTGCGCCTCGACTTCACGCAGCTTCGCGGTTTGCGCCTCGAGGTCGATCTGCGCCTGTTCGATCGCGCGTTGCTGGCGCTCCTGCTCGCTGCCCGCCTCATTCTTGCGCAGCAGCCACAAGAGACGCTGCTTCTCTTCACCGTCGGTTTGCAGTTCCTTGTAGCGCGTGGCGACGACCGCCTGCCCTTCGAGCTTCTCGAGGTTCGTGCCGAGTTCGCGGATGATGTCCTCGACCCGGGTCAGGTTCTCGCGGGTGTCGTGCAGACGGTTCTCGGTTTCGCGGCGGCGTTCCTTGTACTTCGACACGCCGGCGGCTTCCTCGAGGAACACGCGCAGCTCTTCCGGCTTCGCCTCGATCAGTCGCGCGATCATGCCCTGCCCGATGATCGCGTAGGCGCGCGGCCCGAGACCGGTGCCGAGGAAGATGTCCTGGATGTCGCGGCGACGCGCCGGCAGATTGTTGATGTAGTAGCTCGAGGTGCCGTCGCGCGTAAGTACGCGCTTGACGGCGATTTCGGCATACTGGCCCCACTGGCCGGCGGCGCGGCCGTCGGCGTTGTCGAACACGAGTTCGACGCTGGCGCGGCTACCCGGCTTGCGCGCGGTCGAGCCGTTGAAGATCACGTCCTGCATCGACTCGCCGCGCAACTCGGAGGCGCGCGATTCGCCGAGCACCCAACGCACGGCATCGATGATGTTGGACTTGCCGCACCCGTTCGGTCCCACCACGCCGACTAGCTGGCCCGGAACCTGGAAATGCGTGGGATCGACGAATGACTTGAAGCCAGCGAGTTTGATCGAGGTCAGACGCACGGCGATTTCGCTGTTTGAAAAGGGATGTAATAGGTGACTCGTGAAGGCCGCGCCAACCGTTCGCCGCTACGGCGAAACGGCCCGCCAATCTTCGCGATACGGGCGCTGGCTACACGCGCTCAGGCATGCGCCGGCTAATGAGGGGCAATCATACCATCGCCTGTGGGCGATTCTTACCGCCCTTATGGTCGTTGCGCCCGCTGTTGTGCGCGCCGCACTCGGCCGCGACGCCTACGTCCTCGGTAGATGGATCGGGCGGCAACACCTTGGTCCGATGCGCCCAGCTGGACAACGCCGAGGCCAGTACGATGCACACGCCGCCGGCCCATTCGCGCGGTCCCGGTATCTCGCCGGCGAACAGCCACGCGGACAACGCGGTGACCACCAGCTCGAACAGCATGATGATCGACGCCCGGTTGGCCGGCACGCGGGCGAGCCCGTACTGCACCAGCATGTTGTTCGACGCCAGCAGCAGACCCAGGCCCACGACCAGCAACGCCGCCGTGCCGAGATGCGCGCCGGTGGGCGGCGTGGGCATCGCCTCGAACAGCGAGGCGCACGCGCTGAAGATCGCCGCGCCGCCGAAGATCGTCGCGGTGCGCATTTCCGGCTTCATGTCCGGCAGCACGCGGCTGGTCTTGAGGATCAGCACGTTGCTCATCGCAAAGCCCATGCCGCCGGCAAGGCCCGCCCATTCGGCGAGATTGCCGGGCACGGGGAGCCCCAGTTGCGGCGACCACAGCATGGTCATCGCGCCGGCCAGCGACAGCGCGGCCAGACCCGCGCCCGCCCAGCTCAGCCGTTCGTGCAGGATGAAGTGTGCAAAGAGCGCAGTCCACGCGGGGGTGAGATAGAACAGCAGCAGCACTCGCATCACCTGGCCGTGAATCGAGCCCCACACGAAGCCGAGGTTGGTGATGCCCGCGGCCAGCGCGAGCGCCGGGAGCAGCCAGTGCCAGCGCACGGTTTTGAGCGCGCGATGGCGCACCAGCAGCACGAACAGGCAGCCGGCGCCGCTCGTCAGCGCACTGGCCGCGGTGCCGGTGACCCCGAGCGCCGCCAGCATGCGCAGCGGATACCAGATCATTCCCCACACCGAAGCGCCGAGCATGATCGCGAGCGTCGGCCAGCCGTTGCGAAGCCAGTTGGTCATGGCGCCAGGCTCCTTGAGCGGGCGCCTGCGGCGTTGCTTATGCAGTGGGTCGTCAGATTGCTGGCGGTCGCGCTCGTGAGGTTGGTGGCGCGCCTGGCAGCCGGCTTATGCGCCGGATGATGCGCCGGATGATGTGCCGGCTTATCTGCCGGTTTGTCTGCCGCGCGGCCGGCCGGATCGCCCGCGACAGTGCGCGCAACGCGATGGCCACGGACCGCCACGGGCTCTCCCCTGATTCGTCCGCTTGTCTGCGGGACTGCTGTGTACATTGCTGCTCCTGCTTGTTGGTGCGCGAACCGTCGGCGGCTCGCTTCATTCCCGCCGTGACGCATTGAATGCGCCACCTGGCGGGTTGCGTCGGTGCCGGGCCATGCGCCGTCTGCAATCGCCGTCTCCATCCATTGCCAACCATAGCCCATGGCGCCGGCGCATGCCTGCCGGCGAGCAGCCGCGCCCCATGGCGTGCGCCCCATGCTATTCGCCCCAGCGTGGCGCCCCATGCCATGCGCGCCACGCCATGCGCGCCACGCCATGCGCGCCACGCTATAATCACCCGCTCGCCGCCGTCCCCGGTCGGTCCGTCTGCCGCACTCGATACGCCCTGCCGTCGGTCGGCGCGCGCCCAGTTTCTCCGCATCCGTCTGCGCCCATCTTCGATCAGGCTCGATCCGCTCCGTGAACCCGCTACTCGATTCCCTTCAGTCCTACCCGTTCGAAAAGCTGCGTGTGCTGTTCAAGGACGTCACGCCGCCGGCCGGCCTCGCGCATATCAGCTTCGGCATCGGTGAACCGAAACATCCCACGCCGGCGCTGATCCGCGACGCGGTGGTGGCATCGCTCGGCGGCCTCGCCGCCTATCCGGCCACGCTCGGCTCGCCGGCGCTGCGCGAGTCGATCGCGAAGTGGATCACGCAGCGCTACGGCCTGCCGCCGATCAATCCGGCCACCGAGGTGCTGCCGGTCTCGGGCTCGCGCGAGGCGCTGTTCGCGCTCGCGCAGACGGTGCTGGATCCACGGCGCAATGCTGACGGCGAACCTGCGATCGTACTCTGTCCGAACCCGTTCTACCAAATCTACGAAGGCGCGGCGATTCTCGGCGGCGCGCAGCCGTACTTCGTCAACAGCGACCCGGCGCGCAATTTCGCCTGCGACTACTCGGCGGTGCCGGCCGACATCTGGGCCCGCACGCAACTTCTGTACGTCTGCTCGCCCGGCAATCCGACCGGCGCGGTGCTCACGCTCGACGACTGGCGCGAACTGTTCGCGCTGTCGGACCGCTACGGCTTCGTGATCGCGTCCGACGAGTGCTACTCCGAGATCTATTTCGACGAAGCGCAGCCGCCGCTCGGCGGCCTCGAAGCCGCGCACGAGCTCGGCCGTGGCTACGAGCGGCTGGTCATGCTGTCGAGCCTGTCCAAGCGCTCGAACGTGCCGGGCATGCGCTCGGGTTTCGTCGCCGGCGATGCGGCGATCCTCAAAGCGTTTCTGCTCTACCGGACGTATCACGGCGCGGCATTGTCGACGGTGTTTCAAAGCGCCAGCATCGCCGCGTGGAACGACGAAACGCACGTGCGCGAGAACCGCGCGAAGTATCTGCAGAAGTTTTCCACCGTCACGCCGATGCTCGCCGACGTGCTCGACGTGCGCCTGCCGGACGCCGCGTTCTACCTGTGGGCGGACGTCTCGCGCACCGGCCTCACGGACACCGAGTTCGCCCAGCGCCTGTACGCCGACTATAATGTGACGGTTCTGCCGGGCTCGTTCCTCGCGCGTACCGCGCACGGCGTGAACCCCGGCCGCAATTTCGTGCGCCTCGCGCTGGTCGCCGACGTCGACGAATGCACGCAGGGCGCACAGCGCAT
Source organism: Paraburkholderia ribeironis (assembly GCF_900019265.1). Taxonomy (GTDB): domain Bacteria; phylum Pseudomonadota; class Gammaproteobacteria; order Burkholderiales; family Burkholderiaceae; genus Paraburkholderia; species Paraburkholderia ribeironis. Next base: position 149,421 of record NZ_CYGX02000012.1, read on the forward strand.
CGTCGATTTTTGCCGTGCGCTCGCCGGTTGAGTCGTGCGCCCGGCTTTGAATGCTGCCGGGCGAACGCCCGGCGCGCCGCATCCCCTTCTTCCGACTTCAACTCTTCAGAAAAAGCACGCATATGTCGCAACAACTTCAGCAGATCATTGACACCGCCTGGGACAACCGCGCCGAACTGTCGCCGAAGGCCGCGCCGGCCGAAGTGCGTGAAGCCGTCGCCCACGCCATCGAGCAACTCGACAAAGGCGCCCTGCGCGTCGCCGAAAAGAAAGACGGCGATTGGGTCGTCAACCAGTGGCTGAAGAAAGCCGTGCTGCTGTCGTTCCGCCTCGAGGACAATGCGCCGATGCCGGCTGGTGGCTACAGCCAGTTCTACGACAAGGTGCCCTCGAAGTTCGCCAGCTACACCGCTGAAGACTTCGCCGCCGGCGGCTTCCGCGTGGTGCCGCCCGCGATCGCGCGCCGCGGCTCGTTCATCGCGAAGAACGTGGTGCTGATGCCGTCGTACACCAACATCGGCGCGTACGTCGACGAAGGCACGATGGTCGACACGTGGGCCACCGTCGGCTCGTGCGCGCAGATCGGCAAGAACGTGCACCTGTCGGGCGGCGTGGGCATCGGCGGCGTGCTGGAGCCGCTGCAGGCCAACCCGGTCATCATCGAAGACAACTGCTTCATCGGCGCGCGTTCGGAAGTGGTCGAAGGCGTGATCGTCGAGGAAAACTCGGTGATCTCGATGGGCGTGTACCTCGGCCAGAGCACCAAGATCTACGACCGCGAAACCGGCGAAGTCACGTATGGCCGGATTCCGGCGGGCTCGGTGGTGGTGGCGGGCAATCTGCCGTCGAAGGACGGCTCGCACAGCCTGTACTGCGCGGTGATCGTCAAGAAGGTGGACGCGAAGACGCGTGCGAAGGTCGGCCTGAACGAGCTGCTGCGAGGCGATTGATGGCGCGCGGCACCAAAACCGTCGTCTACGGCATTCCGAACTGCGACACCGTGAAGAAGGCCCGCGTGTGGCTCGAAGAGCACGGCGTCGAGTTCGAGTTTCACGACTTCAAGAAGGCCGGCGTGACCGAGCCGCTCGTGCAGGACTGGCTGAAGGACGTGAAACTCGACGCCCTGCTGAACCGTCGCGGCACCACGTGGCGCGGCCTGTCCGACGACATGAAGGCAGCCGCGGATACCCAGCCGGGCGCGATCGCGTTGATGATCCATAAGCCGTCGGTGATCAAGCGGCCGGTGCTGGTGGTCAACGGGCGGGTCAAGTCGCTCGGTTTTTCCGCGGACGAATACACTGCGCTATTCGCCTGAGCGCGGCGCGGCTCGCGCGAGCCGACTCGTGCGGCCGAGCGCAACGAGAAGTACGCGCGGCCTCGCCGCGTGGCTCAAAAGCTGTTGCCGGCTGCGCTATTCAACCGCCAGCCGGCATTTTTTCATTTCAAAGTGGCTTGTACTGAATCCATGTCTGGCACCCTCGCCCTTACCGAACAACTGATCGCACGCGCCTCCGTCACACCCGACGATCAGCATTGCCAGCGTCTCCTGATCGAACGCCTGTCCGCGCTCGGCTTCGAGCACGAGACGATCGAATCGAACGGCGTGACCAACCTGTGGGCCGTCAGGCGCGGCACCGACGGCACGCGCGGCAAACTGCTCGCGTTCGCCGGCCACACCGACGTGGTGCCGACCGGCCCGCTCGAGCAGTGGCACTCGTCGCCGTTCGAGCCCACCCAGCGCGATGGCAAGCTGTATGGCCGCGGCGCGGCGGACATGAAGGCGTCGATCGCCGGCTTCGTGGTGGCGAGCGAGGAATTCGTCGCGGCGCACCCCGCGCATCGCGGCTCGATCGCCTTCCTGATCACGAGCGACGAAGAAGGCCCGGCCACCGACGGCACCGTCAAGGTCGTCGAAGCGCTGCAGGCACGCGGCGAACGGATGGACTACTGCATCGTCGGCGAACCGACTTCGAGCGTGCAGTTCGGCGACATGGTGAAGAACGGCCGGCGCGGTTCGATGTCGGGCAAGCTGATCGTCAAGGGCGTGCAAGGCCATATCGCCTATCCACATCTGGCGAAGAATCCGGTGCACCTGCTCGCGCCCGCGCTGGCCGAACTGGTGGCCGAGCGCTGGGACGACGGCAACGAATACTTTCCCCCCACCACGTGGCAAGTGTCGAACATTCACGGCGGCACCGGCGCGAGCAACGTGATCCCCGGCCATGCCGACGTGATGTTCAACTTCCGCTTCTCGACGGCCAGCACGGTCGAAGGCCTGCAGGCGCGCGTGCACGCGATTCTCGACAAGCACGGGCTCGAATACGATCTGCAATGGTCGGTGAGCGGCCTGCCGTTCCTCACGCCGCGCGGCGAGCTGTCGGACGCGCTCGCGCAGGCGATCAAGGATGAAACCGGTGTGACGACCGAACTGTCGACCACCGGCGGCACGTCGGACGGCCGCTTCATCGCGCGCATCTGCAAGCAGGTGATCGAATTCGGTCCGCTAAACGCCAGCATTCACAAGATCGACGAGCATATCGAACTCGCACACATCGAGCCGCTGAAGAACGTGTATCGTCGCGTGCTCGAACAACTGATCGCCTGACCGAGGACCCTTTGCGATGACGCTTCCGTTTTCCACTGTCCGCGACCTGCTGCGTTTCGCGGTGTCGCGCTTCAACCAGGCTCAGCTGTCGTTCGGCCACGGGTCGGCCAACGCCTACGACGAAGCCGCCTATCTGATCCTGCACACGCTGCATCTGCCGCTTGACCTGCTGGATCCATTCCTCGACGCGCGGCTGACCGCGGCCGAAATCGACGCCGTGCTGAACGTCATTGAACGGCGCGCCGCCGAACGCGTGCCGGCCGCGTACATCACACAGGAAGCGTGGATGCACGGCTTCCGTTTTCATGTTGACGAGCGCGTGATCGTGCCGCGTTCGTTCATCGGCGAATTGCTGCAGGATGGCCTGCAACCCTACGTGGAAGATCCCGAGCAGGTGAGCGCGGTGCTGGAGCTGTGCACCGGCTCCGGCTGCCTCGCGATTCTCGCCGCGCACGCGTTCCCGAATGCGGATGTCGATGCGGTGGACCTGTCGGCGCCGGCGCTCGAAGTCGCCAGGCGCAACGTGATCGACTACAAGCTCGACAATCGCATCGCGCTGTTCGAAGGCGATCTGTACGCGCCGCTCGCCGAGCGCCGCTACGATGTGATCATCAGCAATCCGCCGTACGTGAACGCCGCGTCGATGCAGCAGCTGCCCGCCGAATACAAACACGAACCGGACATGGCGCTGGCAGGTGGTGCCGACGGCATGGACGTCGTGCGTCGCATCATCGCCGACGCGCGCAACTGGCTGACCGAAGACGGTGTGCTGGTCGTCGAGATCGGCAACGAACGCGAGCACGTCGAAGCGGCCTTCGGCGGCCTCGACCTGGTCTGGCTCTCGACCAGCGCCGGCGACGACAATGTATTCCTGATTCAGGCCGCCGACCTGCCGGTCTGATGACATGTCAACGCCTTGATGCCTGATGGCGTGGTGCGCGCGGCGGGCATCTGCAGGGGTCGCGCGGGTTGCGTTTGAAGGCGTTTTCGAGGCGGGTTTGCAGCGCGATGCCGTCTGACGCTGTCGCGCTTCGGGTTGCACCACCGCTCAGGTATGCGCCCGCACCCGCTTCCCGAAACACAGCGCTTCGCCAACTCTTCGCGAGCTTATGGAATTCGACCTGCTTCATGTCGGCCCGCTGGTTGCCCTCGCCCACATTCTCGGCGTGGTCGCGGCGTGCCACGCGATTCTCCATACCCGCACCTCGCAAGGCGCGATCGCGTGGGCCGTGTCGCTCGTCGCGATGCCGTATCTGACGCTGGTGCCTTATCTGTTTCTCGGCCGCAGCAAGTTCGCCGGCTACGCGGACGCGCGCCGCGTCGAAAACGAACTACTGCGCACGCGGGCGCATCCTCCGGAATGGGACACGCGGGCTTCGTCCGCGGGGCTGCCCACGCAGCAGCTCGGAGTCAGGCTCGTGCATTCGCTGACGCGTCTGGGCGGCATGCCGTTTTTGCCCGGCAATTCCGTGCGCACGCTGGTGAACGGCGTCGCCACCTTCGAGGCCATTCTCGAGGCAATCGAAAGCGCGCGGCACTACGTGATCGTGCAATTCTTCATCGTGCGCGACGATGCGCTCGGCGCGCTGTTCAAGGACGCGCTGATCGCCAAAGCGCAACAAGGCGTGCGGGTCTACTTCCTGTACGACAGCATCGGCAGCTACGATCTGCCTCACCGCTATGTGGCGACACTGCGCACGGCCGGCGTCGAGATGCATCCGTTCGCCACCAATCGCCGGTTCGTCAACCGTCTGCAGCTGAACTTCCGCAATCATCGCAAGATCGTCGCGGTGGACGGCGAGCGCGCGTTCGTGGGCGGCCATAACGTGGGCGTCGAATATCTCGGCGGCAAGCCGCCGCTATCGCCATGGCGCGATACGCACATCGAGGTGCGTGGCCCGGCGGTCGCCAGCATCCAGTTCGTGTTCACCGAGGACTGGCACTGGGCCACGCAGCAGTTGCCGCAGTTCGACCTGCCGCCCGCCGCGCTGGCCGACGATCCGGCTGGCCAGGGGATGCACTGCCTCGTCATGCCGAGCGGTCCGGCCGACAAACAGGAAACCTGCTCGCTCTTTTTCGTCGAAGCGATCAACGCGGCACGCGAGCGGATCTGGATCACCACGCCCTACCTCGTGCCCGATGAAGCCGTGTTCTCCGCCTTGCGGCTCGCGGCGCTGCGCGGCGTGGACGTACGCATCCTGATTCCGAGCCGGCGCGACCACCGGGTGGTGTTTGCCGCCTCGACGCTGTATGCGTACGATTCGCTGCGCGCGGGCATCCGCATCTTCCGTTACCAGCCGGGCTTCCTGCATCAGAAGGTGGTGCTGATCGACAGCGTGGCCGCCGCGATCGGCAGCGCCAATCTCGACAACCGCTCGTTCCGGCTCAACTTCGAAATCATGGTGCTGACCGTGGACCGCGGGTTTGCACTGGAAGTCGAAACGATGCTGCTGAACGATTTCGCGGAGTCGCGTGAAATCGACCACAACGAATATCGGCGAGCGAGCGCGCTGCGCCGCATGCTGATGCATGTGGCGCGCCTCTTCTCGCCAATCCTCTAGGCGCCGCGCCGCCGTATGGGCTCAAAACCGGGCTCAAAACGGGCTCAAAACGAGCCCAAGACGCGGGCGCACGACAGGCTCACAGCAACTGTTCGATGTCCTCGGTGATCGCCTCGGGCTTGGTCAACGGCGCATAGCGCTTCACGACGTTGCCTTCGCGGCCGATCAGGAACTTGGTGAAATTCCACTTGATCGCTTCGAGCCCGAGCAGGCCCGGCGCCTCGCCCGTCAGATAGCGGAACAGCGGATGCGCGTTCGCGCCGTTCACGTCGATCTTGTCGAACATCGGGAAGGTCACGCCGTAATTCTTCTCGCAGAAACTGCCGATCTGTGCGGCGTCGCCCGGCTCCTGCTTGCCGAACTGGTTGCACGGAAAACCGAGCACCGCGAGCCCGCGCGCCGCGTAGGTGTCGTATAGCTTCTGCAGGCCCGCGTATTGCGGCGTGAAGCCGCATTCGCTCGCAGTGTTGACGACCAGCAGAACCTTGCCCTGGTACTGCGCGAGGCTCGCCTCTGTGCCGCCGAGCGTGCGCGCCGAAAACGAATAGATCGATGTCATGTGCTCTCCCCGTGAAAGCCGTCAGTCTATGCCAAAAGCAGCGCCGCAACAGTCGGCCGAATGGCCAATCCCGGCCGCGCGCCCGGCGCGAGCCGCGGCAGTCTAAAATAGCGGTTTTCTCCAGCCAGCCCCTTCGTGATCCGCTTTAATCAGTTCAGCCTCGCCCGCGGCACCAAGCCGCTCTTCGACAACACCACGTTCACCCTCAACCCCGGCGAAAAGGCCGGGCTGATTGGGGCGAACGGTGCGGGCAAGTCGACGCTGTTTGCCGTGCTGCTCGGCGAACTGCATGCGGACGGCGGCGACTTTTCGATGCCGCCGACCTGGCAGGTCGCCCACGTCGCGCAGGACACGCCCGCCGCCGACAAGACCGCCCTCGCCTACACGCTCGACGGCGACGCCGCATTGCGCGCGATCGAAGCGCGCATCGCCGCCGCTTCCGCCGCGCACGATGGTGCGGCCGAAGCCGAAGCGCATGCCGCATTCGCGGACGCCGACGGCTACACCGCGCCGGCGCGCGCCGAAGCGTTGCTGCTCGGCCTCGGTTTCACGCTCGAGCAAACGCGCGAGCCGGTCAGCAGCTTCTCGGGCGGCTGGCGCATGCGGCTGAATCTCGCGCAGGCGCTGATGTGCCGCTCCGACCTGCTGCTGCTCGACGAACCGACCAACCACCTGGACCTCGACGCGATCGTCTGGCTCGAAGAGTGGCTGCATCGCTATCCCGGCACGCTGATCGTGATCTCGCACGACCGCGAATTTCTCGATTCGGTGTGCAATGTCACGCTGCACCTCGAACAACAGCAGATCAAGCGCTACGGCGGCAACTACTCGCAATTCGAAGTGCTGCGCGCACAACAGATCGCGCTGCAACAGAGCGCGTACGAAAAGCAGCAACGCACGGTCGCGCATCTGCAGAGCTACATCAACCGCTTCAAGGCGCAGGCCACCAAGGCGCGTCAGGCCCAGAGCCGCGTGAAGGCGCTGGAAAAGATGGAGCTGATCGCGCCGGCGCACGCGGCGTCGCCGTTCACGTTCGAGTTTCGCGCGCCCGATTCCGCGCCCAATCCAATGATGGTGATGGAAAACGTGCGCTGCGGCTATCGCAGCGAAGGCGATCAAGGCATCGAGATTCCGATCGTCGATCGCGTGACGCTGTCGATCCAGAACGGTCAGCGCATCGGCCTGCTCGGCGCGAACGGCCAGGGCAAATCGACCCTGATCAAGACGCTGGCCGGCACGCTCGACGCGCTTGGCGGCCATGTGCGCGAAGGCAAGGGGCTGCGCATCGGCTACTTCGCGCAGCATCAGCTCGAAACGCTGCGCGCGGACGACACGCCGCTGCAACATCTCGCGCGTCTTGCGCCGGATACGCGCGAGCAGGAATTGCGCGACTTCCTCGGCAGCTTCAACTTTTCCGGCGAGATGGCCACGTCGAAAATCGCGCCGTTCTCCGGCGGCGAAAAGGCCCGGCTCGCACTCGCGCTGATCATCTGGCAGAAACCGAACCTGCTGCTGCTCGACGAGCCGACCAACCACCTGGATCTCGAAACGCGTCACGCGCTGACGATGGCGCTCGCGCAATTCGAAGGCACGCTGATTCTGGTGTCGCACGACCGGCATCTGCTGCGCGCCACCACCGACCAGTTCATGCTGGTCGCGAAGCACCGCCTGCAGGAATTCGACGGCGATCTCGACGACTATCGCGACTGGCTGCTGCAACACGCCGCCGAACAGCGCGCGGCGCTCAAGGCGGGAGGATCGGCCAATGGATCAGTCAATGGGTCGAGCAATGGGTCAACCAACGGCTTGACCGACGGCGCGGATAACAGCGTGAATCGCAAGGAGCAGCGGCGTCTCGAAGCGCAGACGCGGCAGCAACTCGCGCATCTGAAAAAACCGCTGCAAAGCCGCATTACGAAGATCGAAAAGGAAATGGACGCGCTCAACACGGAGAAGGCGACACTCGATGCGTTCGTCGCCGATCCGGCCAGCTATGAGCCCGGGCAGAAGAGCAAGCTGACGGAGGCGATCCGCCGTCAGGCAGACGTGAATGCGCGCCTCGAAGCACTCGAAGCCGAATGGCTCGAGACTCACGAGGAACTCGAACAGATCGGCTAGCGGCGCGCTGTTTCCGGTGCGCGCCGGCAACCACGGGAGCTTGGCTTTGTCATCCGCGACATCATCATCCGGGTCATTGACTGGATCGGCGCAGCCCGCGCTGCAAGGGCTGCGGGTACTCGACCTGACGCGCCTCCTGCCCGGCCCGATGGCCGCGCTGCGGCTGGCCGAGCTGGGCGCCGACGTGCTGAAAATCGAGGCCCCCGGCGCGGGCGACCCCACCCGCACGATGATGCAATCCTCGGCCGACCGCGTGGCCGGACGACCCGGCGCGTTCTACCGGCTGGTCAATCGCGGCAAGCGCGAAACGCGGCTCGACCTCAAGTCCGCGGCGGGATGCAACGTGTTGCGTGCGCTCGCCGCGGAAGCGGATGTGCTGATCGAAAGTTTCCGGCCAGGCGTGATGGAGCGGCTTGGCATCGGCTACGACACGCTGCGCGCGGTCAATCCGCGGCTCGTCTATTGCGCGATCAGCGGGTACGGGGCAAGCGGTCCCTTCGTCGATCATGCGGGCCACGATCTGAATTACATCGGCTATGCCGGCGTGCTCGATCAACTGGCGAGCCGCGACGGCACCCCGATCCTGCCGAATTTTCAGATCGCCGACCTGCTCGGCGGCGCATTGAGCGCGGTCACGCAGATTCTCGCCGCGTTATGGCACGTGTCGCGCGGCGGCGAAGGCCGCTTCGTCGACGTCTCGATGACCCATGTCACGTATGCGCACAACGTCGTCGCGCAAGTCGCCCTCGCCAACGAGGGCGCCGCGCCGGCCGCCGGCGCCGGTCTGCTGAATGGCGGCGTGCCCTGCTACAACCTGTACCGCACGCTCGATGGCCGCTGGCTTGCGGTCGGCGCGCTCGAGCTGAAGTTCTGGGAAACGCTGTGCATGGCGCTCGACCGGCCAGAATGGGCGACGCGCCACTGGAGCCTCGGCCAGGCGATCGGCGGCCCGGATGCGGTTGCGCTCACGCTCGAACTGGCCGACGTGATCGGCGCGCGAGCGCTGGAAGATTGGGTTGTGCTGCTGGAGCCACTCGACTGTTGTGTGTCGCCGGTGCTGACAGCGGCGCAAGCCGCGCAGCATCCGCTGTTCAATCCACAAGCCTACGCGACAGCAAGCACAAGCGAACCGGACGACGACGGGAGCCCGGCCGGCTGAAGTGCGGCGCTCAGCGCCGCGCCGCGGTCTGCCGCGGCAGGGTCTGGCGCGGCGTCTTTTCGTCGTCGTAAAGCAGGTGCTTACGGCCTTCTACGTGCCGGTTGATCGTGGCGCGCACGTCGGCGGCGGTGGCATCTTCGGCCACTACCCCTCGCGATATCTGTCCCGCCGTATCGATCCATTCGACGATCCGGCAGGCGCCGCCCCACGGCTGGCGAATCGGTGCGGACACACGACAGCCGCGCACCTGTATCGGCCGCTCGGCTACGGTTTCATGTGACTGTTTCAAGGCGCGATCCTTTTTCGAGCATCAGAAGGGATGCATATCCCCGCAGCTTAGAAAAAAGAAATGCCAGCCAGGTTACAGCCAATATGGAGATATTTACCGCGCATTACCAGGCGCAAGCGCCCACGGACGACGCAGCCCCCGTCTACTCAAGCGTACGGACCCGGTCGATAGCCTGTTCGATGCGTTCGACCGCAACGACGTGTAAGCCTTCGATCGGCTGCTTCGGCGCATTGGCCTTCGGAATGACCGCGACCGAGAAGCCGAGCTTGGCCGCTTCCTTCAGACGCTCCTGACCGCGCGGCGACGGCCGGATTTCGCCGGCAAGGCCGACTTCGCCGAACACCACCAGCCCCTTGGGCAGCGGCTTGTTGCGCATCGACGAGTGGATCGCCAGCAGCACGGACAGATCGGCGGCGGGTTCGGTGATCTTCACGCCGCCCACCGCGTTCAGGAACACGTCCTGATCGAAACAGGCGATCCCCGCATGCCGATGCAGCACAGCCAGCAGCATCGCGAGGCGGTTCTGCTCGAGCCCGACCGCGAGCCGCCGCGGATTAGGCGCATTGGCCGAATCTACCAGCGCCTGCACTTCGACCAGCAGTGGCCGCGTGCCCTCCTGCGTCACCAGCACGCACGAGCCAGGCACCGACTGCTCGTGCTGCGACAGGAACAGCGCCGACGGATTGGCCACCCCGCGCAAGCCACGCTCGGTCATCGCGAACACGCCGAGTTCGTTGACCGCGCCGAAGCGGTTCTTGATTGCACGCACGAGACGAAACGACGAATGGGTGTCGCCCTCGAAGTACAGCACCGTATCAACGATGTGCTCGAGCACGCGCGGCCCTGCCAGCGCGCCTTCCTTGGTCACATGGCCGACCATGATCATGGTGGTGCCCGACTGCTTGGCGATGCGTGTCAATTGCGCCGCGCACTCGCGCACCTGCGCGACCGAGCCTGGCGCGGAAGTCAGCGCGTCGGAATAGACGGTCTGAATCGAGTCGATCACCGCGACGTCGGGCCGCTGGTCGGCGATCGTCGCCTGGATTTTTTCGAGCTGGATTTCCGCGAGCAACTGCAGCTCGCTCGCCTTCGAGTCGGGCTCCAGCAAGGACAGTCGTTGCGCGCGCAACGCAATCTGCGCGGCCGATTCTTCACCGCTGATATAGAGCGCGCGTTTGTCGGCGGCGATTTCCGCGAGCGATTGCAGCAGCAACGTCGATTTGCCGATGCCCGGATCGCCGCCGATCAGCACCACGCCGCCGGGCACCAGACCGCCGCCGAGCACGAGATCGAACTCGCTGACGCCGGTGGAAAAACGCGGCACGTCGGTCGCGTCGATATCGGCCAGACGCCGCACCGGCGCGCTCTTCGCGAGCGACTGGAAACGATGCGTGGACGGCGTTTCCGCAACCGATTCGACCAGCGTGTTCCACGCCTGGCAGGACGGGCACTGACCGGCCCATTTCGGTGATTGCCCGCCGCATTCGCTGCAGATGTACAAGGTCTTGGGTTTAGCCACGCGTGATTGCCTGGGTTACTGTTTTAGGGATTGTGGAGTGTGATGAGCGGGTTGGGCCACCCGGCAGTGTCGACCGCGCGGGGGACGGCGCGAACGAGTGGGAATGCGGCGGGAAAGCGGTGGAAATGCAGCAAGCAGCCAGCAGCCATTAGCGAGGGCAACGGGCACGGCAACAGCCCGCACCGAACCCGCACAGAGCCGCACCGCGATCCATCGCACCTGGAGGCCCAACGCGCTCGCAGCGGACCGCGACGCGCGTTACTCCGCACGCACTGGCACGCGCGCCGCGACCGCACACATCAGCTCGTAGCCGATCGTGCCGCACGCCTGGGCGACGTCGTCGATCGGCAGCGCGGTGCCCCACAACTCGACGCGCGAGCCGACGTTGGCGCTCGGCACCGGTGTGAGGTCGACCGTGATCATGTCCATCGACACCCGTCCGACGATCCGCGTGCGCACTCCGTCGACGATCACCGGCGTGCCTGCCGGCGCGACCCGCGGATACCCGTCCGCATAGCCGCATGCCACCACGCCGATGCGCATCGAGCCGCGCGCCTTGAACGCCGATCCGTAGCCGACGGTGTTGCCCTCGCTGAGCGTCTGCACGGCGATCAGTTCGGAGGTGAGCGTCATCGCCGGCTGCAGCCCGGTGCCATCGATTGCGGCCGTCACGCCCGACGGCGACGCGCCGTACAGGATGATGCCCGGGCGCACCCAGTCGAAATGCGCTTCCGGATGCCACAGCGTAGCCGCCGAATTGGCAAGGCTGCGCGCGCCGGCGATGCCTTGCGCACCGCGCTCGAATGCTTCCATCTGATAGGCGATGCCGCGATCGCCGTCGGCATCGGAGAAATGGGTCATCAAAGTGATCTGCCCGACGCCCTGGCAGGCGCGCGCCCTCTCCCACGCGGCGCGGAATTTTTCCACCGGGTAGCCGAGCCGGTTCATGCCGGTGTTCATCTTCAACTGGATGTTGACGGGTTTGGACAGGCGCGCCATTTCGAGCATGCGCAACTGCTCGTCCGAATGCAGCGCGGTGGTCAGGCTGTAACGGTCGATGACGTCAATGTCGGTGGGCCGGAAGAACCCTTCCAGCAGAAGAATCGGCCCGGCCCAACCCAATTCACGCAACTTCACGGCTTCTTCGAGGTCCAGCAATCCAAAGCCGTCGGTCGCGCGCAATCCTGGAAATACACGCGCGAGGCCATGCCCGTAGGCGTTCGCCTTGACGACGGCCCAGATTTTCGATTTAGGGGCGTAGCGCCGCGCAACGGCAAGGTTATTGGCAAGTGCGGAGGTATGAATCGTGGCTAGGAGGGGGCGCGGCATGGGATGTTTTCGTAAAGACGCTTGCGAATCAGCAGCTTACAGGGCGTTTTCAGTGCTCGGCAGCCCGCTGGGCGGTGCGATCAAGGATTGTGCTAGTCCGGATACAGCTATTTTCATGATATAAAGCCGTGCGCACAACCCATTTCGAACGGCATAAGCCCGGACGCATAACAAACGGCCGGGGCGGACAGACCGCGGCGAGGACAGCATCGCATCAGATGAAAAAAGGTTTTTACACGATCATGGCCGCGCAGTTTTTTTCGTCGCTGGCCGACAATGCGCTTCTGATCGCTGCAATCGCACTGCTGAAAGATCTTCACGCTCCGAACTGGATGACACCGCTGCTCAAGCTGTTTTTTGTGCTGTCGTACGTCGTCCTTGCCGCCTTCGTGGGCGCTTTCGCCGACTCCCGTCCGAAAGGACGCGTGATGTTCGTCACCAACACCATCAAGGTGGTTGGCTGCATCACGATGCTGGTCGGCGCGCATCCGCTCATTGCGTACGGCATCGTGGGCTTCGGCGCGGCGGCCTACTCGCCCGCCAAATACGGCATTCTCACCGAGCTGCTGCCGCCTGACCGGCTGGTCGCCGCGAACGGCTGGATCGAAGGCACCACGGTCGGCTCGATCATTCTCGGCACGGTACTCGGCGGCGCGTTGATCAGTCCGCACATCGCGGCGCCGATCCTCAGGGCACACGTCCCCACCGTCAATACGCCCGCGGAAGCTGCGATGCTGGTGATCATGGGCATCTACATCATCGCCGCGCTGTTCAATCTGCGCATTCCCGACACCGGCGCGCGCTACCCGAAACAGGAGCGCGGCCCGATCAGGCTCGTCACCGATTTCGCCGACTGTTTCCTCGTGCTGTGGCGCGACAAGCTCGGCCAGATATCGCTCGCGGTCACCACGCTGTTCTGGGGCGCCGGTGCGACGCTGCAATTCATCGTGCTGAAGTGGGCCGAGGTGTCGCTGGGCATGTCGCTCTCCGAGGCAGCCATCCTGCAGGCCGTGGTAGCCGTCGGCGTGGCGGCCGGCGCGATCTTTGCGGCTTCGCGCGTACCGCTGAAGAAGTCGCTGTCGGTGCTGCCGGTCGGCATCATGATGGGCATCTCCGTGATGCTGATGGCGTTCTACACGCGCGACCTGTTCCCCACACATTGGGGTCTGTATTTCGGCCGCATGCATGTGCCGGGCTACCTGATCTTCGCGTATGTTTTCCTGATGGTGGTCGGCGGCCTGTCGGGCTTTTTCGTCGTGCCGATGAATGCGCTACTCCAGCATCGCGGTCACGTGTTGCTGTCGGCAGGCCACTCGATCGCGGTGCAGAACTTCAACGAGAACCTGTCGGTGCTCGTGATGCTGTGCCTGTACGCGGTGCTGGTGTGGCTCGACGTGCCGGTCAACGTGGTGATCGTGCTGTTCGGCACCTTCGTGTGCGTGATGATGTGGTTCGTGATGCGGCGCCATCAGGCGAACCAGCGCGCGTTCGACTCTGTCGCGCTGATCGGCGAAGCCAAGCACTGACCAGCGGCGGCCCGTTTGTGGCCCGTTTATGGCCCGCTAATGACCCGCTTGCGAACCGCGTGCGCACGCCTTCCTCCTTGCTCGCTTGACCATGACCCAACCGATTCCCAACGTGCTGACGATCGCCGGTTCAGATTCCGGCGGCGGCGCCGGCATTCAGGCTGATCTGAAGGCTTTCTCCGCGCTCGGCGCGTATGGCGCGAGCGTGATCACCGCGCTCACCGCGCAGAACACGCGTGGCGTCACCGCGATTCACGCGCCGGACGCAGGCTTCATCACCGCGCAACTCGATGCGGTGTTCGACGATATCCGCATCGACGCCGTGAAGATCGGCATGCTGGCGAATGCGCCGATCGCCCGCGCGGTCGCCGACGCGCTGCGCCGGCACAAGCCGAAGCACATCGTGCTCGACACGGTGATGATCTCGAAGAGTAACCATGCGTTGCTGCTGCCGGATGCGGTCGCGGCGATGCGTGACGAACTGCTGCCGCTCGCCGAGCTGCTGACGCCCAATCTGCCGGAAGCGGCTGCGCTGCTCGGCGAGCAGCCCGCCACCGACGAAGCCGGCATGGTCGAACAGGGCGAAGCGCTGCGCGCGCTGGGTGCACGCGCGGTGCTGATGAAGGGTGGCCATCTGAGCGCGGCGGATAGCCCTGACTGGCTGGTGCAGGACAGCGGCACGCTGCGTCTGGGCGGTCCGCGCGTGCCGGTGAAGAACACGCATGGGACGGGCTGCACGCTGTCGTCGGCGATTGCGGCGCTGATTCCGCAACGCGGCGATCTGGCGAGCGCCGTGTCCGACGCGAAGCTTTATCTGACCGGCGCGCTGCAGGCGAGCGATCGGCTGGACGTCGGCAGCGGCGTGGGGCCGGTGCATCATTTCTATCGGTGGTGGTGACAGCGTGAACCGTGGCGGGCATCGCCGCTGAGCGGTTGCGTCGCGCGCTCGTGCCTCGCTGGTGCGTGTGCCCGCACAACTGCCTGTGCCCGCCGCTGCGCTACTGTCGTGCGTAGCTGCGCGCCTGCGCGCGCCACTCGTCCGGCACGATGAAGCCGCGCGAGCGTTCGATCGAATCGCCCGCGCCGTCTTCGCCAAAAGCGGCGACCAGCGTCGGGCCATGATGAGAGGTCTGCGCGGCGAGCGTTTGCGCATCGACGTAAGGCGCTCCCGCAGCCTCGGCCTCGCTCTCGCCCTCGTGCAAAAGCTTCTCACTGTCCCGCACAGCGCGCGCCGGCGCGAGCCATTCCAGCCGCGGCAGCGGCCGCCACTTGTGCGCATGCGACGCCGCAAACGCCGGCCACTCGCTGCGTGTGACCCACCAGCCGCGGCCATGCGCCGGATCGAGTTCGACGGGGTCCGGCGAGGTCTCGCCATACCGGTAAAACAGCCAGCCTTTGATGAACATTTGCGGCGTCCACGGCCCCACATGGCCGACCGACGCGAACTCTTCGCGCGCGCTCAACGGCAACTGGTGGTTCAGCAGATGCGCGAGCTTGAGATCGAAGCGGTCTTTCAGATTCGGGCCGACGTAGTCGGCCAGTTGCCCCCGCCCTTCGCCGGCGTGCAGATAGCACTTCACCGCCAACTCCCAATGCAGCCGTTCGCCCCGCTGCGTCTGCACGAGAAAATCGCATTCGCCGAGCGTGACGCCCGCACGCCGCACCGGCACACCCGCCGCGACCAGCCGCGCCGCCGGTCCATGTTGCAGGAACCAACCGAGTAGCCGCTCGGCGTATCGACCGAGGCGCGTGACGCGCGTCGCCGCGAGGTCGCGGTGAAGCGGAGCCGGCGCAGTGTCGAGCAGGCGCAGCCAGGCGACGGTAGCCTCAAGTTCCGCTGGCGTGTCGAAAGGGTTCGCGAGCGCGCCCACCGGAGGTTGCGGGCGCAACAGGTCGGCGCTCAACAGCAGCCATGCGAGATCGCGCACGGCCGCATCGCGCAATGTGTCGAGCAGCGTGTCGAGGAGCGCGGCACGGGTGCCGGGCGCGGCGACGACGCGCGCCGCCGGTCCATCGGCGGCCATTACTGCGCCGCGTTCGACTCGCCGCCGCCCGCCGCGCGCCACGTGTCGCGTGCGAGGCACAGGTCGGCCCAGGCCTTCGCCTTGTCGGGCAAGCTGCGCAGCAGATACGCCGGGTGATAGGTGACGATCACCGGGACGCCCTCGTATTCGTGTACGCGGCCGCGCAGTGACGAAATGCTCGCGTCGGTCTTCAGCAGACTTTGCGCGGCGAAGCGGCCGAGCGCGACGATCAGTTTCGGCTTGACCAGCGATACCTGGCGTTGCAGATACGGCTCACAACGCGCGACCTCATCGGGTTCGGGGTTGCGGTTGCCAGGCGGACGGCACTTGATCACGTTCGCGATATAGACGTTGCTGTCGCGCGCGAGCATCAGCGAACGCAGCATGTTGTCGAGCAGCTTGCCGGCCTGGCCGACGAATGGCTCACCGAGACGATCTTCGTTCTCGCCGGGCGCTTCGCCGATCAGCATCCAGTCGGCGCCGCGATCGCCGACGCCGAACACGGTGTTGGTGCGCTTCTCGCACAGGCGGCACAGCTGGCAGCCGGCGACCCGCTCGCTCAAGGCATCCCAGTCGAGCGTATTGATGGCCGGCAGCGCGGCGGATTCACGGCGGGCGTCGGCGGGTGCATGCGCGGGCAGGTCGTCGAACCACGCGAAATCGTCATCGGGCGGTGTGTCGACTAGTGATGGCTCAGGTGCTCGCGACTGCTGTGAGGCTGGACGCTGGGGCTGGGGCTGCGGCTGGGGCTGCGACTGTGGCCGCGACTCCGGCTGCTGCTGCCGCGTGTCGAATCGCTCGCGTGCGCCCGCCGACGGCGCCGCTCCTTGCTCCCGAATCGGCGCACCGCGTTCACTCTGCGTCGGCGCGGGATCGGCCTGCCGTTGCTCACCTGCTTGCAGTGCGCCTGCGCGCATCTCGCGCCGCGGCGCGCCCTGCGCAAGCCCTCCCGACTCGGCCCCTGCCGGCGCGGTCCCTGCCGACGCTGTCCCTGCCGACGCGGCCCCGGCCGGCATAGCCCCGGCCGCCGTAGCCCCGGCCGCCGCCCCGCCCGCCTCGTCACGACGCGCGTGCTGGCCGGCCAGCGCGGCAGCGCCCTGCCCGACGTCAGCTTCATCGACAGGCTGAGGCGCCGCCATCCCGCGACGCACCCACAGCGGCGAGAGTCCGAACTCCGCCAATACCGATTCATGCAGCGCCATCTGTGCCCTCCGTGGCAAACGAAAGACGCATCACGACGGCGTCCTCCCGGCTGCGATGCCGCGCCGGATAATAATTCTTGCGCCGGCCGATCGACGCAAAACCAAAGCGTTCGTACAGCCGGATCGCGCGATGATTGGACGGCCGCACTTCGAGCAGCAGGCCGTCGAGTTTTTCGGCGCGCGTAATGCGCACCGCCTCGCGCAACAGCGCGAGCCCGGCGCCTGCACCTTGCGCGCTCGGCGCCACGCACAGGTTGAGCAGATGCATTTCATCGACGACCGGCATCAGCACGCAATAACCTATCAGCGCGCCGGTGACGTGCCGCAGACAGACGCCGAAATAGCCGTTGCGCAGCGAGTCGCCGAAATTGCCCCGGCTCCACGGAAACTCATAAGCGAGCTTTTCGATCGCGGCGACCTCGTCCAGATCGCCTTCCGTCATCGGCGACATGTAGCGGTCCGCCAGCAGCACGCCGCTCATTGCTGCGCCTCACCATGAGTTGCGGGATTGGGTGTGCCAGCCGGCGTCGCATCGGCCGCGACCTGCGCGAGCCCTGCGTCGCGCCTCGCCTGCCCGGCCTTTGCGGCCTTTTCAGCTTTTTCGGCGACCCGCTCCGCCGTGGTCTGGGCCACCTTGTCGCGCACATATTCCGGCGCGGCCTGATCGGCAGGCACCGTGCGGCCGGCGCGCCATGCGCGTAGCGCCGCGTGCGCAAGCGGCAGCGCATGCGGTAGCGCTTCACCGTCGACCTTGCGCGCAGCGGCAACCGCGGGCAGCCGCGCACCGAAGGCCGCGGCGGCGTTGCCGGCGAGCGTGAAGGGCACGTCGGGCAGCACGAGCCGCTCCGGTGCGTCGAGCGATGCCGTCTGAACGGTGCGCCATTCGCCTTGCGTGGCGTCCCACGCGTAGTCGGCCCAATAGATTTCGTCCATGCGCGCGTCGAGCGCGGCGAGCACGCGCGTCGCCGACGAATCGCGCAGCCGGGCGCTTTCCGCACAGGCCAGCAATGTGCTGATCGGTACGACCGGCAGGTTCAGGCCGAACGCGAGCCCTTGGGCCACGCCGGTGGCCGTGCGCAGACCAGTGAACGAGCCAGGGCCGGCGCCGAACGCGATGGCGTCACAGTCCGCCAGTCGCAGGCCGGCTTCGTCGAACAGTTCGCGAATCGCGGGGAGCAGGCGCGTGCTGGAGACCGCCCCGGTCTGCTCGTGGCGTACCCAGCATCGGGGTGCGGCGCCGGGTTGGCCGGCAGCGTCGGCGGTGGCGCACAACAGCGCTACCGAACAGAATTCGGTCGAGGTATCGAGAGCAAGGAGCACAGTTTGAGTCATGGACCGTATTGTAATCGGCACCGCGCGCGCAAATGCGGTTTGGTTCGGCGCGCTGCCCGCAGCCGATGTTTGGAATAAGCCCTCGGCCCCGCGGCGGCAGGCAATTGTTATGATCGTCGGCCGACCTCAATCCGATCCCGCCCGACGGGCACGACGACCATGACCGACATCGACACCCAATTCGCCCAAGCCCAGCAAGACGTCAAGCAGCTGCCGGAGCGTCCGGGCAATCTCACGCTGCTGCGCCTCTATGCGCTCTTCAAGCAGGCGAGCGAGGGTGACGTGCACGGCGACAAGCCGGGCTTCACCGACATCGTCGGCAAATACAAGTATGACGCGTGGGCCGCGCTCAAGGGCACCGCGCAGGATGTGGCCAAGCAGCAGTACGTCGAGCTGGTCGAATCGCTCAAAAGCGGCGAGGCGGGCTGACACCGGCTCGCGGTGGCGGGTCGCGGGTGGTCGCTGGCGACGTTAGGAAAAGTGCTTTAAAGACAGCTGAAAACCCATTCCAGCCCCAGCGCCCGCCCCGCTTCGTAGACCCACTCCGCCGTCGCGATCGTCAGATCGACGGCCACAACCTGTCTCCCAGCACAAACTTTTCCGCCCGGAAATTTCCCAACAGTGGCGCAGTGCAACAAAACCCTATACAATGCCGCCTGCGCTTCACTGCTTTGCCCGCTTTGCTTGAGCGGCGCCTTGCAGCGCAGCGCCTCGTAGCGTTTAGCTCCAATCCAGTTTAGAACCTGTCCCCTCCTGCCTAGCCCTCTACGGGCGATCATGTCCCAGGCTGGCGGCACGCCGTGTTGGCATGTCGCATCCGATACAGCTTCTAACGAAAAGCTCGCCTTCATTGTTGCGAGCTGCCCCCGTTTTTCGATTTGCTCGCTGCTTCTTTGCTCGCTGAATCCGACGACTTGGGTATGCCGATTGGCGCCGACGTTTTAACTTCCTGTATACCAAGGATTCTCATGACTTCGAGCAACACCCCCAGCAGCCCGTTGAACGCCATCGCCGACCAGGCACTCGGTTTCGCCGACGCACCTGCACAAGCCGCAGCCGTAGCTGCCGCACCGCAAGCCGTCGCCGCTGAAACCGCAGCGCCGGCAGGCCCGACGTTCGCGTCGCTCGGTCTGTCCGCGGATGTCGTCTCCGCGCTGACCGCTGCTGGTTATCAGAACCCTACGCCGGTACAGCAACGCGCGATCCCCGCCGGCATCGCCGGCCGCGATCTGCTGGTCTCGAGCCCGACCGGTTCGGGCAAGACCGCCGCGTTCATGCTGCCCGCGATCGAACGGTTCGCCCAACTGCAAAAGGCGCAAGCCAGCCAGCCGCGCGAGCCGCGTCCGGCCGACGGCGCGCGCACGCGCCGCCCGCAACCGGTGGCCCGCCCAACCATGCTGGTCCTGACGCCGACCCGCGAACTCGCGATGCAGGTCACGACCGCCGCGGCCACGTACGGCAAGCACCTGAAGCGCCTGCGCACCGTCAGCATTCTGGGCGGCGTCGCTTACGGCCAACAGCTGATGCTGCTGGCGAAGAACCCCGAAATCCTGGTCGCCACGCCGGGCCGTCTGATCGACCACCTGGAGCGCGGCCGTATCGATCTGTCGCAACTGCAGATCCTCGTGCTCGACGAAGCCGACCGCATGCTCGACATGGGCTTCATCGAAGACATCGAAACGATCGTCGCGGCCACGCCGGCCACGCGTCAGACGATGCTGTTCTCCGCCACGCTCGACGGCAAGATCGGTTCGCTGACCAGCCGTCTGTTGAAGGATCCGGAGCGTATCGAGATCGTCCAGCGCATGGAGCAGCGCACCAACATCGCGCAGACCGTCCACTACGTCGACGACCGCGATCACAAGGACCGTCTGCTCGACCATCTGCTGCGCGACGCCGGCCTCGATCAGGCGATCGTCTTCACGGCCACCAAGATGGACGCCGACCAGCTGGCCGGCCGTCTGGCCGACGCCGGTTTCGAATCGGCCGCGCTGCACGGCGACCTGCCGCAAGGCGCGCGCAACCGCACGATCCGCGCACTGCGCGAGCGTCGCGTGCGCGTGCTGGTGGCAACCGACGTCGCCGCTCGCGGTATCGACATTCCGGGCATCACGCACGTGTTCAACTACGACCTGCCGAAGTTCGCCGAAGACTACGTGCACCGGATCGGCCGTACCGGCCGCGCAGGCCGCTCGGGTATCGCGGTCAGCCTCGTGCATCATGCGGAACAGGGCGCGCTCAAGCGCATCGAGCGTTTCGTGCGTACCCCGCTGCCGGTCAACGTCGTCGAAGGCTTCGAGCCGCGCAAGTCGGCGCCGTCGGGCAACGGCCGTGCCGGCTTTGGCGGTCGCGGCCGTCCGGGCGGCGGCAATGGCGGCCGTCGCTTTGGTAGCGGCTCGGGCAAGCCGGGCGGCAACGGTGGCGGTTCGCGCGGCGGCAATGGCGGCGGCTGGGCCGGCAAGTCGGCGGGCGGCGGTTCGCGCGACGGCGGCTACGGCGGCTCGCGCGACGGCTACGGCTCGCGTGACGGCGGCTACGGCGCACGCCGCAGCGACGGCCCGCGTACGGCGCGTCGCGGCAGCTAAGTCGCGCGACTAGCGGTCCAACATCAGCGTGTAAAAGACCCGGACGGCCTCGCGCGGTCCGTCAGTCAGAAGAAACCGGTGCTCAGGCACCGGTTTTTTTTCGCCCATCAATTGTGCCTCCCCATATTTCACGATATGGAAAATTTTTTTGCGTCGTAAAAAGCCGTGCTGCACGGCACAAGACGCGGCGTTGCGAGATGGAAAAAATCATTTCTTAATGCGGAACGTCGTCAATAAGTTACTGAATATAAACGACAATAAATATTCTAAAAACGCCTCGCGGCGGCTATTTCAAGATCTTCGATTTGCCTAGACTCTTATATAAGACTTCGCGAAACAAAACGACAACCGGTCCAGCGCTTCGACGAAGACAAGACTCACCCATCCATTTCAGGCAACCAAGGAGAACACCATGTCCCGCGAACAGCAAGCGCAGCAACTCAAGCAGCAATGGGAAACCGACCCGCGCTGGAAAGGCGTCAAGCGCACCTACACCGCGGAAGACGTGATCCGTCTGCGCGGTTCGGTTCAGGTTGAGCACACGCTCGCCAGGCGCGGCGCCGAAAAGCTGTGGCAGGCCGTAAACACCGAGCCGTTCGTCAACTCGCTCGGCGCGCTGACCGGCAACCAGGCCATGCAACAGGTCAAGGCTGGCCTGAAGGCGATCTATCTGTCGGGCTGGCAGGTGGCGGGCGATGCGAACGTCGCCGGTGAAATGTACCCGGACCAGTCGCTGTATCCGGCCAACTCGGTGCCGCTCGTCGTCAAGCGCATCAACAACACGCTGACACGCGCGGACCAGATCCAATGGTCGGAAGGCAAGAACCCGGGCGACGAAGGCTACGTCGACTACTTCGCGCCGATCGTGGCCGACGCGGAAGCCGGCTTCGGCGGCGTGCTGAACGCGTTCGAGCTGATGAAGGCGATGATCGAAGCCGGCGCCGCGGGCGTGCACTTCGAAGACCAGCTCGCGTCGGTGAAGAAGTGCGGCCACATGGGCGGCAAGGTGCTCGTGCCGACCCGCGAAGCCGTCGCGAAGCTGACCGCCGCGCGTCTGGCCGCCGACGTCTCGGGCGCGCCGACCGTGCTGCTGGCCCGCACCGATGCCGAAGCCGCCGATCTCATCACGTCGGATGTCGACGATAACGACAAGCCGTTCCTGACCGGCGAGCGCACGGTGGAAGGTTTCTATCGGACCAAGCCAGGTCTCGAGCAGGCGATCTCGCGCGGTCTCGCCTATGCGCCGTATGCCGACATGATCTGGTGCGAAACCGGCAAGCCGGATCTCGAGTTCGCGAAGAAATTCGCCGACGCGATCCACAAGGAATATCCGGACCAGCTGCTGTCGTACAACTGCTCGCCGTCGTTCAACTGGAAGAAGAATCTGGACGACGCGACCATCGCCAAGTTCCAGCGCGAACTCGGCGCGATGGGCTACAAGTTCCAGTTCATCACGCTGGCTGGGTTCCATGCGCTGAACTATTCGATGTTCAACCTCGCGCATGGTTATGCCCGCAATCAAATGACCGCCTTCGTCGAAATGCAGCAGGCTGAATTCGCCGCCGCCGAAAAGGGCTTCACTGCGGTGAAGCACCAGCGCGAAGTCGGCACCGGCTACTTCGACGCCGTGACGCAAACGGTCGAACGCGAAGCATCGACGACCGCGCTGCACGGTTCGACGGAAGACGAACAGTTCTTCGACAAGAAGGTCGCGTGATCGGCTTGCCCGGCCGCATGGCCTGAGCGCAGAAGAGCACGCAGAAGACGGGCAGGCGGCTGCGGCAGAGAGCTGCGGTCGCAGGAGGAACCGCGCCGAGGGGCTGTTCGCTGTCGGCCTCGGCGGCCGGTCGGAAGGTGGGCCGCGGCGGAGAACCGCCGGCGCAACGCGTCGTGTGCGTACCGCGCGGCGAACATGGACGCGCCGGCTTCACCGCCGGCGCGTTTTTTTATGCCGTCGGCGCTGGACGCCGCGCGCCTGCCGTTCAGCGATAGACGATCACCGGAATCTTCGTATGCGTCAGAACCCGCTGCGTTTCACTGCCGATCAGCAGGCTGCCGAGACCGCGCCGCCCATGCGAAGCCATGAAGATCACGTCGCAGCCGCCCTTCTCCGCCGCTTCGATGATGCCGAGATACGGCGCCGGATGAACGCTGGTGTGACTGTCGACCGCGACGCCCACACGACGCGCGGCCATCTCCACTTCGCGCAGATGCACGCGCGCTTCCCGCTCGCTGCGCTGCAGGAACTCGGCCGGCGGCTCGACCACCACGTCCGAAAATGGCGAGTACGGATATTGCGGCAGACACGCGTAGGCGGTGACACGCGCGCCGACGGCCTGCGCGAGATCGATCGCGCCGTCGATCGCTTTACGTGACAGCTCTGAACCATCAGTCGGAATCAGGATGTGCCTGAACATTTTGCCCTCCGTCGCCGGCTGCGCGCAGCGCGGCGTCAGCGTCCCACGAGGCTCGGCGTGCAAGCCGCTTCAGTCGATTGTAGGTCGCGCAAATGAGGGTATGGATCCGCCGAGGGTCTGTCCGCATATCGAAAACCCGTTGCCCGCGCGCTCGTGCGTGATCGTGCGTGATCGTGCGTGATCGTGCGTGACCGCGCAGCGTCGGCGTCGGCAGGCCTCAGCCTCAGCCCCAGTATCCGGGATGGCCGTACGTATGTTTGAGAAAGTCCAGAAACAGCCTCACCCGCAGCGGCAAATGGCGGCGCTGCGGGAATACTGCGTGGATGCCGATCGGCGGCGCGGCGAATTCGTCGAGCACGCTTACCAGCCGCCCGGCCGCGATCTCCGTGCCGACCTCCCACCACGAACGCCACGCGAGACCGTAGCCCGCGAGACACCACTCGTGCAGCACCGCGCCGTCCGAGCACTCCATCGTGCCGGACACCTTGATCGAGAGGACCTTGTCACCTTGCTGGAACATCCAGCCGCGCTGCTGGTTGGCGCTCGCGGCGAGCGCGAGACAGTTGTGATGCGCGAGATCGGCCAGTGTGTGCGGCGCGCCGCGCCGGCTCAGGTAAGCGGGCGACGCCACGCACACGCGGCGGTTTTCGCCGAGCTTGAGCGACACCAGCGACGAATCCGGCAATTCGCCCAGACGCACCGCGCAATCGAAACCCTCGTTGACCAGATCGACGAGACGATCGGACAGATCGAGGGTGATCGACACGTCCGGATGCGCGACGGTGAATGCCGGCACCAGCGGCGCGACGTGCCGGCGCCCGAAACCTGCCGGCGCGGACAACCGCAGATGGCCGCTCGCTTTCACGCCGCCGGCCGACACACTCGCTTCGGCGTTCTGCATGTCGTGGATGATGCGCTGGCAGTCCTCGAGAAACGCCGAGCCTTCGAAAGTCAGCGTGATCTTACGGGTCGTGCGTACCAGCAATTTGACGCCGAGGCGTTCTTCGAGCGCGTCGATGCGGCGGCCGATGATCGCCGGCGCCACGCCTTCGGCGAACGCCGCGGCGGACAGACTGCCTTTCGCCGCGACGGCGGCAAAGGTCTCGATTTGCTTGAAACGGTCCATGGATGGTGCGCGCCGAGCGCTCCGAAGGAAGTCCCCCTTGAGGCTACGCGCGAAAGTGGTAGATGCGCGTCAGATTAGGTGCATGAAAGTAAAAGATCAAGTGATGTTTAGCCTCTTTTTCAGCATCCAGCAGCACTAATACAATTCGTCCCGACCTCTGACAGGAGTGCACGGCAATGTCGGCCACAACGACACCCTCCCCCAAAGCAGTGATTTTCGACGCATACGGCACGCTTTTCGACGTGCACTCGGTGATCGCTGCCGCCGAGCAGATGTTCCCCGGCCACGGCGACGCGTTGTCCCACTCGTGGCGTCAGAAACAGATCGAATACACGCAACTGCGCACGCTGGCCGATCCCGCCGACGCGCCCGGCGCGCACTACCGCCCGTTCTGGGACATCACACTCGACGCATTGCGCTTCGCCGCGAAAAAACATCAGCTCACGCTGGGCCGCTCGGCGGAGAAGCGTCTGATGGACGAATACGCGTGCCTGTCCGCATTTCCCGATGCCGTGCCCGCGCTGCGCACGTTGCGCGACACAACACCCGATCGGACCGCGCGCTTCGGTCTCGCGATCCTCTCGAACGGCAACCCGCACATGCTCGACATCGCCATCAAAAGCGCGGGCATGACCGGGCTGTTCGACCATGTTCTGTCCGTCGACGCCGTGCGCGCCTACAAGCCCTCGCCCGCCGCTTATGCACTCGGCACGCGAGCCTTCGACGCGCAACCGCGCGAGATTGTCTTCGTATCGTCGAACGGCTGGGACGTGGCGGGCGCGGGATGGTTCGGCTTCACCACGTTCTGGCTCAACCGGCAAAACGCGCCCGCCGAAGAACTCGGCGTGACTCCGCATGGCGCGGGCGGTGCCATGCACGATCTGCTTGCCTTTCTACAGACCCTCGCGCCACCCGGCCGATCCGGCCGAACCCGCAGCAACCCAGGCGCCACCGGCCATCCCGGCGGCAGTCGCACGCGCCACAGCCCCGGCACGTGACGGCCGCCACCGGACCCGGTAACGTCAATCAAGCGTTTTTTCAACATCCGCATCTTTGCAATCTGACCGACCAAGGAGAAACCATGGCAAACCCACTGTCATCGTTGTCGCTGCCGCAAGGCATGGAAATCACCGGCGAAATCAAGCCGGGCTATGAAACGATCCTCACGCGCGACGCGCTCGAACTCGTCGCCGCGCTGCATCGCAGCTTCGAGGCGCGCCGTCGGCAGTTGCTGCACGCGCGAGCGGAACGCACGAAGCGCCTCGATGCCGGCGAGCGTCCCGACTTTCTCGCCGAAACGAAAAGCGTGCGCGACGGCGACTGGACGATCGCGCCGCTGCCGCAGGACCTGCAATGTCGCCGCGTGGAAATTACCGGTCCGGTCGAGCGCAAGATGATCATCAACGCGCTGAACTCGGGCGCGGATTCCTACATGACCGACTTCGAAGATTCGAATGCGCCGAGTTGGGATAACCAGATCATCGGCCACATCAATCTGAAGGATGCGGTGCGCCGCACGATTTCGCTCGAACAGAACGGTAAGTCGTACAAGCTGAACAACAAGGTCGCCACGCTGATCGTGCGTCCGCGCGGCTGGCATCTCGATGAGAAGCACGTGAAGGTGGACGGCGAACGCGTGTCGGGTGGCATCTTCGACTTCGCGCTCTTCATGGTTCATAACGCGAAAGAGCTGGTCGCACGCGGTTCGGGCCCGTACTTCTATCTGCCGAAGATGGAGAGCCATCTGGAAGCGCGTCTGTGGAACGACATCTTCGTCGCCGCGCAGCAAGCAGTCGGCGTGCCGCGCGGCACGATTCGCGCAACGGTGCTGATCGAAACGATCCTCGCCGCATTCGAAATGGACGAGATCCTGTACGAACTGCGCGAACATAGCTCGGGCCTGAACGCGGGGCGCTGGGACTACATCTTCTCCGCAATCAAGAAGTTCAAGGTCGACCGCAATTTCTGCCTCGCCGACCGCTCGCAGATCACGATGACGGCGCCGTTCATGCGCGCGTATGCGCTGTTGCTGCTCAAGACCTGTCATCGCCGCAACGCGCCGGCGATCGGCGGCATGAGCGCGCTGATCCCGATCAAGAACGACCCGGTGGCCAACGACAAGGCGATGGCCGGCGTGCGCTCCGACAAGGCGCGCGATGCCCACGACGGCTACGACGGCGGGTGGGTCGCACATCCGGGCCTCGTGCCGGTCGCGATGGAAGAGTTCGTCAAGGTGCTCGGCAACCGGCCGAACCAGATCGGCAAGCAACGCTACGACGTGCTGGTCACCGCCACCGACCTGATGGACTTCCGCCCGGCGACGCCGATCACCGAAGCCGGTCTGCGCAACAACATCAACGTCGGCATTCACTACCTGGGTTCGTGGCTCGCGGGCAATGGCTGTGTGCCGATTCACAACCTGATGGAAGATGCGGCGACTGCCGAGATCTCGCGTTCGCAGGTGTGGCAATGGATTCGCTCGCCCAAGGGCAAGCTCGAAGACGGCCGCAAAGTGACGGTCGAACTCGTGCGGGAGTTGTCGGTGCAGGAACTCGACAAGGTGAAGCAGGCAGTCGGTGGTGATACGAAACCGTATGAACGCGCCGCGCAGATTTTCGAACAGATGTCGACGTCTGAGCAGTTCACCGACTTCCTGACGCTGCCGCTGTACGAGGAAATTTAAGGCCGCCGGCGTTCAAGGCCGCCAACGCATCGCGCGTGTCAGCGGCACGGGCCGGCAGGCGCATGTCTGCCGGCCCGTTTGTATCGCGTTGCACGCAGTGGGCATACGCGTGCGCTGCATCCGCTCAGCGCGTGCTGCGATACGCGACCCAATCGCCCGATCTGATTTCCGGCAGGCCCTTCACCGCGCTCGGTATGACCGGATAGAAACGGCAATTCACGACGCTGTCGTCTACCTTCACCATCACCTCGCGTGCGACGAAGCGATCCTCGACGCCCGGATACACGGCTTCGATTTCGTCGAGCACCGCGACCAGCGCATCGTCGATTTCGTAGACGTCGCCAACGACGTCGACGCCCGCTTCGTCGACGACGAGGCCCGGATACGCGCCAAAGTCGAACAGGTGGCCGCGCACGGTGGCCGTGCCGAGCAGATTCGGCGCGGCGACGTCGTTGCGCGCTGCGGCTTCGCTGATGTCGTTCACTTCACCGGCGCGCAACGTGCCGTATACAAAGACGGTCTGCATCGTCGTGGGTTCTCCTGGTATGAGGGGTTCGGGGGAGCTCCGGTTCGAGGCTTCGGTTCGAGGCTGCGGTTCGGGGCTTCGGTTCGGGGCTTCGGTTCGGGGCTTCGGTTCGGGGCTTCGGTTCGATCCGGGGCCGGTTGGCATTTCAGTTCAGCGTTGCCGGCAGGTTGCAAGCGGCGCCACGCCGAGTGCCAACTGGTCTTCGTGCGCGTCGCACAAGTCCGCGGTGGCAAAACTCACTACGCTTTCCTCGAAGTCCCGGCGATCGGGACATTATGCAACGGCGGGATCGGTCCAACATCTACAATGATGGAGCCCGCCGGCAACGCGGCTTCCGACTGGTGGCGGCAGAGCCGCCGCGACCCGGTGTTGCCGGTCCTTGCAATTTCCAGCACTCCACCATCTGGACCGAACTTGCCATGATTTCGTCCGCCGACCCAGCGTTGTCGGGCTCCGTTCGCGTGGCCGACATCCCGCCCGAGTTCCAGCCGTCCGAAACGCACCCGATCCGCGTGCGCTCCCGGCCGATGCCGTCGGGCTGGCACATCGCGCGCCACACGCATGCGTGGGCGCAGGTGGCCTATGCGTCGCGCGGCGTGCTGCGCGTCGCGACCACCGGCACGACATGGATGGTGCCGCCGTCGCGGGCAATCTGGCTGCCGCCGCATGTGACGCACGAAGTGGTGGCCGTCGAGGACGCGTTCCTGCGCACGCTCTATATCACCGAAAGCACCGTGCCGGCCGGACTCGATACGCCGCGCGTCGTCGAAGTCTCCGATCTGCTGCGTGAGGTGATCGCCGCGCTCGATACGCCTGGCATTTCAGCGGCGCGCGAGCAGTTGCTCGGCGCCCTCGCGCTCGACGAACTGACGCGCTCGGAGCCGCTGCCGCTGTCCGTGCCGATGCCCAACGAAAAGCGTCTGCGTGCGCTATGCGAGGCCGTGATCGCGGACCCGACTCATGGCGAATCGCTCGAACAATGGGCGTCCAGCGTAGGCGCGAGTACGCGTACGATTGCGCGGCTGTTTCGCCAGGAGTTGGGCGTGAGTTTTTCGCAATGGCGTCAGCAGGCGATTCTGGCGCGGGCGATTCCGCTATTGAGCCAGGGACGGCCGCTCGCGCATGTCGCGCAGGAGCTCGGATACCAGAGCCAAAGCGCGTTCTCCGCGATGTTCCGGCGGGCCTTCGGCGAAAGTCCGCGTGCGTTTATCGAGCGGGGTTCGGAACATCGCGTGGAGCATGGCGAGCACGGCAAGGCGGACGCGGACGAAGACATGACGCGGGATCGCGCGGATGCGCCGAGCGGTATCGGACGCTAGCACGCCAGGAAAATGGAGTTCCGGCCTCAGACCCGCCGCGCCAGATGGCGGATCGCGCCAAGCTGCGCGAGACGCGGCCCCGCGAGCTTGTATCCCTTGCGCTGATAGAGCCGCGCCGCGGGATTGTCGACGAACACGCGCAGCTGCAGTTCGCGCAGCCCACGCTCGCGCGCCCATTGATGTGAGATGTCGAGCAGATAAGTGCCGGCGCCCAGCCGCCGATACCCTTCGGCGATCTGCACGTCGCGGATATGGAGCGAATCGCCCTCCTGCGTGATGCGCAGCACGCCGATCGGCTGGCCCGCCAGTTCGAGAATGAAATTCTCCGATTCGCGCCAGCTGCCGAGGAACAGATCGCTGCGCCATACCAGATGGTGCCGGTCATAGTAGCCGCCCATGTTGTTACGGGTCAGCGCCTCAGCGAACTCGAAATCATCCATGCTGGCGCTGCGCAGATGAAACGGTGACGGGGCTTCGGCTGGATCGAACATGGTGGCGCGGCGAGGATGAGTCGGATCAACGGTAAAACAGGCCGCGCGCGCTGGCAATGGCTGTTTGTCCCGACCGTGCTCAGGGGCGATGGCCAGCGCGTCCAGCGCACGCCCGGGGGCAATGGTCAGCGGCAATAAAAAAAGCCCACTTCTTGCGAAGTGGGCTTTCTAAAATCTGGCGGAGCGGACGGGACTCGAACCCGCGACCCCCGGCGTGACAGGCCGGTATTCTAACCAACTGAACTACCGCTCCAGATTTTTTGCACCGCGGCGTGTGAGCGATACTCATGCGCCTGCTGCGCCGTTCAAACTTCCAACCGAACGACGCCGAAGTTCTGGCGTCCCCTAGGGGATTCGAACCCCTGTACTCACCGTGAAAGGGTGATGTCCTAGGCCTCTAGACGAAGGGGACAACGTACTGCTTACACCTTTAATGAAAAAGCCCGTTCAGGTTTGTATGAACGGGCTTTGTCTGGCGGAGTGGACGGGACTCGAACCCGCGACCCCCGGCGTGACAGGCCGGTATTCTAACCGACTGAACTACCACTCCAGTCTTTACATCTGGCTTGCGAGCGTCGGTTATTTCTCTGCAAGCTGCGCTGCTTTACCGCCAATCGGGCCTTGAAACCCGAACACTAAAGCGACGCTGATGTTTGGCGTCCCCTAGGGGATTCGAACCCCTGTACTCACCGTGAAAGGGTGATGTCCTAGGCCTCTAGACGAAGGGGACATAATCTTTTCAGATCTGTCTCTAACTCGCTGCCAACTTACGCTAACTTGTCAGTTATTTCGTTTCGTCAACCGCGAAGACCGCTATCTTAACTACGTTACAACCGTTTGTGAAGTCTTTTTTTCTACAACTTCCGGACTTCGGAACAACTTTACTCTGCTTTGTTGGTGGAGGTAAGCGGGATCGAACCGCTGACCTCTTGCATGCCATGCAAGCGCTCTCCCAGCTGAGCTATACCCCCGTCGCACATCAGAGAAACGAGATTTTAGAGACCAATTTGCGCTTTGTAAATACCCTTTGAGCAATTACATGCGACTTTTTTCGAGCCGCATGCAAACCCTCTCAATGCACGCGCGAACGCATCAGGCCAGCGCTTTTTCAATACGGCTCACGACGACGTCACGCCCGAACAGCATCAGCACGCTGTCGATCGACGGCGTATGCGTCGTGCCCGCCACCAGCAGACGCACCGGCATCGCCAGTTGCGGCATCTTCAGCTTGTGCGCACCGAGCGTGGCCTTCAGTGCGGCGGCAATCGCCTCTTTGGTCCATTCCACCGTCTTCAGCACAGCGGCCAGATCGGCGAGCGCCGGACGCACGGCGTCGGTCATGTGCTGCGCCAGCGCTTCGGCGTCAGGGGCCGGAACCCGGTAGAACATCGCGGCGTTCTCCGCAATCTCCTTCACCGTCACCGCGCGATCTTTCAGCAAGCCCACCACCACCGGCAGATCCGCACCCTGAGCGAGCGCAGCTTCGTCGATACCCAATTCGGCGAAGAACGGTTTGGCGAGCCCGGCGAGGCGCGCGTTATCCGCTTCCTTGATGTAGTGCGCGTTCAACCAGCTGAGCTTGTCGTGGTCATATTGTGCCGGCGACTTGCCCAGGTGCTCCAGATCGAACCATTCGACGAACTGCTCGCGCGAGAAGATTTCCGCGTCGCCATGCGACCAGCCCAGACGCGCCAGATAGTTGACCACCGCTTCCGGCAGATACCCGGCGTCGCGATAACCCACCACGCTCATCGCGCCATGGCGCTTGCTCATCTTCTCGCCCTGCTCGTTCAGCACGGTCGGCAAGTGCGCGTACACCGGCGGCTCGCCGCCGAGTGCGCGCAGGATGTTGATCTGCCGCGGCGTATTGTTCACGTGGTCGTCGCCACGGATCACGTGCGTGATGCGCATGTCCAGATCGTCGACCACCACGCAGAAGTTGTACGTCGGCGTGCCGTCCGGGCGCGCGATCACGAGGTCGTCGAGTTCTTCGTTCGAAATTTCGATGCGGCCCTTCACAGCGTCGTCCCACGCGACCATGCCCGTCAATGGATTGCGGAAGCGCATGACGGGTTGAACGCCCGCGGGCGGCTGCGGCAGAACCTTGCCTGGCTCCGGACGCCACGTGCCGTCATAACGCGGCTTCTCGCCGGCTTCGCGTTGCCGCTCGCGCAGCGCATCCAGTTCTTCCGTCGACATGTAGCACGGGTACACCAACCCCGCGTCCTGCATCTGGCGAAGCACTTCGCGGTAACGGTCCATCCGCTGCATCTGGTAGAACGGACCTTCGTCGAAATCGAGGCCGAGCCACGCCATGCCTTCCAGAATGGCGTCGACCGATTCGGTGGTAGAGCGCTCGACGTCAGTGTCCTCGATCCGCAGCACGAAAGCCCCGTTCATCTTGCGCGCGAACGCCCACGGATAGAGCGCGGAGCGAATGTTGCCGAGGTGGATGAAGCCGGTGGGACTCGGTGCGAAACGGGTACGAACGGAGGTGGTCATTAGCGGTTACTCGAAAAGCAGGCGCCGGCACCTCACGCGGATATCACCCGTGAAGCGCGGCAGCAAAGCGCGCCCATGCGGCCGGGAACGCCGTCCATGGACGCGGAGGAAATAAATGCGAGAGCCGAATTATACCCGCCGCACGCGCGTTGCCCGACCTCGTCCGAACGGCTGATGGCCGCGCGGACGACGCGCGTTGGCGCCTGCCGCGGCGGCTTGTTCAGCCTGCCTGACGGGACTCGCATGCGGCGCTGGTCAGCAGTTCAGCCGCA
This sequence comes from Paraburkholderia ribeironis, assembly GCF_900019265.1. GTDB lineage: Bacteria > Pseudomonadota > Gammaproteobacteria > Burkholderiales > Burkholderiaceae > Paraburkholderia > Paraburkholderia ribeironis. Next base: position 181,565 of record NZ_CYGX02000012.1, read on the forward strand.
GCGATTGCAAGACACGCGAGCCGCCCCCCTGATTGCGCCGCTGCCATGCCTCGCTGCGTCCGCGCGTGTCGGCTATGCATCGGCCGCGCGTCATCGAGCGCCCAGGAGCCGGGTCGCCCGCGCCTCGCGAAAGCCGCGCGCCGCATCAACCGAAGGCTTCCTCTGCAACGTTTCATTACCAGGCCGACGCGCGCGCAGGGCTTTGATTTATGATGTGCGCGCGCGACGGTTGGAGATAGATCAATCGCGCGTGGAATCGCCACCGCGATTCCGGCCGTCCGACTATCAGCCTGATCGCGGCCCGCGACGACGCCGATTGCGTCGCCCGCGCCGTCGCTGGAGAATTCGTTGAAACCCTCGTCGCCCCGTCTTACCCGCCGCAACTTTTCATTGGCAGCCGCCTCCGCGCTACTGGCCGCCTGCACCACCACTGGCAGCAAAACCGACAGCACCCCGGTCGCCGCCACCCCCACGCTCCCCCCGCCACCGCTTGACAAGCCGCAGCGGCCCATCCGTGTCGCCTTGGCGCTGGGCGGCGGCGCGGCGCGCGGCTTCGCGCACATCGGCGTGATCAAGGCGCTGGAGGCGCGCAATATTCAGATCGATCTGGTGGCCGGCACCAGCGCCGGGTCGGTGGTCGGTGCACTGTACGCGTCGGGCATGAACGGCTTTGCGCTGAACAAGCTCGCGCTGAACATGGACGAAGCCTCGATCAGCGACTGGGCCATGCCGTTTCGCACGCGCGGTTTTCTGCAGGGTGTCGCGCTGCAGAACTACCTGAATACGACGCTGAACAATCGCCCGATCGAAAAGATGACCAAGCCGCTCGGCGTGGTCGCAACGGATCTGAAAACCGGCCAGCCAATCCTGTTCCAGCGCGGCAATACCGGCGTCGCGGTGCGCGCGTCGTGCAGCGTGCCGTCGATTTTCGAGCCTGTGAAGATCGGCGGACATGAATATGTTGACGGCGGCCTCGTGAGTCCGGTGCCGGCTTCATTCGCGCGCAAGATGGGGGCGGATTTCGTGATCGCCGTGGATATCTCGCAGCGCCCGGAAAGCGGTCTGACGGCCAGTTCGTTCGATGTGCTGATGCAGACTTTCACGATCATGGGCCAGACGATCAAGGCCTATGAACTCGACAAGTATGCCGACGTCGTGATCCGGCCGAATCTGGCCGCGATGAGCGGCAGTGATTTCTCGCAGCGCAACGCCGCGATTCTGGCCGGTGAAGAAGCGGCGGCGAGGATAATGCCGGAGTTGCAACGCAAGCTGGCCGCACGTCGCGTCGCGGCGTAAGCTGGCTGCGCGGCGCGGATTGCACCGTTGCCCACCAGACAGCGCAGCGGTACAGCCGCGCGAGGAGGATCCCGGCGCGACCCGAGCCACAAAAGCGCTGCGCCCGCGCGCAAAAGCCCGCCGCCCAATGCAAAAAGCCTGCTTCGAACGAAGCAGGCTTTTTCTTATGCCAGACACGGCACCGCGGACTCAGGCGGATCAGTTATTCGCACCAATCGTCGCATTCACGCGCTTGCGCAGATCTTCGCCTTCCTGAAAGGATGCCTCGATCCGGCGCGCACCCGTGAAGCGCTTTTCCCAGTAGCCGCTATCCATGTCATCGACACGGATGGTGCTGCCTGTGGACGGCGAATGCACGAACTTGTTGTCGCCAATATAGATGCCAACGTGCGAGAACGTGCGGCGCATCGTGTTGAAAAACACCAGATCGCCCGGCTTCAGGTCGCTCACGCGGACCTTCTCGCCGACGCGGCTCATTTCTTCCGCGCGGCGCGGCAAGGCCATGCCGAGCGTATCCTGGAACACGTAGCGCACGAATCCGCTGCAATCGAGCCCTGAATCAGGGGTATTGCCCCCCCAACGGTAGCGAACGCCGATCATGTTTAGTGCGCCGACCACCACGTCTCCCGCTTTGCCGGCCATGCCGGAAAGGAAGGATTTGGCGCGACTATCGCTGTCGGAAGCAGCGTTTTGCGAACTGGAGGCGGACAAAGAATTCGACCCGCTAGAGGTCGAATATGAGACATTCTGGGTGAAATTGCTTGCTTCATCGGCGAACGCGCCGGGAGCTGCTGCCATCAAGACGCCAATGAACATCCCGGCGACGACGCGCGTGCAAGCCTGGGTCAGGTTTCTGCGCTGCATTGGTCTGTAGTTTTTGCCTGAAAATCAGTGGGCTACGAAAAAAAGTTTGGTCGATACTAGCCAGTAAGTATTCACGTGTCAAAACAAATAGAAAAATTCAATCAACAAGCGCACCTAATTGGTGAAAGGGTGAAAAATCAAGGGTCAAGCGCTGCTTTCAGCAGCTTTCGCGTGTACGGATGCGACGGGTTCGCAAAAATTTTCTCAATCTCCCCGCTTTCGACGATACAACCGTTTTGCATCACCGCCACGCGATGCGCCATCGCCCCGATCACCGCCAGATCGTGGCTGATGAAAACGAAGCCGAGGTTGTACTTCTGTTGCAATCCGGCAAGCAATTTCAGCACCTGCTGCTGGATCGAAACATCGAGCGCGCTGGTCGGTTCGTCGAGGATCAGCACGCGCGGCTCCAGCACCAGGGCGCGCGCTATCGCAATCCGCTGACGCTGGCCGCCGGAGAATTCATGCGGATAGCGATACAGCACCGTGCGGTCGAGGCCGACTTCGCGCAGCACGGAGATCACCTTGTCGCGCCGCGCTTGTGATGTCATCTGCGGCCGATGTAACGCGAGCCCCTCGCCGACGATCCTCTCGATGGTCTGGCGCGGCGAAAGCGAACTGAACGGATCCTGAAACACCACCTGCATGTTCGAGCGCAACGCGGTCTGTTCGGCGCCGCGATAGGTGCCGAGTGGCCTGCCCTGAAACTCGATCTCGCCGTGCGCGGTGCGTTGCAGACCGAGCAGCGCCATCGCGAGGGTCGACTTGCCCGAACCCGATTCGCCGACGATCCCGAGCGTTTCGCCCTGCCGCACGGACACGTCCGCCTGCGCGACCGCCCGGAAACGTCCCGAGCGGAACCAGCCGCGAAAGCCAGGCAGCTTCGTTCTGAAATCGACCGACACCTCGCGCGCTTCGAGCAACACCGGCGAGATCGGCAATACCGGCACCACCGTGCGCTGCGGCCGGCTCGCCAGCAGGCGCTGCGTGTATGGATGCTGCGGCGCCTCGAACACCCGCTCGACCGGTCCGCTCTCCACCAGCACGCCCCGCTCCATCACAGCAATGCGCTGCGCGAAGTGGCGCACCAGATTCAGATCGTGCGTGATCAGCAGCACCGCCATGCCGCGTTTGCTGGCTTCGTCGCGCTGCAGTTCCAGCAGCAGCTCGACGATCTGCGCGCGGATCGTCACGTCGAGCGCCGTGGTCGGCTCGTCGGCCAGCAGAAGCCGTGGACGGCACGCTAGCGCCATCGCGATCATTGCGCGCTGACGCTGGCCGCCCGACAGCTGATGCGGATAGCTGTTCACGCGCTTGCCGGGTTCGGCGATACCGGTGCGCGCGAGCAGCGCGACCGCGCGTTTGCGCGCCTCGTTCGCCGTCACGCCATCATGCACGACGATGGTTTCCGCGATCTGGTCGCCGACCGTATAGAGCGGATTGAGCGCGGTCATCGGCTCCTGGAAGATCATCGCGATGTCCGAGCCGCGCAAGCCGCGCATCTCGCGCTCGCTGCTCGCGAGCAGATCCTTGCCATCGAAACGGATCGACCCGCTCACCTGCGCGTCATTCAGGAGCCGCAGGATCGACAGTGCGGTCACGCTCTTGCCCGAGCCCGATTCGCCAACCAGTGCCACCCGTTCGCCTCGCTGGATCGCGAGCGTGACATCGTTCACCGCAACGGTCTCGCCGAACCTCACCTGCAGATGGTCGAGTTCCAGCAGCGGCGGCGCCGGCACCTGCGATGCGTGGTTCTGAACCGTCGCGCTCATTGATTGCCTCCGGCGCGCATCGCGTCGGCGATGCGGGTATCGAGCGCGTTGCGCAGCGCATCGCCCATGAAGGTCAGCAGCAACAGCATCGCGACCAGCACACCGAAGGTGGACAACGAGATCCACCACGCGTCGAGATTCGCCTTGCCTTGCGCGAGCAGTTCACCGAGGCTGGGGGTCGGCGACGGCACGCCGAGGCCGAGGAAATCGAGGCTCGTCAGCGCAAGGATCGCGCCGCTCATGCGGAACGGCAGGAACGTGATTACCGGCGTGAGGCTATTGGGCAGCACATGGCGCCACATGATCTGCCAGTTCGACAGGCCCATTGCGCGCGCCGCGCGCACATAGTCCTGCTGGCGATTGCGCAGAAACTCCGCGCGCACGTAATCGGACAAGCCGATCCAGCCGAACAGCGAAAGCAGCACGATCAGCAGGATGAAACCCGGCTCGAAGATCGACGAAAAAATGATCAGCAGGTACAGCTCGGGCATCGCGCTCCAGATTTCGATCAGACGCTGGCCGATGATATCGGTTCGTCCTCCGAAATAACCTTGCACGGCGCCCGCGGCGATGCCGAGTATCGTGCCGATCAGCGTGAGCACGAGCCCGAACTCCACCGACACCCGGAAGCCATAGAGCAGGCGCGCGAACAGGTCGCGGCCGCGGTCGTCGGTGCCGAGCCAGTTCTCGCGCGACGGCGGCGCCGGGTTCGGCGCCTTCGAGAAGTAATTCAGCGTGTCGTAGTAGTAGCGGTTCGGCGGATACAGCGCGAAGTTGCCCGGCGCATCGAAGCGGTGCCTGATGTACGGGTCGAGATAGTCGGCCGGCGTCGGAAAGTCGCCACCGAACGTGGTCTCGGCGTAAGTTTTGAAGAGCGGGAAATACAGATGGCCGTCGTAGCGCACCACCACCGGCTTGTCGTTCGACCATAGCGGACCTGCGAGACTCGCGGCGAACGCGACCACGAACACGATCAGGCTCCAGTAGCCGAGGCGTTGCTGGCGAAACCGCTGCCATACGCGGCGCGCGGACGAAGGCGACGCGAACGCGCGAGCGGTTTCGGTGCGCGCCGCCGCGTCGACTGAAAGGCGGGCTCGATTCATCAGCGCTCCAGTTGTTCGAATTGGATGCGGGGATCGACCCACACATAGCAGAGGTCGGAGATCAGCTTGGTCGCGAGGCCGATCAGCGTGAACAGATACAGCGTGCCGAGCACGACCGGATAGTCGCGCCGCACCACCGATTCATACGACAGCAGCCCGAGCCCGTCGAGTGAAAACAGCGTCTCGATCAGCAGGCTGCCCGTGAAGAACGCGCCGATGAACGCAGCCGGAAATCCGACGATCAGCGGCAGCAGCGCGTTGCGGAACACGTGCTTCCACAGCACGCGCTTTTCGGACAGCCCTTTGGCGCGTGCGGTCAGCACGTACTGCTTGCGGATCTCGTCGAGAAACGCGTTTTTCGTGAGCATCGTGACGATCGCGAAGCTGCCGACCACCGACGCTGTGATCGGCAGCGTGATGTGCCACAGATAGTCGACGATCTTGGCGCCGAGACTCAGCTGCGCCCAGTTGTCCGAAGTGAGATTGCGCAGCGGAAACAGCTGCAGAAATGTGCCGCCGCCGAACAGCACGAGCAGCAGCACTCCCAGCACGAAACCCGGAATCGCGTAGCCGATCAGCACGACGAGACTCGTCGCGACATCAAAGCGCGAGCCGTTGCGCACGGCCTTCGCGATGCCCAGCGGTACCGATATCAGATAAGTCAGAAAGAACGTCCACAAGCCGATGCTGATCGATACCGGCAGCTTCGAGACGATCAGCGACCACACGCTTTGATGGCGGAAATAACTGTGGCCGAGGTCGAAGGTCGCGAAGCGCTTGAGCATCAGCACGTAGCGCTCGAGCGGCGGCTTGTCGAAACCGTAAAGCTGCTTGAGTTGCGCGAGCTGTTGCGCGTCGACGCCGGTATGCGCGCGCAAGCCGAACGGCGCGCCGCTCTCGGCGCCCTTGCGCAATTCGTGCTGCATCTGCTCGACCGGGCCGCCCGGCACGAACTGGATCACGACGAAGGTCAGCGTCAGCACGCCGAGCAAGGTCGGGATCATCAGCAACAGGCGTTTGACGATGTAGCTCCACATAAGCGTGCGTTCCAGTGAAGGCAGTGAGTGAATGACGCGTTGACGCGGCTACGGCTACGAGTGCGGCTGTGCTTGCGACTGTGCTTGCGGCTGCGGCTGGGTCTGCGGCTGCTCGTGCCACCACGTCGACGTGATCCAGCCTTCCGCGCCATAGTACAGCGGCAACGTTTTCGGCCATGCAAGACCGCGCCTGGACGCGACCCGATGCGTGCCGCTGTACCAGTGTGGCACGACATAGTAGCCATGCATCAGCAGCCGGTCGAGCGCATGCGTCGCGTCGACCAGTTGCTCGCGCGTCTGCGCCTGCACGAGCGCCTTCAGAATCGCATCGACCGCCGGCGATTTCAGACCGATCACGTTGTCGGAGCCGGGGGTATCGGCGGCCTTGCTGCCGAAGCGGGTGATCTGCTCCGAGCCCGGCACCTGCACGTCCGGCATGCGGATCGTCGTGACGTCGAAATCGAACGCGTCAAGACGCTTCTGATAGACGGCGAAATCCGCGACGCGAAACGTCGCGGTGATGCCGAGCTTCTGCAGATTGCGGATGAAGGTCGCGACGATCGGCTCCATCGACGTGGCCGAGCCCGAGTCGTCGAGAATCTCGAACTGGAACGGGTCGCCGTTGGCGTTACGCAATGCACCGTCGCGATAGGTCCAGCCGGCCTCCTGCAACAGCGCACGCGCCCGCAGCAGATTGTCGCGCAGCGAGCCCGGCGGATCGGTATCCGGTTGCTTCGGCGGCGGACCGAACACGGCGGGGTCGAGTTGCGCCCGCCACGGCTCGAGCAACGCCAGTTCACCCGGCGAAGGCAAGCCCTTGGCCTGCAAATCCGTGTTGGCAAAAAAACTGTCGATGCGCGTGTACTGATTGAAGAACAACTGCCGGTTCAGCCATTGAAAGTCGAGTGCGAGATCGAGCGCCTTGCGCACCCGCACGTCCTGAAACAACGGCCGTCGCGTGTTCAACATGAAGCCTTGCATGCCGGTGCCGTTGTGTTGCGGGAACTCACGCTTGATCAGCTCGCCGCTATCGAACTTCTTGCCGACGTCGCGCCGCACCCAGTTGCGCGCGACATACTCGACCAACGCATCGTACTCGCCGGCCTTGAATGCCTCGAGCCGCGCCGTGTTATCCGAATACAGCTTGTAGACGATGCGATCGAAGTTGTACATGCCGACGCGCACCGGCAAATCGGCGCCCCAGTAATTCGGGTCGCGCCTGAACGTGATGGTGCGGCCGTTGTCGTAGCGCTCGATCAGATAAGGGCCACTGCCGATCGGCTTTTCGAACGCGAGCTGGTCGAACGGAATGCGGCTGCCGTCCGGCTTCAATCCCCACTTGCGCGAGAACACCGGCATGCCGCCCGCAAGCAACGGCAACTCGCGATTGCGCTGGCGAAACTCGAAGCGGACGGTGTGCGGATCGACCACCACCGCACGCGTGATCTCGCTGAAGATCGACGCGAATTGCGGGGCGGCCTGCGGGCTCTTCAGCGTGTCGAGGGAGAACTTGACGTCCTCGGCGGTGACCGGATCGCCGTTAGAAAAGCGCGCGCGCGGATTGATATGGAACGTCACCGACAAGCCGTCCGGCGCGATGTCGATGTCGTCGGCGAGCAGCCCGTACGCCGATGCGACTTCGTCGCTACTACCGATCGTCAGGCTCTCGAACAGCAGGTCCACACCCGGCGCGGTATTACCGCGCAGCGTGAACGGATTGAATTTATCGAAGCTCGTGAGGCGGCTCGGATTGGCCAGCACCAGCGTGCCGCCTTTCGGCGCATCCGGGTTGACGTAATCGAAGTGCTTGAAACCGGCCGGATATTTCGGCGTGCCGTATTGCGCGATCGCGTGAACGGCATGGGCCTGCGGCGCTGCAAGCAGACCGGCCAAGGCGAGCGCGCACGCTGACGCGAGCGCGCTGGCCGAGCGCCATGCGCGCCGCAGCGCTGCGAGACCGAAACGCGAGGGTCCGTGAATCGCGCTGCACCGCACGCTGCGCCGAAATGCGCGAGGCGTTTGAACCCGTCGCGAGCCAGTTGTCATAGGGCCTTGCTGAATAGAGGGCAATTTAGGGGCAATTGCAATGTGAGAGAATTCTACCCAATTAATCCACGCCCTCTAATCCGCGCCATCTGCGCTGGAAGAGCGCGCGCCGTGCGCGACCTTCGCGTGCATGGCGCGCAAATCGTTCAGGAGGTTTCATGGGCTTCCTCGCCGGCAAACGTATCCTGCTGACCGGCTTGCTGTCGAACCGTTCGATTGCATACGGCATCGCGCAAGCCTGCCGACGCGAAGGTGCTGAATTGGCATTCACCTACGTCGGCGAGCGCTTCAAGGACCGCATCAGCGAATTCGCCACCGAGTTCGGCAGTGATCTGGTGTTCCCCTGCGACGTTGCCGATGATGCGCAGATCGACGCCCTCTTTGCGTCGCTCAAGCAACGCTGGGATGGCCTCGACGGTCTCGTCCACTCGATCGGCTTTGCACCGCGCGAAGCGATCGCAGGCGATTTCCTCGACGGCATGACACGTGAAAACTTCCGCATTGCGCATGACATCTCCGCCTACAGCTTCCCGGCGCTCGCAAAGGCCGCGCAATCGATGTTCACACCGAACGCAGCGCTGCTCACGCTCAGCTATCTCGGCGCCGAACGGGCGATTCCGAACTACAACACGATGGGACTCGCGAAGGCGTCGCTCGAAGCGAGCGTGCGTTATCTGGCGGTATCGCTCGGCGCGCAGGGCGTGCGCGTGAACGGCATTTCGGCGGGACCGATCAAGACGCTCGCCGCGAGCGGCATCAAAGGCTTCGGCAAGATTCTCGAATTCGTCGAGCAGAATGCGCCGCTCAAACGCAACGTGACGATCGAACAGGTCGGCAATACCGCCGCGTTTCTGCTGTCGGATCTGGCAGCCGGCGTGACGGCGGAAATCGTGCACGTCGATAGCGGCTTCAGTGCGGTGGTGGGCGGCATGGCTGCCGTGGCCGAGTAGATGATGAACGCGCTCGCTGCGTGGCGATGAATGCGTGCGCGGCATAGCGCATGACTCCAACCGCTGCCTCGATCGTTGCCGCCGCAACCGCGCGCCGGTGTGTGCTGCAAATGTAAAAAACCGCCCTTTTTCCGGGCGGTTTTTTTCATTTGCGACGCTGACCTGATCGCGCGCTACAGCTTAGTGCCAGCCACGACGGTGATCGTAGTGCTCGTGGCCGTAGCCGTGGCCCTGCGGGTGATGGCGATACCAGTCATCGCGCTCCCAGTAGCGACGGCCGTCCCAATAACGGTCGCCATGCCAGCCGATCACGATCCCTGGGCCGCCGTAGTACACAGGGGCCGGCTGATAAACAACAGGCGGCGGAGGCGGAGGCGGCGGTGCATATACCGGAGCCGGCGCGACGTAGACCGGCGCGGGAATGCCGATATTGACGCCAATGTTGACCCCGGCCATTGCAGCACCCGATGCGCCCAACGTCACAACCCCGATCAGAAGTGGAACAAGACGAATGGACTTCATTGATCACCCATCAAAAGAATGTGTTTTGTTGGCGGAAATATAGCGCAAGGCGGCGTAGCACGCATTTCAAGTTTGTAATAACTGATGCGGAAGATCGCATTGCCGGACGTCCGTAACGTCTGGTTACATGCGGGCGCATTCGTGAAGATGCCGTGCGCGTAATCGGAAACGTGTCGGGCAAATCCGTGCGTGATGTGCGCGTTGCATTCATCGCCACACCGTCGTTGCAGACATCACGACAACGGATCGACGCCGGCGGTGTCACTGATGCCAAAGGTCTGGACCGACCGCGACGGCAACGCGCGACCGGCGCTCGACATGGTGGCACACGCGGCGTTGTCGGCGTATCACGTACAGCGTCGGCGCAAGGCGGTACAGGCGGCCAGCACCGCCACGCGCGCCGCCGGTCTTTATGATGATCCGCTCCAGCGGGGCGGTCGTGGTGAACGGGGCCGGTCCGAAGGGCCGCGGGTCCTGTCCGGCCCATCGGGCCAGCGGGCAATTGCACACCGCGATTTCCCCGTAGCGACGGAATTACAAAAGTTGTCTGAGGTGGAAAATGTTCGAACGCTCGAACAGCAACGCCCCGAATTCATCTGCGCGCTCTCTGCTGCCGAGCAATCAATCAACTCATTCCTGCCAGGCTCGCTGGAGCATGGCCAGGCCCGCGCACGCGTGACCCGTTTGCTAGCTGCGTTGAGGCTCATCAAGGGCTGGCTGGGTGCCACGAAGAAGAATCACGACCTTGGGGAGCTTCTGATCGAGATATTCAAGGAGCGCGTGACCCGCGCTGAATGGGAGCGCACGGGGCGGCGGCATGATGCCCAGGAGAGAGCATCAGCATGCGACGCGCCGCACGATCCGCGAACCGCAGTTTGATTAATTTAGCATGATTAACAACAAATCAGAATCGGCTGATTGCACCAGAATCTCAGACCGTGCTAGCGTGATTCGTACAGTCCGAACCTATTTCTTAAAAGGAGTCTGAATGAGCAATGGGCAGAATTAAAACGAGATTTGGAGCCTCATTGCCGCAGTCAATACTGAACCCGCCGGCGAGTACACTGTCTATTTGGGAATGACGCACTTGCACGACAAACGGAACAAAACGCGTAAGCGACAAACCGGAAAACCAACATGAGCATTTGCTATGCGGTAGTCGAAGGTAGCTGGCACCAAGCTAACCGGCAAAACTGATGAACAGGGCTACGCAAAAATCGAGACTGATAGCGAACAGTCTGTGAGCATTCACGTCGCTTTCCATTCTCCCGCGCGAAAACTAAATACATCAGGAATCTAAAATAATGGCCGACTACGATAGTCGCAATTTTTGGACCTCTTCAACTACGGAAAAGAATGGCGACAAGCAGAACGCCATCGCAATATCGATCGATGACCGCGCCGCTACCCGTCAGGCGATCATCAAAGCGCTTGCACGAAAAGGTTACAGGTTGATTGAGCGTTCAGCGTGGCACGCAAAGCCCCCGAGAGGTGTGATGCGGGAAAGCCATTGGGATTATCAGGATATCGTCATGCACCACGCGGGCCGCAGCTATTCTTGTGGCGCGCCGTCTATTGAAGAAATGCAGCGCGTACAGGCGGAAGATATGGGCAGAAGCCCGCCTTTTGATGATGCGGGATACCACTATGCAGTTTCATGTCAGGGCGAGATATATGAAGCCCGTGATATTCGGTTTGTTGGTGAGCATGTGGCTGGCAGCAATTCCGGAAAAATTGGCATTGTGTTTCTGTCTGACTTTGTTGAGGCAGGTGAGGCCTATGAACAGGAATACAGCAGTCTATCGATTTTTGATAAGCTCAAAAATATTCGCGGGATTCTAACGGATCGGACCATTTCAGGGCATGATAAGCCGACCCCGACTCAGATTCAGGCTGCTACAGCTTTGTGTGGCGTCTTAAAATATTTTTTTAATATTTCCAGACTGGGCGGACACAGGGAATATCAAAGATTGGCAACGAATACTGGACGAGCCTGCCCTGGCAATCTTGGGATGGACGTTGTGAAATTGCTGCGTTCGAGGTTATCGCTATCTGCGCCGGGAAAGTGATCTACCATGAAAAAAAAGATGTTTTCAGCTATTCTTATTATTTCAGCAGTGCTGACACTCATTTTTAATTTATATGTCGGCTATTATTATTCGTATATCGATCATGACGAGCATGAGATTTATTTTTTAAAGAAATTTCCGACTTTAAGAAGGGAATTTGTCAATCCGTTTGCAAATGAAGGTGATGCTCCTCCCGTCAATGAACTATCAACCAATGTCCGCAGAGAGCTTTCCGATTTTTGCAAATATGCCTACGGCGTGCCTTTCAATGACTCAAAGTCACTTGAGGGTTGTAGGGCGCAGATTCTTCGAGAAATTCAGTAACCTGATTCAACAGCTTCCCTGTGGGTGGTCGAGCACAAGCTTTTTCTCGCTTGCACTCAAAACCCATCTGAGGGAGAAATAGCAAAGGAAACTACATGGGACTTTTTTACGCGGCTGTGGACGGCGATCCGCTAACGAGTCACGAGGATAGTCACGTTATTGCACGCGAAGGCCATCGCGCCGCCACGGTAAAGGGAGATGACGGCAAAATCCGAAGTGTGGTCTACATTGGCGATAGTGCCTGGTGTGGTGCATGCCAAAGCACGGGAGTCATCGTCGGCGGCGCGGGGATCAGTGAGAATCGCCGCATGATCGATCTGGCCGGGGGAGCCCGCCGCCAGGCAGTCGGCGGGGATGAGATTCACTGCAACTGTTCGACCCCACCGCGCGTCATTGCGATCCACGGAACGCGATGGTCCATCACCGACGATGCCAGACGTGAAGCAACGAGCCCCCAGAAGCCGGCCCCCCCGCCAGCACTGCCTGTCGAGCCGAAGCATGCACGTTGGTTCGCCATCGTCGACAGCACAACCGGCGAGCCCTTGCATGACCGCGAATTCATCGCAAACGTTGATGGTGCCAGACAGTCTGGAAGGACCGATAGCAACGGTTACGCACAGATTGCGACCGATGGTGAGAAGCCCATCGATATCCACATCGTTTTCAGCTCGCCCAGGCGCAAACTCAATGCATCGGGAAGCTGACGCTATCCGTTAGCCCTGTACGTGAAGAAGCCAAGGTTGTGCTGATCCGCGCACCCGCCGCCGTCATCGGGCGGCGCTGCACGCTCGGCGAGGTTGTGCGCGTCGCCCTGTTTGCTAGCTCAATTGCGAAGACTGTTTCTGAAGCCGGGCACAGTCGAGACAAGCCCCATACTTCACACATCGGATGGCATGCCGAAAAGGCGCAGCGCGCGACAATTTGGCTCCACCTAGGACGATGCAGGCGCACCTATAACTTTGTGCCGTGCCGCGACGTGGGTTGTTTTGTGGGTCGGAAAAACAAAAACCCCGTAAGTCCTTGAACTTACGGGGTTTCGCCACCATTGCTGGCGGAGACGGAGGGATTCGAACCCTCGATCCAGGTTTTGGCCCAGATGCTCCCTTAGCAGGGGAGTGCCTTCGACCTCTCGGCCACGTCTCCCAAACTTTCTGTCGCACAGGGAGTCAGTGCGACGAAGCCAAGATGATAGCGGGCCGAACCGCGAAGGTCAATGTCTGAAGAACACTTTTTGTGCCAGCTTTGTCATTGCCGCCGCATTTCGTTCACATTGGCCCTGTAAAGCAAACGGGATGCTCGCAAGCGTCCCGTCGTGCAGGCAATTTATGCCTGATCCAGTTCAAACGCCTTATGCAGCGCGCGCACTGCGAGCTCCATGTACTTCTCGTCGATCAGCACCGAAATCTTGATTTCGGAGGTCGAGATCATCTGGATGTTGATGCCCTCTTCCGACAGCGTGCGGAACATCGTGCTCGCGATACCGACGTGCGAACGCATGCCGACGCCGACCACCGACACCTTCGACACCTTCGGATCGCCCAGCACCTGCTCGGCCTGCACGTGGTCCTTCACCTGGCCGGTGAGGATGTCCATCGCGCGCTGATAGTCGCCGCGGCCGACCGTGAATGTAAACGCCGTTTTACCTTCGACGCTCTGGTTCTGGATGATCATGTCGACGTCGATATTCGCGTCCGCCACCGGGCCGAGAATCTGATACGCGATGCCCGGCTTGTCGGGCACGCCCATCACGGCGATACGAGCTTCGTCGCGCTGAAACGCGATGCCCGAGATGACTGCTTTTTCCATGGTCTCGTCTTCTTCAAAAGTAATCAGGGTGCCGGACTTCATTTCGGCGTCGAGCGGCATCAGCGGATCGGTCAGGCTCGACAGCACGCGCGTCTTCACCTGATATTTGCCGGCGAATTCCACCGAGCGGATCTGCAGCACCTTCGAACCCAGGCTGGCCATTTCCAGCATTTCCTCGAACGTCACGTGATCGAGCCGGCGCGCTTCTTCGACCACGCGCGGGTCGGTCGTATACACACCGTCGACGTCTGTGTAAATCAGGCACTCATCGGCTTTCAGCGCGGCCGCAACCGCCACCGCCGACGTATCCGAGCCGCCGCGGCCGAGCGTGGTGATGTGGCCTTCGGGATCGATGCCCTGGAAGCCGGTGATCACCACCACCCTGCCCGCGTCGAGATCGCGCATCACGCGCTCGCCGTCGATTTCGCTGATGCGCGCTTTCGTGAACGCGCTATCCGTTTTGACGGGCACTTGCCAGCCGGCGTAGCTGACCGCCTCGACGCCGACTTCCTGCAGCGCGATGGCGAGCAGTCCCGAGCTGACCTGCTCGCCCGTGGCGGCGATCATGTCGAGTTCGCGCGGGCTCGGCTGGGTCGTGATTTCTTTCGCGAGACCGAGCAAGCGGTTGGTTTCGCCGGACATTGCCGACGGCACGACGACCATCTTGTGGCCAGCCTTGTGCCATTTCGCGACGCGCCTGGCGACGTTCTTGATGCGCTCGACCGAGCCCATCGAGGTGCCGCCGTATTTGTGTACGATGAGTGCCATTGTCGTTCTGAACTGGAGGAGAAACCGCGCTGGCGCGCTGGAGACAACCGCACCAAAGCACAGGGGCGCAACGTCTTGTGAACGGCGGCAAAGTGTGTGGCGGCGTGAGTGCAGCACGCGTGCAGCACGCGCGGGTTTGCCCGGGAATGATCGCTAATGGCTGACCGGAAACGACGGATCACGCTCGGAAACCGACGATAGCGACAAAAGCGATGGTGAAATCGGGTCGGGCAAACAAGTAAACGTACCCGATTGAGCGCAAAAAGACAAGCCGCAACGACGATTGAAATGCGCGAAATCGGGGCCGCAAAGGCCGGGTTTTGTGCGGATTTACGCGTTTTTCCGCTTCGGCGGCTAGAGCCTCAAGGTGGGCTCCAAGTGGGCATCACGTGGGCATCAGCCACGCCTCGGGTGGCGCGTCCAGCCGCTCACGCGACCAGCAGATCTTCGCGCCAGAGCACTTCGACGCACGGTCCGGCGAAATCCAGCGATTCGGGTAACGCTGCACGATTCACGCCGAGCAACGGCACGAACAACAGTTCGTCGCCGACGTAAAGGAGCGGCACGTCGCGCTTCCACGCGGGAATACCGCGCTCCTGGAACAGGTTCTTCAAGGTTCGGTTCGCGGCGGCGGATGAACCCGTGCGCATCCGTTCGCCACCGCTGCGCGAACGTGCGCTCAACACGGCGCGCCGAAGAACGCTGACGGGAATAACGTCGCGGGCGTTGGCGCAGCAGCTTGCTACGTTCGCATCGGCGCCGGCCGGCTCCACCGCCGCAAACACGAACGTGCCACGCCACTGCGACAACCGCCAGATCGACTGACCCTGCCACACGAGTTCGCTGATCTCACGCGCGGCAAGCGCGGTTTCGTCGGCGGGTTCGCTGCTGTCGCCCGCTTCCCAATAAAGCAGGCCGCGATAGCTGCGCAACGCCTGCCCCGCATGGTCGATACGCAGACGATGCCCGTCACCCGCAGCGCCGACTTCGCGCAACTGGCGCAGCGCATCGGTCAGGCGCGCGCTCGATGCCGCTACCAGACCCAGTGTGCGCATCCAGTAGCGCAGCAGGTTGAGCGCACGATCGTCGTCGAACGCTAGCAGCGCGTCGTGCGACAGCGCGCGTCCTTCGTCCCGGCACGCCGCCTCCATGTCGATGCGCGCGAGCGCGTCGAGCAGACGTTGCGCCGACGCCGCATGCGCGGCCGTGCGCGCGAGCGCGTCACGAAAACCGGGAAAGTGCACGGCCAGCGCCGGCGTCACCTCGTGACGCAATGCATTGCGCGCGTAACGTGTGTCCGCGTTCGACTCGTCGTCGATCCAGCGCAGCGCGTGCACGCTCGCATACTGCTCGAGTTGCGCGCGCAGCAGATGAAGCAAGGGCCTCACGCGTGTGGCGCACGCGCCGGCCGGCGAAAACTCCGGCGCCATCGCCGCCAGACCCGCCAGACCTGCGCCGCGCAGCAGTTGCAGCAGCACGGTTTCCGCCTGGTCGTCGGCGTGCTGCCCGAGCCATAGCGTATGGACATCGTGGGCCGAACACATCGTGTCCAGCGCGCGATACCGCGCATCGCGCGCCGCCGCCTCGATGCTCACACCCGCATCGCGCGCCACCACCACGCGGCGCGCGTCGAATTCGACGCCACGCTCATGCGCAAAGGTCGCGCAATGCGCAAGCCACACATCGGCATGAGGACTCAGCCCGTGATGCACATGCAGCGCAATACAACGCGACGCGCCCGCGACGCGCACCGCCGCGTCGAGCAGCACACTCGAATCGACACCGCCGCTGAACGCGATCGCGATGCGGGCGTCGGCGGCAAGCGTGGCCAGCGCCAAACCGACCGCCTCGATAACGAAGCGGTCGGCGGGCATTTTGGCGGAGGGAGTCACGTCGCTAGCGCGTCGAGCGCCGGTGGACGAAAGGGAACACGCGCGGGCTCAGGCGCCCGGCGTCGTTTCCTTGAACTTGCCGTACGCCATCAGCCGTTCGAAACGGCGTTGACGCAGGTCGTTGATACTCATGCCCTGGAACTGGCGCAGCGAGTCGGCGAGCGCACGGCGCAACAACGCGGCCATGCCCTTCGGATCGCGATGCGCGCCACCCAGCGGCTCGTTGACGATCTTGTCGATCAGCCCGAGCGCCTTCAGACGATGCGCGGTCAGGCCGAGCGCTTCGGCGGCTTCCGACGCTTTCGCAGCGCTCTTCCACAGGATCGATGCGCAGCCTTCCGGCGAGATCACCGAATACGTGGAGAACTGCAGCATCAGCACGCTGTCGCCGACCGCGATCGCGAGCGCGCCGCCCGAACCGCCCTCGCCGATGATCGTAGCGATCAGCGGCGTCTTCAGTTCGGCCATCACGTACAGATTGCGGCCGATCGCCTCCGACTGGCCGCGCTCTTCCGCGCCGATGCCCGGATACGCGCCCGGCGTATCGATGAACGTGAAGATCGGCAGGCCGAATTTTTCGGCGAGACGCATCAGGCGCTCAGCCTTGCGATAGCCTTCCGGACGCGGCATGCCGAAGTTGCGCAGCGCGCGCTCCTTGGTGTCGCGGCCCTTCTGATGGCCGATCACCATGCAGGCCTGCCCGTTGAAACGCGCGAGGCCGCCGACGATCGACAGGTCGTCCGCATAGCTGCGCTCGCCATGCAGCTCGTGGAAATCGGTGAACAGCTCGTTCACGTAATCGAACGTGTACGGGCGTTGCGGGTGACGGGCGATTTGCGAAACCTGCCAGGGCGTGAGGTTCGCGTACAGATCTTTGGTCAGCTGCTGACTCTTCTTGGACAGCCGCTCGATTTCTTCCGAAATATCGACGGCCGAATCGTCCTGCACGAAGCGCAATTCTTCGATCTTCGCTTCGAGTTCAGCGATCGGCTGCTCGAAATCCAGAAAAGTGGTCTTCATTGGTTGTAATCCTTGGACTTACCGGCAGCGCGTATTCTAACCGCGCTCGCCGATGTCAAAACCATTTCTCAACTATCGAATTTTAAAAGCCAATAGTTTTCGAAATGACCACGCTCAGTGTTCTCAATAGTCGGCCGGCAGCGGATCGAGACTACGCCACATATACCAGGTGGCGACGGTGCGCCACGGCTCCCAGTTCGCCGCGACCTCACGCGCTTCGCTGCGCGTGACCGGCTCGCCGCTGAAATAGTTGACGCTGATCGCGCGGATCAGGCCGAGGTCGTCGAGCGGCAGCACATCGGGACGCGACAGATTGAAGATCAGGAACATCTCCGCTGTCCAGCGGCCGATGCCGCGAATCTGCGTGAGCTCGGCGATCACCGCCTCGTCTTCCATCGACGTCCATTTGCCGACGTGCAATGCACCGGACACGAAATGCTGCGCGAGATCGAGCACGTATTCGGCTTTACGCCTGGACAACCCGCACGCGGTCAGCTTCTCCTGACCGAGCTTGATGAACTGCTGCGGCACCAGCTTCGGACACGCGGCCTCGATCTTCGCCCACGCTGCCTGCGCGGACGCGACCGAAATCTGCTGCCCCACCACCGAACGCGCGAGCGTCACGAACGGATCACCGCGGCTCAGTAGATGCACCGGTCCGAATTTCGGAATCAGCTTTTTCAGAATGCGGTCGCGCTTGACGAGGTCCGCACACGCCTTGTCCCAGTACGCTGGACGCGTAACTTCAGGCGTGAGGCCGCCGATCTGCACGGGCACGGCGACTTCGCTCGCGTCCGCTGCTTCGCCGTCGACGCTTGCCGAAGCACGCGTCTTGCGCACGACTTCACCGGCACTCGCGCCGCGCGCCAGTTCCTGCACATCCCCCGCGAGGTCGGCTGGCAATGCGCCATTGCCTTTCGCGCGCGAGGTCCTTGCGCGCTTTGCAGCTGACGTAGCGGACGTGGGTGCCGATGCGCCATTGAGCGCGCGTTTGGCGGCAGTTTTTTGCGCGTCCCCCGACGCCGCGGCGGCTGCGTTCTTCGCCGCCATCCCGGCGGCTTTCGACGATGCCTTCTGTACCGCGCCGCTGCCCGCGCGAGCCGACGAGCGTGTCGGCTTTGCCGCGGCTTGCGCGTTTTTTTGAGACGCGGCTCGTTCAGCCGGCGTCTTCGTGGCCGTTGCCATCCTGCCTCCTGCCTGGCGAGTCGATCAAAGGGAAGTACGAGGTGCGCTCACACGCGCCGCCACTCGGTCAACCCGCCGGGTTTGTCTTCAAGTGCAACACCGGCCTCGAGCAATTCAGCCCGGATCCGGTCTGCTGCCGCATAATCTTTCGCCTGCTTGGCCGCCACGCGTGCGGCGATCTTCGCTTCGATCGCGGCGGGCTCGAGCGCGCCTTCGACCGCGGCGCCCGCTGCCTGCTGCAGGTACGCACGCGGCTCGCGGCCGAGCAGTCCGAGCACCGCGCCGAGCGAGCGCAATTGACGGGCCAGCGCGGGGTCGCGCGTGCGGTTCACTTCAGTTGCCAACTCGAACAACACCGACACCGCGACCGGTGTGTTGAAGTCGTCGTTCATCGCCGCCTGGAAACGCTGCGCGTGCGCTTCGTTCCAGTCGAGCGCGGCGGCGTCCGGCGTCACGTCCTTCAGCGCGGTGTACAAACGCGCGAGCGCGTTGCGGGCGTC
This sequence comes from Paraburkholderia ribeironis, assembly GCF_900019265.1. GTDB lineage: Bacteria > Pseudomonadota > Gammaproteobacteria > Burkholderiales > Burkholderiaceae > Paraburkholderia > Paraburkholderia ribeironis. Next base: position 200,719 of record NZ_CYGX02000012.1, read on the forward strand.
GTCGATGTGCACATCGCTGTAATTCAACGGCGAACGGTAGTGCGCGCGTGCAATGAAAAAACGCACGACTTCCGCATCGTACTGCGCCAACACTTCACGAATCGTAAAGAAATTATTCAACGACTTCGACATCTTCTCATTGTCGATCTGTACGTAGCCGTTGTGCATCCAGTAATTGACGAAGGTTTGACCGGTAGCAGCTTCACTCTGCGCGATTTCGTTTTCGTGGTGCGGAAACTGCAGGTCCTGGCCGCCGCCATGAATGTCAAACTGTTCACCGAGCAGCGTGCAGCCCATTGCTGAGCATTCGATATGCCAGCCCGGACGGCCGCGTCCGTACTTCGAGTCCCAGCCGGTGTCGGCGGGCTCGTCGGGCTTCGCCTGCTTCCACAGCACGAAGTCGAGCGGGTCCTGTTTGGCGTCGTTGGCCGCGACGCGTTCGCCCGCGCGCAGATCCTCGAGCGACTTGCCCGACAGCTTGCCGTAGCCGGCAAATTTGCGCACCGCGTAGTTGACGTCGCCGTCGCTCGCCTGGTACGCGTAGCCGTTCGCCTCGAGCGTTTCGATCATGCCGAGCATCTGCGGGATGAAGTCAGTGGCGCGCGGCTCGATGTCGGGCCGCTGGATGCCGAGCGCGTCCGCGTCTTCATGCAACGCCTTGATGAAGCGATCGGTCAGCGACTTGATGGTCTCACCGTTCTCGACGGCGCGCCGGATGATCTTGTCGTCGATATCCGTGATGTTGTTCACATAGGTCACGTCATAGCCGAGCGTGCGCAGCCAGCGCTGCACGATGTCGAACACGACCATCACCCGCGCATGGCCGACATGACAATAGTCATACACGGTCATCCCGCAGACGTACATCCGCACGACGCCTGCTCGCAGCGGCACGAAGGTTTGCTTGTCACGCGCGAGCGTGTTGTAGATGCGCAGTGATTCCATAGAGAACGGTGCGTGGGCCGAAAGAAATCCGCATTGTGTTTCGTGCGCGCCGGGCCCCGCGAACGAGACGGCGGGTGCGTCGCATACAGCAAAACCGGTGCAGCTGGTGCGGCGGTCAGGCTGCGATCAAGGCGGAGACGACCACGAGTGGCGAAAAGACAGTCGGCGGTTCGACGGAACGCGCAGACCTTTTGTTAGAATGGGTCGGAGTATAACATCCAGACCTGAGCCTATGAAACCTTCCAGCGGCCGCGCGCGCAGCGCTGCGACCCTCGCCGCGACGGCGTTCAGCGGCGTCACGCGCGGCATTACCCGTGACGCGACGCGTGCCCTCGCCATGCGCGTCACCGTGGCTGTTGCCCTTGCGGTTGTGCCGGCTGCGGCCGTCTATGCGCAGAAGGCCGCGGTCATGCCGCAAGGCCCCGCTACCCGCGACAACACGCCGGAAGTCGATGCGTCGATCGCGCAGAAAAACTGGCAAGCCGCGCTGACCCAGCTCGACGCGCGCATCGCCTCGAATCCGCACGACGTGCAGGCGAAGTTCAAGCGCGGCACGGTGCTCGCGCACCTGAATCGCGACGACGAAGCGATCGCCGCTTTCACCGAACTCACGCAGCTCTACCCCGAGTTGCCCGAGCCGTACAACAACCTCGCGGCGCTCTACGCGAAGCGAGGCCAGTTCGCCGAAGCGCGCGCCGCGCTCGAAACCGCGACGAAGGTCAATCCGGGCTACGGCCTCGCGTACGAAAATCTCGGCGACCTGTACCTGCGCATGGCCAACGAGGCCTACCGTCACGCGCAGGGTCTCGGCAAGGCGAGCGCCACGACCACGCAGCGTCTCGCGGACATCCAGAAGATCGTCTCGCCGCCCAAGACCCGTACCCCGGCCAAACAGGCCGCGGCGCCAGCCACCAGCGAAACGGCGCACGCTCCGTCGAACCTCATGCAGATGCCGAGCTTCCAGTTCGGCGGCACGAACGGCTCACTCGCCATGCCGCCTTACATGGCGCCGTCACAGTAAAGCCGGCACGGTTTTGGCAGCCTGCGGCACTTGTTTTCCCAACCCCGAGGATTTTCATGAAATGGTTGATGTTGGCGCTCGGCAGCGCCGCCCTGATCGCAAACGCACCCGCCTTTGCCCAGTCCGGTTCCCAGGCCGCGCATCCGTCCGTCCTCCTCAAGACATCGGATGGCGACATCCGCGTCGAGTTGTATCCTGAGAAAGCGCCGAAGACGGTTGCCAATTTCCTCGACTACGTGAAGTCCGGCCAGTACAGCGGCACGATCTTTCATCGCGTGATTCCGGGCTTCATGATCCAGGGCGGCGGTTACACGCAGAGCTTCGCTGAGAAGCCGACGCGCGCGCCGATTCCGCTCGAAAGCCGCAACGGTCTGAAGAACATGGCCGGCACGCTGGCGATGGCGCGCACCAGCGATCCGAATTCGGCCACCGCGCAGTTCTTCATCAACACGGTGGACAACGCCGGCCTCGACTATCCGAATCCGGACGGCAGCGGCTACGCGGTGTTCGGCAAGGTCACGAGCGGCATGGAGGTCGTGAAGAAAATCGAAGCCACGCCTACCACCTCGCGCGGCCCGATGAGCGACGTGCCGCAAAAGCCGATCGTGATCGAATCGGCCACGGTGGTCGGCAAGTAAGGACGCGAACGCGCTCAAGCTCGGGCGCGCATGCGCGTCGACGCAAAATCCACGCCCCGGCGCGGTCCGTCGTCATTGCATGACGACTCACCGCGCCGTTTATCCACCCCGTTCATCAAAGGATTCCATCATGGTTGAACTGCATACGAACCACGGCGTCATCAAACTCGAACTGGACGCTGACAAGGCGCCGAAGTCGGTTGAGAACTTCCTCAACTACGTGAAGACCGGCCACTACGACAACACAGTGTTCCACCGCGTGATCGACGGCTTCATGATCCAGGGCGGCGGTTTCGAACCCGGCATGAAGCAGAAGCCGACGGCCGAGCCGATCAACAACGAAGCGAACAACGGCCTGAAGAACGTCAATGGCTCGATCGCGATGGCTCGTACGAACGATCCGCATTCGGCAACCGCGCAATTCTTCATCAACGTGAACGACAATGACTTCCTGAACCACTCGTCGCCGACGCCGCAGGGCTGGGGTTACGCGGTGTTCGGCAAGGTGGTCGAAGGCATGGACGTCGTCGAGAAGATCAAGAAGGTCAAGACCGGTTCGAAGGGCTTCCATCAGGACGTGCCGACCGACGACGTCGTGATCGAAAAGGCCGTGATCGTCGACTAAGGCGTCAGCGCGTTCCAACCGACATCAGGCATCTTCAATGCTGCAAGAAACGCCGCTGCGAAGCGTCGTCGCGGGCGTGCCTGGCGAGGGCAAACGCCCGCACGCCGCACGCCCGTTTTATATCCTCTCCGACATTCATTTGAGCGAGGCGATTCCGCGCACGGTCGCCGCGTTCGAACACTTCGTTCGCATCACCGCCGAGCAGGCGGATTCGGTGTTCATACTCGGCGATCTGTTCGAGTACTGGATCGGCGACGACATGCTGGCCGAGCCGTTCGTCGCGCGCATCGCGACGCTGCTGCACACATTGTCCGAGCGTGGCATCGCGCTCTACATCATGCATGGCAACCGCGACTTTCTGCTCGGCAAGCGTTTCATGAAAGCGGCTGGCGCGATCTGGCTGCCCGATCCGTTCGTGATCACCGCGTTCGGCACGCGCGTCGCGCTCGCGCACGGCGACGGTCTGTGCACCGCCGATCACGGCTATCAGCTGTTCCGCAATGTCGCGCGCAACCGTTTCGCGCAGATGCTGTTTCTGGCGTGGCCATTTCGCTGGCGCCAGAAGCTGGCCGAAAACATGCGCGCGAAAAGCGAGCATGGCCGCTTGCGGCCGGTATCGATGAAATACGACGTGACGCCGAAGGCCGTCGCCGCGTTGTTCAAGAGGTCGAAAACGGCGACGATCATTCACGGACACACACATTTGCCGGCGCGGCATCGTGAGCCGGGCGGCACGCGTTGGGTGCTGCCGGATTGGGATCTCGATCACGGCCAGCGCCGCGGCGGGTATCTGCGTATCGATGCAGAAGGGATTCGGGCGCTGCCGCTGGATTGATGGTGGGATCGTTGCAGCCGTCAGGCGTGAAGCCTCGTTGAGGAAGGTGTGCCGGAAGGTGCACCCGAAGCTGGGCCAAGCGAAACAATCTCATTGAAACAGTCTCGCTGAAACCGTCTCACTGAGACAGTCTCGCTGAAACTGGCTCACCGAAGGCGGCTCGACCAGGCCTCGGCTCAACCAGGCCTCTCTGCGTGAAGCCACCCTGAGCCACCCTGAGCCACCCTGCGCGAAGCCGCACGGAGCCCGCCACCATTCGCCGCACCAGGCGCACGACGACTAGCGCTGCGCCGCCACTCCTTCCACCTTGCCCGCAATCGCGGCCGACAGACGCCGCAGATCGAGCAACGCCGCATCCGCGCCTTGCAGGCCTTCGAGGCTCGTGCCCAACCGCTCCAGCGCAGCGACGATTTCGTCGATACGCTTCGCTTGCGTGGCGGCGTGATCGATCAGGCCGTGAATCGCCAGCGACACCGGATCGTCCGCGTTCGGCGTGATGCCGTACGCGCAGAACGCGCTACTGTCCGCGGCGCGTTTTGCCCCGTGCGCGGCGCCGCTGGATTCGCCGTTCGCAGTCGCCGTTGCCGCGGCCAACGCCGCCGCCGGGACGATGATGCGCGCCGGATTACCGACCGCCGTGCCCCGTGCGGGCACCGGCTTGGTCACCACGGCGTTCGAGCCGATCTTCGCCTGCGCGCCGATCGTGAAGCCGCCCAGCACCTTCGCGCCTGCGCCCACGATCACGCCCTGCTCCAGCGTCGGATGCCGCTTCGCGCCACGCGTGAGCGAGGTGCCGCCGAGCGTCACGCCCTGATAGATCGTGCAGTCGTCGCCGATCTGCGCGGTCTCGCCGATCACCACACCCATGCCGTGATCGATAAACACGCGCCGCCCCACTGTCGCGCCCGGATGAATTTCGATGCCGGTCATGAAGCGCGCCATTTGCGAGATGAAACGCGCAAGCCAGCGGCGCCTCGCCTGCCAGAAGGCATGCGCGAGCCGGTGCAACACGAGCGCGTGCAGGCCCGGATAACACGTGAGGACTTCCCATGCGCTGCGGGCGGCGGGATCGCGCTCGCGGATCGTGGCGATGTCTTCGCGAAGTCTCGTGAACATGGCAGGGACTGTGTTGTGGGAGAAGGAACCGCCGGCGCGCTACGTCACGCGCGACGGCAGGGTTGCCGCTTAGCACGGCGGCAGCTTAGCCTGGAACGTTTTCGGGATTGTAGGTCGATTGCGCAAAACCTGCCGCAAGCCCACGCTGCCCGCAAGGTCGTCGGACGAATGCGGCGCTCAGGAAGCGTCGTCGTCCGGTCGCCGCGTCTTCAGCAGAATGTGCTTGGCGATGCCGCGCACGATGTTCACTTCCTCGCGCTCGAGGCCGGAGCGCGCGAACAACCGGCGCAGGCGGGACATCAGCTTCTTCGGGTTGGCCGGATCGAGAAACTCGAGCGCGACCAGAGCGCTTTCCAGATGCGCGAACATGCTCTCGATCTCGTCGCTCGCCGCGCGCACGCCGGCTGGGCCGCCCTGCCCCGCGCTCACGTCGCGCACGTCGCGCACGTCGCGCACGTCGCGCACGACGGGCGTCTCACTCGCCGCGTCGTCGGCCGACAGATACGTCGTACGCAGTTCATAGGCCAGCACCTGCACGGCCTGCGCGAGATTGAGCGAACTGTAGGCCGGATTGGCCGGAATATGCACGAGCGCGCTGCATCGCTCGACGTCCTCGTTCGACAGGCCCGTGCGCTCGTTGCCGAACACCAACGCGATCTCGCCGTGCACCGCCTGCTCATGCGCGACGGCCGCCGCGGCGCGCGGGGTCCATTGCGGCGGACCGTATTCACGCAGCCGCGCGGTCAGCGCGATCGACCAGTGCACGCCACTCAACGCGTCGGCAAGCGTCGGCACGACATGCGCGGAGGCGAGCACATCGTCGGCGCCGCTCGCCATCGCGATCGCTTCCGGATCGCTCTGCACGTGCGGCACGCGCGGCGACACCAGCACGAGCCGCGAGAAGCCCATGGTCTTCAGCGCACGCGCCGCGGCGCCGACATTGCCCGGATGACTGGGCTCGACCAGCACGAAGCGCGTCGAGGTGAAACCGCCGCGCAGCTCGGCCACGGTGGGATCGGAAGAATGGTGGGTGTGGTCCACGATGCAACTCTGCAGGCTAAAGACGCGTATGGTAGCGCCAACCTCGCGCGGTTTTGAATCGCGCGTTCGCGCGGCGTAGCGGATCGCGCGTGAACGGCGGGCCACCCGGCAGCGGCGGGGGGGCCACCAAGTCGCCGCCACGTCACCGCCGCATCACCCCGCCACGTCACAGCTACGTCACAGCCATGTGGTCGCTATGTGGTCGCTACGTAGCCGCTATGGAACAGCCACACAGCCGCCATGCGGCCTTCACGCCGCGGCCGTCCCGGGTCAGAGCTCGGACCGATCGCGGCCAGATTCCAGCCCTCTTGCCCGCCCGCGCCGCCAACGCTGCCGCGACGCCCGGACTCAGGTAAAATACGCCAATTCGCGTCCGGCTCAAGCCCCCGCCAAGCCGTGCGCCTCGTTCTTATTCAATTCGTCTCCGTCGGCGGAATGCGCACCGGTCTTTTGCCGGGCGAGCGTTCCGTGCTGTTTTTCGCGCCTCTTCGAGGGTGCCCAGTTAGCGCAGGTTTAGCGCTCATTTTCCGGCAAGCAGCCGTGCTGCCCCGGCACAAGGATCCAGTCTCATGCATCCCATGCTCAATATCGCTGTGAAGGCCGCGCGCCGCGCAGCCCAGATCATCAACCGCGCGTCGCTCGACCTCGATCTGATCCAGGTCAGCAAGAAGCAGCACAACGATTTCGTCACGGAGATCGACAAGGCGTCCGAAGCGGCGATCATCGACACGCTGAAGACCGCCTACCCCGATCACGCCATCCTCGCCGAAGAATCCGGCAAATCGGACCACGAATCCGAGTACCAGTGGATCATCGATCCGCTCGACGGCACCACCAATTTCATCCACGGTTTTCCGTACTACTGCGTGTCGATCGCGCTGGCGCACAAGGGCACCGTGACGCAGGCCGTGGTCTATGACCCGACCCGCAACGACCTGTTCACCGCATCGCGCGGCCGTGGCGCGTTCCTGAACAATCGCCGCATCCGCGTGGCCAAGCGCGACCGGCTGGCCGACGGCCTGATCGGCACCGGCTTCCCGTTCCGCGAAACGGACACCCTCGAAGCGTACGGCCGCCAGTTCGCTGAAATGACCGCTGCCTGCGCCGGCCTGCGCCGTCCGGGCGCGGCCGCGCTGGATCTGGCGAACGTCGCCGCCGGCCGCATGGACGGCTTCTTCGAGCAGGGCCTGAGTCCGTGGGACGTCGCCGCGGGCAGCCTGCTGATCACCGAAGCCGGCGGCCTCGTCGGCAACTACACCGGCGACTCGGACTTCCTGCACGTCGGCGAAATCGTCGCAGGCAACCCGAAGATTTACGCGCAGATGGTTCCGATCCTGTCGCGTTTCAGCCGCACGCGTCAGCAGTCGGCTTAAGCCCGCCTGGGACCGAGCCCGGGTCGGCGTCGGCATCGGCATCGGCATCGGCGTCGGCATCGGCATCGGC
>NZ_CYGX02000012.1:208392-274774 GCF_900019265.1 Paraburkholderia ribeironis
CATCGGCATCGGCATCGGGTCAGGCGCCTGGAATGAAAAAGCGGCTTCGGCCGCTTTTTTGCTGGCGGCCCTGCAGCGCGTGCACGTTCATGCTACAAAGCGGGATGCCGCGCCGGCACGCTGATTCGCCGGTTGCGTTTCGCGCATTTTCGCTGCGCCCCGCTTTGCGCCCCGCATTGCGCCCGCGAGGCGCGCAGCCTCCCACCCGCTTCATGAAAAAAGGCTTCTACACGATCATCGCGGCGCAGTTCATTTCGTCGCTCGCGGACAATGCGTTGTTGATCGCCGCCATCGCGCTGCTTTCGGTGATTCGCTCGGCGGCCTGGGTCACGCCGCTGCTGCAGATCTTCTTCACCGTCTCGTATGTGCTGCTCGCGCCGTTCGTCGGCGCGTTCGCCGACGCGATGCAAAAGCGCCACGTGATGTTCATCTCCAACGCGCTGAAGGCGAGCGGCTGCCTGATGATGATCGCCGGCGTCCATCCGATGATTGCGTACGGCGTGGTTGGCTTCGGCGCGGCCGCATATTCGCCCGCCAAGTACGGCATCCTCACCGAACTGCTGCCCGCGGAAAAACTCGTCGCGGCGAACGCGTGGCTCGAATCGGCGACGGTTCTGTCCACCATCGTCGGCACGATGGTGGGCGGCGCGCTGATCAGCACCTTAGCGAATAAATTCGTCGCGCAAGCCCATCTACCGCTGATCCACTCGTCCGGCGGCCTGGCGATGTTCGCGGTGATGATCACCTACGCGATCGCCGCCGCGGTCAACATGTTCATTCCCGACACCGGCGCGCGTTATCCGAATCGTCTATCGGAACCGAAGAAGCTGGTCGGCGATTTCTATCACTGCTTCAACGTACTGTGGGCCGACAAACTGGCACAGATCGCGCTGTGGGTCACGACGCTGATGTGGGGCGGCGCAGTGACGCTGCAATTGCTGGTGCTCAAATGGGCCCATGTGAACCTTGGGCTGTCGCTGTCGAAGGCGGCGGTGATGCAAGGCGTCACCGGCTTCGGTATCGCGATCGGCGCAGCGGCGGCCGCCGCGCTGATTCCGTTGCGCAAGTCGTTGCGGGTGCTGCCGGTCGGCATTCTCACCGGCCTGGTGGCGATCGCGATGGCCTTCTACAACAAGGATCTGTTCCCAGCGGGCGCGGGCATCCGGATCGGCACGCATGTCGCGCCGGTCTACACCCTGCTCGCGTATCCGCTGATGATCCTGCTCGGCGCACTCTCGGGATTTTTCATCGTGCCGATGAACGCGATTCTGCAGCATCGCGGCGCGACGCTGCTGTCCGCGGGCCATTCGATCGCCGTGCAGAACTTCAACCAGAATCTCGCCGTGCTGCTGATGCTCGGCGCATACGCGCTGCTGCTTACCGCGAAGATGCCGGCGCAATGGATCATCGTCGTGTTCGGTGGCTTCGTGACGTTCATGATATGGCTCGCGAAACGGCGCAGCGCGCTGAACGAACGCACGGTGGACATGCGCGCGATGGTCGAGCAATGAGCTCGATACGCAGTGAATCTGCTGCGCACGCGCAGCGGCGCACATTGCCCGGCGGCGTCCGGGTGCGCCACAAGGACTGACAAGGACTGGCCATTCGGCCAGGGTCCGCTCGCGGCGCCGGCGGGTTAAACTCACGCCCTGAACAGCTAACGCAAGAAGACACCGAGGATGGGCATTCAAACCGCAGCGGCCAGCGACGTCGCACAACACACGCCGATGATGCAGCAGTATCTGCGCATCAAGGCGGATCATCCGGGCACGCTGGTGTTCTACCGGATGGGCGACTTCTACGAGCTCTTTTTCGACGATGCGGAAAAAGCCGCCCGGCTGCTCGATCTGACGCTCACGCAGCGCGGCGCGTCGGCGGGCAATCCGATCAAGATGGCCGGCGTGCCGCATCATGCGGTCGAACAGTACCTGGCCAAGCTGGTGAAGCTCGGCGAATCGGTCGCGATTTGTGAACAGATCGGCGACCCGGCCGCATCGAAAGGACCGGTCGAGCGCAAGGTGGTGCGCGTGGTCACGCCGGGCACGCTGACCGATGCCGCGCTGCTGTCCGACAAGAGCGACGTTTATCTGCTGGCGATGTGCGTTGCGCACAATCGCCGCGGCGTCGCGACCAGCGTCGGCCTCGCGTGGCTAAACCTGGCGAGCGGCGCGTTGCGCCTCGCGGAAGTCGCCCCCGACCAGGTGGCGGCGGCGCTCGAACGCATTCGTCCCGCGGAAATTCTGGTCGCCGACACCTCCACCGACTCGACCAGTTGGACGCCGCCCGCGAACGCCGGCGCGCTGACGCGGGTGCCGGTCTGGCATTTCGATATCGCTTCGGGCACGCAGCGCCTGTGCGATCAGCTGGAAGTGGCCGGCCTCGACGGCTTCGGCGCCCATTCGCTGACTTGCGCGTGCGGTGCGGCCGGGGCATTGCTGCTGTACGCGGCGGCCACGCAAGGTCAGCAATTGCGCCATGTGCGTAGCCTGAAAGTCGAGTACGAGTCTGAATATATCGGCCTCGATCCCGCCACGCGCCGCAACCTCGAACTCACGGAAACGCTGCGCGGCACCGAATCGCCCACGCTCTGTTCGCTGCTCGACACCTGCTGCACGACGATGGGCAGTCGCCTGCTGCGTCACTGGCTGCATCATCCGCCGCGCGAATCCGCGCTGGCGCAGGCGCGTCAGCAGGCCATCGGCGTGCTGCTCGAAGCGCCGCCGGGCGCCGATGTCGACACGCTGCGCGGCGCGTTGCGAAAAATTTCGGACATCGAACGGATTACCGGCCGTCTGGCGTTGCTGTCGGCACGGCCGCGCGATCTGTCGAGTCTGCGCGATACGTTCATCGCGCTGCCCGAGCTGCGTACGCAACTCGGGGCCATCTCGTCCAACGCGGCTTCGCTCGCGCGTATCGACGCCTCGCTGGAGCCGCCGCAAGCCTGCGTCGAACTACTCGTGCGCGCGGTCGCGCAGGAGCCGTCCGCGATGGTGCGCGACGGCGGCGTGATTGCACGCGGCTACGACGCGGAGCTCGATGAACTGCGCGATATTTCGGAGAACTGCGGACAGTTCCTGATCGACCTCGAAACGCGCGAACGTGCGCGCACCGGCATCGGCAATCTGCGCGTCGAGTACAACAAGGTGCACGGCTTTTATATCGAAGTCACGCGCGGCCAGACCGACAAGGTGCCCGACGACTATCGCCGCCGTCAGACGCTGAAGAACGCCGAGCGCTACATCACGCCTGAACTGAAAACCTTCGAAGACAAGGCGCTGTCCGCGCAGGAACGTGCGCTCGCACGCGAACGCTCGCTGTACGACGCGCTATTGCAGACGCTGCTGCCGTTCATTCCGGATTGCCAGCGGGTCGCGGCGGCGCTCGCCGAACTCGATCTGCTGGCGGCCTTCGCCGAGCGCGCCCGCGCGCTCGACTGGGTCGCGCCGACGTTCTCGCCCGACACCGGCATCGAGATCGAGCAGGGGCGGCATCCGGTGGTCGAGGCGCAGGTCGAACAGTTCATCGCCAACGACTGCACGCTCACGCCCGAGCGCAAACTGCTGCTGATCACCGGCCCGAACATGGGCGGTAAATCGACCTTCATGCGGCAGACCGCGCTGATCGCACTGCTCGCGTACGTTGGTAGCTATGTGCCGGCACGACGCGCCGCGTTTGGGCCGATCGATCGCATCTTCACGCGGATCGGCGCCGCGGACGATCTGGCCGGCGGCCGCTCGACCTTCATGGTCGAAATGACCGAAGCCGCCGCGATCCTGAACGACGCGACGCCGCAGAGTCTCGTGCTGATGGACGAAATCGGCCGCGGCACGTCGACATTCGACGGGCTCGCGCTGGCGTGGGCGATTGCCCGTCATCTGCTCGCGCACAACGGTTGTCATACGCTGTTCGCCACGCACTATTTCGAACTGACGCAGTTGCCGGCCGAGTTTGCGCATGCGGCCAATGTGCACCTGTCGGCGGTCGAGCATGGGCACGGCATCGTGTTTTTGCATGCGGTCAACGAAGGGCCGGCCAATCAGAGCTACGGCCTGCAGGTCGCGCAACTCGCCGGTGTGCCGAACGCGGTGATTCGCGCTGCGCGCAGGCATCTCGCGCATCTGGAACAGCAATCGGCTGCGCAACCCGCGCCGCAACTCGATCTGTTCGCCGCGCCCGTGCCGATGCTGGCCGAAGACGCGGACAACGAGCATGACGCCGGATCCGCCGGCACGACAGCAGCACCTCGCATGCAGGCGCTCGTCGAGCGTCTGCGCGGCATCGATCCGAACGATCTGCGGCCGCGCGAAGCACTCGACCTGCTGTATGAACTGCACGAACTGGCCAGCGCGCCGGATGCCGACCATTGACACGCTGAGCCCCTCGCAGTGTCCGCGCTGGCTTCACGCGGCGGTGATCCGTGCGCTCGCGTTCGTGATCGCTGGCGCCATTGGGTCAGTTGCGAGCCTTGTCGCGGGCGCTACACCGGCATACGCCGGGGCCGCGCGCTTCAGCTTCGCGGTGATCGCCAATACGATGCATCGCCCCGCCGACGAAGCCGCCACGCAACGGTTGATCGAGGCGATCAGCCGTGAGCGCGACGTGTCGTTCATCGTCTACGCCGGCAATCTGAAGGGACCGCGCGAAGCCTGCCGCGATGAGCTCTACGAGCGCCGCCACGCATTGCTCGAAACCGCGCGGCCCGCTCTCTTCTTCATTCCCGGCCAGCATGACTGGGTCGATTGCGGGACGGCCGAGGCCGGCGGCTTCGATCCAGTCGAACGCCTCGATTTGCTGCGTCAAACGCTGTTCGCCGACACCACGTCGATGGGACAGAATCCGCTTGCGTTGACGCGCGAAAGCGAAGTCTCGCGCTTTCGTCCGTTTCGCGAGAACGTGCGCTGGCAAGCGGGCGACGTCGTGTTCGTCGGCCTGAATGCGCCAGGCCCGAACAACCACTATCTGACCGCGGGCGGCCGCAACGGCGAATTCGAAGACCGGGCCGTCGCCAATGCGTTCTGGCTCGAACACGCCGGGGAATACGCAAAGCGCCGCGACGCGCGTGCAGTCGTCGTGTTCATTCAGGGCGATCCCGATCCGGAACGTTACGAACGGCCCGAGCGTTTCGCATGGCTGCGTTTTGCGCATACCCCGCGCCGCGATGGCTTTCTGGAATTCAAACGCAGCCTCGTCAAGCTCGCGCAGATTTTCCACGGCCCCGTGCTGGTCATTCATTGCGACGACGAACGCACGAGCGGCGGCTTCGTGATCGATCAGCCGCTACGCAATGACAAGGGGATGCTGGTCACGAATCTCACGCGTGTCGCGCTTGCCCCGCATGATCGTCTTAACCAGTGGATTCAGATTGAAGTGGAACCCGGCAGGAAACCGCCGTTCCGTGTGAGCGTGCGCAACGTGCCCAAGCAGATGCCGATGCCGGCCACGCAACCGGCGCTGCCGCGTGAGGAGCCTGCGGCGTCAATGCCAGCGGCGCCGATGCCTGGACCCGCGTCGGAACTACCACCGCTATTGCCAACGCCCGGTGAGCCGCAAGTGGACTCGCAGCCGCATATGCCGGCCAACCAGGGGGGCGGCGAATACGGGCCGGCGATATCGGCCCCGCCCGCCCCGGCCATTGCGCCGCGCGTGCCGGGTGCTGCTCCAGGCTTGAGCGTACCCGGCGGCGAACCAGCCAGTTCAGTGCAGAGTGGGCCCTGACTTGTTGTCGTCTTCGTCTTCGTCTTCGTCATCGTCATCGAGGACTTCGAGGCCGTCGGCACCATGCGCATGCTCGTGCTGGATTTCATCTTCGGTCGCCGGGCGCACGTCTTTCACGGTCAGCGCGAAACGCAGCGCCATGCCGGCGAGCGGATGGTTGCCGTCGAGCACGACTTTGTCTTCCGCGACGTCGGTCACCACGTAGACGAGCGAGTCGAGATCCTCATCGCCTTCTTCCGGCGTGCCTTCGAATTGCATACCGACTTCAAGCGGTTCCGGGAAGCGATCGCGCGGCTCGATCTTCACGAGCTCGGGGTCGTACTCGCCGAACGCGTCTTGCGGTTCGAGCTGGATCTGAGTCTCGAAACCGGTCTCGTGGCCGTCGAGCTCTTCCTCGATCTTGGGGAACGTGCCATCATAGCCGCCGTGCAGATAGACCATCGGCTCGTCGCTTTCTTCAATCAGATTGCCTTGCGCATCCGATAGCTTGTAAGCGACCGACACGACGGTGTTCTTTGCGATTTTCATTCGATTCTCCAGAATACAGTTCACATTATACGATGCCCAAGCGGCCCACTGACCACCCGGCCGACGCAGCTTCGGCACGCAATTCGTCACCGGCTTCAAAGCCGGTTCTGCCGCCCTCGCCTGACACGCCGACCGCGTTGCTCGGCAACCTGACTCCGTCGCAATTCATGCGCCGGTACTGGCAAAAAAAGCCGCTGCTGATTCGCCAGGCGATTCCGGACGTAGAAGCGCCGCTGTCGCGCGATGCATTCTTCGAGCTAGCCGATCGGGATGAAGTCGAAGCGCGCCTGATTACGCACTTGCGCAACAAATGGCAGCTCGAGCACGGGCCGTTCGCACCCGACGAACTGCCGTCGGTGAAACAGCGCGCATGGACGCTGCTCGTGCAGGGCGTGGACCTCTACGACGATCGCGCTCGTGCGTTGCTGGACCGCTTCCGCTTCGTGCCGGACGCGCGTCTCGACGACCTGATGATTTCGTATGCGAGCGACGGCGGCGGCGTAGGACCCCACTTCGACTCCTACGATGTGTTTCTGCTGCAAGTGAAAGGCAAGCGCCGTTGGCGCATCAGTTCGCAGAAAGATCTGACACTGCAGGCCGGTTTGCCTTTGAAGGTTTTACAGAACTTCGAGCCTGAAGAGGAATGGCTGCTCGAGCCCGGTGACATGCTGTATCTGCCGCCGCATATCGCACACGACGGCATCGCCGAAGGTGAATGCATGACGTGCTCGATCGGTTTTCGCGCCCCGTCCGCGAGCGAACTGACCGCGCAATTTCTCTACCATTTGGCCGAGCGCGGCGAGTCGGCGGGTAATAGAGGCACGCTTTACCGCGATCCGCAGCAACCCGCCGTCGAGCGCCCGGCCGAGTTGCCGGCTGCGCTGGTCGAAAGAGTGGGCGCAATCCTTGCTGCGGTCAAATGGAAAGAGCAGGATATTGCGTCGTTCCTTGGCAGCTATCTCAGCGAACCCAAGCCGACTGTCGTGTTTGATCCGCCGCACAAGCCGCTCAGCGAGGCCCGTTTCATCGCTCAGGCATCGAAGTTGGGCCTGCGGCTGGACCGCAAGACCAATTTGTTGTACAACCGTCGTTTTTTCTTCGTAAACGGAGAAGAAATGTCACTCAATGGCACAAAAAAGTGGTTGTTTGACCTCGCAAACCACCGTTGCATGAGTGCGAAACGCTTTGTAACACTCTCGCACGATTCATCAATGACAGCACGGCTACACGAGTGGTATCGTGCGGGCTGGATACAGGTGGGAGAGCTTGCTTAACTGTGCCTCGTGCTATACCGTACAGTGAAATTTTGTATGAGAAAGACAACGTATTGACCCCGGATTTATCGACTGTCAGTACGAAAGTGCATATAATTTCCGCCCAAGCCGTAGGGAAGATTCCAGCTCGTCGAAAGAGCGTCTCCACCAGCGGCCCAGGTCGGTGTTGGAGCACATTACCGGTTTTATTTTGCGCTGTTGCTTACCTTTAAACCATAAAAGGACGTGATCATGAAGAAATCCCTCCTCGTAGCATCCCTGTTGGCAGTTGTGGCACTGGCTGCATGCAATAAGAGCGAGCAAGCCGCTGCTCCGGCAGATGCTGCGTCCCCGGCAGTTGCCGCATCGCCGGCTGAAGCCGCATCGCCGGCTGAAGCCGCATCGCCGGCAGAAGCCGCATCGCCCGCAGAAGCCGCATCGCCGGCTGAAGCCGCATCGCCGGCAGTTGCAGCATCCCCGGCAGGCGCAAGCCAGTAAGCTGCACTCACTCGACGTTGCAACGGCTCTCGCCGCAGCAACGTCGATGCGGAAGGCTGCTCAAACCAGCGGCCTCCGACAAGCAGCATTAAAAAGCCACGAATCCAAATTCGTGGCTTTTTTGTTTTCGATGCATCGCGCAAGCCGCATGCATCCGCATGCATCGTTTGGCGCTGCGGCGCCTCAATGCAGCAACGGATCAAGACATTCAATCGCGTTCGGCAGACGCCTCGAAAAACGCCCTCACCACCTCCATCTCACGCGTGCGCTTGAACGGCGGCAGGCTTTGCCAGATGCGCCGCCCATACGGTTTATCAACGAGACGCGTGTCGCAGATCATCAGCACGCCACGATCGGTCTCAGCGCGAATCAGACGTCCCGCGCCCTGCTTCAGCGTGATCACGGCCTGCGGCAACTGATGAACGGCGAACGGGCTCAAGCCTTTTTTGGTCAGCGCATCGAGACGCGCGGATAGCACCGGATCGTCGGGCGGTGCAAACGGCAGCTTGTCGATCACCACCAGCGACAGCGCATCGCCGCGCACGTCCACGCCTTCCCAGAAACTCTGACTACCCACCAGAATTGCATTGCCGTATGCGCGGAAGCGCTCGAGCAATTCGGTGCGGCTCGCATCGCCCTGCACGAGCAGCGGATAGTCCCAGCCGCGCGCTTCGATCGTGTCGCGCAATTTCGCGGAGATGCGGTCCACCGCGCGCAGGGTCGTGCACAACATGAACACGCCGCCACCCGACGCTTCGATCACGGGCAACGCGGCGTCGAACACGGCGTCGGTGAACATCGGCGATGACGGCTGCGGCAGATTGCGCGGCACGTACAGCAGCCCTTGCGTCGGATAGTCGAAGGGGCTGGGCAGCGTCATCGAGCGTTTCGCGTTCAGGCCCATCTGCGCGGCGTAGTGCGTAAAGTCGCCGCGCACCGACAACGTGGCCGACGTGAAGATCCACGCACGCGGCACGCCGCCGCGTTGCTTCGCGAAGATCGGCGCGACCGACAGCGGCGTTTCGTGCAACTGCACGGTATGCGCGAAGACTTCGATCCAGCGGACCTTTTCATTCGGCTCGCCGGGTTCGCCGCTGCTGTCGGCCGACGCGCCCTGATGAGTTTCGGCCGCGTGGCGCTCGGTCTCGGTGGGCGGCGTGGTCCAGCCGGCCAGCATGCCTTGCAGTTCGCGCGCTCGGCGCAGACAGGCGCCGATCGATTCGGCGCGCTCGGCCTGCCCCGCGAGCGCGGACGCCAATGCATCGAGTTCGGTTTCGAGCGTGTCGAGCGTGGCGAATAACGGATGATCGTCGGGCAACTGGCCGATCGACAAGCGCACCGAGTCTTCCTTGAACGCGAGCCGCACGTCGCGCGCCGCACGCTCGAGCGTCGCGCCGAGCTTGACCCAGTCGACCGCCTCGCGCGCATGTCCGAGGCCTTCGGCGACCGAATCGCGCGCAAGCTCGAGAAACTGCGCGGTGGACAACGTCTCGCCGAAAAACAGCGTCGCGGTCTCGGGCAGTTGATGCGCTTCGTCGAAGATGATGGTGTTGGCAGTGGGCAGCAGCTCGGCCATGCCGGTGTCGCGCAACATGATGTCGGCGAAAAACAGATGGTGATTGACCACCACGATATCGGCCTGCTGCGCTTCGCGACGCGCCTGCATGACGAAGCAGTCCTTGTAATGCGGGCACTCCTGGCCCAGACAGTTTTCGCGCGTCGACGTGACCATCGACCACACCGCCGCCGTTTCGGGCACGCTCGCGAGTTCGGCTTTGTCACCGGTGCGCGTGATCTTCGCGAAGCGCACGATGTCCTGCAGATACGAGGTGTCCTGGCGCGACGGCAGACGGCCGTTATCCGCGGTGCGTTGCAGATAGTAGTGGCACAGATAGTTGGCGCGCCCCTTGAGCATGGCCACCGACACCGGCACTGCGAGCGCGTCGCGCACGGTCGGAATGTCGCGCTGAAACAGCTGGTCCTGCAGATGCTTCGTACCCGTGGAGACGATCACCTTGCCGCCCCACAGCATGGCCGGCACGAGATACGCATACGTCTTGCCGGTACCCGTACCCGCTTCGACGATCAGCGTGTTTTCGCTGCCATCGAGCCCGCCCGATTCAGCGCTTTCAGTGGCGTCGGCCACGGCCTCGGCGTGCGCTGCCTGCAGGCGCCGGGCGGGCCGCTTGTGCGCCTCGAACATCGCGGGTTCGGGCATGGCGCGGCCGGACGCTTCCATCGCGGCGGCCACCGCGCGTGCCATCTCGATCTGCGACGCCCGCGCACGATAGCCGTCGATCTGACGGGCCAGCAAACCGTTGTCGGCGAAGATGTCGTTCAGTTCGGCGACGCGCCGTGGATGCAGCGACGCGCTCAGCGTGGATGCGGCAGTACGCGGCGCCGGTGCGCCGGTTTGTGCTGCCGCGTCTCCCGGCGTGGTGCGGGATGAAGTTTCGAGCGGTGAATTCAAGGCAAGCATTCCTGCAAAGTCCGGCTCGCGCGACGCGCGCCCGGCGCCTGCCAGGCCGCGAACTCAGGCGCGTGCGTCCGGTTCGAGCTGCAATTGCAGCAAGATGATGGTGTCCTTGACTTTGAGTTTGCGCTTTTTCAGGCGCTGCAACTCGAAGTCGTCGATGCCGGGCTCATCCGACATTCGGTCGATCAATCGATCGAGCCCACTGTGCTCCGATTCCAGTTGCAGAATGCGGTCGCGAAGTGTGTTCGCGTCGATGACGTGGCGGTGATCGCGCATGCTCGCCTCCTCTCGTCTGTGGCACGGACTGCGTGCGCAGACCGACGCCTGAGGTTGCTGTCCGGCTCAAAACGCGTTACGGCGACTACGACCCCGGCGACGGTCCGCCAGGGCCTGCTACAGCACATTCACTGTTGCTGCTGCTTCTGCTGCTCTTCGAGTTGTTGCTGCTTCAACTGGTCCTGACGCTTCTGCTCGGCCTTCTCGGCCGCCTGCTTCTGACGTGCTTCCACATCGGCCTTGTGCTGTGCTGCATCGGCCTGCTTCTTCTCGAAGCTCTGCTGTTTCTCGATGCGCTCCTGCTCCTTCTGCGCGCCCTGCTGACGCGCTTGCTCGAGCTTGCGCTGGAAGTCGGCCTGTTTCTGATCGTAGGTCTGCTGGTTGGCTGCCGCCTGCGATGGGCTGATGCCGCGCTGCGCCTGGTCCAGCGCATGCTGGCGCTGCTTTTCTTCATAAGCCTCGGCGTTGGCGGCGCGTTGTGGCGCCTCGGCGTTGCGCCGCGCCTGATCGAGCTCGTTCTGACGCTGCTTTTCCAGGTAAGCCTGCTCGTTGCGCGCATCCTCGGCGGCACGCTGCGGCGCATCCGCCTCGTTGCGAGCGCGTCGCAGTGCCGCCCGCTCGTCACGTGCGCGCGCGCGCTGCGCACGCTGCTCGCCGTCGAGCGCGAGCTGCTCCTTGCGAATTTGCGCCTGCACGAGGCGCATGCTGTCGCGCGCGCGGTTCAGACAGTGATTGACGAAGAACCTGCTGTAGCAGTTGTGCTGGGCGACCGCGAACTGGTAGTTGTTCTCCTCGGTGCGCTGATCCAGCGCCTGTTGCCGTGCCTCGAACGAACTCTCCGACGCTGCCACCTCGCTCGCGCTATCTGCACTGCCGGCGCCGCCGGCGTTGCTGGTGTTCGTGTGGCCAGTTGGCTGCTGATGCGGTGCAGCCGGTGTCGCGGCCTGCGCAAGCGCGTCCGCGGAGACCGTCGGGGTAGTGTCATTGGCTGCGGCCGCCGGCGTTTGCGCCGCAGCCGGTATGGACACGGCCAATGCGGCCGCCATCACGCACGACACACACGAGGCGGCCAGGCTCCGCTGCGGAACGTATATCGACCCGTGCATCGACCCAACAAGCATGGACCCGACTACAGAGCGCGATGCCGACATGACATTGGTGAGTGGCGAACGCGACAGAAACAACGGCGATCTGGACGAACCCGGCGACAGACCCGGTGAAAGGCGGGAGACCCAGCGGGGGCCCAGACGGTTGAGGAATAAGGAGATTGGCAACGTCGTAGAGGGTCAACGGAACATGCCCGAAATTCTATCACCCTGCGGTTGAGCCCTTTGGCATTTATGGCAAAATGCCCCGCTCTAGCAACCTGGTCGCAGCGCGCACGCCCGGCGTGTCCCGACGAGCCGTCAGCGCGCGGCCCCTGACTGAGTCCGCAGGAACACCAAGACCTTATGACGGAAACCGTAGCACTCAAGATCGTCCAGCGCATCGCCACTGAACTATCCGTCCAGCCGCGCCAGGTCGCGGCCGCGGTGGAACTTCTCGACGAAGGCGCAACTGTTCCGTTCATCGCCCGCTACCGTAAGGAAGTGACCGGCAATCTCGACGACACGCAACTGCGCAATCTCGAGGAACGCCTGCTCTATCTGCGCGAGCTCGAAGACCGGCGCGCTGCGATCATCACGAGCATCGCCGAACAGGGCAAGCTCACCGACGAACTGCGCAGCGCGATCGAAGCCGCTGACAGCAAACAGGTGCTGGAAGATCTGTATCTGCCGTATAAGCCGAAGCGCCGCACGCGTGCGCAGATCGCCCGCGAAGCCGGTCTGCAGCCGCTCGCCGATGCGCTGCTCGGCAACCCGCTGCTCGACCCGCAAACCGAAGCCGCCGCCTATGTCGACGCCGAAAAAGGCGTTGCAGACGTCAAGGCCGCGCTCGACGGCGCACGCGACATCCTCTCCGAACAATTCGGCGAAACGGCCGAGCTGCTCGGTAAGCTGCGCGATTATCTGTTCAACCAGGGCGTGGTGTCGTCGAAGGTGGTCGAAGGCAAGGAAACCGCCGAAGAAGAGAAATTCCGCGATTACTACGACTACGCCGAGACCATTCGCACCGTGCCGTCGCATCGCGCGCTGGCGCTGTTCCGCGGCCGCAACGCGGGCGTGCTGATGGTCAAGCTGGGCCTGGGCGAAGAGCTCGACGCACAGGTGCCGCATTCGGGCGAAGCGCTGATCGCGCGGCACTTCGGCATCGCCAATCAGAACCGCCCGGCCGACAAGTGGCTCTCCGACGTGTGCCGCTGGTGCTGGCGCGTGAAGGTGCAGCCGCATCTCGAAAACGAACTGCTCACCAAGCTGCGCGACGAAGCCGAGCACGAAGCGATTCGCGTGTTCGCGCGCAATCTGAAGGACCTGCTGCTCGCCGCGCCGGCTGGTCCGAAGGCGGTGATCGGCCTTGATCCGGGGCTGCGCACCGGCGTCAAGGTGGCGGTGGTCGATCGCACCGGCAAGGTGCTCGCTACCGACACGATCTACCCGCACGAGCCGCGCCGCGACTGGGACGGCTCGCTGGCGAAGCTCACGCGCATCGCCGCGCAGACCCAGGCCGAACTGATCAGCATCGGCAACGGCACGGCGTCGCGTGAAACGGACAAGCTCGCGAGCGAGCTGATCGCGCGTCAACCGGAACTCAAGCTGCAGAAGATCGTCGTGTCCGAAGCCGGCGCGTCGGTGTACTCGGCCTCCGAACTCGCGGCGAAGGAATTCCCCGAGATGGACGTGTCGCTGCGCGGCGCGGTGTCGATTGCGCGCCGTCTGCAGGACCCGCTTGCGGAACTGGTGAAGATCGAGCCGAAGGCGATCGGCGTCGGCCAATACCAGCACGACGTGAACCAGCGTGAACTGGCGCGTTCGCTCGACGCGGTGGTCGAAGACTGCGTGAACGCGGTCGGAGTGGACGCGAACACTGCATCGGTCGCGCTGCTGGCGCGCGTGTCGGGGCTGAACGCGACGCTCGCGCGCAACATCGTCGACTATCGCGATGCGAATGGTCCGTTCCCATCGCGCGAACATCTGCGCAAGGTGCCGCGCCTGGGCGACAAGACCTTCGAGCAGGCGGCCGGATTCCTGCGCATCAACAACGGTGAGAATCCGCTCGACCGCTCGTCGGTCCACCCAGAAGCATATCCGGTCGTCGAGCGGATGCTCGCGAAGATCAGCAAACAGGTCGGCGAAGTGCTCGGCAATCGCGACGCGCTTCGTGGACTGTCGCCGGGCGAATTCGTCGACGAACGTTTCGGACTGCCGACCGTGCGCGACATTCTGCTCGAACTCGAAAAGCCGGGCCGCGACCCGCGTCCCGAGTTCAAGACCGCGACGTTCCGCGAAGGTGTCGAGAAGGTCAGCGATCTGAGCCTGGGCATGGTGCTCGAAGGTGTCGTGACGAATGTGGCGGCGTTCGGCGCGTTCATCGACATTGGCGTGCATCAGGATGGTCTGGTGCACGTGTCGGCCATGTCGACGAAGTTCATCAAGGACCCGCACGAGGTCGTCAAGGCCGGCCAGATCGTCAAGGTGAAGGTGCTGGAAGTCGACGTGAAGCGCCAGCGTATCGCGCTGACCATGCGTCTGGACGACGAACCCGGTGCAGGCGCCGCGCGTAGCGGTGGCGGTGCACAACAGGATCGCGGCGGCTTCGGCCGTGCGGGCGGCGCTGGACGCGGCGCATCGCAACAACGCTCGCGCGAACCGGAAACGGGTGGCGCGATGGCCGCGGCTTTCGCGAAGCTCAAGCAGAAGTAAGTGCGCAGCGTCGGCGCGTGATTCGCTCACGCGCTGTTGCGCGCATGCTCATGCTCATGCACACATGCGCCGCCGGATTGCTTACGCCGGCACTCGGGTGGATCAGTATGCGGCGCTTCGATCATGCGGTTCTGCGGCCATAAAAAAACCCACGCGTTCGCGTGGGTTTTTTTGCGCCCCGCCATGCGAGGCGCGAGCACCACTGACTGCCGTCAGATCTCGATCTTGGTCCCCAACTCCACCACCCGATTGGCCGGGATGCTAAAGAAGTCGGTCGGCTTCGCGGCGTTCTGGTGCATCCACGCGAACACCCGCTCGCGCCACACCGACATGCCCGGCAATTGCGTCGGCACCACGGTTTCGCGAGCGAGGAAGAATGACGTGTCCATCAACTCGAACGTCATGTCGTGAGTGCGGCCGACCTCGAGCAGCACCGCCTTCACGTCAGGCGTTTCGTTGAAGCCGTAGGCCGCCTTGACGAGATACAAACCGCCGTCGATATCCTTGACCGTCACGCGCTCCGCGTCGTTCACGTAGGGAATGTCACGCGTCACGAAGGTCAGGAAGATCGTGCGTTCATGCAGCACCTTGTTGTGCTTCAGATTGTGCAGCAGGCTCACCGGCACGAGCGAATCGCTGCCGGTCAGATAGATCGCCGTACCCGACACGCGATGCGGCGGATGCGCGAGCAGCCCTTGCAGGAACGGCATCAGTGGAATACCGTCGGCGGCCGTGCGCTCCTTGACGATCATCCTGCCCTTGAACCAGGTCATCAGCAGGAAGAACAGCAGCGCGCCGATACAGAGCGGCAGCCAGCCGCCCTCTGCGACCTTCAGCAGATTCGCGCCGAAGAAGCCGAGGTCGACCGTCATGAACACCCCGATGATCAACGCCACCAGCAACTTGTTCCATTTCCACACGTTGACCATCACGACGCACGCGAGCACCGTGGTGATCACCATTGTGGCCGTCACGGCGATACCATACGCAGCGGCGAGATTGTCCGAGCTCTTGAAGGCGATCACGATGCACAGGATGATGAACAGCAACATCCAGTTCACCACCGGCACATAGATCTGGCCGATCGCCAGTTCCGACGTGTGCAGGATCTTCATACGCGGCACATAGCCAAGCTGGATCGCCTGGCTCGTCAGCGAATACGCCCCGGAGATCACCGCCTGCGACGCGATCACGGTCGCCACCGTCGACAGCACGACGAGCGGCAGCACCGCCCATTCCGGTGCCAGCAGGAAGAACGGATTTTCGATGGCCTTCGGGTCGTGCATCAGCAGCGCGCCCTGGCCGAAGTAGTTCAGCACCAGCGAGGGCATCACCAGCACATACCACGCCATACGGATCGGCTTCGCGCCGAAGTGGCCCATGTCGGCGTACAGCGCTTCGGCGCCGGTCAGCACCAGCACGACCGAACCGAGTACCACGTAGGCCTGCAGCACGTGCGCGGCCATGAAGGTGTACGCATAATACGGATTCAATGCGCGGATCACGATGGGTGACTGCAGGATGTGCCACAGGCCGAGCGCGGCAAGCACCAGGAACCACAGCACCATGATCGGACCGAACAGGCGGCCGACCATCGCCGTGCCGTGCCGCTGAATCCAGAACAGCAAGATCAGGATCACGATCGTCAGCGGTATGACGAGATGCGACAGATGCGGTGCGGCAACCTCCAGCCCTTCGACCGCCGAGATCACGGAAATGGCCGGCGTAATCACCGCGTCGCCATAAAACATGCAGGCACCGAAGATGCCGAGCATCATCAGCAGGCCGGCCGCTTTCGACTTCTGGTCGAGCGAGCGCAGCGCCAGCGCCATCAGCGCGAGCACGCCGCCCTCGCCGTTATTGTCGGCGCGCATCACGAACATCACGTACTTGATGCCCACCACGATCACGATCGCCCAGAACAGCAGCGAAATCACGCCGAGAATCGATTGATCCGTCAGCGGGATGCCATGCGACGGGCTGAACGCTTCCTTCAGCGAATACAACGGGCTCGTGCCGATATCGCCGAACACCACTCCGATCGCGGCAATCGCGAGGGAAGGCAGGGGCTGCTTATGCACGTGATTGTTATCTGTCATAGACGCGATGAAATCCGTTCCCTGAGCGGGAAAAACGACCGCTATTCTAAACTGCCCGCCTGACACCGTCCCGCTTGTTGTGGATACACCACGTGGATAGTCCGCGCAGTGTAGCACTGCGCTCCGGGCACGTCTGCCGGGCCGGCCGGGCGGCGGGCGCCGGCCTCACGCGCTTTGCGAAGCGTGCTTCGCGCCAGCTGCGCATGATACGCATACAAAAAAACGGAGCCCGAGCGGGCTCCGTTTTGCGGGTACTGCGCACAATACCGCGCGACGTGCAAGGCGCCGCAGCAGGCATCACTCGTTCGCCGACTCCTGCGACTGCGCGACGCCGCGCTTGATCCACGCGCCGAGGTTATGCGGACGAACCGTATCCCACTCCTCGAACGGCTGATGGATCCACGGGTTGGTCGGCAGGTACTGGACGTGGTAATCGGGCTTTACCTTCGAGCAGCCCTTGTACCAGAGCACCGCCGAGCGCACCGCGGTGATCGCCGGATAGCGTTCCTTCAGGTGCTGTTGAACCCGCGCCAGCGTGACGCCCGAATCGACCAGGTCATCGACCAGCAGCACGTTGCCGTGCAGCTCGCCGCGCGTCATCGTGATGTATTGCGCGATGTCGAGTTCGCCCTGCTCCGTGCCGGCCGCTTCGCGATACGAGCTGGTGGCGAGAATCGCCAGCGGCAGATCGTAGATGCGCGAGAGCTGGTCGCCAACGCGCAGGCCGCCGCGTGCGAGGCACAGGATCTTGTCGAACTTCCAGCCCGATTCGTGCACGGCCAGCGCCAGCAACTCGATCAGCCGGTGATATTCGTCCCAGCCGACCCACAGGTTCTTGTCGTCATTGCGCGGATCTTTCATCGCGATCATGGGTACACCTTGCACCATGGATCAAACCTTGAACGGATGACGCAGCAGGATGGTCTCGTCGCGATCCGGACCGGTCGACACCATGTCGATCGGAATGCCAGCGACTTCCTGCACGCGCCACAGATAGGCGCGTGCATTGGCCGGCAGCTTGTCCCATTCCTTGATGCCGACGGTGCTTTCCTTCCAGCCCGCGAAGGTTTCGTACACCGGCTCGCAGCGCGCGACTTCGGACGCGCCGCGCGGCAGCAGATCGACATTCTTGCCGTCGACCGTGTAGCCGACGCACAGCTTCACTTCGTCGAGGCCGTCGAGCACGTCGAGCTTGGTCATGCACAGGCCCGACACGCCGTTGATCTGGATCGAGCGGCGCAGCGCAGCGACGTCGAGCCAGCCGGTGCGACGCGGACGGCCGGTGACCGAACCGAATTCCTTGCCGACGGTTGCCAGTTCCAGGCCGATCGCTTCCTGACGCGCGGCGTTGTCCGCGTCATACAGTTCGCTCGGGAACGGGCCCGAACCGACACGCGTGCAGTACGCCTTGGTGATGCCGAGAATGTAGTTCAGCTTTTGCGGACCGACGCCCGCGCCCGCGGTCGCCGCACCTGCCACGCAGTTGCTCGACGTAACGAACGGATAGGTGCCGTGGTCGATGTCGAGCAGCGTGCCTTGCGCGCCTTCGAACAGCAGATTGCCGCCAGCGGCGTTCGCATCGTACAGGCGGCGCGACACGTCGGTGACCATCGGCTTCAGACGGTCGGCGTAGCTCAGCATCGTGTCGAGCGTTTGCTGGAAGTCGACCGCGGCGACGCCCAGGTATTGCGTGAGCACGAAGTTGTGATAGTCGAGGTTTTCGCGCAGACGTTCGGCGAAAATCTGCGGGTCGAACAGGTCCTGCACACGCAGACCCCGGCGCGCCACCTTGTCTTCGTAGGCCGGGCCGATGCCACGGCCGGTGGTGCCGATCTTGCCCGCGCCACGGCGCGCTTCGCGGCCCTGGTCGATGGCGATGTGATACGGCAGGATCAGGGTGGTGGCTTCGGAAATGAAGAGGCGGTTCTGGACATTGATGCCAGCCGCTTCGAGCTCGCCGATTTCCTTGAACAGCGCTTCCGGCGACAACACGACGCCATTGCCGATATAGCACGCGACGCCGGGATGCATGATGCCCGACGGAATCAGACGCAAGATGGTTTTCTTGCCGCCGATGATAAGCGTGTGGCCGGCATTGTGACCGCCCTGGAAGCGAACGACGCCTTGAGCGTGGTCCGTCAGCCAGTCGACGATCTTGCCCTTGCCTTCATCACCCCACTGGGTCCCCACGACGACGACGTTGCGCCCGGGGTTCACATTCACTGCGCTGGCAGACATGTTGTTTCGTAAGCTGGTTAAAAACGTATTCTACCTATGTTCGCGGAACCTTCCGAATTTTTCCGTTTCCGCTCAACGGTATGCACGTTTTGGTGGGTATAGAAAAGAGAGCGCGCCCCCGTGGGCGCGCCCGGTTCGACGACAGTGTCGACGCCATCCGATCAGCGCTGAGGACAGGCCTCAGGCGGATCGACCGGAGCGCGCTTTCACGAGCGCGGTTCGACGACCCATGCGCCGTTGCGCTCGACCAACACGCGGTCGAACGCGAATTCATCCAGATCGTGCTCGTGACCAGGCAGCGCCTGAATCACCACTTCGCCCGCATCGCGCAATGCGGCGACGCTCACGCGCAACGCGTCGTCGTGCTGCCACGGCGCGAGGATCGCGCTACTGCGCGCTTCGACCGGCGAGATCCGGGCCACCTCGCGCAGATCGAGCGAAAAGCCGGTTGCCGCACGCGCCCGGCCATAAGCCTGGCCGACGTGATCATAACGGCCGCCGCGCGCCACCGCATTCGGCACGCCGTCGACATACGCGGAGAACATCACGCCGCTGTGGTACGCGTAGCCGCGCAGATCGGCGAGGTCGATCATCACTTCGGCGCCGTCCACCTGGCTCGCGAGAAACGCCAGGTCGTCGAGCGCGCGGGCGATCGTCGGCGAATTCGGCAGGCGCGCACGGGCTTCTTCGAGCACCGACGCGTCACCGTACAGCGTGGGCAGCGCGCGCAACGCGTCGCGGATGACCGGCGTGAGCCCTGCCGTCAGTTCGACGAGGCGCGGCACGTCCTTGCCCGCCAACGCGTCGTACAGCGACTCGCCGAGTTCGTCCGCGGCCGGTTCCGCTTCGATCAACGCCTCGAGCACGCCTGCATGACACAGGTCGAGGCGTACCTTGCCGAGACCGGCCAGACGCAGCGCATCGAGCATCAGCTGCTGGATCTCGAGGTCCGCCTCGAGACCGGCGTGACCGTAGATCTCCGCGCCGATCTGGATCTGCTCGCGCGTTGCGTGCAGACCGCGCGGCCGCGTATGCGCGACATTGCCGGCGTAGCAAAGACGCGTAACGCCCTGGCGGTTCAGCAGGTGCGCGTCGATGCGCGCGACCTGCGGCGTGATGTCGGCGCGCAGACCGAGCGTGCGCCCGGACAACTGGTCGACCAGCTTGAAGGTGCGCAGGTTCAGATCGTGACCGCCGCCGGTGAGCAGCGACTCGAGGTACTCGAGCAGCGGCGGCATGACCATCTCGTAGCCATACGAACGGAAACGGTCCAGCAGATGGCGCCGCAATTCTTCGATCTTGCGGGCTTCCGACGGCAGCACGTCGGCAATATTCTCGGGAAGTAACCAGGTCGACATCGATACAGTCCTACGGCGTTGAACACGGCGGCTAAAGGCGCCGGAAGTGAGTGTGTAAATGGCGGGCGGCGGCTCGACTCTGGCGGTCATCGCAGGCGCCGACGCGCCGCGCTACGCCAGAGGCGCGCCCTTGCGCGCCGGGCACGGGCGCGGCCGGATCGCTGCACGGCCTCCTCAGGTCACGATAAACAGCAGGATCAGACCGAGGATCATCACGATCAGTCCACCGGCGCGAATCTGATGCGCCGGCCGTTCCGCTATTTTACGGAACGTGTCGCGCCAGGCGCTCGGAAAAACGAAGGGGAACATCCCCTCGATAATCAGCATCAATGCGATCGCGAGCAGTAACGAGCCGGCTATGTCCATGCGAATGAAAGGGCCGCGATGCGGATGCCGCGGCGTTCCGGTTATCAGTGATTGCGCGAGGCCGCGGAAGCGTCCGGGGCTGCGCCGCCGGTCGGGCTACGCATGAAGCGGAAGAACTCGTTGTTCGAGTCGACTACGACAACGTCGCCCGGTTTGAAGGTCTTCCGGTATGCCTGCATGCTTTGATAGAACTGGTAGAACTGCGGGTCCTTGCCGAACGCTTCGGCGGCGATTTCCGCTGCCTTGGCTTCGCCCTCGCCGCGAATGGTCTGCGCCTGACTATTGCCGTCGGCGAGCACCGCCTGTTGCTTGGCGATCGCGTCCGCCTTGATCTGGTTGGCCTCGGCCGCGCCTTTCGCGCGCTCGTCGGCCGCCGCCTGCTCGCGTGCGGCGATCATCCGCTTGAAGACCGAATCGGCCATCGCCGCGGGGAAATCGATGCGCGTCAACTGCACGTCGACCACCGACACGCCGAGCGACGCCGCGCTCGTGTCCATCGCGCCACGCGCTTCGTCCGCGATGGCCCGCTGTTTGGCGAGCGCATCGGACAGCGTGAACTTGCCGAACGCATCGCCGAGCGCACTGCGCGAGAGCAGAGCCAACCGGTCCGGCAGGCTCTGCACATCGCCGCGGGTTTCGGCCAGCAGCTTCAGCGGATCGGTGACGCGGAACTTGACGACCGGATTGACCAGCAGATCGGTTTTATCCGCTGTGACGTAGCGGTCTTCATCCGGCGCGTCGAGCGACTGGATGCGGTTATCGACCAGCGTGACCGTTTGCAGCGGCGGCGGCAATTTGAAGTGCAGCCCCGGGCCGAGCAAGCCCGGCGGCGTGTCGCCATGCGACGACAACACGGCCATGTGCCGCTGATCGACGACGAACACCATCGACGATGCCGCAAACAGCACGATGACGATAGCGACGACGAGCGCAATGATCCTGTTCATGTGGTGCGCTCCTTATTGAACGTCGTCTTCGCGCCAGCGATTGCGGAAGGCCTCGCGTGAACGCAGCGACGCGCCGCTGGGCTGGCTTGCGGCTGCGGCGGGCGCGGCGGGTGCGGAAGCCGCCGCGCCCGGGGCAGCGGCGGAAGCGCCCGGCGCTTGCGCGGCACTCGCCGCTTGCGGCGCACCGGCGCCCGCGGCACCCGGCGTGGCGGCCGCGGCTTCGGCGACGCGTTGGCGGGTCTGCTCGACCAGCTTGTCGAGCGGCAGATACATCACGTTGTTGCCGTTCTTGCTGTCAACAAACACCTTGGTGGTATTCGAATAGATCTGCTGCATGGTTTCCATGTACATGCGCGTACGGAACACAACCGGCGACTTCGCGTACTGCGCATAGACCTGTTTGAAGCGGTCGGCTTCGCCTTGGGTCTGCGCCACCGTTTTCTCGCTATAGGTTTTCGCTTCCTCGATCTGACGCGCCACGTCGGCTTGCGCACGCGGCAACAGATCCGCGGCGTACGCCTGCGCGTCGCGCTTCGCACGCTCGTTTTCCTGGCGCACCTTGGCGGATTCGTCGAACGCGGCCTGCACCTGGTCGGGCACCTGCACGCTCTGAATCGTCACACCGGTCACCGCGAGCCCGGATGCGTACTGATCGAGCGATTGCTGGATCGCCGCCATCAGTTGCTGACGCATCGTTTCGCGGTCCTGATCGAGTATCTCGCTGGTGCTGCGCGCACCGACGATGCCGCGCACCGCCGCCTGCGCGGCGTGCATCACGTTCTGATCGGGATCGACGCTGCGAAACAGATAGTCGGTGGGCTTGCGCACCTGGTACTGCACCGCAAAGCGCACCTCGACGATGTTGCCGTCGTGCGTGAGCATCGACGCGTCCTTCACATTCGCGAGGCGCACCACGTTGTTGCGGCCGATCTCGACCTGGCGGGTCTGGCCGATATTGACGAACTCATGCGCCTCGAACGGATACGGCAAACGCCAGTGCACACCCTGGCCGGCGGTGTAGCGATACTTGCCGAACTGCATCACGACTGCGGCCTGGCCATCCTGCACGACGAACACGCCGCTGCCGAGATAGATCGCGATCAGCACGCCGATCACGATGCCCATGCCGATGCGCGCGCCACGTCCATTGTCCGGACGGCCGCCGCCCGCTCCACCGCCCCTGCGTCCGAATACCCGGCTCAGGCGGCGATTGAAATCGCGCCACATTTCGTCGAGATCGGGCGGACCTTCACCGTCCTTGGCCGGACGCCTGGGATCGTTCGGCCGCTGCCGGTCGCCATTGCCATCGCCCCGGCCCCAGCGCGGATCGTTCAGTGAAACCAAGGCGCGCATTCGCAGCCAGATACTCCGCTCGTTGTAATCGTTCACCTGTGTTTGTTCACCAGAGTAGACAGCGGGTCAGTGCAATTGGAACGGGTCAGTGCCCGAGTTCTGGAACCTTGCGGTCGTCGTGTGGTGCAGCCGACCGGTTTTCTTGCGGCTGCTCGATCAGCATGTCGGCAAGAGGTTCGGCAGTAGCGATTTCAGCGATGGCAGCGCGCAACGTATCCAGCCCCTGCCCGGTGCGCGCGCTCAAAAAGACGCGCGAAATATTACCATATTCATCACGCTCGACCGCGTCCCCACGGGCCGCCAGCTCCGGTACCGCGTCGATCTTGTTGAACACCAGCACCTGGCGGATCGTCTCCGCACCGATCGCTTGCAATACCTCGTTCACCTGATCGATCTGATCGAGGCGCACCGCGCTCGATGCATCGACCACGTGCAGCAGCAGATCCGCGTGAATGGTTTCCTCGAGCGTGGCACGAAACGCCGCCACCAGCTGGTGCGGCAATTCGCGGATGAAGCCGACCGTGTCGGACACCACGACCTGCCCCGCTTCGTCGCCGAGATAGACACGCCGCGACGTCGTATCCAGCGTCGCGAACAGCTGGTCGGCGGCATAGGCCTGAGCCTTGGTGAGCGCGTTGAAGAGCGTGGATTTGCCTGCGTTCGTATAGCCGACCAGCGACACCGACATGGTCTGGTTGCGGCTGCGCGCGCGGCGCTGCGTGCCGTGCTGGCGGCGCAGTTTATCGAGCCTGATCTTGAGCGCCTTGATGCGCTCGCCGATCAGGCGGCGGTCGGTTTCGAGCTGCGTTTCGCCGGGGCCGCGCAAGCCGATACCGCCTTTCTGGCGTTCGAGGTGGGTCCACGCGCGAATCAGCCGGGTCGACAGATACTGCAACTGCGCGAGCTCCACCTGCAGCTTGCCTTCGTGGCTGCGGGCGCGTTGCGCAAAAATATCGAGGATGAGACTGGTGCGATCGACCACGCGCCGATTAAGCGCTTGCTCCAGATTGCGCTGCTGCGCGGGTGCCAGAGCGTGATTGAAGATCACGAGTTCGATGTCGTTCGCCTCACAGGCAAGGCGCAATTCTTCGGCCTTGCCGCTGCCGACGAACATCTTCGCGTCCGGACTGGCGCGGCGCCCGGTGAGGGTGACTAAGGGATTCGCGCCCGCGCTTTGCGCGAGCAGGCTGAGTTCTTCCAGACTGGCTTCGAAATCGATCTTGCCGAAGTCGATGCCGACAAGCGCTGCATTGATCAAATTGGAGGGTATCAAAATGAGGCGGCCGGGAGTGATCGCCGACGGGCGACGCTACGCCGGCCGCGACGAGGGGTTAGGACTGCTCGGAATCCGGGTGGAAATTCACGGGACGGGCTGGCACGACGGTCGAAATTGCGTGCTTGTAGACCATCTGGGTGACCGTATTCCGGAGCAACACGACGTACTGGTCGAACGATTCGATGTTTCCCTGAAGCTTGATGCCGTTGACCAGATAGATCGACACCGGCACGTGCTCCTTACGCAGGGCGTTCAAAAACGGGTCTTGTAACAATTGCCCTTTGTTGCTCATAGCAAACTCCGTATTTTTTTGCAGGTTGACTGAATTGATGACGAAGAAAAAGAGATCCGCCTTCAACCGCTACACTATAGCCGATTTTCGTTTTCGCGCGAGGCCGTGGGCCGTGCGGCCAAACCCAGCACGCACGCGGGTTTCAGCGTTTGTCCGCGTAGGGGTTCGTTGACGATCTGAACTCTATGCGCAATGGAGTCCCCGTCAGCTTGAAAGTTTCCCGGAAGCGGTTTTCAAGGTAACGCTTATATGTATCGGTAATCGCATCGAGCGCGTTGCCGTGAATCACGATGATCGGCGGATTTTGTCCGCCCTGGTGCGCATAACGCAGTTTCGGGCGCACCGGACCACGCCGGCGCGGCTGCTGGAATTCGACGGCATCGATCAGCGCGCGCGTGAGCTTCGGCGTGGGCAGCTTGGCCATGGCCGCGGCGTACGCGTCGTCGACCGAACGCATCAGCGGACCAATTCCAGTCTTTTCCGCAGCGGAAATGAAATGGAACTTGGCGAAGTCAAGAAATTTTAGTTTGCGCTCGAGGTCAGCCTTGGTGCGCTCGCGCACATGCGGATCGAGACCATCCCATTTGTTCACGCCCACCACGAGCGCCCGGCCCTGTTCGACGACAAAACCGGCAATGTGCGCGTCCTGTTCCGAAATGTCCTGGCGCGCGTCGAGCAGCAGGATGACGACGTTCGCGTCCGAAATCGATTGCAGCGTCTTCACCACCGAGAATTTCTCGATCGCTTCGAACACCTTGCCGCGGCGGCGCAGACCCGCCGTGTCGATCAGCGTGTACGGCTTGCCCTGGCGCTCGAAGTCGACGTAGATCGAATCGCGCGTAGTGCCCGGCATGTCGAACGCGATCACGCGTTCTTCGCCGACCAGCGCATTGATCAGCGTTGACTTGCCGACATTCGGGCGACCGACGATCGCGATCTTCACGCCGCGCGCATCTTTTTCGTCTTCGCTTTCTTCCGGCTGGCCGGCGTACACGACGGCGAGCGCCTCATTGATCATTTCGGTGACGCCGTCGCCGTGCGCCGCCGAAATTGCGCGCGGATCGCCGAGACCGAGTTCGTAGAAGTCGGCGGCGACGGTGCTGTACTTCATCCCCTCCGCCTTGTTGACGACGAGGAAGATCGGCCGGCCGACCTTGCGCAGGTAGTCGGCGATCGACTTGTCCTGCGGCGCGAGACCGTTGCGGCCATCGACGATGAACACGACAATGTCCGATTCCTCGACCGCCTGGCGGGTTTGGCGCGCCATCTCGTGCAGGATGCCGTCTTTCGCGACCGGTTCGAAACCGCCCGTATCGACGACCAGATACGGCCGCTCGCCGGTGCGCCCTTCGCCGTAATGGCGATCGCGAGTGAGACCGGGCAGGTCGGCAACCAGCGCATCACGCGAGCGCGTGAGACGGTTGAACAGCGTGGATTTCCCCACATTGGGGCGCCCGACGAGGGCAATAACGGGTTTCATCAGATGTTGTTCACGGTGAAACGCGGGGTCGAAATCGACCGCCCGCGTAGCGACGCCATGCGGCCGCCACACGGCGGCGTTTGACGAAAATTATCACGAATTCGGCCGGCCCCGGATGTGCGGTTGACATGCACGCCCGGGCGGACGGGGGTTCGGCTGTATGGGCGGCGCCAAGGGCCGCCAGGTTCAGTCTTTCCTGCTCGACGGCTCGCACGCCCGTTCGAAGGCGTTTTTTCGCGAAACCGCCGAAGGTGGCGCCGCAAGCAGCCACCGATGGCCACGTGGGCCGTTTCTGATCCGACTTGCCGGACCAGCCAGTCCGGCGAAATTCTTCTACTTGCACTGCGCACCGACCCAATTCTGGCCGGGCTGTAAAAACGCACGCGGCCGGCGAGGCCGGCCTGCGCGCCTGACGACGTTGCGCCTGATCAGCGCGGGCGATAGCCGAACAGACCGCCGTCGCGCGTTTGCACGACCAGCGTATCGCCGGCCAGCACCGGCGCCGCGCCAATCGCGCTGCCGTCGGTCTTGACGCGTGCGACGAGCGTACCGTCCGCGGCCGACAGGAAATGCACGAAGCCCTGATAGTCACCCATCACGGCGGCACGGCCCAGCAGGAACGGCACGCCGAGGTCGCGATTCTTCAGCTTGTCGTTTTTCCACTGCACCGAACCAGTGTTGACGTCGAACGCCGAAACCACCGACCAGTCGTCCGCCGCGACCACGGTGCGGTCATCCTGCGCGAGACCGCTGGTGCTCGAGAACGCCGTTTGCCACAGCGCACGGCCCGAGTTGGCGTCGAAACAGCCAATCTGCCCCTGGAACGTCACCGCGCAGGTTTGCGAACCGACCAGCGTGGGCGGACCGGTCACGTCGTTGATGCGCTCCACTTCGGTCACGCCCTTCGGATACGACACCGGCGTCTGCCAGTAGTTGTCGCCCGTTTGCAGGTTGATCGCGGCGAACGAGCCGCCCGGGAAACCGGCCAGCACGGCCGCGTCGCCGGCGAACGTCATGCCCGACGATACCCGCAGATTGAGCGGCACCGCGCGGTTGCGGTAGTTCCACTTCTGCTCGCCGGTCTGCGCATTGAACGCGACGATCTGGCCGTCGACGGTACGCACGATCACAAGGCCATTGCCGACCAGCGGCGGCGAAATGATCTCACCGGGCGCCTTGGCGGTCCACTGCTGCTTGCCGTCCGCGCCGAGCACATAAACATCTCCCTTCAGGCCGCCGACCGCGGTGAGCGTGCCATCGCTGCCCACGCCCGCCGACAGGTCGTCGTGCAGCTTGACGCGCCAGATGTCCTTGCCGGTTTGCGCGTCGATCTTCGCAACCGAGCCGTTCGCGCCAGCCGCGAACACCACATTGCCAACCGCGACCGGCGAGAACAGGTAACGGCCCGCCTTGCCGACGCTCGCCGTCCAGGCCTGCTGCACATCGAGCACGGGTTTGAACTCGGTGAGCGGCGTCGGCACGCGGCGCTCGTCTTTCGTGGATGAGCAAGCCGCCATCGTTAGGACGGTCATCGCACAGACAACGGGCACAGCGTAACGTTTCAGCAGATTCATCGGTGAACGAAGCATTCAGGAAAATGTTTAAAGGAGACCAGTTGGTCGTTGCACGCGGTGCGCGGCGATCAGCCGCCCAACGCGTCGAGCTTGAACTGGATCAACTGGCGCGCCGAGCTGTCGTTCTTCGACAGCGAGTCGAGCGCGAGCTTGTAGGCCGTGCGCGCGTCATCGCGCTTGCCCTGGGCCGCGAGCAGGTCGCCGCGGCGATCGGCCACGATGCCCTTGAACGCGTCGGATTGCGGATCGGCGAGCAGCGCGAGACCCTGGTCGTACGCTTTCTCGTCGAGCAGCAACGAAGCCATGCGCAGCTTGGCGACCTGCTTGAACTCGTCGTCCTTCGCGTGATCGATGGCCCATTGCAACTGGGCCTTCGCGCCGGCTTCGTCGCCTGCCGCATAGAGCGCCTTGGCTGCGCCCAGCGCGGTCATCTGCGCATACGCGGTGCGGCTGAACTTGTCTTCCATGTCGGTGGCGACGCGGGTGACGCTGGCCTTGTCACCCGCTGCCACGGCTTGCTGCACCTGGTCGTACAGCACGGCGGCTTCCGCCGCCTGGCGCCGCTGCCAGAAATTCCAGCCGTTCCAGCCGGCTGCTGCAACCAGCGCCACCAGCACGATCCACGTGGTTGCATTGCCCCATTGCGTCCACCATGCCTTCAGACTTTCAATCGATTCTTGTTCGTCGTGGTAACTCATTGCCCGGCGCTTTCCTCTTTCTCGATACGTGTGCGTGCCGTGCCAACCGGCCCGGCGACATCGCGATCAGTCATCGCCGTCTTCGGCGGATGCAACCATCGCATTGATTAGAAATTCGGTCAAGTCTTCGGCAGGCACGTTATGTTGCTCGCTTTTACCGCCGTCAGCGTTTGTATCTCGCAACGGTTTCACGCCGACCGTGCCGTTGGCGATTTCATCTTCGCCGAGCACCACGGCGAATGCCGCGCCGCTCGCGTCGGCACGCTTCATCTGCGACTTGAAGCTGGCGGCCTGACCGTCGGCGCTGCAATGCAGGATCACGTCGAGACCCGTATCGCGCAGACGTTCCGCGATGATGAAAGCCTGCTCGCGCGCCGCATCGCCCTGATGCACAACGTACACGTCGCAGCCTTCGGCTTGCGGCACGAGTTGCTCGTCCTTCAGCAATTCGAGGATCCGTTCGACGCCCATCGCCCAGCCGCATGCGGCCGTCGGCTTGCCACCGAGCTGTTCGATCAGCGGATCGTAACGGCCGCCCGCCGCGACGGTGCCCTGCGCGCCGAGCTTGTCGGTCACCCATTCGAACACGGTCAGATTGTAGTAATCGAGACCGCGCACAAGGCGCGGATTGATCGTGAACGGGATGTTGTTCGCCTTCAGAATGCGTTGCAAACCTTCGAAGTGCGCACGCGATACGTCGCCGAGAAAATCGATCAGCTTCGGTGCGTTCTGCGCGACTTCCTGCATGGCCGGATTCTTGGTGTCCAGCACCCGCAACGGGTTCGTGTACAGACGGCGCTGCGCCTCTGCGTCGAGCACGTCGATGTGCTTCTCGAGGTATGCGATCAGTTCGACACGATGCGCGGCGCGCTCTTCAGCCAGACCCAGCGAATTGATTTCGAGCTTGATGCCCATGAGGCCGAGATCGTCCCACAGCCGCTGGCACATCATGATGATTTCAGCGTCGGCGTCCGGTCCCGCAAAGCCCAACGCCTCCACGCCGACCTGATGGAACTGGCGATAGCGGCCGCGCTGCGGACGTTCGTGCCGGAACATCGGCCCGATGTACCACAGGCGCTTCGGGCCGTCGTACAGCATGTTGTGCTCGATCGCCGCACGCACGACCGCCGCGGTGTTCTCGGGACGCATGGTCAGGTTTTCACCGTTCAATGCGTCGGTGAAGCTGTACATCTCTTTTTCGACGATGTCGGTCACTTCGCCGATACCGCGCTTGAACAGCTGCGTATGTTCGACGATCGGCGTACGGATATTCTGGTATCCGTACGAACGCAGCATCGACTTGACGGTGGTTTCGAAAAATTCCCAGAGCCCGGCTTCCTGCGGAAGGATGTCGTTCATGCCCTTCACGCCGGACAGCTTGTCGAGCTTTTTCTTCTGTTCAGTCATCTGTGTTTCGATAGCCGATGTTTAGTTGAGTGCATCGACGCGGCCGTAGCGGCGCTCGACGTAGTCACTCACAATTTGCTGGAATTCTTGCGCGATGTTCTCGCCGCGCAGCGTCTTGACCTTCTCGCCGTCGATGAACACCGGCGCGGCCGGGTTCTCGCCCGAACCCGGCAAGCTGATGCCGATATTGGCCTGCTTCGATTCACCCGGACCGTTGACGATGCAACCCATCACCGCGACGTGCATCTTCTCGACGCCAGGATACTGGTCGCGCCACACCGGCATCTGCGTGCGCAGATAAGTCTGGATTTGCGACGCCAGTTCCTGGAACAGCGTGCTGGTGGTACGGCCACAGCCCGGGCACGCGATCACCATCGGAGTGAACGAACGCAGACCCATGGTCTGCAGGATTTCCTGGCCGACGATCACCTCGCCAGTGCGCGACGCGCCCGGTTCCGGCGTGAGCGAGATGCGGATCGTGTCGCCGATGCCCTGCTGCAACAGGACGGACAGCGCCGCGGTCGACGCGACGATGCCCTTCGAGCCCATGCCCGCTTCCGTCAGGCCGAGGTGCAGCGCGAATTCGCAGCGGCGCGCGAGTTCGCGGTACACGTTGATCAGGTCCTGCACACCGCTCACCTTGCACGACAGAATGATCTTGTCGCGCGAGAGGCCGAGTTCGACCGCCCGCTCCGCCGAACCGATCGCCGACTGGATGAGCGCTTCGTACATCACGCTTTGCGCTTCCCACGGCGTGGCGCGTGCCGCGTTTTCGTCCATCATCTTCGCGAGCAGGTCCTGATCCAGACTGCCCCAGTTGACGCCGATCCGCACCGGCTTGTCATACTTCACCGCGGCTTCGATCATCTGCGCGAACTGCGTGTCGCGTTTCGCGCCGTGACCGACGTTGCCCGGATTGATCCGGTACTTGGACAGCGACTCCGCGCACGCCGGGTAATCGCGCAGCAGCAAATGGCCGTTGTAATGGAAATCGCCGACGAGCGGCACCGACACGCCCATGCGGTCGAGCTGCTCGCGGATCGCCGGCACGGCCGCGGCCGCTTCCGGCGTGTTCACCGTGATACGCACCAGCTCCGAACCGGCCTGCGCCAGCTCCTTGATCTGGATCGCGGTGCCGATCGCGTCCGCCGTGTCCGTGTTGGTCATCGACTGCACGCGCACCGGTGCGTCGCCACCGATGGTGACGAGCTGGCCGCCCCAGCGGACGTCGACCGCATGCGATTTACGCCGCGCGGCCGGGCCACCGAACACCGGTTCGTTGGAAACGATCTTGCTGCTGGATCGGGATTGCGCTTCGGATTGCATCGAAAAACCCATTTACGCCGCATGCGCCACACAAAAACCGTCGCGCCTGAATTGAAAAAGCGCCGCGGACCGGTTGGCCGCGGCGCATACCGTATCTGTCAAGGCAGCGCGAATCGCGCCACGTTACCTTTGGCTGCCGAATATTTCGCCGGATCGACCGGTTCGCCGTCGAGCGTCAGCGACTCGAGACCGGCCTTGTTGCCGACCGTGACCTTGAACGGCGCCTCGCCCGTCACTTCTTTCGTATCGCCTGCGTGCACGAGACCGGAGAACACCTCCTTGCCGTCTTTGCCACGCACGCTGAACCAGCTGTCTTGCGTGACGCGCAGCGCGACGATCGCCTCGCCCGCCGCAGGCGCCACCGTTGCCGCCGCCGATGCTCCAGCCACGGCTGCCGCCGGCGCGCTCGCGCCTGCCGCCGCCTGGGCCTGGCCTTGCGGCTGTGAACCTGCCTTGGGCGCCACCGCCATAGCGGTGACCGCGGGCGCCGAAGACGGCGCCGTGCCCGTAGCCAGCGGCGCGGGCATTGGCGGCGCCGACGCCGCGTTCTCCGCCACGGCTGGCGTTTCCGGCGCCGAAGCAGCCTCTTCCACCGCGGCGCTTGCCGGCGCAACTTGCGCGACCGCGCCCGAGGCACCGGTTGTGCCGCCCGCGGTGTCGTTCGCGCTCGCCTTCAGCCGCGCGAGCCACGCCGATGAATCGCCACCATTGGTGTGCCACATGCCCAGCGCGATCACCGCGACGACGACCGCCGCGACGCCCCACAGCCAGGAGCGGTTCTTTTGTCCGCTGCCGCCGAGCGACACCGACACCCGGCCGCGCGGCAAATCCTTGCCCGACGAAGCGGGCATCGACAGATCCGGCGCGGGCACTCCCGTCTCGCGCCGCAACGCCTGCGTGAACGGCGCGGGATCGGCACCAAGCATCTTCGCGTAACTGCGCACCACGCCGAGCGCGAACGTCGTGTCCGGCAGATGGCTGATGTCGCCCGATTCGAGCGCGCGCAGCTTGATGACGGGCACCTTGAGACGCGCCGACACGTCTTCGATCGTCCAGCCTTTCGATTCACGCAATTGGGTCAAGCGCGCGCCAACCGCCGCCAACGAATCGATGCCCGACTGGGCAACGGGCTGGACCACCGCCCGCGCGACTGGCGCCGGATGGCCTTCGTTTGTATCTGTGTCGTGCGGCTGCGGGTGCTGCGGCTCACTCATCCCAAATCCTTTCGCGTCGATTCTTTTTCACTCGTGCAACCCGGACAGATTGAAGCCTCATGCCCGAATCGCAGACCGTTTATAACAAAATGCGCGGCCTCGTGTGCCGCTTCCGATCGCTTCTGCAAACTTTCTTTTCAATCGACGGTGGCATGAAGGATCGTCGCACGCTCGGAAAGCTTTTCATTGAACGCCGACGCCCTGTGCCACACGACCGATTACACGGCACGAACCTCGATAACTTTCGCGGCCTTCCCGGTGCGCTCAGCAAGGCGCGTGCGGTCCTGCACCGCACCGGCCAGCTGACCGCAGGCAGCGTCGATATCATCGCCGCGTGTTTTACGCACTGTGGTGACGACGCCTGCGTCGATCAACACTTGTGCAAACCGCTTGATCTGTTCCGGCTTCGAGCGGATAAGGCCCGATTCGGGGAACGGATTGAACGGAATCAGATTGAATTTGCACGGCACGTCGCGCGTGAGCGCGAGCAGTTCGCGCGCCTGCGCTTCGCTGTCGTTCACGCCGTCGAGCATGCAATATTCGAACGTAATGAAATCGCGCGGCGCGACTCTCAGATAGCGCTGACAGGCCGCCATCAGTTCGCGCAACGGATGCTTCCTGTTCAACGGCACCAGCATGTCGCGCAGCGGATCGCTCGGCGCGTGCAGCGACACCGCGAGCGCCACCGGCAAATCGGCGCCAAGCCGGTCCATCATCGGCACGACGCCCGACGTGGACAACGTGACACGCCGGCGCGACAGGCCGTACGCATTGTCGTCGAGCATCAGGCGCATGGCCGGCACCACTGCGTCGTAATTGAGCAGCGGCTCACCCATGCCCATCATCACGACGTTCGTGACGACGCGCTCGCCCTTGCCGTCGCCGCCCGTGGCACGGCCACCGGCCACGCCGCGCGACGCACGCAGCGCAAACTCGGCCATGCGCAGCTGGCCGATGATTTCGCCAGTGGTGAGATTGCGGGAGAAACCCTGTTTGCCGGTCGAACAGAAACGGCAGTTGACCGCACACCCGGCCTGCGACGACACACACAGCGTGCCGCGTGTTTCTTCGGGGATGTACACGGTTTCAACCGCGTTGCCGTTGCCGACGTCGATCAGCCACTTGCGTGTGCCGTCGGTGGAAATATGATCGCTGACGATGCCGGGCATCGAGATCGTGGCGCGCCCCTTGAGCTTTTCGCGCAAGGACTTCGCCAGATCGGTCATACCGTCGAAGTCGGCAGCGTTGTACTGGTGAATCCAGCGCTGCAATTGCTTGGCGCGAAACGGTTTCTCGCCCAGGCTGTCGCAGTAGGCGACGAGCCCTTGGGCGTCGAGGTCGAGAAGGTTGACGGTGGGACTGCTCGTCATATCGAATCCAGCCATTTCAGTGCGAGACTACGTTCATGCAACAAGCTGCATGAACGTCATGCCGTTCGCGCCCATTCCTGCTGCTTTTACCTTACTACTTTGCCGGGCGATTGGTGCGATAAATCGGATTGGCCGCACGAACCGCGCCGCACAGGTCGCTTAACGCGAGTAGACGTTCACTTG
The DNA here is from genome assembly GCF_900019265.1 of Paraburkholderia ribeironis. GTDB lineage: Bacteria > Pseudomonadota > Gammaproteobacteria > Burkholderiales > Burkholderiaceae > Paraburkholderia > Paraburkholderia ribeironis. The sequence goes on from NZ_CYGX02000012.1 coordinate 242,120, forward strand.
CGGGAAGAAGAACGCGATTTCAACCGCGGCCGTTTCAGCGGCGTCCGAACCGTGCACTGCGTTCGCGTCGATGCTGTCAGCGAAGTCGGCGCGGATCGTGCCCTTTTCCGCCTTCTTCGGGTCGGTTGCACCCATCAGGTCACGGTGCTTCAGGACGGCGTTCTCGCCTTCCAGCACTTGCACGATCACCGGGCCCGAGATCATGAATTCGACCAGGTCCTTAAAGAACGGGCGTGCAGCGTGCACCGCGTAGAACTTCTCCGCATCAGCGCGCGACAGATGAACCATGCGCGATGCCACGATCTTCAGACCAGCGTTTTCGAAACGGCTGTAGATCTGGCCGATCACGTTCTTGGCCACTGCGTCCGGCTTGATAATCGACAGGGTGCGTTCGAGCGCCATAAAAACTCCAAAAAATTAATAGGTTACAGATTCAAATGAATCCGCAATTGTAGCATGTTCCCGTGTATGATTGCGATTGGACCCTTACAGGACCGAAAGGTCGCCAGCAGAACTTGCAAAATGCTGGTAGCGTAGGCCGTGCGGACATTTTCGGGGTGTTGAAACTCCCTGCTCCCGCACTAATCTTAGGGATAAACACTTTGCGCCTGGCCGCAAACCGGCCGGCGCGGCACCAACCGCCGTACCACCATCACGAAACACGCTTCTGAGGTAAGGAGAGACCATGAACGAATATCCGTATAGCTTTGGCCGCAATGGCGCCGTCAGCACGGCCGAAACGCGTAACCGCGTGCTACGGAACACTTACTGGCTGCTGGCACTGTCCATGATTCCGACGGTGCTCGGCGCGTGGGTCGGCCTCGCCACCGGCTTCTCGCTGTTCGCCGCCACCAGCCCGGCTATGAGCCTGCTGGCGTTCCTCGCGATCGCCTTCGGCTTCATGTTCGCGATCCAGAAAACCAAGGACAGCGCGATCGGCGTCTTCGTGCTGCTCGGCTTCACGTTCTTCATGGGCCTGATGCTGTCGCGCATTCTCGGCTTCGTGCTCGGTTTCTCGAACGGCCCGTCGCTGATCATGCTTGCGTTTGGCGGCACGGGTGTGATCTTCGCGTCGATGGCCACCATCGCCACGGTCAGCAAGCGCGACTTCTCCGGGCTGGGCAAGTGGCTGTTCATGGGCGTGATCGTGCTGCTGCTGGCTTCGGTCGCGAACGTGTTCCTGCAACTGCCGGCGCTGATGCTCACGTTCTCCGTGATGGCAATCGTGATCTTCTCAGCTTACATGCTGTTCGACGTCCAGCGCGTCGTGAACGGCGGCGAGACGAACTACATCACGGCCACGCTCGCAATCTATCTGGATCTGTACAACGTGTTCGTCAACCTGCTCGCGCTGCTCGGCATTTTCGGCGGCAACCGCAACTAACCAAGTCTGATTCGGGCGCGGCGCTGTAGAGGCGCCCGCCCTGAAGCCAACAAAACAAAAAGCCCATAACGTTAGCTCGTTATGGGCTTTTTGTTTTGCAGGATCGCGCCGACGACGCATTCAATGACGTCTGGCACGGCCTCAGGCGCGCATCACACGGCCAGCCACGCAAAGCCTTCATTCTGCGAAGCGACCACCACTTCAGTGGGCGCCGCCCCCAGCACGCCGGCCATCGCGGCCTGCGCCAGTTCCGGCAGGTTGTTCTGCTGGCTCAGGTGAGCCGCGACCAGATGGCGTAGCCTGGAACGATCGAGCGAAGCCAGAATCTCCGCCGCCATGTCGTTGTTCAGATGCCCATGATTGCCGCCGATGCGCGCCTTCAACGACTGAGGATAGCGGCTGCCCGCCAGCATCCCCACATCGTGATTGCACTCGAGGACCAGCGCATCGCAACCGCTCAGCACCGCGCTGATATGCGGCGTTGACGTACCGACATCGGTCAGCACGCCGAGCCGGCTCGCACCGTTCGAGAACACGTATTGCAGCGGCTCGCGTGCGTCGTGAGGGACGGTGTAAGGCAGAACGCTGAGGTCGCCGATCGCCACCGCGTCATCGCTCCACAACACCTGCAGGTCGACGTCGGCTTCGTCGGCACCCACCGCGCGGGCGGTGCCCCAGCTCATGTACAACGGAATCGACCACTTGCGCGCCAGCGTCAGCGCGCTGCCGATGTGGTCGCTATGCTCATGCGTGATCAGGATCGCGTCGAGGGCTTCGGCGCTCGCGCCGATTCGCGTGAGACGCCGCTCGACTTCCCGCGCCGAAAAGCCGCAGTCGAGCAGCACGCGCGTGGTAGTCGCGCCGCTTTGTGCTTCTACCAGCAACGCATTGCCTTCACTACCACTGCCAAGGCTCGCGAAGCGCACGGCTCGCTTAATTGAGTTGCGCGTGCAGCAGCGACACGATGCGCTGCGCGTCGGACGACGTGTCGATCTGGCCGTTCGCGTCGAGCACCGCCACCTGCGTCACGGTGTCGCCCTTCGCGCGCACGTTGACGAGGAATTCCTGCCCCGGCTTCTTCGACGAATTGCCACTGTAGAACAGCTTGCCGAACAGCCCTTCCTTCTTCAGCTCCTGCATCGAGTCCGCGTAGCGCACGTAGTAGATGCCCTTCTCGCGATCGCGGTTGTCGACGGTGAAGTTGGTGCGGTCGAGCGCGAGGCCCACGCGCAGCCAGGCGCGATCGAACGACTCCTGCAGATCGAGCGTCGACGCACCCGCGCTCATGTCGATCCGGGTCGGCGCGGTGGCCGGGCGCGCGTCGGTCAGCAACTGCTTCGATTGCGCTTCGGTCAGGCCGAACTTCTCCATCAGCTTGGCGAGGAACAGCGCTTCGAGCGCCGGGTCGCGCGGACGCTCTTCCCAGCGCGACGACGTCTTGTCCTGCCCGGTCAGCATTTCTTCCATCGCGCTGTGCGTGATGGAGATGTCGGTGGTGCTGGACGCTCCGCGCGACACGAGCGTGCGGAAGCTGTCGCGGGTGCCCGACGAATACGCGAAGTCGATCACCTTGCCCACCGTGCGGCGGAACCAGTCGTCCGGAATGTTCGCGCGGTTCTCGGCCCAGTCGGTCGTCATGATGCCGGTAGCCGGCGCGTCCGTTTTCAGGACGAAGCCGTTTTCCTGCCAGAACTCCTGCAATTGCGGCCACAGCTGTTCCGGCGAGCGGCCGTCGACCACCAGCCAGCGGCGATCGCCGTCACGCTCGATGTGCATGCCGAGCGGGTCCTGCGCGTTGGGCTGGCCTTCGGTCGCATTGCCGGCCGACGTGACCGTGCGTGCGGTCGCGCCGCCCAGCGCCAGATTGGCCGGCGGCGCCACGTAGCGCTGGTCATTTGGCGTGGTGCTGAGGTCGCCCGGCACGGCAAGCGGCGGTGCGGTGGCCGCGCCCTTGTAGTTGACGCGGTCGGAAGCGAACCAGTCGTTCAGCGTGTCACAGCCGGCGAGGGTCGTCAGGGCAAGCGCCAGCGCCGCCATGCGGGTTGCGTGGAGGGAAAGTGCGGAACGTTTCATGAGGTCCTTCGTGATGCTGGAACGCGGTGCCTGGTTCGGTGTACCGGGAACGTGGGCTGGATCGACGTCGGTTAAGGAAATGCCTGTGGCAGTCTTGGTTTGGCGTGCTGGGTGCCGCGCTTGATCCGCTTAACCCAGCAGGCCCGCTTCGCGCAGCGCGCCGCGCACCACTTCGTGGTATTGCGCGTCGAGCGGCGTGAGCGGCAGGCGAATTCCGCCCTGCACACGACCCAGTTGCTGCAATGCCCATTTGGCCGGAATCGGATTCGACTCGATGAACAGGTTCTTATGCAGCGACAGGAGTTTCAGATGGATCTCGCGCGCGGTCTTTGCGTCCGCCGCCAGCGCAGCCTTGCACAGATCGCTCATCGCCCGCGGCGCGACGTTCGCGGTCACCGAGATATTGCCGTGGCCGCCGAGCAGCATCAGCGCGATCGCGGTGGGATCGTCGCCGCTATAGATGCCGAAGTGCGCGGGCGCGGATTTGATCAGATGCGCGGCGCGATCGATGTTGCCGGTCGCTTCCTTGACACCGACGATGCCCGGCACCTGCGCGCAACGCAGAATGGTTTCGTTGCTCATGTCCGCGACGGTGCGGCCCGGCACGTTGTACAGGATCACCGGCAGATCGACGGTTTCGGCGATCTTCGCGAAATGGCGATAGATGCCTTCCTGAGTCGGCTTGTTGTAGTACGGCACCACCTGCAGCGTGGCGTCCGCGCCGACATCCTTCGCCTGTTGCGTGAGTTCGATCGCTTCAGTGGTGGAGTTGCCGCCCGAGCCCGCGATCACCGGAATCCGGCCCGCTGTATGCTCGACCGCGGTCTTGACCATCAGCACGTGCTCTTCGACCGACAGCGTGGCCGATTCGCCGCTCGTGCCGACCACCACCAGCGCGTCGGTGCCTTCCTCGATGTGCCAGTCGATCAGTTTGCGAAACGCCGGCAGATCGAGGCTGCCGTCTTCGAGCATCGGGGTAATGATGGCAGGAATGCTGCCGCGAATCTGAACGCCGTCATTGCTGCTGCGACTGCCGCTCATGTTGCCGCTCATATTGCCGCTCTGGTTGCCGTTAGTCATGAAACGCGATGAATTTGATCAGGTAAACCGCGATTGTAGCGGATTAGCCAGCCAACTCGTAACAAGGCGGGGATACCGCCTGCGCGGGGCCGTCTGGGCGCTGTGTCTCCAGAATTGCGCAGATCCGCTGAACATAGGCCGGACGCGGCTGCGCGAGAAAACCGTCCTGAAACGCGACCACCCGTAGCTGGCCGCGCACCCTTTCGAGCAACTCGCCGGGTGCAAGCAGAAACGCTGGATTCGAGGGTTTGCCGACGCTTTCGTTTCCTTGCGCGAAGGTCTCGTAAACCAGTACGCCGCCAGGCGCGAGCGAGCGCAACAGTTGCGCAAACAGCGGCCGGTGCAGATAGTTCGTGACGACCACAGCGGCGAAGCGCGCGTTATCGGACAAGGGCCACGCGGCGCCTTCGAGGTCGGCCACGAGCGGCGTGATGAGCGGCTCGCCGCGCAGCGTGTCGAGCGCGGCTGCGTCGCGGTCGATGGCGATCACCGGGTGTCCTAGCGACGCGAACAAACGCGCGTGCCGCCCCGCCCCCGACGCGACGTCGAGCACCACGCCGCCCGCCGCGACCAGGTGCGCCCAGTCGCGCACCCAGCGCGACGGCTCATCCAACCCATGCATGGCCGCGACCGGCGTGCTCATCACTTCGGCGGGCGGATCAGTTGTACGACAGGCCCATGGCCTCGCGGACCTCGCGCATCGTTTCCGTGGCGTACTTGCGGGCCTTGTCGCAACCGTCGGCGACGATCGCGCGCAGCAGCGACGGATCGTCCATGTACTTCTGCGCGCGCTCGAGCATAGGCTGCTGCTCGCGCAGAATCCCTTCGATCACCGGCTGCTTGCATTCCAGGCAACCGATGCCTGCCGAGCGGCAGCCCTTCTGCACCCACTCGTGGGTGGCTTCGTCCGTGTAGACCTGGTGCAGCTGCCACACCGGGCACTTGTCCGGATCGCCCGGATCGGTGCGGCGCACGCGGGCCGGATCGGTCGGCATGGTGCGGACTTTCTTCGTGATGGTCTCCGCGTCTTCGCGCAGCCCGATCGTGTTGCCGTACGACTTCGACATCTTCTGGCCGTCGAGGCCCGGCATGCGCGACGCTTCGGTCAGCATCGCCTGCGGCTCGACCAGAATGATCTTGCGCGAGCCTTCGAGGTAGCCAAACAGCCGCTCGCGATCGTTCATCGACAGGCTTTGCGACTCCTGCAGCATCGCGCGCGCGCGTTCGAGCGCTTCGTCGTCGCCTTCCTGCTGGTAGGCGTTGCGCAGCTCGTGATACAGCTTGGCGCGCTTGCCGCCTAGCTTCTTCGCGGCCTCATTGGCCTTCTCCTCGAAGCCCGGTTCGCGGCCGTACAGGTAGTTGAAACGGCGCGCGATTTCACGCGTCATTTCGACGTGCGGCACCTGGTCTTCACCAACCGGCACGAGCGAGCCGCGATACAGCAGGATGTCCGCCGCCATCAGCACCGGATAGCCGAGGAAGCCGTAGGTGGACAGGTCCTTGTCCTTGAGCTTCTCCATCTGCTCCTTGTAGGTCGGCACGCGTTCGAGCCAGCCGAGCGGCGTGCTCATGCCAAGCAGCAGCGCCAGCTCCGCATGCTCGGGCACCCTGCTCTGGATGAACAGCGTCGCCTGCGCCGGATCGATGCCGGACGCGAGCCAGTCGATCAGCACGTCCCACACGTTCTGTTCGATCACTTCGGGCGTTTCGTAGTGCGTCGTCAGCGCGTGCCAGTCGACCACGCAGAAGAAGCACGGGTATTCGGACTGCAGCCGCACCCAGTTTTTCAGCACACCGTGATAGTGGCCGAGGTGCAGCGACCCGGTGGGCCGCATGCCGGAGAAGATACGGTCTGGGAACATGGTTATTTAGAAAAGCGAAACAAGTGGAGTCAGGATTGCGGTAATCGCACTGTAGCCGAGCGTGACGAGCGGGCTCAGCCAGTAGCGTGTCAGCGTGCCCGTCATGACCAGCGCCATCACGATGAAAAAGCCATAAGGTTCGAGCCGCGACAGTGCAATGGATTGCCGCGGTGGCAGCAGCGCCATCACGACGCGGCCGCCATCGAGCGGTGGCAACGGAAACAGGTTCAGCACACCAAGCACAAGGTTGACGCCGACGCCCGCACCGGCCATGCGCGTGAAGAACGGTTCGTCGACATTGAGCAGCGCCAGCCCGACGCCGAACACACCCCAGATCAGCGCCTGCACGAAATTGCACGCGGGCCCCGCCACCGCGACCCACAGGCTGCCCCAGCGGGGATTGCGCAGGTTGCCGAAGGCCACTGGCACCGGTTTCGCGTAACCGAACATGAACATGCCATTGGTCGCGAAGTACAGCAGCAATGGAATCGCGATCGTACCAAGCGGATCGATGTGGCGCATCGGATTGATCGACACGCGGCCGAGCACGTAAGCGGTGTTGTCGCCGAGCCAGCGCGCGACGTAGCCATGCGCGGCTTCATGCAGCGTGATCGCGAAAATGACCGGCAACGCGTACACCGCGATGGTCTGTATCAGGGAAGATTCCATAACTCTCTATTGTAACAACGCGATTGCGTGCATCTGTCCGCTTTCGCTCATGCCGTCTCTTCGAGACCGAACGGCGCGAGCGACCCGCGCCCAGCCCGCACCAGCACCGGTTGCACGCCGGTCAGATCGACTACGGTGGACGGCTCGCACACGCACGCGCCACCGTCGATCACCAGATCCAGTTGCTTCTCCAGCCGCCCACGGATTTCTTCCGCTTCGTTGAGCGGCTCGCTTTCGCCCGGCATGATCAGCGTCGTGCCGAGCAGCGGCTGACCGAGCTCCTCGAGAATCGCCAGCGTGATCGCATGGTCCGGCACGCGCAAGCCGATCGTTTTGCGCGACGGGTGCGACAGACGCCGCGGCACTTCCTTGGTGGCCTGCAGCACGAATACATACGGGCCCGGCGTCACGGATTTGATCAAACGGTACTGGCGATTGTCCACCATTGCGAAATTGGCCAGCTCCGATAGATCGCGCACCAGCAGCGACAGCAGCTGCTTGTCGTCGAGCCCGCGAATCCGCCGCAGACGCTCGACCGCGTCCTTGTCGTCGAGATGGCAGGCGAGCGCGTAGCTCGAATCCGTTGGCAACGCGACGACCCCGCCGTCGTTGATGATCTGCACGGCCTGCTTGATGAGGCGCGGCTGCGGGTTGTCAGGATGAAGCCGGAAGTATTGGGACATGGAGTCTACCGGGGGCGACAGGGAACTGCGGCTGGACGGCAAGTGAACTGTGCAAGGCTGGCGGCCGGGACAGCGGGCGCGGGCGCGCGCCGCATCCGGCTGGCCGGCCCGCGCGATTGACGTGCCGCCATGGCACGGCGCGCGGTCACAGCCAGCGTTCCCAGACGGGCTTGAGGTCGGAAGGCAGCTGCGGCAGCGAGCCGAGCTCGACGCAGCCCTCGCCAGGGGCGTGGAAGTCGGACCCGCGCGACGCCTCGAAACCGAACCGGCGCGCGACGTCCGCGTATTCGCGATATTGATCGGGCGTGTGGCTGCCGGTGACCACTTCGATCGCCTTGCCGCCGAGATCGATGAATTCGGCGAAAAACGCGTCGAATTCGACTGGCGTGTACGCGTAGCGGCCCGGATGCGCGATGATCGCCTCGCCGCCGGCGGCATGGATCCAGCCGACAGCGTCGGCCAGTTTGGCCCAGCGATGCGCCACATAGCCCGGTTTGCCGTCGCCGAGATAGCGGTTGAACACCTCTTGCGTGGAACTGGCGTAGCCGTTCGCGACCATGAAACGCGCGAAATGCGTGCGCGAAATCATGTCCGGGTTGGATACGTATTGGAGCGCGCCTTGATACGCGCCCGGGATGCCGAGCGCAGCCAGCTGTTCACCCATCGCTTCGGCGCGGGCGGCGCGGCCGTCGCGGGTACGTGTGAGACCGTCGATCAGGATCGAACTGGTCGGATCGATGCCGAGCCCAACGATGTGCACAGTGCGCGCCGCCCACGTCACCGAAATTTCGACGCCGCTCAGGTAGCCCATGCCGAGCGCCTCGGCGGTGCTGCGCGCTTCGTGCTGGCCGCCGACTTCGTCGTGATCGGTGAGCGCCCACAACGTCACGCCTCCCGCATGCGCGCGGCGCGCGACGTCAGCCGGCGCGAACCGGCCGTCGGAAACGGTGGAATGGCAGTGGAGATCGGCGTTCATCGTTGTCTTGAAAAGGTTCTGCAACCATTTTACTGCAACGCAGTAAGTGGACGCAGAGCTATCTCGCGCCGCCTGCTCCATCCATGCCGATAGTTGAATGGCTCCGTGGGCAGCTCAGTGGGCAGCTCAATGAGCGGCTCAGTCAGCAGCTCAGTCAGCAGCTCAGTGGGCTGCTCAGTGGGCACCTCGGTCAGCAGATCAATGAGCGGCTCAATGCGCGAGTCAGGCGCAAAATTCCTCGATCAGCGCCGCCACCAGCTCCGGCTGGTCGTGATGCACCATATGCCCCGCCTCGTCGATGATCTTTTCGCGCCAGTTCGGAAACGCCTGAAAGCGCGCCTTGAATTCGTCGAGCGGGATTTCGCCGGCGATCTGCGCGAGCGTCGGCGAGTTGGCGGCCTCGACGTGCAGCACTCTCGCACTCACTTTGCGCCAGACCGCCATCACTTCGTCGAGGCGGTACAGCGCCGGACCTCGCAGCTTGTGCGCCGGATCGGCGAGCAGCATGAAGCGCCCTTCGCCGTCCGGCTTCGACCAGTGCTGCGCGAGAAACTGCGCGCGCTGCGGATCGAGGCGCGGGTTGGTCCTGATCAGGCGTGCGGCGACATCGTCGAGCGACGCGTAGCGTTTCAGCTGCGGCGGATCGCGCAATTCGTCGAGCCAGTTGCGCAGGCGTTTGGGCGCTTGCGCCGAGTGCGACGGCGCAAGGCCGAAGCCCTCCAGATCGACCACCCGCCGCACCCGCTCCGGACGCACGCCCGCATACAGGCAGACGAGGTTCGCGCCCAGGCTGTGACCGACCAGATTCACTTCGCCGCTCGGCGCATAGTGGTCGAGCAGCGCATCGAGATCGGCGAGATAGTCCTGAAACCAGTAGTGGCCGCCGCCGTGTTCGGCCACCGGCCAGTCCGACAGACCGAAGCCGCGCATGTCCGGCGCGATCACCTGCCAGTCGCCGCCCAACGCCTCGACGACAAACTGGAACGATGCCGCCACGTCCATCCAGCCGTGCAGCATGAACAGTAACGGCGCGTCGGGATCGCCCCAACGCCGCACATGCAGACGGACGCCGCGCACGGCAATGAATTCGGACCGGGAAGTATTCATGAACGGCACGCCAAAAAAAGAATGGTCGTTCGATTATAACGAGATAGCAGCGTGTTGCGTGGGCCCGGATTGTCGAGGCTGGGCTCAGTCGTTCGCAGCCGGGCGCAGCGGCGGCTCACCGTCGAGTTTCGCCAGCGCGGCGAGTTCCGCTTCATCGAAGCCGGCGTCGCGGCGCGCTTCGAAATTGAACGGGCCCCGCAATTTCGGCGCGTGATACTGGTCGGCGAGACGCATGTAGGTTTCGTGCGGGTCGAGGCGGCTGCCGTCGCATAGGTACCGGAACCAGCGGTTGCCGATCAGCACATGGCCGATTTCATCGCGCAGAATCACGTCGAGAATCGCCGCGGAGGCCTGATCCCCCGCCTGTTGCAGGCGTGCGCGGATTGGCGGGGACGCGTCGAGGCCGCCCGCTTCGAGCGTGCGCGGCACCAGCGCCATGCGCGCCAGCACATCGCCACGGGTGCGCTCGCACATGTCCCACAGGCCGTCGTGCGCGGGGAAATCGCCGTACTCGTGGCCGTATTGCGCGAGGCGTTCGACCAGCAGCGAGAAGTGGTAGGCCTCTTCGGCGGCCACCTTGAGCCAGTCGGTATAGAACGCGGCGGGCATGCCGGCAAAACGCCAGACGGCGTCGAGCGCCAGATTGATCGCGTTGAACTCGATGTGCGCAAGCGCATGCAGCAACACTGCGCGGCCTTGCGGCGCTTGCATGCTGCGCCGCCCCAGCTGGCGCGGCTCGACCAGTTCGGGCCGCGCGGGACGGCCCGGCAGACCGGCCGGCTCGTCGAGTTGGAGGCCGGCGGGACATGCGGCGCGGCCGTCGAGCACGGCGACGTAGAGCGCGCGGGCGGCGGCTGCCTTGGTGGCGGGATCGCTTTCGCGCAACGCGGCCAGCGCGGCGGTCCGCGCGCAATCGGGCTGGTCTTTGGGATTCGAGCCGGATGGCGCGGGTGAAGCGGACGAAGCGGACGAAACGGCGGACGTCATGGCAAATGGATCAGCAAGGGGTGTAGCAAATGTGCACAACAAATGAGGCGACAAGTGGGACAACAAACGAGGAGGCAACACACGAAGCGGCAAGCGAAGCAGCGAAAAACTTGGTCGCCAGCGACTAGCCAGCGCCGAAAGAACAGCCTCGCAGTGACCGGCCCGGCGATCCGGCAACCGCATCGCGAGCTGGGCGCCGGCTCACACGAGCAAGCAGCGCACGCCCCTGCGGCCGCGCGAGGCGGCCCAGGCACACAAGCGTTTACAATACTCGATTCGACCATCCAGCGCCCGGTTGCGCCGGCCATGCGGGACACCCCGGCGAGGCATCACAGATCGGAAAGTTCGCCCATCCAGCGTGCGCCCCGACCGATCACGAGGAGACACTGTGACGATTTACAAGCTTGGCGAAGCCGCCCCGACCATCCATGAAAGCGTGTTCGTCGCGGATTCGGCGAACATCATCGGCAACGTGACGCTCGAGGAAAACGCGAGCGTCTGGTTCGGCGCGACGATTCGCGGCGACAACGAGCCGATCACCATCGGCGCCGGCAGCAACGTGCAGGAAAACGCGGTACTGCACACCGACCCCGGCTTCCCGCTGACGATCGAGCCCAACGTGACGGTCGGCCATCAGGTCATGCTGCACGGTTGCACGATCAAGGAAGGCTCGCTGATCGGAATTCAGGCCGTGGTCTTGAATGGCGCGGTGATCGGCCGCAACTGTCTGGTCGGAGCGGGCGCCATCGTCACCGAAGGCAAGGTGTTTCCCGACAATTCGCTGATTCTCGGCGCGCCCGCGAAGGTGGTGCGCGAACTGACCGAGACGGATATCGCCAACATGCAGCGCGGCACGGCAAGCTATGCCGGGCGCCGCGAATATTTCAAGGCGCAGCTCGTACGCATCGGCTAACAGCCGGCGCGCGTGGCGCGCACGACGCAGCATCAGGCTGCGTCACTCCACCGAGGAAAAGTTGTGAGCGACCAGTTGCAAAAATTCATGTTCAGCGCGGCGCCGGTGCGCGGCGAGATCGTTTCGCTGCGCAATACGTGGCAGGAAGTGCTGACGCGTCGTGATTATCCCGCGCCCGTGCGCACGATTCTGGGCGAAATGATGGCCGCGTGTGCGCTGCTCTCGGCGAATCTCAAGTTCGATGGCACGCTCGTCATGCAGATCTTCGGCGATGGGCCGGTCAAGATGCTGGTCGTCCAGTGCAGCTCCGATCTGTCGATGCGCGCCACCGCAAAGCTGTCGATCGGCGCGCTCGATACGATCGGCGACTCGACCTCGATGATCGAACTGTTGAATGCGAGCGGTCATGGCCGCTGCGTGATCACACTCGACCCGACCGACAAGCAGCCTGGCCAGCAGCCCTATCAAAGCATCGTGCCGCTGTCGGGCGCTAACGGCCCGCTCGGGTCGATGGCCGAAGTGCTCGAGCACTACATGCATCATTCGGAGCAGCTCGACACGCGCCTGTGGCTCGCCGCGAACAACGAGCGCGCGGTCGGCATGCTGCTGCAGAAGTTGCCGGGCGACGGCGGCATCGTCCCGCATCCGGGCGAGCTGGACACGGATACGTGGGAGCGCGTGTGCACGCTGGGCGGCACTTTATCGCGGGACGAGTTGCTGAAGGAAGAACCGGCAACGGTGTTTCGCCGCCTGTTCTGGCAGGAGAACGTCCAGCATTTCGAGCCGGCCACCGCACGCTTCGAATGCACCTGCTCGCGCGAAAAAGTCGGCGCGATGCTGAAGATGCTGGGCCGCAACGAAGTGGACGGCGTGATCGAAGAACGCGGTCACGTCGAGATCCATTGCGAATTCTGCAATCAACGGTACGAATTCGATCCGGTCGACGTGGCGCAACTTTTTGTCGCCCATGCACTCTCACAAGGCGTGACGCCAGCCGCCGAGCAGCGGCACTAGAACGCGGCGCTCGCCCATGCGAGCCCGATGCACGCCTCGCCAGAGTTCATTGCCCGCATCACGGCAGCCGCGACTGCGCCGCCCGTCGCCCATCGCCTTGTCTCGGCCCGGGCGCCGCAGTATCGCGGGTCACGTGTTGAATCATTGGCGACGCACGCCGCGCAGGTTTTGCTTAGGCGTCCGACCGATGGAGATCGAGCATGAACTACCCTGCTTCGTTGCTGCGTCATACGCACGCAGCCGCCGTTCTGGCCGCAGTCCTAACTATCGTCGCAGGCAGCGCGGCACTGGCTGGATGCGCTGAGCCACCGGGCCCGTCGCCGATTTACAGCCGCCTGCCGCCCGATCAAACCGACGCGGCCAGCACTGCTCCTCTGCTTACACCCGAAGAGCTCGCACGCTATGACGCGATCGATCGTCAGGTGCTGTTCGAGCAGGATCAGGCGATCGCCGCCGAGAGCGCCGCGCAGGCATGGTCGCGTTACTACTCACCGCCCGTCAGTGTCTTTGGTGGCTATGCCACCGGTGGTTGGGGGCGTGGTTGGGGTACGGGTATTGGCGTCGGCTTCGGGCCGCGCTGGGGCTGGTAAGCCAATAGCAGACCCATCACCGGCCCAAAGAAAAAGCGCGGTTCATTTCTGAACCGCGCTTTTTTGTGTCTTGCGTACCGAGCCGTTCGTTGCCACGCACCCTCACAGGCAGCCAAACTCAATGCGTGCTCTTTTTGTCCTTCGCAGGCTTGCCGCCATGCTTGCGATCCGGCTTCGCACGAGACTCCGGATTCGGCACGACGTGCAACGGAGCGGCCGACACTTCACCACGCGTCGAGGTCGTTGTGGACGGCGTATTCGCCGTCGGCAACGGCGCGTTCGGCGAGACGAATTGCGCGAACACTTCGCCGTCCTTGACCATGCCCATTTCGTAGCGCGCCCGCTCCTCGACCGCAGCGGTGCCGTTCTGCAAGTCCTGCACCTCGCCCTGAATGCGTTCGTTGCGCAGCTTCGCATCGGCGTTCTTTTGCACCTGCTGCGCCAGTTGCTGCTGCAACTCGTGCACGCGCAACCAGCCACCATGGCCCCACCAGAGCGGGTACTGGATCAGCGCCAGCAGAACGATCAGGACAGCAGTGACAAGCCGCATGAAGTAAGCACAATAAATACGCGCCGCCCTGCGCTATACGCAGGGCGGCGAGGTCAATCAGAGACGAAGGACAACCGGCTCATCGGTCAGTGCGAGCAAACTGGCCACTGACAAATCTAGCGCAGATTATAGAACGCCGACTTGCCCGGGTAGCTGGCGATATCACCTAGGTCTTCTTCGATGCGCAGCAGCTGGTTGTACTTCGAGATACGATCCGAACGCGACAGCGAACCCGTCTTGATCTGACCGGCGTTCAGGCCGACCGCGATATCGGCGATGGTCGAATCTTCGGTTTCGCCCGAACGGTGCGAGATCACGGCCGTGTAGCCGGCGCGCTTGGCCATTTCGATGGCCGCGAAGGTTTCCGTCAGCGTGCCGATCTGGTTGATCTTGATCAGGATCGAGTTCGCGATGCCCTTCTCGATGCCTTCCTTCAGGATGCGCGTGTTGGTGACGAACAGGTCGTCGCCCACCAGCTGGACCTTCTTGCCGAGCTTGTCGGTCAGCGTCTTCCAGCCTTCCCAGTCACTTTCGTGCATGCCGTCTTCGATCGACACGATCGGGAACTTGTCGGCGAGGTTCGCGAGGTAGTCCGCGAATTCCGTCGACGACAGTTGCAGACCTTCGCCGGCCAACTGGTACTTGCCGTCGTGGTAGAACTCGCTCGCTGCGCAGTCGAGCGCGAGCAGCACGTCTTCACCGGCGCGATAGCCAGCCTTTTCGATTGCTTGCAGGATGGTCGACAGGCATTCGTCGTTGCTGCCGAAGTTCGGCGCGAAGCCGCCTTCGTCGCCCACCGCCGTGCTCATGCCGCGATCCGACAGGATCTTCTTCAGCGCGTGGAACACTTCGGCGCCGCAGCGCAGTGCTTCGCGGAAGGTCGGCTGGCTCACCGGCACGATCATGAATTCCTGAATGTCCAGGCTGTTGTTGGCGTGCGCACCGCCGTTGACGATGTTCATCATCGGCACCGGCAGTTGCATTGCGCCCGAACCGCCGAAGTAGCGATACAGCGGCAGGCCGGCTTCTTCAGCCGCCGCCTTCGCGACCGCCATCGACACGGCCAGCATCGCATTCGCGCCGAGGCGCGACTTGTTGTCGGTGCCATCGAGTTCCAGCAGGGTCTTGTCGAGGAAGGCCTGCTCGGAAGCGTCGAGGCCCATGATCGCTTCGGAGATTTCAGTGTTGATGTGCTCGACGGCCTTCAGCACGCCCTTGCCGCTGTAGCGGCCGGCTTCGCCGTCACGCAGTTCGATGGCTTCACGCGAACCCGTCGACGCACCCGACGGCACCGCGGCGCGACCCATCGTGCCCGACTCGAGCAGCACGTCGCATTCGACAGTGGGGTTGCCTCGCGAATCGAGAATCTCTCGACCGATGATATCTACGATAGCACTCATGGTTTCCTCAAGAAATGGTTGAATTCTCTACTGTGACACTGTACCAGGCGCATGCCGGTCTCCCCGACAGACAACTCGCGCGCCGATACGTTCGACGACCATTGCGTGCATTCGCCGCGTGCCGATGATCGTGCCGATTATGACACTCATGACATGCGCCGAACGCCAGGATCAGTTGAAATCGCTTTCGAGGAACGGCGCGCGCTTGACGGCCTGATCGAGCGTCGCCAGCGTCTCGAGCAGATCGGCCATGCGGTTGAGCGGCACGGCGTTCGGGCCGTCCGATTTGGCCTGCGCCGGATTCGGATGCGTCTCCATGAAAAGGCCGGCCACGCCCACCGCGACCGCGGCGCGCGCCAGCACCGGCACGAATTCGCGCTGGCCACCGGAGCTCGTGCCTTGCCCGCCCGGCAACTGCACCGAGTGCGTGGCGTCGAACACGACTGGCGCATGGGTTTCGCGCATGATCGCGAGCGAGCGCATATCCGACACAAGGTTGTTATAGCCGAACGACACACCGCGCTCGCACGCCATAAAGCGGTCTTCCGACAGCCCCGCTTCGCGCGCCGCGTCACGTGCCTTGTCGATCACGTTCTTCATGTCGTGCGGTGCGAGAAACTGGCCTTTCTTGATGTTGACCGGTTTGCCCGAACGCGCGCAAGCGTGAATGAAATCGGTTTGACGGCACAGGAAAGCCGGCGTTTGCAGCACGTCGACCACCGACGCGACCTGCTCGATCTCGTGTTCGGCGTGCACGTCGGTCAGCACCGGCAGACCGAGCTGACGCTTGACTTCCGACAGGATACGCAAGCCTTCGTCCATGCCCAGCCCGCGGAACGACTTGCCGCTGCTGCGATTGGCCTTGTCGTACGACGATTTGTAGATGAACGGAATATTCAGCTTCGCGCAAATTTCCTTCAGGCGGCCCGCGGTGTCGATCGTCATCTGTTCGGATTCGACGACACAGGTGCCTGCGATCAGGAAAAACGGCTTGTCGAGCCCGATTTCGAAATCGCACAGTTTCATGCTTTCTCCCCGACTTCGTTCACAGCACGCGCCTGCTGATGCGCGAGCGCCGCTTCGACGAACGACTTGAACAGCGGATGGCCATCACGCGGCGTGGACGTGAATTCCGGGTGGAACTGCACGCCGACGAACCACGGATGCATGCTGCGCGGCAACTCCATCATTTCCGGCAGATCTTCACTCGGGGTACGCGCGCTGATGACGAGACCGCCGGATTCGAGCTGCGGCACGAAGCGGTTATTGACTTCATAGCGGTGACGATGGCGTTCGTTCACGTCCTTGCCGTAGATCTCTTCGGCAAGCGTGCCGGGCTTGATCGGGCAACGCTGCGAACCGAGGCGCATCGTGCCGCCCAGATCCGATTCTTCGGTGCGCTTCTCGACGCGGCCTTCACGGTCGTACCACTCGGTGATCAGCGCGACCACGCGGTTTTCGGTATCCGGATCGAACTCGGTGCTGTTCGCGTCCTTCAGGCCCACCACGTCGCGGGCGAATTCGATCACGGCCAGTTGCATGCCGAGGCAGATGCCGAGATACGGCACGTTCGCTTCACGCGCATAACGGATTGCGGCGATCTTGCCTTCGGTGCCGCGACGGCCGAAGCCGCCCGGCACGAGCACCGCGTCGAGATGCCTGAGGCTCTCGACGCCTTGCGTTTCGACTTCTTCCGAATCGATGTATTCGATGTTGACCCGGGTCGACGTATGCATCGACGCATGGCGCAGCGCTTCGATCAGCGACTTGTACGACTCGGTCAGATCGACGTACTTGCCGACCATGCCGATCGTCACTTCGTGCTTCGGATGCTCGAGCTTCTCGACGAGGTCGGACCACATTGTCAGATCGGCGGCCTTCGGCGTGAGCTTGAGCTCTTCGCAGATGATCGCGTCCAGACCCTGGTCGTGCAGCATCTGCGGAATCTTGTAGATGCTGTCCGCGTCCCACACAGAGATCACGGCGTCTTCCGGCACGTTCGAGAACATCGAGATCTTCGCGCGCTCGTCGTCCGGAATGGGGCGGTCCGCACGGCACAACAGCACGTGCGGCGAGATGCCGATCTCGCGCAGCTTCTGCACGCTGTGCTGGGTGGGCTTGGTCTTCAATTCGCCAGCGGTGGCGACCCAGGGCACCAGCGTGAGGTGCACGAAGCACGCGCTGTTGCGGCCCATGCGCAGGCTCATCTGACGCGCGGCCTCGAGGAACGGCAGCGATTCGATGTCGCCCACCGTGCCACCCACTTCGACGATCGCGACATCCGGCTCGCCGCACGTCGCAGACGCTGCGCCGCGCTCGATAAACGCCTGGATTTCGTTTGTGATGTGCGGGATGACTTGCACCGTCTTGCCGAGATAATCGCCGCGGCGTTCCTTGCGGATCACCGATTCGTAAATCTGGCCCGTGGTGAAGTTGTTGGCCTTGCGCATCTTCGTGCTGATGAAGCGCTCATAGTGGCCAAGGTCGAGGTCGGTTTCCGCTCCGTCTTCCGTCACGAACACTTCGCCGTGTTGAAACGGGCTCATCGTGCCGGGGTCGACATTGATGTACGGATCGAGCTTGAGGAGGGTGACTTTAAGACCGCGCGATTCGAGGATCGCGGCGAGGGAAGCGGCGGCAATACCCTTGCCGAGGGAAGATACTACGCCGCCGGTGACGAAAACATATTTGGTCATCGCTGGATGCTCGCGGGAAAAACGGATTATACCGTAAAGCAGGGTCCCGACCCAGCAAAAATCCGAGCGACATCTGCACCTGCGCATGCCACTGCGGTGGCGCTCGCCACGTGCCGTTCATGCAGCACTCATGCGGCACTCATGCGGCACTCATGCGGCATTTAGCGCGACGCGGATGGTGGGTCCGCGCGGTGGCGAACGCCTCGTTGCCGTTCGACGCATGACGCACGACCGCGGCTTGCATCGCTCCGGACCACGTGCCCGCCCTGTCCCGCTGCGTCAATACTTCTGCGTCAATACTTATCAATGCGCGTCGATACCCTTCAATGGCCGCCGCCGCGCCGCCGCACCACGTTACGCGCGCCGCTCCAGTTCGCGCAGCATCCGCTGCACCGCGCGCGCGGTCTCGAGTGGCTTTTCCATCGGATACAGGTGGCTGCCTTCGATCCATTCGAGGCGGCCACCCGTTGCGCGGCGGGTCGCATCGAGACCGACCTGGCGGATTTCCTTCGAGTGCGTGCCGCCAATGAACCCGACCGGTACTGGCGCGCCACGTGCGAGCCGCGCGCCGAGCGTGTGCGGCAAGGTCCTGTAGATCTGGTATTCGGTGCGGCGATCGAAGGCCAGCGAGCGAGCGCCATCGGGCGCAGTCTGCGGAATGCCGAAGTCGATGTAGTCGGACAGCATGCGCTCGTCCCAGCGCGCGAACGCCGGCTTCGAATGAAAGTGGCGCCACGCTTCGTCGCGGCTCGCCCAGTGAGTGCGGCGCGTGCGCGTGGCGGCCGCCGGCGAGAGCCGCTCGTCGAGCCCGGTCCACTGCGACACGCGCAGCATGCTGCTGCGCCAGCCGGCGATCACCGGCGAATCGAGCATCACCACGCCCCTCACCCACTGCGGCTTTTTCAGTGCGGCCATCAGCGACAGATAGCCGCCGAGCGAATGCCCCACCAGCCAGACCGGTTGCTCGTACGCGCGGCCGATGTCGTCGAGCAGTTGCTCGACCAGATGCGGCCAGTCCTGCGTCACCGGGAAGCGCGCGTCGTGACCGATGCGTTCGATGGAGCGCAGTTCGTAATCGTCGGCGAGCTCGGCGAAGATCGTCCGGTAGGTCGACGCCGGGAAGCCGTTCGCGTGCGAGAAGTGAATGATGTTTTTCAACTGCGGCTATCTCCGTTCTGTTTTTGTGGGCGGGTCTTCATGTGCGTCTTTCGTGAGCGCCTCGCGAACGTTTCATGCAGGTTCCCTTGCGGCAACCTTGGGCCAGCGGCGAGTTTGTTCTATCCACTGTTCAACCCGCGAGGCCGGCGGTTCATCGACCAGCCCCGCGTGGTTCGGCCGATCAGCGATCCATCCAGTAGCGGTGCCCGGTATCGCGATAGCGTTCGAGCGTGAGCGTCGCGCCAGCCTTGGCCGGACTCGCCTCGACCCGCACTGCGCCATCGGTGTCGCTGCGCCCAAGCTCGATATGACGCGCCTCGTAGCGCTCGAACACCGCTGCGTTCGGATGATGAAACCGGTTTCGATAGCCTACCTGAAATAGCGCGATGGCCGGGTCGACAGCGTCGAGGAACGGCTCGGTCGACGAGGTCTTGCTGCCGTGATGCGGCACGACCAGCACCTGTGCGCGCAACAGGCCGCGAGCGCGGGCGAGCAGCACGCGTTCGGCCGGCGCCTCGAGGTCCGCCGTCAGCAAGGCCACGATGGCTGGCCGTTCAGTTCGAACGGATGTTGCCGGCTGCTGCGCGTTGCCCGGCAGGCTGCCAACCCGCAGCACACAGCAATGCGCATTCGATTTGCCTTGCAGCGGCCCGGCATCCGGCCACAGCACCTCGAAGTCGACGCCGTCCCACTGCCAGCGCTGCCCTGCCGCGCACGGCAGTGTAGCCGCGCCATGCTGCTTCGCGCCCGCCCACAATGCGTCGTCTGGCGCCAACGCAGCCACCATCTGATGAACCTCGATCGCGTCGAGGACGGCGGGCGCACCGCCCGAGTGATCGGAATCGGCGTGACTGATGACCAGCGTATCGAGCGCCGTCACGCCATGCGCCTGCAAGAATGGCACGACCACCCGCTCGCCCGCGTGGGTCGATTCCGGACCGGGTCCGGCATCGAACAGCAACGCGTGATGCGCCGTTTCGATCAACACCGAGGTGCCCTGACCGACGTCCAGCGCAGTCAGACGAAAGCCGCCCGGCAGGGGCCCGGGCGGCGCCGGCGCCAGAAGCGGCAACCACGTGAGCGGGGCGGCCCAGCGCAACGGCCAGCCGCGCGGCGCAAGAAACCAGACCACGCCCAACGCCGCCGCGGCCAGCGCCCACGCATCCGGTTGCGGCAACCACCAGAGCGCCCAGGCGGGCGCGCATAACGCATGCAAACCGGCCGCCAGCAGTTCGAGCAACGCATGTGCGGCACGCCATGCCCACGCATCGAAGGGCACCGGCAACAGCACGCCGGCAAATACCGACGGCGTCACCAGCAGGCTCACCCACGGAATCGCGAACGCATTCGCGAGCGGGCCGATCAGCGGAATCTGCGCGAACCAGTAGACGCTCAACGGCGCGAGCGCGACCGTCACTGCGATCTGTACGTGAGCGGCGCTACGCAGCCGTTCGCCGAGTGCGCGCAGGCGCCGATGCAGGCCGGCACGCAGGCCCGCCAACGTGCGGTGCGCCTCGCCATCCATGTCGGCGTCGTCATCGTGGGGTTGCCGGCGATGCCGCACGCGCGGCCGGCCCGACATGGCGAACAGGATCGCCGCCACCGCGCAGAACGACAGCCAGAATCCCGCCGACACCACCGCCCACGGATCGATCAGCAGCACCAGCCCCAACGCCCACGCCAACACTGTCGAGCGCGCGAGACTGCGGCCACCGACAAACGCCAGCGCGGTCATCCCCGCCATCCACAGCGCGCGCTGCGCCGGCACGTTGAAACCGGCAAGCGCCGCGTGCAGCGCGGCACACAGCGAGCCGCCCGTCACCGCGACGATCTGCGCGGGCAGCCGCAACGGCCAGTTGCGGCCGATCAACCCGGAGCGCCGCCACAGCGCACCAGCCAGCCAGCCGGCCAGACCCGCGACGAAACCGATGTGCAATCCCGAAATCGCCACCAGATGGCTCGTGCCGGTGCCGCGCATCAGCAGCCAGTCGGCGGCGCTGACTTCGTCCTGCGCGCCGACCGCCAGCGCCACGACGATTCCGCGATGCGGCGCGTCCGCCAGCACCGTGTCGATCCGCGCATGCAGCGCCGCGCGCCAGCGGTCCACCGTCACACTCAGGCCGCGCACGCGTCCCGGCAAACGCACGGCGTGTTCGGGCACACTCACATAGCCGGTCGCCCGCACGTTGCGCGCGAGCAGATTCGCTTCGGCATCGCGCACCCCGAAGTTTGCGTTGCCGTGCGGCCGCGTGAGCCGCACGGTCAGCCGCCAGCGCTCGCCCGGTTCGAGCAGTGGCGCGGGGGCGTCGTCGGCGATCCACGACAGTTGCACCACGCGCGGAAAGGCGGCGAGCAGCGCTTGGCCCGCTTGGCTCGCCTCGACCGCTTCGACCGCTTGGCCCGCTTGGCTCGCTTGGCCCGCTTCGACCGCTTCGACCGCTTCGACTTCGAACAGAAAGCGGGCGCCCTTTGCATCGCGCGACGGTAAGCCCCGGATGCTGCCGATCAGAGCGATATCGCGGCCTTCCCATGCTTTCGGCAAGCTCGCTGCGAGCCGCATTTCCGCACGCACGGCGGCATACCCGAAGCCCACGCATAACGCCGCGCACCACACGGCGGCCCAGCCGGCCAATCCGCGCAGCCGCGCGCCTACGCACACGTGGCCCACGTGGCAGACGCGGCACATGCGGCACCCGCGGCACATGCGGCACCCGCGGCGCACGGCCGGATACGCACCCGCCCCAAGCTTGCCCGCAAGCACCGCCGCATCGCCGCGCAAGCCCCACAGCGCGAGCCCGCACGCCGCGCAGCCGAGCACCACCAGGGCGCACCAGCCGCGCCATGCCGGCAACGCAGCCTGCTGCTGCAACCAGATGACACCCAACGCAAACCCGCACCACGCTGCCCGCATTCGCCCTCCGCCCAGCAAACGCCGCGCGACATGGCGCGCGCCAGGCAGACGTCAGCGAGCCCGCCGGGCGTGGATATCGCCCGGCGCGAACCACTCATCGACGAGTTCGATTATGCAGAGGAAAGCGCGAGTCGCGGCAGCGCGGCGTGCGCGTTAGCCGTTGTGCCTAGGGCGGCTTCATCGGCGGCCATGCCGCGCAATTGCGCGAGGCCCGCGCCGATACCCGGGATCTGCCCGGGCGTGTTGCGCTGCCGGTAAATCCACGCCGGCGGGATGTCCGGCGCGTCGGTTTCAACCACCAGAGCGTCGAACGGCAACTGCCCGGCAAGGCGGCGAATTTGCCTGGCCCGCTCGAACGTCAGATTGCCGCCGAAACCGAGATGCATGCCCTGATCGATATAGGCCTGCGCCTGCTGGAAACTGCCGTTGAACGCGTGCGCGATACCGCGATGGATCTGCTGCCGCCGCAGTCCTTTGAGCACCTGATCCTGCGATTTGCGTACGTGGCAGATCACCGGCAGGTCGAATTCGCGCGCCAGTTGCAGTTGACCGTCGTAGAAGAACTGCTGGCGCGCATCGTCGAGGCCTTCGACGAAATAGTCGAGCCCGATCTCGCCAATGCCGACGAACCGCACGTCATCAAGACTCGCCTCGATCTCCATGCGCAGCAGTTCGAGATCGTGCTCGTCGGCGCCTGGCGTGAAGAGCGGATGAATACCGAGCGCATACGCGCCGCCGTCGATCCGGTGCGCCAGCTCACGCACCGCCGCAAAGTTCTGGCGGCCGATCGCCGGAATCACGATGCGCGCCACGCCCGCACGGCGTGCCGCCGCCGCGACCGCATCGCGGTCGGCGTCGAATTCCGAAGCATCGAGATGACAGTGCGTATCGATCCACATGAGCTACCCTCGCGAAGCGGACGAAGCGGACGAAGCAGACGATGCCGCGTGCGTCGCGCCGGAGCGCCGTCAGACCGGCACCGGCGGCTCTTCGTGCAGCACGCCGTCGCGCAGCCGCATGATGCGGTCGCAGCGAGCGGCCAGATCGGGATCGTGCGTGACGATCACGAAACTCGTTTCGAGTGTGCGCGACAGTTCGAGCATCAGGTTGAACACCGTGTCGGCCGTGCCGCCGTCGAGATTGCCGGTCGGCTCGTCGGCCAGCACGCACGCGGGTTTGGTCACCAGCGCCCGGGCGATCGCGACGCGCTGACGCTCGCCGCCCGACAGCTCGCCCGGCCGGTGTTTGGCGCGATGCCCCATGCCGACCCGCTCCAGCACCTCGAGCGCCTCGCGGCGCGCGGCTTCGGTCGTCATGCGGCGAATCCGCAGCGGCATCGCAACGTTGTCGAGCGCGGAGAACTCCGGCAGCAGATGGTGGAACTGATAGACGAACCCGAGCGCGCGATTGCGCAAGTCATTGCGTTCGCGCTCGGAGAGCTTCGTGAACGGCTTGCCCATCACCGAAACATGACCGGCACCCGGCTCGTCGAGACCGCCGAGCACGTGCAACAGCGTGCTCTTGCCCGAGCCCGACGCACCGACGATCGCCAGTTTCTCGCCGCGCCGCACGTTCAATTGCGTGTTGTTGAGCACCTGCACGTTCAGGCCGCCCTGCACGAACGACTTGGAGATGCCGGTTGCTTCCAGCACGTACGGATAGGGCGCCGTGTCCTGAGTGGCCATCGATAGTTCAGCGGAACGGTCATTCATAGCGCAGCGCCTCCGCGGGACGGACTTTCGCGCCACGCCAGCTCGGGTAAAGGGTCGCCACTGCCGACATCAGGAACGCGATGATGCCGATGCGCGCGACGTCGGCCGGGATCAGTTCGGACGGCAGTTCATTGATGAAGTACACCGACGGCGGCAGGAACTGCACGCCGAGCAGATGCTCGATCATCGGCACGAGCCACGGAATGCTCCATGCGATCAGACAACCGAGCGCGACGCCGGTCGCGGTGCCGATAAAGCCGATCGTCACGCCCTGCACGACGAAGATCTTCATGATCGAGCCGGGCTGCGCACCGAGCGTGCGCAGGATTGCAATGTCGGCCTGCTTGTTGGTCACCGTCATCACCAGCGACGAGACCAGGTTGAACGCGGCCACCGCGATGATCAGCGTGAGGATGATGAACATCATGCGTTTTTCGATCTGCACGGCCGAGAACCAGGTCTTGTTCTGCTGCGTCCAGTCGCGGATATACAGATCGCCGGACAGCGTGCGCGCAAGCTGATGCGCGATTTCCGGCGCGCGCTGCATGTCAGTCAGGCGCAGCCGCACACCGGTCGGCGCGGGCAGCCTGAACAGCGCTTGCGCGTCCTTGATGTTGACGAGCGCGAGCGTGCTGTCGTATTCGTAATGGCCCGACTCGAAGATGCCCACCACCGTGAACTGCTTCAGGCGCGGCAGCATGCCGGCCGGCGTGATCGTGCCTTCGGGCGCGACCAGCGTGATCTTGTCGCTGACCTGCACGCCGAGGGTGGCGGCGAGGTCCGCGCCGAGCACGATGCCGAAGTCGCCCGGCACGAGGTCGGTCAGCTTGCCGCCCTTCATTTCCTTGCCGATGTCGGAGACTTCCGGTTCGAGCGACGGCTCGATGCCGCGCAGCGCGACGCCGCTCACGGCGTCCTGGCGCGTGAGCAACGCCTGCGCCTCGACATACGGCGCTGCGCCGATCACCTGTTTGTTCTGGCGCGCTTCCTGGGCAGTCAGTTGCCAGTTCGGCATCGAACCGGTCGGCGAAAAGATTTCGACGTGCGCGAGCACCGACAGCATCCGGTCGCGCACCTCTTTCTGAAAACCGTTCATCACGGACAACACGACGATCAGCGCCGCGACACCGAGCGCGATGCCCGACATCGACACCAGCGCGATGAACGAAATGAAGCCGTTGCCGGTCGTGCGTTTGCCGGCGCGTGTGTAGCGCCAGCCAATCTGCCATTCGTAGGGAAATTTCAAGCGAATCCTTTTCTGCGTTGTTCGGCTGGGTGCTGTGCACGAAAGACGTCGAGCGCCCGCCGTGATCCCGGTGCCGTGGCGACGCCGCAGGTGCAGGCGCCGCACGCGTGTCGCAGCAAGGCTCGCGCCGTGCCGGGCCGTCGCACGCGCGCCGAAAGCGCCACCGCTATCGCCACCGCTGTCACCACCACAATCACCACCGACCAAGCGCGAAGTTTGCCATACAATCCCACCGGCTCGCGCAAACCACACATGGCCCGCGCTGCCAGGCTCGCATTCGACTGCCGCGCTCAGGCCGGCCGGAATCTGGTCGGAATACTCGCACTCTTTGCCCTACAATGCGCAGCATCATGCTCGCCGACCGTCTCCATCTTCTGCTGCCCTTCGCGCTGCCCGCCGCAGCGGACGCCTCCACCGCCCTCCACGACATCCGGAGTCCAGCCCTCGACCGGCTGATCGCGCGCGCGACGCTGGTCGAACGGGTGGTCGGCGAAGACTTTCAGCGCACGCTGCCGCACGAGCGCTGGGTAGCCCGGCAGTTCGGCGCGCTGGCGGGCACCGCGGCCGCCGCCGACGAAGCACCGCTCGCGCCGTACATGCTGCGCGCCGACGGCGGCGAACCCGGCAGCGCAACGTGGGCCTGCGTGCAACCGGTGCATGTGCGCATCGCGCACGATCACCTGGTGCTGATCGATCCCGCCTCGCTCGAGCTCTCCGACGACGAAGCGCACGCGCTGCTCGCGGTCGCCCGGCCGTTGATCGAGGAACTCGGCGTACGCATCGAGGCGCCAAACCCCTCGCGCTGGTATCTGTCGGGCGACGGATTCGGCACCTTGGCGGGCGCGTCGCCATTGCGTGCGAGCGGCCGCAACATTGAAATCTGGCTGCCGCACGAAGCGCATTCGGGTGAACGTTCGCGCGCCTGGATGAAGCTGCAGAACGAAGTGCAGATGGCGTGGTTCGAGCACCCGATCAATGAGGCGCGCGAAGCGCGTGGTCTGCCAGCCGTCAACTCGATCTGGTTTCATGCGCAAGGCGCGGCGCAGCCCGTGCGCAGTCCGTTCGCGCGGGTCTTCTCCGACGCCACCGCGACGCGCGGCCTCGCGCTCACCGCCGGGGTCGAGACCGGCGCGCCGCCCGCTTCGTTTGGCGCGCTGGTCCCGCTGACCGGCGCGGCCCACGCGAAGCCGGGCGAGGCCTCGCGCGGGCATTCAGGCGGCACGGCACGCGGCACGCTGGTCGAACTCGATCCGTTCTCAGCGCCCTACATCGAACAGGACTGGGCGCGCTGGAACCACGCGTTTGCCGCCGTGCAAACGGACTGGTTCGAACCCGCGCTCGCGGCGCTGCAATCTGGCCAGCTCGGCGAACTTGGCCTGACCTTGTGCGGCGATACCGGCTCGGTGACGCTCACGATCACGCGCGGCGATCTGCGCAAATTCTGGCGGCGGCGCATGCTGGCGTCGCTCTTCATCGAATGACTTATCGAATGATCCACGGCCTTCCCGAATGACTCGAATCGTTACGCGCGCCTGCTCCCCTGTCGATGCCGAAGTCCTCGTCCGCCATGGGCTGCATCCGGTGCTCGCGCGCCTGTACGCGGCACGCGGCGTGTGCCTGCCCGATGAAATCGAAACCGGCCTCGCGCGGCTCGTGCCGCCCGCCGCGCTGCAGAGCTGCGAAGACGCCGCCGTGCTGCTCGCCGATGCGATCCAGCAGCAGCGCCGCATGCTGGTCGTCGCCGACTACGACTGCGACGGCGCCACCGCCTGCGCGGTCGCGGTGCGTGGCCTGCGCATGCTCGGCGGCCGCATCGACTATCTGGTGCCGAACCGCATGGAACACGGCTACGGGCTCACGCCGGACATCGTCGCGCTGGCTGCGAGCGGCGCGTCGGGCAAGCCGGATCTGCTGATCACCGTCGACAACGGCATCGCCAGCGTCGACGGCGTGGCGGCGGCCAACGCGCTCGGTATCGACGTGCTGGTCACCGATCATCACCTGCCGGGCGACGAGCTGCCCGCCGCCCGCGCGATCGTCAATCCGAACCAGCCGGGCTGCACGTTCCCGAGCAAATGCATCGCCGGGGTCGGCGTGATGTTTTATGTGCTGCTCGCGTTGCGCGCGCAATTGCGGCAACGCGGCGCATTCGATGACGCCACACCCGAACCGCGCCTCGACGGCCTGCTCGACCTGGTCGCGCTCGGCACGGTCGCCGACGTGGTCAAGCTCGACGGCAACAACCGCGTGCTGGTCGCGCAGGGTTTGCAGCGCATCCGCAAAGGCCGCATGCAGCCGGGCATCGCCGCGCTGTTTCGCGCCGCCGCACGCGACGCCCGCAGCGCCTCGGGCTTCGACCTCGGCTTCGCGCTCGGGCCGAGGCTGAATGCGGCGGGACGTCTGTCGGACATGTCGCTCGGCATCGAATGCCTGACCACCGACGACGTCGGCCGCGCGTGGGAACTCGCGCAGCAACTCGACACGATGAACCGCGAGCGCCGCGAGATCGAAGCCGGGATGCAGCAACAGGCGCTCGACGACCTCTCGGCGATCGCCCCCGACGGCGCGACCACCATCACGCTGTTCAATCCGGGCTGGCATCAGGGCGTGATCGGCATCGTCGCTGGACGGCTGAAGGAGAAATTCCACCGGCCCTCGTTCACCTTCGCGCTCGCCGACGACAGCGGTCAGTTCGTCAAGGGCTCGGGCCGCTCGATCGCGGGCTTCCATCTGCGCGATGCGCTCGACCTGATCTCGAAGCGCGAGCCGGATTTGATCGTCAAGTTCGGCGGCCACGCGATGGCCGCCGGGCTGACGCTCGCGACCGCCGACGTGCCGCGCTTCACCGCCGCCTTCGAGGCGGTCGGCCGCGAGTGGCTGTCCGAAGAAGCGCTCGCGCGCACGGTGGAAACCGACGGCGAACTCGAAGACGCGTACTTCACGCCGCAATTCGTCGAAATGCTCGACGCCGCCGTGTGGGGCCAGGGCTTCCCGGCGCCGGTGTTTTCCGGCGAATTCGACATCGCGTCGCAGGCGCTGGTGAAGGACAAGCATCTGAAGCTGCAGCTCGTGCGCGGGCGGCAGCGCTTTAACGCGATCTGGTTCAATCACACCGATACGCTGCCGGCACGCACCACCGTCGCTTACCGGCTGGCGAGCGATACATGGAACGGCGTGGCGCGGGTGCAACTGATCGTCGAACACGCGGTGGGCTGAAGTCGAAGTGAAGGGGCCATCTGAAGGGGCTGCCTGAAGGGGCGGCCTGAAAGGGCTGCTCAACTGGCCAGCCGAAGCGGCCACGAGCGATACGCGCAACGGCGTGGCGCGGGTACAACTGATCGTCGAGCACGCGGTTGGCTGAAGCCGAAGTGAAGTGGCCAACTGAAGGGGCCATCTGGAAGGGCTGACTCAACCGCCCAGCCGAAGCGGCTGACCGGACACGATCCGCTTCGCCGCCACCACCACCACCACCGCCGCCGCGCCGGCGAAGTGTCGAAAAAACACCGCAAAATCAACCTCGAACACGCGCCGGATCGCTTCACAGCCGCCGGCGCGGCGCGCCGATCGGCTATAATTTCTCCTTTTTACGAAGCTATAAAAGATCGACATGGAAGCGGAACGTCTCAACGCGATCGAAGCCTCTCTGGCGGACCTGCGCGCACGCGCGGCCGACCTACGGGGGTATCTTTGACTACGACGACAAAGCACTGCGTCTAATCGAAGTCAACCGGGAACTCGAAGACCCGGACGTCTGGAACGACTCGAAGCACGCCCAGGCCCTCGGCCGGGAGAAGAAGCTGCTCGACGACACGGTCGGCAAGCTCACGTCGCTCGACAATGATCTGCGCGACGCGCAGGACCTCTTCGAGATGGCGCGTGAAGAAGGCGACGACGACACGCTGGTCGCCTGCGAAACCGATGCGCAAGGACTCGAGTCGCGCGTCGCCGACATGGAATTCCGCCGGATGTTCGCGAATCCGGCCGATCCGAACAATGCGTTCCTGGATATCCAGGCCGGCGCCGGCGGCACCGAGGCGTGCGACTGGGCGTCGATGCTGCTGCGCCAGTATCTGCGCTACTGCGAGCGCAAGGGCTTCAAGACCGAAGTGCTGGAGCAGACCGAAGGCGACGTCGCGGGCATCAAGAACGCCACCATCAAGATCGAGGGCGAATACGCGTACGGCTTCCTGCGCACCGAAACCGGCGTGCACCGCCTCGTGCGCAAGTCGCCGTTCGATTCGTCGGGCGGGCGTCATACGTCGTTCTCGTCGGTGTTCGTGTACCCGGAGATCGACGACTCGATCGAAGTGGACATCAACCCGGCCGATTTGCGCATCGACACGTACCGCGCGTCCGGCGCGGGCGGTCAGCACATCAACAAGACCGACTCCGCGGTGCGGATCACGCACATGCCGTCGGGCATCGTCGTGCAGTGCCAGAACGACCGTTCCCAGCACCGCAACCGCGCCGAAGCGATGGCGATGCTGAAATCGCGCCTGTACGAAGCGGAAATCCGCAAGCGTCAGGCCGAGCAGGACAAGCTCGAAGCCGGCAAGACCGATGTGGGCTGGGGTCATCAGATCCGCTCGTACGTGCTGGACAACAGCCGTATCAAGGATCTGCGCACCAACGTCGAAATCAGCAATACGAAGAGCGTGCTCGACGGCGACCTCGATCCGTTCATCAGCGCCAGCCTGAAACAGGGTGTCTAGGCGCAACGGGCGCGGCCAGTCAGGCCGCGCCGGTTCGTTCCTGTTTCTTTGCCGCTTCTTTGCCGCTTCTTCGCTGTTTCTTCGCTGTTTCCTTATACCGCCTGAGGTTTTTACACTGACTGGCCTCCCGCATCCGGAGCACTCCGCTGCGGGCCACCGAATACCAAATCATCATGACCGAATCGACCCAGCCCAATGCGGCCCTGCCGAATGTCGTGCCCGAGGTGGACGACAACAAGATCATCGCCGAGCGCCGTGAAAAGCTGCGCGAGCTGCGTGAGCAAGGCGTCGCCTATCCGAACGATTTCCGTCCCACGCACCACGCCGAAGATCTGCAGGCGCAGTATGAGCACGCCGACAAGGAAGCACTCGAAGCGAATCCGCTCGAAGTCGCCCTCGCCGGCCGCATGATGCTCAAGCGCGTGATGGGCAAGGCAAGCTTTGCGACCGTGCGCGACGGTTCCGGTCAGATCCAGTTCTTCATCACGCCGGCCGACGTCGGCCAGTCAACCTACGACGCGTTCAAGAAGTGGGACATGGGCGACATCGTCGCGGCGCGCGGCGTGCTGTTTCGCACCAACAAGGGCGAGCTGTCGGTGCGCTGCACCGAGCTGCGCCTGCTGTCGAAGTCGCTGCGTCCGCTGCCGGACAAGTTCCACGGTCTGGCGGACCAGGAGATGAAGTATCGCCAGCGCTATGTCGATCTGATCGTCACGCCGGAAACGCGCAAGACGTTCACCGCGCGCACCAGGGCGATTGCGTCGATCCGCAAGTTCATGGCCGACGCCGACTTCATGGAAGTCGAAACGCCGATGTTGCACCCGATTCCAGGCGGCGCCGCGGCCAAGCCGTTCACCACGCATCACAACGCGCTCGACATGCAGATGTTCCTGCGCATCGCGCCGGAACTGTATCTGAAGCGCCTCGTGGTCGGCGGCTTCGAGCGTGTGTTCGAGATCAACCGTAACTTCCGCAATGAGGGCGTGTCGGTGCGCCACAATCCGGAATTCACGATGATCGAGTTCTACGCAGCCTATACGGACTACAAATGGCTGATGGATTTCACCGAGCAGTTGATCCGTCAGGCCGCGATCGATGCATTAGGCACGGCCACGATCGCCTATCAGGGCCGCGAGCTGGATCTGGCCAAGCCGTTCCATCGGCTGACCATCACTCAGGCGATCCAGAAGTACGCGCCGCAATACACGAACGAGCAACTGGCCGACAGCGCGTTCCTGCGCACCGAGCTGAGGAAGCTCGGCGTGGACGCATCGCAGCCGAAGTTCCTGAATGCGGGCGTGGGCTCGCTGCAACTGGCGCTGTTCGAAGAAACCGCCGAGTCGCAATTGTGGGAACCGACCTACATCATCGACTACCCGATCGAAGTGTCGCCGCTCGCACGCGCATCGGACAAGGTCGACGGCATCACCGAGCGTTTCGAGCTGTTCATCACGGGCCGTGAAATCGCCAACGGCTTCTCGGAGCTGAACGATCCGGAAGACCAGGCCGCCCGCTTCAAGAAGCAGGTCGACCAGAAAGATGCCGGCGACGAAGAAGCGATGTTCTACGACGCGGACTACATTCGCGCGCTCGAATATGGCATGCCGCCGGCCGGCGGCTGCGGTATCGGCATCGACCGTCTGGTGATGATGCTGACCGACAGCCCGAGCATCCGCGACGTGATTCTCTTCCCGCATCTGCGCCGCGAAGACTGACCCGCGACCCAACCGTCACGCGGTTCACATCACTGAAACGCCCGGCTCGAAGCCGGGCGTTTTGCTTGCCGCGCACGCGAGGCGGCGTGCGGGCGCGGCTCACACGCGGCTGACCCGCCGCTGGGCGTTTGTAACGATAGGTAAAAGCCGGCGATCGCCGTGCCGGTCTTCGGGTCAGACCACGGTTTCGCCGCTCGCCAGGACCCGGGCGCCACGCGCGTAGCGGCGCACCCAGACCGCCATGCCGCCCGCGAGCTGTTACAAATTGAAACGTGGGCAGGATCGAATTGCCGGACACTGGGTCTCACTAGAGTCGACTCTGCCAGAGACGGAGGCCAACATGGGCAATCCCAGCACCCAACCCACGCAGCAACGCCGTCTTCATCCGCTGATCGCGACCGCGGCCGGCGCGGTCATCGTTGCCAGTCTCGTCGCCACCGCGGCCATCACGGGACTGTTTCCGAAGGCGTCGAGCGACGGCGCGCAGAACGATCAGACCCAGGCGGCCCAAGTGACGCCGCAACAACCGGGGGTGGTCGATTCGGCAGCGGCAGTCACTGGCCCGGTGCAACAGCGACCGAGCGCGCAACAATCGGCGCAACAACCGGCGCAGCAGCAGGCTCAGCCGTCCGTGCCCGCGCCCGCTCCGGCGCAGCAGCAACAGTACGCCCAGCAACAGCAGGCGCAAGCCGCACCGCAGTATGCGCAGCAGCAGCCCGCACAACCGGCCTATTGCTCGACGTGTGGCACGGTCGTGGCGATTTCGGCGGTTCATCAGGAAGGTCATGGCACCGGCATCGGCGCGGTCGGCGGTGCGGTGGCCGGCGGCGTGGTCGGTAACCAGTTCGGCGCCGGTGGCGGCCGCACCGCGATGACGCTGCTCGGCGCGCTAGGCGGCGGTCTTGCCGGCAACGCGGTCGAAAAGCACATCCGCAGCACCACGTCCTATTCGGTGCGCGTGCGGATGGAAAACGGCAAGCTGCGCTACTTCACGTACCACGAGGCGCCGCCATTCCAGCAAGGCCAGCATGTGCGGGTCGAAAACGGCACGCTGGTGGCAGGCTAAGCCATCGCGCTGACTGCGCGCGATCGGGGCCACGGCGCCCGGATTTTCCGCAGGCGTTAATTTTTCGCAGGCGTTAATGTTCCGCAGGCGTTAATGTTCCGCAGGCGTTAAAAAGGCGATTCCAATGGAATCGCCTCAGACTGCTGACGAA
>NZ_CYGX02000025.1:0-966 GCF_900019265.1 Paraburkholderia ribeironis
GGAGGCCCGTTTACGCGGCCAATTCACCGAGTTCAGCTTCGAGTCGCTTCGTCATCCGGAAAATTCGACGCCCTCTCGGCTGCAACTCGGTCAGTTGGTCCATTAATCAGCGCTTCCCTAAGGGCGCAATAAACTAATCACGAAAACATATAAAAGGCGTTGTCCGATGCCGCATGCGCCTCTTGACGTTACGTTACAATAACGCTTTTGGCGTTTGCGCCTTCCCTGATTCCGCATGCAGGAGCTGCCTGAATGACTCACGTTGTGACCGAAAGCTGCATCAAGTGCCGCTATACCGACTGCGTCGATGTGTGCCCGGTGGACTGCTTTCGCGAAGGTCCCAACTTCCTCGCGATCGACCCCGACGAATGCATCGACTGCGCGGTGTGCGTAGCCGAGTGCCCGGTGAATGCCATCTATGCCGAAGAAGACGTGCCGGGCGACCAGCAGAACTTTATCGAGCTGAATGCCGATCTGGCCAAGAGCTGGCCGAGCATCACCAAGACCAAGGCGCCGCTGCCTGAAGCCGAAGAATTCAAGGACGTGAAGGAAAAGCTCCAGCTGCTCGCGCGCTGAGTGTCGCAGCCTGCCACTTGCCCTGCAAGATTCAAGTGAAATCGGGATGATGAACGCAGGGTATTGACAGGCGCCCCAGCTGCTTCTAGAATTTCGTTCTCTGCTGTTTTGTTGTTCTGTTCCTCGATAGCTCAGTCGGTAGAGCGCCGGACTGTTAATCCGTAGGTCCCTGGTTCGAGCCCAGGTCGAGGAGCCAAGAATTTCAAAAAGCCCGTTAACCAGGACGGGCTTTTTTATGTAGATCAAGTTGTACTGCTGTTCCTCGATAGCTCAGTCGGTAGAGCGCCGGACTGTTAATCCGTAGGTCCCTGGTTCGAGCCCAGGTCGAGGAGCCAAAATCTTGAAAGGCCCGCATTCGTGCGGGCCTTTTTGTTTTGCCTGAGCGTTTGC
>NZ_CYGX02000025.1:976-132785 GCF_900019265.1 Paraburkholderia ribeironis
CTGAGCGTTTGCCTGAGCGGTTTGGCGCGATCGCACACCCTTTCTTTAGCGAGGGCACGATCGCGATCGCGCTAGTCGATGCGGCAGTTTCCCGATGCCCGCTGTCCGCGCCGGCTTGCTGAACCGCAGCGCTTGCGCGCCCCACGTGGTTCAACGCCTCCGACCCTTTCGCGGGCGCGCTCGTTATACGATGACGATTTCCCGGCGCGCGTTCACGCCCAACCCAGGCACCCAACCCAGGCGCCCATCCCGACACTCCATGAAACTTATCTCCTCGCGCATCGCGCTGGCAGTGGCCACCGCACTGCTGCTGTCTTCGGCACACAGCGAAGAAGTCGGCAGCGTCAATACCAACTTCCACATCACCGGCTCTGACCGCGTAGTCGTCGAGGCCTACGACGATCCGGTCGTCCAAGGCGTGACCTGCTATGTGTCGCGCGCCCGCACCGGCGGCGTCAAGGGCACGCTCGGCCTCGCCGAGGATCCGACCGAGGCGTCGATCGCCTGCCGTCAGGTCGGTGCGATCCATTTCACCGGCCCGGTCAAGCAGCAGGCCGACGTGTTCTCCGTCAGCATGTCGCTCATCTTCAAGTCGCTGCATGTGGTGCGCGTGGTCGACGCGAAGCGCAACGCGCTGGTGTATCTCACCTACAGCGACCGGGTCGTCAGCGGCAGCGCGAAGAACAGCGTAAGCGCCGTGCCGATGCCGACCGGCACCACGATCCCCGTCAAGTAAGCATCGCCCGACAACGAGCGCGCCGCGCAAACACGACGCCCATGCCGCCGCACTCACGACGCGTTACACTGACCGGTCCTGCCGGATTTTCACCATGACCGCCGTCCAACGTTTCCGCAATTGCGCGCGCTACTGGCGCACGCCGCTTCTGCCCGGCGGGGATCTGCTCACAGCCGAATATCACGATCACGAGTTCACGCCGCATTGGCACGATGCGTACACGATTGCGGTGATCGTCGCGGGCGTGGAGAGCTATCGGTATCGCGGTTCCGACTATGTCGCCGAGGCCGGCAGCGTGCCGATCATCAATCCGGGCGAGGTGCATACGGGCTCGAAGGCGGTCGAGGCGGGCTGGCGGTATCGCGTGATGTATGCGCCGGTGGACTTCATCCGCGAACTGGCCAATGAACTCAGCGGCCGGCCGCAGGCGCTGCCGTGGTTTGCGCCAGGCGTGATCCGCGATCCCGATCTGGCGACGCGGCTTGCGCGCGCCCATCGACTGCTGGAAGCGGGCGACGACGCGCTCGCCGCCGAAGCCGCGATGCTCGACGCATTGTCGACGTTGCTGGCCCGCTACTCGCAGACGCAATCGGTGCCCACGCGGCTCGCGACCGACGACGTTCGCGTTGCCATCATGCAGGAGCGTCTGACAGGCGATCTGGTCGAGCCCGTTACGCTTGCCGAGGTTGCACAGGCAGCGGGTTTATCGCCGTTTCACGCGGCGCGTCTCTTCACCCAGACCACCGGCTTGTCGCCGCACGCGTGGCGCAATCAGGTGCGTTTGCAACGCGCGCTCGCGCCGCTACGCGCCGGCGTTTCGGTGACGGAGGTCGCCGCGGCGAGCGGCTTCACCGACCAGAGCCATTTCACGCGTCATTTTCGCCGCATGTTCGGGGTGCCGCCCGGGCGCTGGCAAGGGGCCTGACGGGGCGCGCGGATGTGGCTGGCCGCGCGTTTCGCGTGCGGCCCTCCGGTTTGCGGTTTGCGGCTTCCGGCTTCCGGCTTCCGGCTTCCGGCTTCCGGCTTCTGCCTTCTGCCTCAGCCTTCTGCTCCCTGCCGCAAGAACGTACAAGCCTCACCCACCAGTCCCCGCTATGCTTCCCTAATCCAGGAGGCAAGATTGACCCATTCCACCCCACCCCAACTCAACCACACGGGCCACATGAAGGAATTCACGGCCGGCGCCCGCGACATCATCCCGATGATGGTCGGCGCGGCGCCATTCGGCGTCATTTTCGGCACGCTGGTCGCGTCCGGCCCGTTGCATCTCTGGCACGGCCAGTTGATGTCGCTGGTCGTGTTCGCCGGCTCCGCGCAATTCATCGCGCTCGGTCTGATCGCCGGCCACGCGAGTTTCGCCGTGATTTGGGCGACCACGCTGGTCGTCAACTTGCGTCACGTGCTGTACAGCGCCACGCTCGCGCCACACGTCGCGCATCTGCCGGCACGCTGGCGCTGGGCGCTCGGCGCGCTGCTCACCGACGAAGTCTTCGCGGTCGCATGGGAGCACTATCGCCACCGCGAACCCGGCACGGTCGGTCCGCACTATTTCTTCGGCGCCGGCCTCGCGATGTATCTGAACTGGCAGCTCTGGACCGTCGCCGGCCTGCTGTTCGGCGCGGCCTTTCCAGGCCTGCAATCGCTCGGGCTCGACTTTGCGATGGTCGCCACCTTCATTGCGATCGTCGTGCCGCAACTGGTCGCGCTGCGCTACATCGCGGCAGCCGCCACCGCGGGCACGCTGGCCTTTTTCTGGCAGGCGTGGCCGTACAAGCTCGGTCTGCTCGGCGCGGTGTTCGCAGGCGTGGCGATCGGCGTGCTGCTGTCGACGGCGCGTCCCAACCTGCGCGGCGCCCGCGAAACCGCGGAGGCCACGCGATGAACTACGTCGTTCTGATCTTCGGCATGGCGGTGATCACATGGGTGATCCGCGCCGCCGTTTTCGTGCTCGGCGAGCGTCTGGTGTTCCCGCCGCTCGCGCGCACCGCCCTCGGTTTCGTGCCGGTCACCGTGCTGACGGCGATCATCGTGCCGATGGCGGTTTCGCCGCACGGCGCGAGCGCCGAGCTGACCTGGCGCAATCCGCAGCTGGTCGGCGCCCTGGCTGCGGTCGTCGTCAGCGCGCTGACGCGGCGGCCGCTTCTGACCATCGCGGTCGGCCTGACGGTGTTTTTCGTCTGGCAATGCGTCGTGCTCAAATAGGCGCGCGCAGCCGTCGTCCGGTCCGCGCGGCGCTCTGCAAGCGCCAGCCGGGCGACACGTCCCTCTAAAGCGGGCCGTCCTGCGCCCGCACGCCCTTAAGTTTCCGCCGAATCCGCCGATATGAAGTCGAGGTCCGCGCATCGGGATTGGTCCCGCTGGTTACGCGGCAACGGCAGCAATCAACCGCGTCGCCATCTGGCATCGCGTCGCCCAGGCTCCGCATGCGGCCGGGATGACGTGACGAGGCCGCGCGGCAGGACCAAACGGGATAACACATGGGTCAAATCACCCTCAAACTCAAGGACGAGACCATTGCGTCGCTGCGCAAGGATTTCGACGCTTTTCTGCGGGTCTCGCTAAAGCTCGATCCGCAGTTCGCGACACCGTCATTTGAGGACTTTTTGCGCGCCAAGCTGCTCGACAACATGGTGCCGCTGACCGAACACGCGGTTCAACGGATGCTGCAAGGTGGTCAGTACGCATGGGCCAAACGCACGCTGGACAAGGAATTTCCGGACGTCGTCGCGATTCTGATGCGGCAGGCGGGCGAGTTCGGCTTCGGCTTCGCGGCCCGTTCCGAATGGACGCCGGAAGAACTCGCCAAGCAATGCCGCGACTGGGCAGCGGCGATCGTCAAGGAAGCGGAAGGCGATGCCACGCTGATCGATCCGCTCGCCGCGCAGATCAAGAGCGCGGTACAAGACATCCAGGCGCTCGAGGAAGTCATGCAGACGCCCGCATGGCGGCTGGCGGAATCGCTGCGCCAGCGGGTCTATGAGGCCAAGGTGGCATGTGAATCGAGCGTGGGCAGCGCGGCGCGCGAGAAGCTCGGCGAGCTGCGCGGGCTTTTGCGTCTGGGCATTTCGCACGGCTCGTTCCAGAAACAGGAAGCGCAGCAGATCATGGAATTCCTGCGCCTGCTGAAGCCGGAGATATTCGTCGAAGAGCCGTATGACGTGTTTTCACGCTTGGCGGCATGGCTGCGCAATTTCTTCGTGCCGCCGCGTCCGGTGCCGCAGCAACAGCAACGGCAGTCGCGCTAGGCGTCTTCTGTCGCCGGCAACCGGCCAACCGGCCGGCGTGGCGACCAGCCACAGCGAATCCAGCCACCGCGGCTGCCACGCGCTTGAACCACGCTTGTGCCGCGCTTGTGCCGCTCTCGTGCCGCGCTTGTGCCACTCTCGTGCCGCGCTTGTGCCGCACCCGAACGCGCGGCGCCGCGCGCTCAGTCCCACATCTTCCTGAGCCTTGCTCCGATCTCGATCTTCGCCTGCGCAGCCGCGGCGAGCCCCGCGGCCGTGGGCGCGCTCGGCACCGGCAGGCGCGGCCACGCATAGGCGTCGAACAAGGGCATCAGATGCGCGGGGATGAAGCGCGTGCGCGACGCCCACACGTGTCGATCGCCCATATGCGTCTGGTTGTGCACGTAGAAACGCTGCGGCACGACGATATGCAGGTCTTCCTTCGCTCGCGTCATCGCCACGTATAACAGGCGCCGTTCCTCGTCGATTTCGTCTTCGCTGCCGGTGCCGAGATCGGACGGAATGCAGCCGTCGACACCGTTCAGCACGAACACGTTGCGCCACTCCTGCCCCTTCGCCGAATGGATCGTGGACAGGATCAGATAGTCCTCGTCGATCAGCGGCACACCGGACTCGTCGCTGGTGGCGTCGGGCGGATCGAGCGTCAGCTCGGTCAGAAAGCGCTCGCGCGACGCATACGTGCCCGCGATGCTCTCCATTTGCAGCACGTCCGCGTGACGGATCGCGGCGTCCTCGTGATTGCGTTCGAGATGCGGCTCATACCAGCGCCGCACCATTTCGAACTCGGCAGGCCACGGCGTCTGCCGTCCATACACGCTCGACATCAGCCTGACGAACGGCTGCCAGTCTTCCTGCGCGCGCGCAGGCGCGGCGAACGCGGCCAGTGCGCCGGCGGCGGTATCGACCGGATTGCCGGCGCCAGCGCGCGCAGCGATCTCGTCGAGCACCTTCGCCGCGGTGGCCGGCCCGACGCCCGGCAGCAGTTGCACGACGCGGAAGCCGGCGACCCGGTCGCGCGGATTCTCCGCCCAGCGCAGCACCGCCAGCACGTCCTTCACATGCACCGAATCGAGAAATTTCAAGCCGCCGAATTTGACGAACGGAATGTTGCGCCGCGTCAGTTCGATCTCCAGCGCGGCGCTGTGATGAGCGGCGCGAAACAGCACCGCCTGCGACTGGAGCTTGAGCCCCTGCTCGCGCGCTTCGAGCACCTGCTCGACGATGTAGCGCGCCTGATCGGCTTCATCGGCGACGGTGACGAGGCGCGGACGCTGCGCCGACGCCCTGTCGGTCCACAGATTCTTCGTGTAGCGCTCGCTGGCCAGTTCGATCACCGCGTTCGACGCGGCCAGGATCGGCGCGCTCGAGCGGTAATTGCGCTCCAGCGTGACCTGTTTGGCGGGCGGATCGAACTGCGCGGGGAAATCGAGGATGTTGCGCACGGTGGCGCCGCGAAACGAGTAGATCGACTGCGCGTCGTCGCCGACCACGGTCAGGCCGCGACCGTCCGGCTTCAGCGCGAGCAGGATCGACGCCTGCAGACGGTTGGTGTCCTGGTACTCGTCGACCAGCACGTGATCGAAGCGCGCCGACAGATCGGCTGCGATGGCCGGCTCGGCGGCCATATGCGACCAGTAGAGCAACAGATCGTCGTAGTCGAGCACGCTCTGCTTCTGTTTCGCGTCGACATACGCGGCGAACAGCATGCGCAGATCGGCCTCCCATTCGCGGCACCACGGGAACGCGTTATCGAGCACGTGGGTTAGCGACGCTCCGGTGTTCACGACGCGCGAGTAAATGGCAAAGCAGGTGCTCTTGGCCGGAAAGCGCCGCTCTTTCGCGGACAGGCCGAGTTCATGACGAACGAGGTTCATCAGGTCGGCGGAGTCTTCGCGGTCGTTGATCGTGAAGGCCGGCGCGAGGCCGATCAGATCGGCGTACTCGCGCAGCAGCCGCGCGCCGACGCTGTGGAAGGTGCCCGACCAGCTGAGCCCTTGCGCGAGCGACGCACGCGCCCCAAGCGCCGCGCCGGCGATGCGCGTGACGCGGCGCGTCATTTCGAGCGCGGCGCGGCGCGAAAAGGTCAGCAGCAGGATGCGGCGCGGGTCGGCGCCCTTGACGACCAGATTGGCGACGCGATGTGCGAGCGTGTTGGTCTTGCCCGAACCGGCGCCCGCGATGACCAGCAGTGCGCCGGCGGGCGCGTTCGGCGTGTCGGCGCCGTATTCGACGGCTTCGCGTTGCGCGTCGTTGAGTTTCGCCAGCCAGGCGGAGGTATCGAACGGCGGCGGAGATTCGGCGACGGAGAGCACGGTGAAATCAGGGAGATCGGGCGTTGGATGGATTCAGGTTGGCGACGCATACTGTATATCCATACAACCATTCCCGACAAGCGACCCTTTTTTGAGCGTGCTTCTGGTGATGCGCGCGGTGATGCACGCGTGCTGACTGGCGCAATGCGCGGACGGAGCGTCGGCATGGTCTTTTCCGCTTGCCTCGCGCGGTCTTCCCGCTGCAATCGCTTGCGCGAACTACGCGCACACTGCGAGCTTCATCCGGGGCAAGCTTCTGCCGTATGATGCGAACCCTTTGCCTGAAGGTGCGAACGCCATGCCTAACCTTGATTTCACGCTCAGCGGCGACTACGTCGAACTGCACAATCTCCTGAAGATCATGGGCCTCGCGGACAGCGGCGGCTCGGCAAAAATGATGGTCGCGGACGGCGCCGTGACCGTCGATGGCCGGGTGGAAACGCGCAAAACCTGCAAGATCCGCGCGGGCCAGGTCGTGTTGCTGGGCGACACACGGATCGCCGTCCACGAGGCCTGACGCCGCGCCGCTCGCGGCTCCCATGCCGGCCTCCGGAAATCCGCAGGACCGCGCGCACCAAAATCGTGCTTCCTCCATCGACATCGCCCGGTCGAGGCAATAAGCTGTCGGTTTAGACAGACAAACCGTCGGCCGACACGACCGGCTCACGACCGCGCTGCCCGGCTTCGCCACCGCTCGCCGACCCGCCCGCGCCGACCGTGCCGCTGGCGCACGAGGCGCGCCGCTCGCGAGCGCGGTCACGCTGTCGCCACTTCCGCAACCCAAGCGTTTCATGACCCAATCCGGCCTGACCCGGGCGGCTACCAGGCCGCCGACCCTGTCCCGCCACGCCGCCGATACCGCACGGCTCGCCGCGCCGCTCGCGATCGCGCAGCTGTCGCAAATGGCGATGGGCGTCACCGACACGATCCTGCTCGGCTCGCTCGGCCCCGATGCGCTGGCCGCCGGCGGGCTCGGCGCGAACCTGTTTTTCGTCGTGGTCACGCTGCTGCAAGGGGTGCTGACGTCCGTCAGCGTGAGCGTGGCGCATGCGCGCGGCGCCCAGGACGACAGCCGCGTGCCGCATATCTACTGGACCGGCCTCGTGCTGGCGGTGCTGCTGTCGCTGCCGGCGTTCGTGCTGCTGTCGTTCGCGTCGCGGATTCTGCTGGCGTTCGGCGAACCCGGGCTGCTCGCGCACAATGTCGGCCAATACGCGGCGGTGCTGCGCTGGGGTGCGCCCGCCAGCCTGATCGGCGTCGGCCTGATGCGCTCGTTCCTGCCGGCAATCGGCGCGGCGCGGCGGCTCTTGTGGGTGTCGCTCGTGAGCGTCGGCGTCAACGCGTTTCTGAACTACGGACTGATTCACGGCGCGTATGGGCTGCCGCGGCTCGGCTTTCTCGGTTCAGCGGCTGCGACCTCGATCACCGTCTGGCTGACCGCGCTCGTGCTGATGGCGCTGCTGCATCTGCGCCCGCGCTATCGCCATTTCGTCGTCGCGACGCGGCCGAAATTGCCGTTGATGAGCGAACTGTTCGGCATCGGCTGGCCGGTCGCGATCACCTACGGCGTCGAGTCGACGCTCTTCCTCGCCACCGGGCTGATGGTCGGACTGCTCGGCGAATCGCAACTAGC
Source organism: Paraburkholderia ribeironis (assembly GCF_900019265.1). Lineage (GTDB taxonomy): Bacteria > Pseudomonadota > Gammaproteobacteria > Burkholderiales > Burkholderiaceae > Paraburkholderia > Paraburkholderia ribeironis. Next base: position 8,903 of record NZ_CYGX02000025.1, read on the forward strand.
CGCGCACCAGATCGCGCTGAACGTCGCGTCGGTGGCCTTCATGGTGCCGCTCGCGATCGGCCAGGCGGCCAACGTCAGGGTCGGCTTCTGGGCCGGCGCCGGGCAGCCGCTGGCCGCGCGGCACGCGGGCTTCGTCGCGCTGGCGCTGGGCGTCGGCTTCATGAGCATGTCGGGCATCGTGCTGATCGCCGCGCCGCACTGGATCGTTGGCCTCTATCTGCATCTCGACGACCCCGCCAACGCGGCGACGGTCGCGCTGGCAAGCTCGCTGCTCGGCGTGGCGGCGATCTTCCAGATCGTCGACGGCATGCAGACAGTCGGTTCCGGCTGCCTGCGCGGCCTGAAGGACACCCGCATACCGATGTTCGCCGCGGCCTTCGGTTACTGGGTGATCGGTTTTCCGACCGGCTATACGCTGGCGTTTCACTTCGGGCTTGGCGCACGCGGTTTGTGGTGGGGACTCGCGGCTGGCCTCGCGAGCGTGGCGATGCTGATGACGCTGCGCTTTCATAAGCTGAGCTCGCGACGCGTACCGGCTGCGCCTGTCGCACCGCCCGCGCGGTCGGTATGAACGGTGTGAGCAACGCTGCGGCGAATTCGTCGAATGCGCGCGGGCGGACTCGCTCGCGCGACATGCCGCCAGGCACCTGTACCATCCGTCTGCCGCGCACTCGCGATCGAAGCGGGCACCACCCGCCTCCTCATCCCACCGCCGATTCGCAATCCCCCGCAGCCTCCTGCGCCCCCGCAGAATCGCCATCACGCGCCCCAATCAGATGCGTCATAGCCGCCCTCAAACGGCCATTGGGAACCGGCTTGTGCAGAAGCACCAGCCCACTTGCCTGATATGCCTCCACCAGACGCCCAGCGGCCGTATCGCCGGTGATCAGCATCGCCGGAATCGCTTCGTTGTATTCCGCGCGCAGCTTTTCGATTGCCTCGATGCCGTTCTCGCCATTGCGCAGACGGAAATCGCAAATCAGCAGATCGGGCCGCACCTCGTGCGTCGCGAGAAGCTGGATGGCCTCGTCTGCAGAAGCGGCCGCGACGACCTCGTAGCCCCAGCCGGTCAGCAGGCTCGACATCCCGGCACGGATGGCCTGTTCGTCATCGACGACCACGACAAGTCCCGCTGCCGCGATACGGTTGACCTCATCGGCGGATGCCTCCGGCGCACCCGGCTCGCGCTGGGACCGCTCGATCGCAACCTCGAAGCACGATCCTCGCCCAGGCTCCGAGCGCAGCGTGACCCTGCATGCCAGCAGGTCGGTCACCCGGCGCACGATCGCGAGGCCGAGACCCAGCCCCTTTGTACGATCGCGTTCAGGATTGCCGAGCTGGTGATACTCCTGGAACACGCGCTCATGCTGATCGGGTGGAATACCGCGCCCGGTGTCCCAGATCTGTACCGCAACATGTGAACCTCTGCGCCGGCAGCCGACGACGATCCGTCCGCGATCGGTGTAGCGCACCGCATTGGAGACCAGGTTGCGTATCACGCGCTCGACCAGGATCGGATCGGAGTCGACGATTGCGCTGCACGGAACACATGAAAGCGCGACTCCCTTGGCTGAGGCTTCACCTGCGTGGTCGCGGCAGGCGCGAGCCAGAACGGCGCCAATCGCAAACGGACGGCGATGCACTTCCACGACTCCCGCATCGAGCTTCGAGATATCCAGCAGGGCCGTGAACAAGCCGTCCATGGCGTTGGTGGATGCATCGATCTGCCCCACGAGGTGCTCGACTTCCGGCGACATCGGCATGTCGCGCAGCGCGCCGACAAACAGGCTCAGCGCATGAACAGGCTGGCGCAGATCATGACTGGCTGCGGCCAGAAAACTGGATTTGGCGCGGCTGGCGTCTTCGGCGATCTCCTTTTGGCGTCGCAGGTCGATGGCCAGTTCTTCAGCAATCTCCTTTTGACGCCTGAGGTCGACGGCCAGCAGCTCGGTGACCTGACGCTCATGCTCGGTCGCCAGCTCGGCTGCGATGCGCTCGACAAACATCCGGGAAATGAGCAGAAACGCGGACGTCAGCATGACGCCGTACAGGATCACAAAGGCGATCATCAGGCCGCGGTTTATATAGTCAACTCCCAGTGCGATTAAACACGAGGATGGGATCATCACGCCCAGCCAGACGGCGGATATGAGCGGGACGGTAATACTGGCCAGCACGCCCGCGGCGATGAGCCCTGGCACGAACGACAGCAGCAGGATGCGATCCTCTCCGCTGTAGGCAAGCGGCGCACTCAGATACAGCCCGGTTACCCAGCAAATGGCGGTAAGGGCACACCAGAATGCGGAACCCCAAAGGTCGTGTGTCGTGTAACCGTTCTTGCGAAACGCGCTGCGCCGGTCGATGCGCCGCAATGCGTGGCCGGCCCAGCCGGCCTGGCAGACGAAGTATATGAAGCACCAGATGGCCGTGCCGCGCAGTGGCAGCGCGGGCCAGAGCAGCAACACCAGTCCCGCCACCGACAGGCTGTTGGTAACGCCGAAAATCGGCACGATCAGGAACAGGGCTCGCAATTGCCAGTTGAGCAGACGCGATCGGGCAGCAGCATCCGCGTCCGGGAGCGTCCAGCATGCGCTTAGTTGTCTCCACATCCTGTTGACGAGGTTGTTTGTCTCCGGCATATCCGAGGGCCATTGAATTATTCGGAATCCCAATAGCGTGCGCTGTCACCGAGCCGCCAGTATATGACGCTGCAAGTTCGCGCCGACTCGGCTCCGGGTTGGAAAGGTGGTGGATTCCACGGCAACCCGTATTGGGCCACGCAAGCATCGCGACCGGCGAGCGCGGCTCCCGAAGCCTAAAATGGATTGCACGACAGCGTAAGCAAGCCTACTGCGCTGCGCCGCGAGAAGCCTGTGAATAAGGGGAAGACAGCGTGCCGGGGCATGACGAAAACGAACAAAGCGCACTGCGCCGCCAGCGTACATTCAACACGCCCCGAAGGAAGCCCCCTTGGGGGGCGCCCCGCAGGAAGCCCCCTTGCGGCCCCCCCGGAAGGAAGCCCCCTTGGGGGACGTTCCGCGAGAAGTTCTCCTGGGGGACAGCGAGACATTTTTTCGTGCTGTGCTGCGTCACGGCATTCCTGACCGCCTGCGTCACCAAACCACCAGCCATCGCATTCGACCGGCAGCTTACGCATGCATTGCCCGCTACGCAAACCACCCCGCTGCGTACCGCGCTCGCGCCGCTTGAAGCCGCGCATCCGAACCAGTCGGGGTTCCGTGTGCTGGCGAACGGCACCGATGCGCTGCAGATGCGCATCGCGCTTGCGCGCGCCGCGACCCGGACCCTCGACATGCAGTACTACATCGCCAACGAGGACACCACCGGCAAACTGCTGCTCGGCGCCGCGCTGTACGCAGCCGATCACGGCGTGCGAGTGCGCATGCTGGTCGACGATCTGAACTTCAAGGACATCGATCGCATGATGGCGGGCCTGGACTCGCACGACAACATCGAGATTCGCGTCTTCAATCCGTTCGGCAGCGCGCAGCAAAGCATGTTCGAACGCGCCACGAATCTGTTCACGCAGATCGACCACTTCACGCGCCGCATGCATAACAAGGCGATGATCGCGGACAACCAGCTGGCAATCGTCGGTGGCCGCAATCTCGGCGACGAATATTTCAGCGCGAGCGAAACGCTGCAATTCCGCGATCTCGACGTGCTGGCCGCCGGCCCGATTACCGCCGACATCTCGGCCAGTTTCGACGACTACTGGAACAGCAGCATCGCCTATCCGTTGCGAGTCCTGAACAAGCAGAAATTCGACCCGAAGGAACTCGACCAGACGCGCGACGAGTTGCGCGCACATTGGCGCGCCAACGCCGATCCGTACAACGCGAAGCCGCTGAACGCCACACCGCTCGCTGCACAGATCGCCAGCGAGCAACTCGGCCTGACCTGGGCGCCTGCCGAATTCAAGGCCGACCTGCCGGAGAAGATCGAACATCCTTCACCGGACTACGTCAGCCCGCCAATGCAGCGGCTCGTCGAACTGATGCGCGACGCGCGCCACGACTTCCTGATCGTGTCGCCCTACCTCGTCCCGCATGATGCGGGCGTGAAGGCGGCCGGCGAGTTGACGCACCGCAGCGTGCGCATCGCCGTGCTGACCAATTCGCTTGCCGCGACCGATGCGGTCGCCGTGCAGGCGGGCTACGCTCCGTATCGCGTGCCGTTGTTGCGGCAAGGCGTCGAGTTGTACGAATTCAAGCCAGTCCAGAACACGCCGAATCCGGACGTGGCCGGCTCGAGTTCGCGCGCCAGCCTGCATGCGAAGACCTATGTGATCGACCGCCAGATTCTGGTGATCGGCTCGATGAATCTCGATCCGCGCTCGGCCCATCTGAACACCGAACTGGCGCTGGTGATCCATAGTCCGCCGCTCGCGGCCCAGGTGGCGCGGATCTTCGAACACGCCACGTCGCCCGAGGAAAGCTATCGCGTCACCCTCGCCGACGACGCCCAGCTCCCCTATCTGCGCTCGATCGGCGCGCCGCTTTCGCCGCTGGTGTGGAACGACGTCGAGAACGGGGTGCCGCGCCAATACATTTTCGACCCGCAGGCGGGTTTGTACCGGAACGCGCTAACGGGTCTATTCTCCCTATTGCCCGTCAACGCAGAACTTTGACCAGCGGAGTGGACCATGACCGAAGACATACGAATGGAGCGTGACACGTTCGGCGAGATCGCCGTGCCGAACGCTCGTCTATGGGGCGCACAAACAGAGCGCTCGCTGCAGAATTTCCGCATTTCGACTGAAAAGCAGTCGCCCGAGCTGATCAACGCGCTGGCCGTCATCAAGCGCGCCGCTGCCGAGGTCAACCTGGGTCTCGGCGTGCTCGACGACAGCAAGGCCCGCGCGATCATGCAGGCGGCCGATGAGATCATCGCCGGCAAGCATCCCAGGGAGTTTCCGCTTGCCGTCTGGCAGACCGGCTCCGGCACGCAAACCAACATGAACCTCAACGAGGTGATCGCGAATCGCGCGAGTGAGCTGCTCGGCGGCGAGCGAGGCGAGGCGCGCAAGGTGCATCCGAACGACGACGTGAATCGCGGCCAGTCGTCGAACGACGTGTTTCCCACGGCGATGCATGTGGCCGCCGCGCAGGCGATCGTCAAGCATCTTCTGCCATCGTTGAAGACACTGCGCGACACGCTCGACGGCAAGGCACGCGCGTTTGCCGACATCGTCAAGATTGGCCGCACGCATCTGCAGGACGCCACGCCGCTCACGCTTGGCCAGGAGTTTTCGGCTTACGTCGCGCAACTCGAGCACGGCATCCAGCACGTGGAAGCGGCGCTGCCGCATCTGTACGAACTCGCGCAGGGCGGCACCGCAGTCGGCACGGGTCTGAACGCGCATCCGCAGTTCGCGGACAAGGTGGCGGCGGCGATCGGCAAGCTGACCGGGCTGCCGTTCGTGTCGGCGCCGAACAAGTTCGAAGTGATGGCCGCGGCCGACGCGCTGGTGTTCGCGCATGGCGCGTTGAAGACCGTGGCGGCGAGCCTGAACAAGATCGCCAACGACATTCGCTGGCTCGCTAGCGGCCCGCGTTGCGGCCTCGGGGAACTGTCGATTCCGGAGAACGAACCGGGCAGTTCGATCATGCCGGGCAAGGTCAATCCGACCCAGTCCGAAGCGCTGACCATGCTATGCGCACAGGTGTTCGGCAATGACGTCGCGGTGAACATTGGCGGCGCGAGCGGCAACTTCGAGCTGAACGTGTTCCGCCCGATGATTGCGCACAACGTGCTGCAATCGGTGCGGCTGCTCGCCGACGGCGCGCGCAGCTTCAACGACAACTGCGCGGTGGGCATCGAGCCGAATCGCGAGCGCATCGATACTTTGCTGAACGAATCGTTGATGCTGGTGACCGCGCTCAACCCGCACATCGGCTACGACAAGGCCGCGCAGATCGCGAAGAAGGCGCACAAGGAAGGCACGACGCTGAAGGCGGCGGCGCTCGCGCTCGGCTATGTCACGGAGCAACAGTTCGACGAATGGGTCAAGCCGAGGGATATGGTCGGGCATTCGGTGGGGTGATCGGCGGGTGATCGGCGAAGGCGGCGGCCGGATGGCCCGGCCGCTCGCGCGACGCGCCCCCAGGCGCCCTGCCGGTTTGCGGCGCATGGCCGGCCATGCGAGCGGGAACGTGAACGCGGTTCATGCGACCGGCGGCCGGCGCCCGCCGCTTGCAGGCGCCGTCTGGAGCCGCCGTTTGGACGCGCCGTTTGGACGCGCCGCCTAAACCTTGCCTTGCGCCACTTCTTCCGGTTTCAGCTCGACAATCGCGTCGAGCGCTTCCTTCACATCCATCGCGTACTTGGCGAGGCGTTTCTGCTCATCCGTTTCCGGCACGAAAGCCGGCACCTGGACCGGATGGCCGTTCTCGTTGACGGCGACCATCACGACGAGGCAATCGGTGGTTTGCAGCAGTTCGCCGCCCTTCGGGTCGCCCGCCTGCACCGACACGTGAATGTGCATGCTGGTGCGGCCCGTGGCGACGACCCGCGCCCGCAATTCGACCAGATTGCCGACGAGGATCGGCCGGCGAAAGCGGATGTTGCCGACGCTGACCGTCACGCAATAGCGTCCCGACCACACCGCCGAGCACGCATAGGCGGTCTCGTCGATCCACTTCATCAGCGCGCCGCCGTGCACCTTGCCGCCGAAGTTGACCGAGCTCGGCTCGGCGAGAAAGCGGAAGGTGGTTTCCGAACGGTCCAGCGGCGCTACGGGCAGGGTGCTCATCTTGACTCCGGTGAATCGGATGGATTGAAAGGGGCCGATTATACGAGCGCAATATTGGGCGCGTGGCGGGTTCGTTCGGCTCGCAACGCTGAATGTGTGCCCGTCGCGCGTGACGCCTTTCCGCGAGCTTTCCGCTGACGCACGGAACCGGCGCGAACCGGCACCGAACGCACACCGAGCCGCGGGTTCCGCGGGTTCATTTGCGCACGCTGATGCCTTCGTCGATTGTCCCGTACATGCTGATGCTGCCGGTGCCCGCACCCGAGCCCGAACCGGCGCCGCCTTGTGCGCAGGCGGCCAACAGCAACACCGCTGCGGTGACGGCGAGAAGAGTTTTCATGACCACGCGTTCCTGCAAAGACAGACTCTGATTCTAGCCTGGCGGACCGATCCGTCGCCGCTACACGGGCCGGGCATCGCGCCCGGCGGTTTTTCGTAGCGTCCGCATTGCATTGTTCAGGTTAAGCTGAAACATTGAATGACGCAGCCCGGTACAGTGGACTGCATGGCGGCTCGCGCCGCCCATCGGAAATATTGGAGACGCCAGATGCCAGCGACGCTTGCAGACCAACAGAACCATTTCCCCGGCTTGAGCCATATCGGCGCACTGCTCGCCGATCCCGGCCGTGCCGCGATGCTGTGGGCGCTGATGGACGGCAGCGCGCGCCCCGCCGGCGAACTGACGATGATCGCCGGACTCTCGCCGTCGGCGGCTAGCGCCCATCTGGCGCGCCTCACCGACGGCGGTTTGCTCGCGGTCGAAGAGCGCGGCCGGCATCGCTATTTCCGGATTGCGTCGTCTGAAATCGCGGCGGCGATCGAGGCGCTCGCCAACGTGGCGCAGCTCAGCGCGCCGCAACGCGCGGTGCCGCGTCCGGTACGCACTGTGCCGCTCGACATGCGCTACGCCCGCACCTGCTACGACCATATGGCGGGCGAATTGTCCGTCCGGGTATTCGAACGGCTGCTCGACCGCGCTCTGCTGACGCTGCATGGCACGGTGCTCGAACCCACGCCGGCCGGCACCGCCCACTTCGCCGCATGGGGCATCGATACCTCCGCGCAGAAAAGCCGCCGGCGCCGCTTCGCGTGCACGTGCCCCGACTGGAGCGAGCGGCGGCCGCATCTGGGCGGCGCACTCGGCGCCGCGTTGCTCGACTCATGGTCGGCGCATGGCTGGGTCGAGCGGACCGAGCGGCCACGAATCCTGCGTATCACGCCGGCTGGCCACCGTCATTTCGACGCGTTTCTGGCGGCATGAATCATCGGCCGCCACCTGACGTAGCCGCGAAAATTCCGCAGTCAACCGCTGCGACGCGTCAGCGAGACCTTTTGTTACAGGCCCGTATGATGGCCTTACAAAAGTGCGCGTCTTGAAACAGGCACGACGGGTAAAGTGACTTACGGACCGAGCAGATTGCCGCGTCCGTTGGAGATAAATCATGAGAACCGTCACCCCACGCCCGCGCTCGGGATACCGCCCCGCCCGCTACACACTGATCGCCGCTGCGGTGTTCCTGTGCGCCGCGCAGACCGCACTGGCGCAGGACATCCAGCCGACGCCCCGGGCCGCGACCGCGACTCAGGACACCGACCCGCCTGGCCGCATCGCGCGTCTGAACTACACCGCCGGCACCGTCACCACCGAACCCGCCGGCGCCACCGACTGGTCGTACGCGCAGATCAACCGCCCGCTCACCACCGGCGACCAGCTCTGGAACGATCAGAACGCGCGCTCCGAGCTGCACATCGGCTCGACCGCGGTGCGCCTCGGCCAGTCCACCAGCCTCGACGTGCTCAACCTCGACGACAGCAGCGCGCAACTGAAAGTCGCGCAGGGTACGTTGTCGACGCGCGTGCGCGAACTTGCGCCCGGCTCGTCCTACGAAATCGACACGCCGAATCTCGCCGTCGGCGTGAACGAACCCGGCGACTATCGGGTCGACGTCGCGCCCGACGGCAGCAGCACCACCGTCACCGTGCGCAGCGGCAGCGCGACCGTGTACGGCGACAGCGGCCAGCTGCCGGTGGCGGCCGGCCGGCAGATCCGCTTCGGCGGTACCAACCTGCAACAGCTTGCCGACAATCAGGTTCCCGGCCTCGACAGCCTCGATCAGTGGGCCGTGAGCCGTGATGCCGCGGAAGACCACTCGGTGTCGGCACGCTACGTGTCGCGCGACGTCCCCGGCTACCAGGACCTGGATGCGAACGGCACGTGGCAGGACAGCCCGCAATACGGCGAAGTGTGGGTGCCGCGCGCCACGCCCGCCGGCTGGGCGCCGTACCACGACGGCCATTGGGTCTGGCAGGCGCCGTGGGGCTGGACCTGGGTCGATGACGAGCCGTGGGGCTTCGCGCCCTATCACTACGGCCGCTGGGCTCAGCTCGACGACTCGTGGGCGTGGGTGCCGGGCCCGATCGTGGCCGACGCGCCGCCCGTCTACGCGCCCGCGCTGGTCGCCTTCGTCGGCGACGACGAAGGCGGCGGCGGGGCCGATTGGGGTGTGAATCTGGCGATCGGCGGGGTCGTGGCGGCCGGCGTCGCGTGGTTCCCGCTCGGCCCGGGCGAACCGTGGCATCCGCATTGGCGCGATCACGATCACTGGAGCGCGGGCTACTACAACCGCGTCAACCGGACGACGACCATCAACAACTACAACGTGACTAACATCCACAACACGTACGTCAACTATCGGGCGCGCGGCGGCCTGACGGCCGTGCCGGCGACCGCGTTCGTGCATGGCCAGCCGGTCGGACGCTTCGCGCAGCAGGTCGATCCGCGCCAATGGCACAGCGCGCGGATCAACCCCGGCGGCGTAGGCATCGCGCCGGTACGCGAGAGCTTTGGGTCAGGTATGCGCAACGCGAACTACCGGCCGCCGGCGAGTGTCGTCGCGCGTCCGGTGGTCGCCACGCGTAATCCGGTCGTGCCGGCCGCTTATCACGACAGACTCGCCCAGCGTTTCGCGCAAGGCGGCGGGCGAGTGCCAGGCGGCGGCGAGCCGATCGTGCGCACCGCGGTGCCGGCGCATATGGCTGGCGGCGGCGCGCTGCCGATGCAGAACGTGCGGGTGGTCCAGTCGCATATTGCTGCCCATCCGCCGGGCGCGACTGCGGGCGCGCCAGTGCCGGGCACGCCTGGCGGCATGCAGCAGGCCGGGCCGCGGCCGGGCGCGGAGCCCGGTCAGTTGCCGCGCGGCGCAGAATCGCAAGCGCGGCCGGCCGTGCCGCCGCCGATGGTCAACAATCAGCGCGCGCCGCAGTCTGGCGAGATGGGGCGCCAGTCGAATGGCGTGCCGCGGCCGCCGCAGGCGGGCGGCGGCAATCCGGCGGCGTTCGCACAGCAACATGGTGGCCCGCAGCCGGCAAGTCAGCAGCCAGGCGCCACCGGCGGCCACGAGCCGGCATGGACGCGGCCGCACACGCCAATGGCCCAGCAAGCACAACCGGGTCAACAGCGGGCTCAACAGTTCGGTGGCCCGCAGGAGCAGGCTGGACGGCCGGGCTTCGGGCAACAGCCGGGCGCACAGGCCAACGCGGCGATGCAGCAGCATGGCGTACCGCGTCCGGTGGAGAACCCGGCGGCGCAGCAGCAGGCGCGTCAGCAGGCGTTTCCTGCGCAGCAGCAGATGTCGACGCAACGTCAGCCTGAGCCGCAGGTGCCACGGCCTGCGGAAGTTCAGCAGCAGCAACAGGCGCGTCCTGAGCCGCGGCCGGCGCCGATTCCGCAGGCGCAGCAGCCACGCCCGGAACCGCGTCCACAGCAGATGCAGCAGCCGCGCTTCGAGCCACCCCCGCAGCAGATGCAGCAGCCGCGCCCTGAACCGCGTCCGCAGCAGGTGCAGCAGCCGCGCCCTGAACCGCGCCCACAGCAGGTGCAGCAGTCGCGTCCTGAGCCGCGTCCACAGCCGGTGCAGCAGCCGCGCCCCGAACCACGGCCGCAGCAACAACACGCCGAACAGCATTCGGGCGGCGGCAACCACGACGAACATCACAAAGGCTGAGCGCGGCATATCCGAGCGCCCTCCCCTGGTTTGCCAATCGATGTAACCCGCTGCAGCATGAAAAAAACCCGCGTTCTCGCGAACGCGGGTTTTTCTTTCGAGCCGGCAAGGCGGCCCGCCGATGCGCGCTCAGATAGCCATAGGCGCCGTCAGCGGCTCGTGATGCCGGTAGCCGACCAGCGAGAAATCCGCAGGCTCGATCTTCTCTAGCCATTCCGGTTCGTACACGCCGGTTTTCGCGTAGTCCGGCACGCGGTCCGAGATGGCCAGAGTCGGGCTCGCGTACGGCTCGCGCGTCAGCTGCTGCTGCAGCATATCGAGCTGATTCTCGTAGATATGCGCATCGCCGATGAAGTATGTGAACCAGCGCGGCGTATAGCCCGTCAGCCGTCCGACCAGATGCAGCAACGCGGCGCCTTCGGTCAGATTGAACGGCGTACCGAGGCCGACGTCGTTGCTGCGAATGTAGAGGCACAGCGAGATTTCGCGGCGTGCCACGTTCGGCAGGAACTGGTAAAGCAGATGGCAAGCAGGCAACGCAATCTGATCCAGCACCGCCGGGTTCCACGCATGAAACAGGATGCGCCGGTCGGCGGGATTCTGCATGATCGTGTCCAGGCACTGGCGCAATTGATCGATTGCCTTGTAGAGCAGCACTTTGGAGCTGCCGTTTTCCTCGAAACGGGTCACCACCTGGAAGCCGCGCGCAGCCGCGTCGGCCAGCTGCGCACTCGCGCTCTCGTCCAGCACCTTGTACGCCGGCCACTGACGCCATTGCACGCCGTACACGTCGCCGAGATCGTCCGGTCCCTGCCGATATGGATTGGCAAGCCATTGCGGATTCTGATTGGCGTTCGCATCCCACACCTTGCAGCCGAGGTCGCGAAAATCCGCGGCACTGCGCGACGCACGCAGAAACCCGACCAGTTCGCCCACCGCCGACTTGAACGCGAGCTTTTTCGTCGTGACCGCGGGAAAGCCTTGCTGCAGATCGAAGCGCAACATCGCGCCCGGCATGCTGATGGTGCGGATGCCGGTGCGGTTTTCCTGCCACGTGCCGGTGTCGAGAATCGTGCGGACGAGGTCGAGGTATTGTTTCATGCGGGGTCCTTCGACGAGGCGCGACCGCAATCGATGCGCGCGCCACGGAGATTGAGAGGAAAACCCGATTTTAACAAGCGCAGTCGAGCGGCGCCTGGTCGGGGTATGCCGCGGTGCAAATATCAGGGGAATGTCGTGGCGAACGGAGGGCGTGGTGGCTATCGCCCGGTGCCATGGGCCAAGGCTCGCCGCGAGTGCGAGCTTCACCACGATACGTGATGGGCCTGATTGCGAGAGCTGGTTTTTGGACCTCGTTGCGCAGCCCGTCGGAGTGCGGTCGGGGCAAGCTGGAGGCTCTCGCCGTAAAGCTCGCTCCGTCACGAGCGCTCGCGTGACGCCCGCTGCCACCCGGCAAACAACTGGCAAACAACTGGCAGCGGACGGATCACACGCGTTAGAGATGCGGCACCGAAGCCGGCAAATCGCCATGCGGCGCGGCCAGCTGCTCGCCCTCCATGTGACGCATGCCGTGCGAACACAGCAGCCGGTACAGCGTCACGCGCGAGATGCCGAGTTCCTGCGCGGCGTCGCCGAGCCGCCCGCGATGGCGCAAAAGCGCCAGCTCGATCGCCTGCCGTTCAGCTGCTTCGCGCGCTTGCGCGAGCGACACCGGCACGATCTCGACATACTCGGCCAGCTCGAGATCACGCGCGGTGATCGCGCGGCCCTCCGACATCACGATTGCGCGCCGCACCCGGTTGATCAGTTCACGCACATTGCCCGGCCAGCCGTAGTTATGCAACGCGGCGATCGCATCGGGCGCGAAGCCGCGCAAGCGGCGGCTCGCATCTTTCTTGAAACGTTCCAGCATGTGGCGCGCGAGCAGTTCGATATCCTTGCCCCGCGCACGCAGCGGCGGTTCGTCGATCTGCAGCACACACAACCGGTGATAGAGGTCGGAACGAAACCGTCCTTCGATCATCGCAGCGGTCATGTCCACGTGAGTCGCCGAAATGATCCGCACGTCCACGTCGATCGCGCTGTGTCCGCCCAGCCGCTCGACCTTGCGCTCCTGCAGAAAACGCAGCAGGCTCGCCTGGCTTTCGAGCGGCAGGTCGCCGATTTCGTCCAGAAAGAGCGTGCCGCCGTTGGCCGCTTCCACCCGGCCGATCTTGCGCTGATTGGCACCGGTGAATGCGCCGCGCTCATAGCCGAATAGTTCGGATTGCAGAAGGTGCGGCGGGATCGCGCCGCAGTTGATCGGCACAAAGGGCGCATTGCGCCGCGCCGAGCGCTCGTGAATCGCGACCGCGGTCAACTCCTTGCCCGTGCCTGATTCGCCTGAGATGAACACCGGCGCGTCGGTCATCGCCACTTTGCGGATCGAACGGAACAGCGCCAGCATCGCGTCGCACGAGCCGACCATTTCGCCTTCCGCGCCCTGCGATCCGTCGTTCGAAGCCGGCTCGCCAAGCGAGATCATGCCGTATGCGTGCCCGACAGAATCGACGATGCGGTCGCCCGAATACGGAACCGTCACATAATCGAAACAATAGTCGCGCACGAGCCGTCGCAAGCCGGCGTCCTGCAGCTGCCCCGGCATGGTGGCGGCCACCCAGCCGACGTTGGGCATGGTCAGACAGGACTCGAAAGCGGCGATTTCATGCGGCTGGAAATCGCTGGAGAGATCGAGCAGGCCGCCCGCTGCCATTCCGGCGCGAACCGCCCGACGCACATCGCGCGCCGATCCCACGACTTCGACGTGCCAGCCACGTTGATGAAAACGCGTATTCAGCTCCGCGCTCGGATCGCGCGAAACATAAATCAGTTGCCGCGTTGCGGATTCCATTATTCAGATCCTCTCGTCAACGAACGTTAAGGATGACGCACGCACCTGAACTGCGATTCAGACACGCTGACTCGTCCGGGATTCGCGATTGGCAAAAACCGAACGGCCATTCCATTCCGTGCGGACAGCTGATCCCCAAGAAAGCGGCGTGTGTGTTTGAGACGGCCTGTTAGTGGCCTTTTTTAAATCCAAAGCTCTTTTTCGAGAGCTTACTATACGCGCGCCGCTTGGAAAACAATTACGCGAATTTAATCCGGGGACCCTTTTGCCACCAAGGCGCAGCGGGCGAAAAGCATCATTAAGCCGACAAATAAAAAATTAGTCGAGGCACTTTCGCGGCGCCGCGCGGGCAGTAGTTCGTACCGCAATGATTAGCGAATTATAGGTATTTTCTGCCTGACGTTTCACGGCTGAAACACTTTTCTCCGATTTCTCGTACGTCAGCTCCGAGGTTTCGGGTCACATCCTGACGCATCAACCGATTGCGCGCGATGGCACAGGTTTCGCTAAATGCGGGTGCATGAGGGAGGTTCATCATGCGATTCTTTTGCCACATTGATCCAGGCAGCATTACCTCGAACATCGCGATTTGCGTTGCGCCCGTTCTGATCGCACTGCCTTGCGGCGTCGATGCGCACAGCGCCCAGCCGCAACCCACCACGCTAGCGCAGCCCGCCGCCGCATCCGTGAACGATCTTTCGCTCGACGTCCGAATGCTGGAGCGGCAACGCGGCGGCGGGGCCGGCATGCTGATGGTGGGAGTAACGCCCCAACTGATGCGCAGTAGTGGCGAGCATGTAACGCTTTGGGACGAGATCGCCCCGCCGTCGCCGCGGCCGATTCCGCTGCCCATTCCAATACCAATTCCGGTCGGTGCGGCGCGCGCTGCGCAAGGCAACGTCCAGGGCAATGTCGCCGTGTACCAGATAAAGTAGCGCGAACAAACTGCCGGGTGCAGCAGCGGACTATTTCGCGTGTCACGCCGTACCGGCGGATAGTTCAGCATGACTTGCGCGGACTGCGCGGCGCCAACGACAGGCCGATCCTCGCGGCCGACGATCCGGCGCGCGAGCGCCCTGTCCCGCGAGAGGCTGCAAGTGCCGCGCGGCAGCCCTCGCCGGCGTGTCAGGTAGAATCGTCCGGTTAATGTTCCTCTTTCCATTCGATGACGACGCTCACCCTGATCGTCGCTCGCGCCAATAACGGCGTGATCGGCCGCGACAACCAGTTGCCCTGGCGACTGCCCGAAGACCTCGCGTTCTTCAAGCGTACTACGATGGGCGCGCCCATCATCATGGGCCGCAAGACGCATGAATCGATCGGCCGGCCGTTGCCGGGACGCCGCAACATCGTCGTGACACGTGATGTCACTCGGCGATTCCAGGGCTGCGACGCCGCCACGACCCTCGAGGACGCGCTGCGGCTCGCCGCCCAGGACCAGGCGCCGGAGGCGTTTCTGATCGGCGGCGCACAGTTGTACGTGGAAGGGCTGCGCCAGGCGGACAAGCTGATCATCACCGAGATTTCCGCCGACTTCGAGGGCGACGTCACGTTCCCCAAGATCGATGAAAACGAGTGGGAAGAAGTCGCGCACGAAACGCATCGCGCGGATGCGCCGAACGACTTCGATTACGCGTTCGTCACGTACCAACGCAAGCGGGTCAGAGCGAGGCTGAGCACGCGGCGCCGGGGCTGAAGGAAGGGCCGGTTGGGGCCGGCCGCGTAGTTGGCACCTAGTTGCCGCGTAGTTGCCAGGTTATAGCCGGGTTATGGCCGGTCACAGTCGCGAGCCGCACCGCGCCCAAGAAAAAACGCCACGCAATGACTTGCGTGGCGTTTTCATATGCGCCGGCGTAACGCGATTGCGAGCATCGCGCGCCGCTGGACTGGCTTACTGTCCCGCGATCGTCATCCGTTCGATCAACACCGAGCCGGTTTGCTTGGTGCCGCGCGTGATCGTATCCGCGCCAATCGCGACGATATGGCGGAACATCTCCTGCAGCGTGCTCGCCACGGTGATTTCCTCGACCGGATACTGGATCTTGCCGTTCTCGACCCAGAAGCCCGACGCGCCGCGCGAATAATCGCCCGTCACGTAGTTCACGCCCTGCCCCATCAGTTCGGTCAGCAGCAGGCCGGTGCCGAGCTTCTTCAACATGGCTTCGAAGTCGTCCTCGGGACGCGTGTTCGTACTGCGGAACGACAGGTTATGCGAGCCACCCGCGTTGCCCGTGGTCTGCATGCCGAGCTTGCGCGCGGAGTAAGTGGACAGAAAATAGCCTTCCACCACGCCGTCTTTCACCACTGAACGCTGCCTCGTGCGCACGCCTTCTTCGTCGAACGGCGCGCTGCCCATCGCGCGTGCCACGTGCGGATCCTCGACCACCTGCACGTGCGGCGCGAACACCGGCTTGCCAAGGCTGTCGACGAGAAACGACGTCTTGCGGTATAGCGCGCCGCCGCTCGTGGCCTGCACGAACGCGCCGAGCAGCCCCGCTGCGAGCGGCGCTTCGAACAGCACCGGCACCTTGCGCGTATCGAGGCCTCGGGCGCCGATGCGCGCGAGTGCGCGTTGCGCCGCATAACGGCCCACCGCTTCCGGGTCGGCCAGTTCCGTGGCGCTGCGCGTCGAGGTGTACCAGTCGTCGCGTTGCATGTTGCGGGCACTGCCAGCGATCGGCGCGCATGCGATGTAGTGGCGCGAATACGGGTACCCCGCGAGGAAGCCGCGCGACGTGGCCAGCACGAACTGCGAGTGCTGCGCCGAGACGCTGGCGCCTTCCGAGTTCTTGATCTGCGGATCGGTCGCGAACGCGGCGTCTTCGGCGCGGCGAGCGATGCTCACTGCTTCGTCGGCGGACAGATTCCACGGGTGATAGAGATCGAGATCGCGCGGCGCGGTTTCGAGCAATTCGGCTTCGGCGAGCCCGGCGCAGTCGTCTTCGGCGGTGAAGCGGGCGATGTTGTAGGCCGCCGCCACCGTGTCCTTCAGCGCTTGCGACGAAAAATCCGAGGTGCTCGCGTTGCCGCGCTTGTTGCCGATGAACACCGTCACGCCGACCATCTTGTCGCGATTGTGTTCGATCGTCTCGACTTCGCCGCGCCGCACGGAGACGGACAGGCCGTCGCCCTCAGAAATCTCGGTTGCCGCGTCGGTGCCGCCGAGCGACTTCGCGTGACGAAGGATGTCCGAGGCGATTTCCTTCAGTTCATCCTGGGTATGCGGAAAAAAGCGCTGCTTGACGTCCATGTCTGCTGCCATTGTCGTTGCCGTCCTGTTCGGGGCCGAGCGGCCCTGGGTGTTCGCACCTGTCGCGCATCTGCGTGCGCACGTGCGGATTGCGCATTCCCGCGATCATAGCAAGGTACGCGCCGCCGTACCTGGCATTTGCCAACCGTCGCGGCGGGCTCCGGCGATGTCCTGCAGCATGACCCGCGCGTGCCGGCCCGGCACCGCTTCGCAGGACGCGAGGCGGCGTGCTCTGGCGCACCGGCGGTGCGGCGGGCGCGGCACGCTACAATACCGGCATGACACGCAAAACCCGCATTCAACCGATCGAATCCGCCGTGCCGGAAGTCGACGAAAACGGCTACGACCGTCCCAGCAAGTCCCAGCTCAAGCGCGAAATGCACGCACTGCAGGAGCTGGGCGCGGCGCTGATCGCGCTGCCCAAAGACGCACTCAAGCGCATGCCGATGCCCGAAAAGCTCGACGAAGCCGTGCGCGAGGCGCGCCGCATCACCGATCACGAAGGCAAGCGCCGCCAGCTGCAATACGTCGGCCGCGTGATGCGCTCGCTGCTCGACGAGGAAACCGCCGCGCTGCGCACCGCGCTCGATACCTACAACGGCGTCAACAAGACGGAAACGGCCAGACTTCACTGGATCGAGCGCACCCGCGAGAAACTGCTCGCCGACGACACCGCGCTGACCGACTTCATCCACCAGCACCCGAGCGCCGACCCGCAGCAAGGCCGCACGCTGATCCGCAATGCCCGCAAGGAAGCGCAGCAAGGCAAGCCGCCGCGCTACTTCCGCGAACTGTTCCAGTGGATCAAGAACGCGGATAGCCCGTCCGCGCAGAGCGATGCCGATGCCGACAACGCCCCGGAGCACGACGATGACGACCCCGACGCCTAATCAGGCAAATGCGCAGGCAAACGCGCAGGCAAATGAGCAGGCACCTAAGCAGGCAAATGAGCACGCACAAAGGCAGCCCCGCAAGCACCCCGACGAGATCGTGATCGGCCTTGTGTCGATCAGCGACCGGGCCGCCACGGGCGTGTACGAAGACAAGGGTATTCCGGCGTTGCAGGAGTGGCTCGGTGCGGCGCTGAGCTCACCGTGGCAGGTGGTCACGCGGCTGATTCAGGACGACGCGCCCACCATTTCGGCGACGCTGATCGAACTGGTCGACGAGGTAGGCTGCGATCTGGTGCTGACCACCGGCGGCACCGGCCCGGCGCGCCGCGACGTGACGCCCGAGGCGACGCTTGCGGTCGCAACCAAAGACATGCCGGGCTTCGGCGAGCAGATGCGGCAGATCAGCCTGAATTTCGTGCCGACCGCGATCCTCTCTCGCCAAGTGGCGGTGATCCGCGAAACGGCGGCACACGCGGCGCTGATCATCAATCTGCCGGGTCAGCCGAAGTCGATCAAGGAAACGCTGGAAGGTCTGCGTGAGGCCGATCCGGGCGGCACGGTGAAGGTGCCCGGAATTTTCGCGGCGGTGCCCTATTGCATCGACCTGATCGGCGGGCCGTATGTGGAAACCAATGCCGAGGTGGTCAAGGCGTTCCGGCCGAAGAGCGCGCAGCGCGCGCCCCGCCCGGCCTAGTTGCTGGTTCGGCGCTGATTCGGTGCTTATTCCACACTCGTTTCCGCGCTGGCCGACGCATCCGGTGCCGACGGAATCAGGAAGTGCTCACGGTAGTACTTCAGTTCGTCGATCGATTCATGGATGTCCGCCAGCGCCGTGTGCATCGCGCGCTTCTGGAAACCCTTGTAGACAGTCGGCTGCCAGCGGCGACACAGTTCCTTCAGCGTGCTCACGTCGAGGTTGCGGTAATGGAAGAAACGCTCCAGATCCGGCATCCAACGCGCCATGAAGCGGCGATCCTGGCAGATCGAGTTGCCGCACATCGGCGATTTGCCGGGCGGCACGTACTGCGCGAGAAAATCGCGGATCAGTTCGGTGGCATCGGCTTCGCTGACCGTGGACGCCTTCACGCGGCCGATCAGGCCCGAGCGGCCATGCGTGTTCTGATTCCACTGATCCATCTTCGCCAGCGTCTCGTCGCTCTGGTGAATCGCCAGCACCGGACCTTCGACCATCCTGTCGAGCGTCGAATTGGTCACCACCACCGCGATTTCGATGATGCGGTCGGAGTCCGGCTCGAGCCCGGTCATTTCCATGTCGAGCCAGACGAGATTCATGTCGCTGCGCACGAGCGGCGGCGTTTCGGTGGAGGCGAGGATGTCAGTCATGAAGGCAACCCTGATGGCCGGACCGACGGCTTCGCTGGAAGCCCGCCTGCCGCAGCGCTGGTTCGTTTGAGATTGGTTTGAGCGTGGCCCCGCCGCGAGGCGGGAAGAAACATATAATTCTCGCATAGATACCACGGAATCCCCGGATGCCTACTCTGTACTTCACTGTTCTGTTCGTCGTCGCCGTCGTGGCGATGGTCGGTACCAAACTCTGGCTAGCGTCGCGGCAGATCCGCTTCGTTTCCGGCCACCGCGAGCAGGTGCCGAGCCAGTTCGCCGACACCATCGCACTGAGCGCGCACCAGCGCGCCGCCGATTACACCGTCGCACGCACGCGCCTCACGATGATCGAGATCGTCGTCGGCGCAGCCGTGCTGATCGGCCTCACGTTGCTAGGCGGCGTGCAGGCGCTCGATCTGGCGATCTCCGACTGGCTCGGCCGCGGCTACGCCGGCCAGATCGCGCTGGTCGCCGCGGTGATCGCGATCACCAGTGCGATCGATCTGCCATTCGAGTACTACCGGCAGTTCGTGATCGAACAGCGCTTTGGCTTCAACCGGATGAGCAAGCGCATCTTCTTCGTCGACCGTCTCAAGGCTGCGCTGCTCGGCGTCGCATTCGGCCTGCCGCTGCTGTTCGTGGTGCTGTGGCTGATGAACCAGGCCGGCAGTCTCTGGTGGCTGTGGACATGGATCGTCTGGGTGGTGTTCCAGATGCTCGTGCTGGTGCTGTATCCGTCGTTCATCGCGCCGCTCTTCAACAAGTTCGAACCGCTCAAGGACGAGGCGCTGAAAACCCGCATCGAAGCGCTGATGCGGCGCTGCGGCTTCGCCGCCAAGGGTCTCTTCGTGATGGACGGCAGCCGCCGTTCGGCGCACGGCAACGCGTACTTCACCGGCTTCGGCGCGGCCAAGCGGATCGTGTTCTTCGACACGCTGCTTGCGCGCCTGTCGGGCAGCGAGATCGAAGCCGTGCTCGCGCATGAACTCGGCCACTTCAAGCGCCGTCATGTGATCAAACGGATGCTCGTCACCTTCGCGATCAGCCTCGCGATGCTCGCGCTGCTCGGCTGGCTCTCGCAATGCGTGTGGTTCTACGAAGGGCTGGGCGTGCGGCCGTCGCTGATCGGCGGCAATAGCGGTCTCGCGCTGGTGCTGTTCTTCCTCGCGCTGCCGGTGTTTCTGTTCTTCGTCACGCCGCTTGGCAGCCTCACCTCGCGCAAACACGAGTTCGAAGCCGACGCGTTCGCCGCAACGCAAACCGATGCGCAAGACCTCGTCAACGCGCTCGTCAAGCTGTACGAGGACAACGCATCGACGCTGACGCCCGATCCGCTCTACACCGCGTTCTACTATTCGCATCCGCCGGCGTCACAGCGGATCGATCGTTTGCTGCGGCACGCATGAGCAGCCGCGCCCCGAAAGTATCGCGCGCACCGGCCGCCACGCGCGTGGGCGGCCTCGTGGTGGCCGCGCATGGCCGCCACTATCTGGTCGCGCCCGAACACGGCGGACCAATGCTCCAGTGCTTCCCGCGCGGCAAGCGCAGCGAAGTCGCGGTGGGCGATCGCGTGATGTACGAGCCGACTTCGGCCGATCAAGGCGTGATCGTGGAGATCGGCGAGCGGCGCAATCTGCTGTATCGCTCGGATCAGTACAAGTCGAAGCTGTTCGCCGCCAATCTCGATCAACTGCTGATCGTGCTCGCCACCGAGCCGCATTTCAGCGAAGACCTGCTCGGCCGCGCGCTCGTCGCGGCCGAAGCGAACGAGCTGAAGCCGTTGATCGTGCTGAACAAGACCGACGTCACCGACGCGCTCGACGGCGCGCGCAAGCGGCTCGAACCGTATCGCGCGCTGGGTTATGCGGTCGTCGAGATGTCGATCAGGACCCAGCCCGAGGCTGCGCGCGCCGCTTTGATCGATCATCTGCACGCACACGCGACGCTGCTGCTCGGCCAGTCCGGCATGGGCAAGTCGACGCTCGTGAACCTGCTGATTCCGGATGCCGAAGTCGCCACGCGCGAAATCTCGACCGCGTTGAACAGCGGGCGTCACACGACGACCTTCACACGGCTCTATCCGCTGCCGGACAACCCCGCTGCCGCAGACGGCCAAGGCAGCGGCGGCGCGTTGATCGACTCGCCGGGCTTTCAGGAGTTCGGCCTGCATCACCTCACCGAGGGCCGGCTCGAGCGCGCGTTTCCCGAGTTCCGGCCGCTGCTGCCGAACTGCCGCTTCTACAACTGCCATCACTTGCACGAGCCGGGCTGCGCGATTCTCGAAGCGGTCGCCGATGGGCGCATCCGTCGTGAACGGCATGCACTGTATGCGCAACTCGTGCACGAAGCCAGCCAGATCGTGCGCTGACATGAAACTGATGCGCGCACCGAACCTGATCACGGGACAGCATTGGGTCAACCTGCTGGAGACCGCGGGCATTGCCTGCGAGTTGCACAACCGCTATCTGAACGGCGCGCTTGGCGATATTCCGGCCGATCAGTGCGCGCCCGAATTGTGGCTCGTCGATGAACGCGACGAGGCGATGGCCCGACGTTTGATCGATGCGGCTTCGCAGGGACCGGCGGCGGGCTCGCCTGGCTGGCAATGCCGCCAGTGCGGCGAACAGCTCGAAGCGCAGTTCACGGTGTGCTGGCAATGCGGGACGGCGCGTGATCCGCTGGACGGATGAGGTGGCGCAGAGCGGGCCGACGATCGACGGCGAAATCGTGTCATTCGGACAGTAAAAAGCCAGGCAATGCCTCAAGTAGGCGCAGATCATCGGCCAGCATGGCGATGAAAGTTAACATCGCCGCGCCCCGTTTACAACCCTTGCTCGCAACCAAACAAAAATGCCGTTCAGTTGCTTAACTGAACGGCATTAAGGCAATGCCTGGCTTTTTTCATGCGCTGCGCTGGCGTGCCGGTATCAGGCGAGCCACACCGCGATGGTCAGCATCAACAGCAGAATCATCCACAGCACCACCGCGCGCCACACCAGACCCACCGCCGATTGCAGCGTGCGCGGCGTGCAATCGTCGCCGACCTGCAGCGGGCCACCGTCGCCGGTGGCGAGCGCGTCGAGGCTCGACGGTTCGGCAAGCGGCCCGCTCAAACGCGCGCCGAGTGCCCCGCTGCCCGCGGCCAGCAACACGCCGTCGTTCGCGTCAGGCCACTGACGCGCATGATTGCGCCACGCATAAATCGCGTCTTCGAAATTGCCGACGATCGCAAAGCCCAGCGACGTCAAGCGCGCCGGCACCCAGTCGATCACGAAGAACGCCTGTTGCGCGAAGCTCGAGAACGCGACGGTACGATCGTCGGCCGGACGCGCCCATGCGCGCGCCAGATATTCGGCGACCCTGTATAGCACTGCACCCGCCGGCCCCACCGGAATCAGGAACCAGAAGAACACGCCGAATACATGGCGGTGCGACGCGACCACCGCGTGAATCAGCGTGTGACGGACGATCTCGCTGACCGGCATGTCGATGGTCTCGAGCCCGGTCCATTCATTCAGAATTTCACGCGCGCGCGGCACGTCGTCGTTGTTCAACGCGAGGTGGATGTCCGTGAAGTAATGGCTGAACTGGCGGAAGCCGAGCGTGAAGTACAGCACCGCGACGTTCCACAGGAACGCCAGCGCAAAATGAATGTGATAAAGCACGTAGTAGACGAGTGCGACCGCCAATGTCCACGGCACCACCACCACGAGCCAGGCGAGCAGACCATGTTTCGGCTTGCCGGCATCGAATCCGTGCGCCGCCGACTCCGCATGGTATTGAAGCAACGCCGACACCGGATTGTTCGGTGACAGCGCGCGAACCTGTTCAATGATCAGGGCCAGCAATACGGAGAAAAAAGTCATGCGATGCGCCGTGCTTTTTGAGTTTTTACAATTGTTTTATAACGATAGCACAGGGTCGGATGCGACTGAGCGCCGACACTGACAAACACCCGATGACCGCACAGTCCGGCGCGCGTTACGCCGCGAGGAAGCGATACAGGTTGCGCAGCATCGCCGCCGTTGCGCCCCAGATGAAATGGTGGCCGCCAACCTGGCTGTCGCGATTGCGCTCGCTCTGCGCGCTCGGGTCCGCAGCTTCACTGCGCGGATACGGCATCGCGAAGAAGCGGCGCTCGCCGCCCTCAAAACGGAACACGCGCTCTTCGTGGTTTGCCGGGTCCATCAGGAAAGCGAGTGGCACTTCGAAGACTTCGGCCACTTCCAGCGTATCCATGGTCAATGCGAACGGCGGGTGCACGAGGCCGATCACCGGTGTCACGCAAAAGCCAGTGCCCGTCAGATAGTCGGGCAATGCGCCGAGAATTTCGACTCGCGACGGCGCGAGGCCGACTTCTTCCTGCGCTTCGCGCAGCGCGGTCGCGATGGCGTCGGCATCGAAGGGTTCCTGGCGGCCACCCGGAAAGCTCACCTGACCGGCGTGATCGTTCAGGTGGTCGGCACGTTGAGTGAGCAGCACGGTCAGCCCGTGCGCGCGCACCACCAGCGGCACCAGCACGGCGGCAACGCGTGGATCGGTCGTGATGGTGCGCCAAGGCGTTTCAATGAAGGGCTCGGGCGTCCAGTCAAGACGCTGCTCGAAGCGTGCGCGCAAGGCGTCGGGCGTGAGGCGCTCGCCGGCGACCGGCGGCAGATGGGCGCCCGTCGCTTCGACGGGAAGCGATTCAGGCTCAAAGACAGGGCGGATCAACGGGTCTCTCGAAATGAGCGGATAGGGGACATGCCGCTATTTTGACCTGGCAAACAAAAAAGCACCCACGAGGGGTGCTTTTTCTTACAGCATTTACGCTTGGGGAGCAGCGCGGTCTTTCGAGACCAGCTTTTCCTTGATTCGGGCCGACTTGCCCGAACGTTCGCGCAGGTAGTACAGCTTTGCACGACGCACATCGCCACGACGCTTCACGACGATGCTTGCCAGCAGCGGCGAGTACGTCTGGAACGTACGCTCGACGCCTTCGCCCGACGAAATCTTGCGGACGATGAACGACGAATTCAGACCACGGTTACGCTTGGCGATCACGACGCCTTCGTAAGCCTGAACACGCTTACGCGTGCCTTCAACCACGTTCACGCTGACGATCACCGTATCACCGGGACCGAAGTCGGGGATGGTCTTGTCGCCGAGGGCGCGGGCGATTTCTTCCTGCTCGAGTTTTGCAATCAGATTCATTACTGATCTCCTGGATCCATCTTGTCGGCGTTCGTACCTGCCTTGCGGCTACGGCCCCGATAGAGGATGGGTTCACATCTGGCGCCGTACACGCATGGACGGCACCGCCTGGTGTCTGCTCGAAAGGCCGCAGGCTTTACGCCTTCGACGCTTCCTTCGCGAGACTCGCGAGCCATGCCTCGTCGGCACGGCTCAACATCTTGTTCTTTCTGGCCTTCTCGATCAGATCGGGCCGTTTGTGCAACGTGTTGCGCAATGCTTCGCGCCGGCGCCACGCTTCGATCTCCGCATGATGGCCGCCGAGCAGCACATCGGGCACACGCACGCCATGGTATTCCTCCGGCCGCGTGTAATGCGGACAATCGAGCAGCACGTCGACAAAGCTGTCCTGCACCGCCGACTGCGAGTCGTTCAGCACGCCGGGCAACTGGCGCACGACTGCATCCATCAACGCCATCGCAGGCAACTCACCGCCCGACAGCACGAAGTCGCCAAGGCTGACTTCTTCGTCGACGACACGGTCGAGCAAACGCTGATCGATCGCCTCATAGCGTCCGCACAACAGGATCAGACCGGGTTCGGCGGCGAACTTCATGACACGGTCGTGATTCAACGTGGCGCCTTGCGGCGACATCATCACGACGCGCGACGCGCCGATGCCCTGCTCCGCCTGCGCCGCTTTCGCCGCGCAAATCGCGTCTTCCAGCGGCCTCGCCAGCATCACCATGCCGGGGCCGCCGCCGTACGGGCGATCGTCGATCGTACGGTAGTTGTCGGTGGTGAAATCACGCGGATTCCACGTACGCAACCCATAGCGCTCCTGCTTCGCGGCACGGCTGGTGATACCCCAGTCGGTCAGCGCGCGGAACATTTCTGGAAAGAGCGTGACGACATCGAACTGCATCGCTCTCTCCATTCAGCGAATGACTTTAGTAATCGGCTTCCCACTCGACGATGATCTGCTTCGCCGCCTGGTCCACCGTTTTGACAAAGACGCCGACGAACGGGATCAAGCGCTCGCCTGCGACCGGCTTGCCGTTTTTGTCGGTAGCCGGGTATTCGATACGCATGACCGAGTGCGCACCGTTGTCGATCATGTCTGCAACCTTGCCGAGGTTGACCCCGGCAATGTTCACCACATCCAGGCCGAGCAGATCGACCCAGTAGAATTCATCGGCTTTGAGGGCCGGAAATTCGCTGCGGCGGATATACACGCGGGAGCCGCGCAGTGCTTGCGCCACGTCACGGTCAGTGACGCCGCCCAGATGGGCAACCACACTGTCGCCATGCGTTTTCGCCTGCAATGACGGCGCCGACTTGCGCTCATGGCCTTTCAGCAGCCACCAGCGCTCCGCGCTCAGCAAAGCGTCGCCGCCTCGGCCGGCATCCGCATGCGCGGCGACCTTGACCCAGCCTTTGAGGCCGTAAGCGTCGACGATCGCGCCGACCTCGACCGCATCGGCCGGCCAGCTTTCCGCCGTTTCTGCGCGCATTTCTGCTACGCCGGAACCGGCTTCTGCAAGCTGGGCTTGCGCCCTGCCGGCGGCTCGTTCGACCGGCTTGCGGACGAATGCACCGAACGGCGCCTGACCAGACGTCTTTGCGCGCGGAGCTGCCTTGGCGCGCCCTGAACTACTGGAATCACGCTCAGACATATGAAAACCTCGCTGCCAGCTTCGACGTCTGCTTCAATACAACAACTCGCGCATCGAACTGCTCACGCAAGCTGCGCGAGCCGCCGGCCGAACCGACGACGATGCGCACGCGAGCTACCATTAAGCAGCCGGCTGCGCCTTTTGCGCTTCCTTCACGAGACGCTCGACGGTCGGCGACAGTTGTGCGCCAACACCTTGCCAGTACGTCAGGCGATCTTGAGCGATACGCAGTGCTTCGCCCTTCGTCGCGACCGGGTTGTAGAAGCCAACGCGCTCGATGAAGCGGCCGTCACGACGGTTACGCGAATCGGTTGCGACGATGTTGTAGAACGGGCGCTTCTTGGAGCCGCCACGAGCCAAGCGGATGATGACCATACTAGAATCCTTGAAAACCGGGGTTCGGAACAACTGAAACACGCGATTATAGCGGGAAACCGACGCCATAACAAACACTTACCGGGATAAACTGAGCGGCAGCGCTGCGCCGGCCATCTGGACAGGCGCCGTGGACCACGCTCAAACGCCCGAACTACCTGACGGAGCGCCCGTGAAACTCTTGCCGCCCAGCGCTTTTTTTCCTGCTTTTTTTCCTGCTTTTTTTCCTGCTTGTTTTCCTGCTTGTTTTCCTGCTTGTTTTCGTGCTCATTTTCGTACCTCCTTTCGCGTCTCCTCGCGGTTTCCCGGCCTTGCGCACCCAGTTCGAATCCGGGCATTGCGCTCGGTAGCGGCTGCGTGGCTCGCCGCTCAAGCCGTGTCGGCGGGTGCCGCACTACCGGTCGAGCGCATCAGACTGCCGCCGGGCTTTCGCATCGAGGTCTTGTCGGACGCCGTCCCGTCTGCCCGCGCGATGGCACTGTCGCCGAAGGGCATTCTTTACGTAGGCAGCCTCGACGGCCACGTCTACGCGCTGGAATTGCAAAACGACCGCGTGACGGCTCGCCACGTGCTCGCGTCCGGGCTAGCCATGCCGGCCGGCGTGGCGTGGCGCGATGGCGCACTGTATGTGTCGGCGGTGTCCAGGATCCTACGCTTCGATGCGATCGACGCTCACCTGAACGATCCGCCCAAGCCGGCCGTCGTGATCGACACCCTGCCCACCGAAACGCAACACGGCTGGAAATTCATCGCTTTCGGCCCGGACGGCAAGCTGTACGTGCCGCAAGGTGCGCCCTGCAATGTGTGCCTGAAAGACCGCAACCGGTTCGCGATGATCGGCCGCATGGACCCTGACGGCAATCACTATGAAGTCGTGGCGCGCGGCATACGCAATTCGGTGGGGTTCGCGTGGCATCCGCTGACGCACGAGCTGTGGTTCACCGACAACGGTCGCGACATGATGGGCGACGACGTGCCCGACGACAAGCTCAATCGCGCGCCGCGTGCCGGGATGGATTTCGGTTTTCCGTACTGCCATGGCGGCGATACGCCCGATCCGAAATTCGGCAAGGATCGTCCGTGCAGCTCATTGACGCCGCCGGTGGTCAAGCTGGGCGCGCATGTCGCAGCGCTCGGCATGCGCTTTTACGACGGTTCGATGTTTCCTGCCGCGTACCGCAATAATATTTTCATCGCCGAGCACGGTTCCTGGAATCGCAGCACGAAGGTTGGCTACCGTGTCGTGCGCGTGATCACCGAACCAAACGGCAGCAAAGCGCGTCAAGAGGTCTTTGCCGAAGGATGGCTGCAGCCCGGCGAAGCCGTCTGGGGCCGCCCCGCCGACGTACTACCGTTGCCCGACGGTTCGCTGCTGATCAGCGACGATTACGCCGGCGCGATTTATCGCGTGACGTACTCGGCGCCGTAGGCTCGAC
This sequence comes from Paraburkholderia ribeironis, assembly GCF_900019265.1. Classification (GTDB taxonomy): domain Bacteria; phylum Pseudomonadota; class Gammaproteobacteria; order Burkholderiales; family Burkholderiaceae; genus Paraburkholderia; species Paraburkholderia ribeironis. The sequence goes on from NZ_CYGX02000025.1 coordinate 36,718, forward strand.
GGCGCACGCGACCGGGGTGCCGGAGTCCGGGCGCCTCGCTGCCTCCCTTCGGGCCGGCCAGCCCTCGCGCCAGCCACGCGCGAATTGCCCGTAACGCGCTCATTTTGCCAAGACCGCGCTTTGCCCTCCCCGCTTTGCCCTCCTCTTTACCCGCCGCGTGACCGTCGACGCCCGGCGGGCGTAGAATGCGCGTCGGTCCGCGCCCGATCGGCGCGCCGCTCCTTTCGACCGCCTGTCACTCTGCCCACGCCTACATGTCCACCCTTGTTTCGACTCCCACCCGCTTCAGATCCAAGACGATTACCGCCGCGCTGGCGTTCCTGCTGGGCAGCCTCGGCGCCCACCGCTTCTATCTGTTCGGCAAACGCGACATTTTCGGCTGGGCCCATCTGATCGGCACATTGATTGGCATTCCTGGCGTGATGCTGCTGGTGGCAAGCGAGCGGGCTTCGATACTCGGCTGGGTGTTGGCTTTTTTCGGCGCGGTTTCGCTGCTTTCCGCGTTTCTCGCCGCGATCGTCTATGGATTGCGCCCTGATGAAAAATGGGACGCGCAGTTCAATGCGCAGGCGCAACGCAAAAGCCGCTCCGGCTGGACGGTCATTTTCGTCGTGATCTTTTCGCTGCTGATCGGCGCATTTCTGCTAATGACCGGCCTCGCCCTCGCGTTCCAAACCTACTTCGAAAGTCAGGTGGAAGCGGCCAAAGCGATTTCGCAGTGACCCGCTAGAAAAGATCCAGTTGACGACCGTCGCGAGCCGGCTCGTCCGCACGCGACGGTTCGATCCGCCGGAAATGCGACATATCGAGAATGCCGCGGTCGCGCCGGTTCAATCCCAAACGCCGTGCGGCGTGATGGAAGCGCTGCTTGAGCAGATCCGCCCATAAGCCCTCTCCTTTCATCCGCGTGGCGAAAGACGCGTCATAGTCCTTGCCGCCGCGCATATCGCGCACGCGGCTCATCACACGATCGGCGCGGTCGGGAAAATGCGCAGCGAGCCAATCCTTGAACAGCGGCGCAACTTCCCACGGCAAGCGCAGCACGATATAGCTCGCATTGCTCGCACCGGCTTGCGCACAAGCCTCGAGCACACGCTCCATGTCCGGCTCGGTGACGAACGGGATGACAGGCGCAATGCTGACGCCGACTGGAATGCCCGCCTCGCTCAACGTGCGGATAGTGCGTAGCCGACGCGATGGCGTAGCCGCACGCGGCTCGAGCGTGCGCGCCATCTCGGCGTCCAGCGTCGTGATGGTGATGGCCGCCATGAATTGCCCACGCGCGGCCATCGGCGCGAGCAGGTCGATATCACGCTCGATCAGCGACGATTTGGTGATGGCCGCGAACGGCTGATTGCGTTCGCTCAACACCTCGATCACCCGGCGCGTGAGACGTAGGTCGCGCTCGACGGGCTGCCACGCATCTGTGTTCACGCCCAGCGCAATCGGCTCTGGTTCGTAGGACTTCTTCGACAATTCGCGCTCGAGCAACTCAGGCGCGTTGATCTTTGCGTAGATCCGGCTTTCGAAATCGAGCCCCGGCGACAACCCCAGATAGCTATGCGTGGGCCGCGCAAAGCAATAGATGCAACCGTGTTCACAACCGCGATAGGGGTTCAGCGACACGCTGAACGGAATATCCGGCGACGCGTTGCGCGTGAGAATGGTCTTCGCGCGCTCCTCGAAAACCTGGGTTCGCAAGACCTTGGACTCGTGGTCTTCTTCTGCTGCCGGCAGCCAACCGTCGTCCACGGCTTCGCGCTGGTCGACTTCATAGCGGCCTTGCAGGTTCGTCACCGCCCCGCGCCCCTTGCGGGGCGCGGGCGGCGCGATCGGAAATTCTCGAGCGGAATGGATATCGGGGTTAGTCACGGGCTGGCCACGCAAAACATGAACGGCGCAAACACCTGTATAAATATACAGTGTTTACGCCGTTTGTCGAGCCTGGCGTCGCAGTGGCAACTGGCGCGCCTAATCGCCCACCGCAATCGTCAACGTTTCCTTGATTTCCTCCATCACCACGTAGCTCTTCGACTGCACCGCGCCCGGCAATTGCAGCAGGATGTCGCCGAGCAGCTTGCGGTAGTCGGCCATTTCGCCGATGCGCGCCTTGATCAGATAGTCGAAGTCGCCAGACACGAGATGGCATTCCAGCACCTCGGGAATCTTCTGCACTTCACGCCGGAACTGGTCGAACATGTTGCCGCTCTTGTGATCGAGCGTGATCTCGACGAACACCAGCAGCGCCGCACCCAGCTCCGTCGGGTTCACACGTGCGTAGTAGCCGATGATCACGCCATCGCGCTCCATCCTCTTGACCCGTTCGATGCACGGCGTCACCGACAGCCCGACCTGTTCGGCCAGGTCCTTCATGGCCATGCGGCCGTCCTGCTGCAGGAGCCGCAGGATCTTTCGATCGAGCTTGTCGAGGGCCCGGACCGGTTGGCGTTGTGTGCGCATGGTGTTTTTGCTGAAAATTATGAAAATACGATAACAAAACCTACCTGACTGTCCATAGTATAGCGGTTAACACTGGGCGAACCGCATTACACCTCGTGAATCGAATGAAATCCAACGAATCGACGAGCGCAGCGCCCTCCAAACTTTTCCGAATCTTCTGGAGCAGCTATGCGAGTCGTCGTTTTGGGCAGTGGCGTCGTCGGGGTGACCAGTGCGTATTACCTCGCACGCGCCGGTCATGAAGTGACCGTTATCGACCGCGAGGCCGGCCCGGCGCTCGAAACGAGTTTCGCCAATGCCGGCCAGATCTCGCCGGGCTACGCGTCGCCATGGGCCGCGCCTGGCGTGCCGTTGAAGGCCGTCAAGTGGATGTTCCAGAAGCATGCGCCATTGGCGATCCGGCTCGACGGAACGCAATTCCAGCTGCAATGGATGTGGCAAATGCTGCAGAACTGCACGGCGTCGCGTTACGCGGTGAACAAGGGCCGGATGGTCCGTATCGCCGAATACAGCCGAGACTGCCTGCAGGCGCTGCGCGCCGAAACCGGCATCCAGTACGAAGGCCGCACGGGCGGCACGCTGCAGGTGTTCCGCACCCAGCAGCAGTTCGACGGCGCCGCCAAAGACATCGCCGTGCTGCAGGACGCCAATGTGCGGTACGAATTGCTATCGGCCGCTGAACTCGTGCGTGCGGAGCCGGCTCTCGCCGCGGTGTCGCACAAGCTGACAGGCGGTTTGCGGCTGCCGGGCGACGAAACCGGCGACTGCCAGATGTTCACCACGCGTCTTGCCGCACTGGCCGAGCAGCTGGGCGTCAAATTCCGCTACAACACGCCGATCGACGCCCTCGCGATGACGGGCGAACGTATCGCCGGCGTGCAATGCGGCGGCGAGCTGGTGCGTGCGGATTCCTTCGTCGTCGCGCTGGGCTCGTACTCGACGCAGTTCCTCGCGGGTCTGGTGAAGATTCCGGTGTATCCGCTCAAGGGCTATTCGATCACCGCGCCAATCGTCAATGAAGCGGCTGCGCCTGTCTCCACCGTGCTCGACGAAACCTACAAGATCGCGATCACCCGTTTCGACGACCGGATTCGCGTCGGCGGGATGGCGGAGATCGTCGGCTTCGACAAGTCGTTGCGCCGGGCGCGCCGCGAGACGCTCGAAATGTGCGTGAACGACCTGTTCCCCGGCGGCGGCGACACGTCGCAAGCCTCGTTCTGGACCGGCCTGCGGCCGATGACGCCGGACGGCACGCCGGTCGTCGGCCGCACGCCGGTCGCGAACCTGTTCCTGAACACCGGTCATGGCACGCTGGGCTGGACCATGTCGTGCGGCTCGGGACAGTTGCTGGCCGACGTGATGTCGGGCAAGCAGCCGGCCATCAAGGCCGACGATCTATCGGTGCATCGCTATCTCGGCGAGACCACGGGTACGCCTCGGCCGGCTTATGCGTGAAGCCGCGTCGGCGACGCTCATTGCGCGTCGCGTTGTCGCTGTCGCTGTCGCATTGCCCCTCGCATTGGCCCCGGTAGGCGGTGGTGCTGACCGGCCGGCGCGCGAATCAGGCCAATAATCAGCCCCATAAACAAACGGCGCCTCACATCGTGAGGCGCCGTTTGTTTTCATGCCGACGCATACCGCCGCGAGCGTCGCATCAGAACTGATCTTCCGACAAAGCCAGCACACCTTCGCCACCCTTCGCACTGACAATCGACGCTTCGAGCGCCGACGCCTGCGGCAGCACATGCTCTGCATAAAACTGCGCGGTCGCGATCTTGGCGCCGTAGAACGAAGGATCTTCGTCGCGCTTGTGAGCTGCCACGAGCAGCGCGCGCGCCATCTGCCAGCCGCCCAGCACGATGCCGGCCAGTTTCAGATACGGCACGCTACCGGCGAACACCGCATTCGGATCACCCTTCGCATTCTCCACGACGAAATCGACCACCGCGCTCATCGCACGATGACCCTCGGCCAGATATTGCTTCATCGACCCGAATGCCGAGCCTTGCTGCGAACCGAGCGCTTCGACCGTTGCGGCCACTCCGCCGAGCAGCGCCTTCGCCGCCTTGCCGCCGTCGCGCAAGGTCTTGCGGCCGATCAGGTCGTTGGCCTGAATCGCGGTCGTGCCTTCGTAGATCGGCAGAATGCGCGCGTCGCGGTAGTATTGCGCGGCGCCGGTTTCTTCGATGAAACCCATGCCGCCGTGCACCTGCACGCCGAGACTCGTGACGTCGATCGACAACTCCGTGCTCCAGCCCTTGATGATCGGCACGAGGAACTCGTAGAGCGCCTGATGTTCAGCGCGTGTAGCTGCGTCGGGATGACGATGCGCGATGTCGCAATGCGCCGCGGCGACATACGCCAGCGCGCGTGACGCTTCGGTGAGGCTGCGCATCGTCGCGAGCATCCGGCGCACGTCCGGATGCTGGATGATCGCCACGGGCTGCTTCGCGGAGCCATCCACGGGGCGGCTCTGCACGCGATCTTTCGCATACGCGACCGCCTTCTGGTACGCGCGGTCCGACACCGCGACACCCTGCATGCCCACCGCGAAACGCGCCGCGTTCATCATGATGAACATGTACTCAAGGCCGCGATTCTCTTCGCCGATCAGGTGGCCGACCGCGCCGCCGTGATCGCCGAATTGCAGCACCGCAGTCGGACTCGCCTTGATGCCGAGCTTGTGTTCGATCGACACGCAATGCACGTCATTACGCTCACCGAGCGAGCCGTCTTCGTTGACAAGGAACTTCGGTACGATAAAAAGCGAAATTCCCTTCACACCTTCGGGCGCATTCGGCGTGCGCGCCAGCACGAGATGCACGATGTTCTTCGCCATGTCGTGCTCGCCCCACGTGATGAAAATCTTCGTGCCGAACAGCTTGAACGAGCCGTCGTCCTGCGGTTCGGCGCGCGTGCGCACCAACGCGAGATCGGAGCCGGCTTGCGGCTCGGTCAGGTTCATCGTGCCGGTCCATTCGCCAGAAATCAGCCTGGGCACATAGGTCTGTTTTTGCGCTTCGCTGCCGGCGGTCAGCAGCGCTTCGATCGCGCCGTCGGTCAGCAATGGACACAGCGCAAAAGACAGGTTCGACGCGTTGAGCATTTCGATGCAAGGCGTCGCGATCAGCTTCGGCAGGCCCTGGCCTTCGTAGTCGAGCGGATGTTGCACGCCCTGCCATCCGCCTTCAGCAAACTGGTGGAAGGCTTCCTTGAAACCCGGCGTCGCACTGACGACGCCGTCCTTCCAGCTGCTTGGATTGCGATCGCCCTCCACGTTCAACGGCGCCAGCACTTCACCGCACAGCTTCGCCGATTCGCCGAGCACGGCCTGTGCCGTCTCGAGGTTCGCGTCCTCGAAGCCTGGCAGCGTCGCGATGTCTTCGAGACCGGCCAGTTCTTTCAACACGAACAGCATGTCCTTGATGGGCGCCGTATAGCTCATTTGAGTTCTCCTCCTGCCTTGATATAAAAAAAGGGCGCCGGACTCGATCGGTCCCGCGCCCTTCGTTTGCTGCCAAACGCCTTCTTTGCGGCGCTACGGCGCTTAGCCGAGTTCGCTAACCAGTTCCGGCACCAGCGTGAACAGATCGCCGACCAGACCATAATCGGCGACGCTGAAAATCGGTGCTTCCGGGTCCTTGTTGATCGCGACGATCACCTTGCTGTCCTTCATGCCGGCCAGATGCTGGATCGCGCCCGAGATGCCCACGGCCACGTACAGTTGCGGCGCAACGATCTTGCCGGTCTGGCCGACCTGATAGTCGTTCGGCACGAAACCCGCATCGACGGCTGCGCGCGAGGCGCCCAGCGCTGCACCGAGCTTGTCGGCGAGCGGCTCGAGCACCTTCGTGTAGTTCTCGCCATTGCCCAGGCCACGGCCACCCGACACGATGATCTTCGCCGACGTCAGTTCCGGACGGTCCAGCTTCGTCACTTCGCGGCTCACGAACTGCGAGATGCCTGCATCGGCTGCGGCTTCGATCTTCTCGACCGGTGCGCTGCCGCCTTCGGCCGCCACTGCGTCGAAGCCCGTCGTGCGCACCGTGATGACCTTGATCGGGTCCGCCGACTGCACCGTCGCGATCGCATTGCCCGCGTAGATCGGGCGCTCGAAGGTGTCGGCCGAATCGACTGCGGTGATGTCGCTGATCTGCGCCACGTCGAGCTTCGCGGCGATCCGCGGCGCGATGTTCTTGCCGTAGGCGGTCGCCGGCGCGAGGATATGTGAGTAGTCCCTGGCGATGTTCAGCACGGTCGCTTCGATGTTTTCCGCGAGGCCCTGCTCCAGTTGCGGCGCGTCGGCCAGCAGCACCTTCGCAACGCCCGCGACCTTCGCGGCCGCATCCGCTGCGGCCTGCGCATTGTGGCCCGCCACCAGCACGTGAATATCACCACCGATCTTCTGTGCCGCTGCGATCGTGTTCAGCGTCGCGGCCTTGATCGATGCGTTGTCATGTTCTGCAATTACCAGATTCGTCATTTGCTCTGTCTCCGTGTCGACTGGAGTTAGCGCTTTAGCGCTTACTCCAGTCCCATGCAACATAGTTGCCGTTCTACTTAAAGCACCTTGGCTTCGGTCTTCAGCTTCTCGACCAGCGTCTTCACGTCCGGCACCATCACACCGGCAGAGCGCTTCGGCGGCTCAGTGACTTTCAGCATCTTCAGGCGCGGCGCGACGTCAACGCCCAGGTCTTCAGGCTTGAGCGTTTCCAGCGGCTTTTTCTTCGCCTTCATGATGTTGGGCAGCGTCACGTAGCGCGGCTCGTTCAGGCGCAGATCGGTGGTGACAACCGCGGGCAGCGTCAGCGACAGCGTTTCGGCGCCGCCATCCACTTCACGCGAGACGGTTGCCTTGCCGTCCGCCACGACCACTTTCGAAGCAAAGGTTGCCTGGGGCAACCCCGCCAGCGCCGCCAGCATCTGGCCGGTCTGGTTCGAATCGTCGTCGATCGCCTGCTTGCCCAGAATGACGAGCGAAGGCTGTTCCCTGTCGACCAGCGCCTTCAGCAGCTTGGCCACTGCCAGCGGCTGCAGCTCTTCATTCGATTCGATCAGGATCGCGCGATCCGCGCCGATCGCCAGCGCGGTGCGCAGCGTTTCCTGCGCTTGCGTCACACCCGCCGACACGGCGATCACTTCAGTCGCCACGCCCGCTTCCTTCAGGCGCACCGCTTCTTCCACCGCGATTTCATCGAACGGGTTCATCGACATCTTCACGTTCGCAATGTCGACACCCGTACCATCCGATTTGACCCGGACCTTCACGTTGTAGTCGACCACTCTCTTGACTGGCACCAGGATTTTCATGCACACGCTCCAAAGTTACGAATACGTCAACCCAACGAACATTATAGCGACTGCCTTCATGACAGCCTGCTCGCGGGCGCTTTAGCAGAAGGATATCGCTCCTCAGTGGCGTGACGGCAATATCGAACGGTCGTACTATTTTAATTTCAAAAAAACCCGGGCGACAACCCCGGGTTCCTACTTACGCCCTTCATTTGCGCATTGCCGTCATCTCTTGCGATGCCTGAAGGCGGTTGGCTCACCATGAGGTAATCACCGACCCACCGAACTTGCTGTCGACAAACTGCTTCACTTCCGGCGAATGATATGCCGCGATCAGCCTCGCGACCCATGGCTTGTTCCGGTCAGCCTCGCGGATCGCGATGATGTTCACGTACGGACCTTTCGGGTCTTCGATGGCGATCGCATCCTGCTTGGGCTTCAAACCGGCTTCCATCGCGAAGTTCGTGTTGATCGCGGCAGCGTCGACGTCGCTCAGCGAGCGCGGGATTTGCGCGGCATCGAGCTCGACGATCTTCAGCTTCTTCGGATTCTCGACGATGTCGAGCGGCGTCGCCTTCAGACCCGCATCGGCACGCAGCTTCAGCAGTCCCTGCTTCTGTAGCAGCAACAGCGCGCGCCCACCGTTGGTCGGATCGTTCGGCACCGCGATCTTCGCGCCCGACTGCAGTTCGGCGAGCGTCTTCACCTTCTTCGAATAGATCCCCATCGGATAGGTCACCGTGTCCGCGACACGAATCAGCTTGTAGCCGCGGTCCTTCACCTGCGCCTGCAAGTACGGGTCGTGCTGGTAGCTGTTCGCGTCCAGATCGCCGCCGGCGAGTGCCGCGTTCGGCTGCACGTAGTCGGAAAACTCGACGATCCTGATGTTCAGGCCATTCTTCGCCGCGACCGTCTTCACGACTTCCATGATCTGCGCGTGCGGGCCGCCTGTGACGCCGACCTTGATCGTCTCGTCGGCATGGACCGTGGTAGCGAACAGCGAAGCGGCGCCGAGCGCGGCGGCGAGCTTGAGAATGAAACGACGTTGCATGATGACCTTGTTCGAATCCAATCTATCGATTCTGTTTGGCGGGCTCCAATGGCCCTTGTTTATCTATGGCTCAAACGACGCACGAGCCAATCTCCAAACGACTGCACCAGCTGCACGAAGACGATCAGGATCACCACGACCGTCAACATCACTTCCGGCAGGAAACGCTGATAGCCGTAGCGAATCCCGAGGTCGCCCAGGCCGCCGCCGCCGATCGCACCCGCCATCGCCGAATAGCCGACCAGCGACACGAAGGTGATCGTCAACCCGGCGACCACCCCCGGCAGCGATTCCGGCAACAGCACCTTGAAGACGATCTGGCCGGTGGTCGCGCCCATCGCCTGCGCCGCTTCGATCAGCCCGCGATCGACTTCGCGCAGCGCCGTCTCGACCAGACGCGCGATGAACGGCGCGGCAGCGATCGTCAGCGGCACGATGGCGGCCGCCGTGCCGATCGACGACCCCACCACGAGGCGCGTGAACGGAATCACCGCCACCAGCAGGATGATGAACGGCGTCGAGCGGACCGCATTGACGATCATGCCCATCACGCGATTCACCGCGACGTTCTCCAGCACGCCCTGACGGTCCGTCAAGTACAGCAACACGCCGAGCGGCAAGCCCACCAAAGCGCCGACCAGTCCGGAAATGCCCACCATCACGAGCGTTTCCCAGAACGACTGGACGAACATATCGAACATTTCACTCCACATGCGAGAGCTCCTCCACGACCACACCCTGTTCACGCAGAAACGTCAGCGCCTGCGCCACCTTGGTTGGTTCGCCGCCCGCGAGCACCGCGAGCGAACCGAACGCCTGCCCCTGGATCTCGTCGATCTGGCCGTGCAGGATGTTGAAGTCGAGTTCGTAGCGGCGAATCGTTTCCGACAGGATCGGCTGATCGACGCCCGAGCCCGTGAACGCAAGCCGCAGCAGATGGCCGCTACCGGTCTTCAGGCGTTGAGCGACCCGCGCCTTCATCGCGGGTGGCAGTTCCTGCGCGATCACGTCGCCGATCAGCGCGCGCGTGACCTCGTGATGCGGCTGCAGGAACACGTCGATCACCTTGCCCTCTTCGACCACACGACCCGCATCCAGCACCGCGACGCGGTCGCAGACCTGCTTGATCACGTCCATCTGATGCGTGATCAGCACGACCGTCAGGTTCAGTTCCCGATTGATGCGCTTGAGCAGGTCGAGGATCGCCCGCGTCGTTTCGGGATCGAGCGCAGACGTCGCTTCGTCGGAGAGCAGTACTTTCGGTTTGCTCGCCAGCGCGCGCGCAATGCCCACGCGCTGCTTCTGGCCGCCGCTGATCTGCGCCGGATACCGGTCCTTCTGCGCCGACAGGCCGACCAGTTCGAGCAGCGGCAGCACGTTCGCTTCGATTTCATCGCGCTTCATGCCGGCCAGTTCGAGCGGCAGCGCGACGTTCTCGTACACCGTGCGCGACGACAGCAGGTTGAAGTGCTGGAAGATCATGCCGATCTCGCGGCGCGCCTCGCGCAATTGCGCGGCGGGCAGCGTGGTCAGATCGCGGCCGTTGACGACGAGATTGCCTTCGGACGGGCGCGTCAGCAGATTGATGGTGCGCACGAGCGTGCTCTTGCCCGCGCCGCTGCGGCCGATGATGCCGAACACCTCGCCCGCTGGAATCGATAGATTGACGTTGTGCAGCGCCTCGACCCAGCCCCGGGGCCCGGCGAACCGCTGGGAGATATTGCGTATTTCGATCATGGAAAAACGAAACGGCGGAGGCTGTCAGCGAGCGTTGTGTGCTCCCGACAAGCGGCCGCCGTTGCTTTTATTGGGATTTAAGGCGGCAATTCTACCGCAGCGGCGACATACCCTTTAATAATCAATTCCGATCTTTTCATAACCTGAAAGCATTAGAGGCCTGCGCGATACGTGCATGCTCGCGCGTCAGGCGCCGCTGCGACTATGATCGGGCAAACAGGACAGGACAGCCCGCAGCCATGCAAACCTCCCATAGCAACCCAGTGCGCGCAAGCGCCGGCAACCGCAACGACAGCACGCCGCAGCGCTCGTCAGTCACGACGGCCGACGGCATGACGTTGCCGCTGTACCGCTGGCCGGCCATCGGGCCGATGCGCGCGACTGTCGCGCTGCTGCACGGTCTCGCCGAGCACGCCGGTCGCTACGCCGCGCTGGCTGGCCGGCTGAACGCGGCCGGCATCGAACTGGTCGCGATCGATCTGCGCGGCCACGGACTCGCGCCCGGCAAGCGAGCCTACGTGAAGCGCTTCGACGACTATCTGCTCGACGCGCAGGCCTTGCTCGATGCCGCCGCGCAGAGTTGCGTGCCGCTCTTCCTGATGGGACACAGTATGGGCGGCACGGTGGCCGCGCTCTATGCGATCGAACGCCTCGACGCGACCGGCCGCCGGCTGGCCGGGCTGATCCTGTCGAGCCCGGCGCTCGCGCCCGGCCGCGATGTGCCGCGCTGGATGCTCAAGCTGAGCCAGGTCATCAGCCGTCTATATCCGAGCTTCCCGGCGATGAAAATCGACGCCGCGCTACTCTCGCGTCTGCAGCCGGTGGTGAACGCCAATCGCAATGACCCGCTCGTGCACCACGGCGCGATTCCGGCGCGCACCGGCGCGCAGCTGCTGCTGGCGATGGCGCGCATCGAGCGGGGTCGCGCGGGCCTGCGCGTGCCGCTGCTGGTGTATCACGGCACCGCCGACAAACTCACCGAGCCCGAAGGCAGCCGCGACTTCGGCCAGCACGCGGGCTCGCTCGACAAAACGATCACGCTGCACGAAGGCAGCTATCACGAGACGATGAATGACCTCGACCGCGACCGGGTGATCGAGGCTTTGATCGAGTGGATCGAAAGGCGGGTGGGTCGGGGTTGAACGGAGATGGGTCGAGTGGTTTTGGCGCGTGGTTTCGGCGTGCGGGTTTCGGCGCACAGGTTTCGGCGCACAGGTTTCGGCGCACAGGTTTCAGCGCACAGGTTTCAGCGCACAGGTTTCAGCGCACAGGTTTCAGCGCACAGGTTTCAGCGTGCGGGTTTCGGCGTGCCGCCTAGCGCTTCCAGTCCGGCGCGCGTTTGTCGATGAACGCCTGCACGCCTTCGAGCGCCGAGTCGTCCATCATGTTGCAAGCCATCGTCTGGCCGGCGAGCTGGTAAGCCGCCTCGATGCCCATTTCGAGCTGACGATAGAAAAGACCCTTGCCTGCGCTCACCGCTTCGATGGGTTTCGCGCAGATGCTGCTGGCGAGCCGCCCGACTTCCGCGTCGAGGCTATCCGCTGGCACCACGCGATTCACGAGGCCCTGCTGCTGCGCTTGCGCGGCATCGATGAAATCGCCGGTGAGCAGCATTTCAAGCGCCGCCTTACGCGACAGATTGCGCGACAGCGGCACCGAAGGCGTCGCGCAGAAGAGCCCGAGGTTCACGCCCGAGACGGCAAAACGCGCGGTGTCGGCAGCGACGGCCAGATCGCACATCGCCACGAGCTGACAGCCGGCCGCCGTGGCAATGCCCTGGACACGCGCGATCACCGGCTGCGGCAGGCGCTGGATCGTCATCATGAGCTTGGTGCAGCGGGCAAAAAGCTGCTGGTAGTACGCGAGCGACGGCTCCGCACGCATTTCCTTCAAATCGTGGCCCGCGCAAAACGCCCGCCCCGCGCCCGCGATCACGACCACGCGCGCATCCGTCTGTGCAATCCCAGCCAAGGCATGCTGTAGTTCGTCGAGCAACGCTTCGGACAGCGCGTTGAACGCGTCCGGCCGGTTCATCATCACACGCACGACGCCCGGCACGCCATACGCATCGGGTTCGATCTCGATCAGTGCAGCGCCGCGCAGGTCGGCATGGTCGGCGGTCATAGCTCGCTCCTCTCAGGTTGACTCGGTCTGCGGCCTGCGGCGGTTCAGAGTCCGGCCAGCGAGCGCACGTGCGCGACCACGCTGCGCCCGAGCGCCGACAGGTTGTAGCCGCCCTCGAGGCAACTGACGATCCGCCCGCGCGCATAGCGTTTCGCGATCTCGCGCATCTGGTCGGTGATCCATGCGTAGTCGTCTTCGACGAGGCCCATGTTGCCGAGATCGTCCTCGCGATGCGCGTCGAAGCCCGCCGAGATGAACAGCATCTCCGGCTTGAATTCGTGCAGGCGCGGCAACCACAGCAGGTCCACCGCCTCGCGCACCGCCATGCCTTTCGAGCGCGCCGGCATCGGCACGTTGCACATGTTGGGCGCCTGATTGTCGGCGCCGGTGAACGGATAGAACGGATGCTGGAAGATGCTGCACATCAGTACGCGCGAGTCGCCCGAAAACGCCGCCTCGGTCCCGTTGCCGTGATGGACGTCGAAGTCGATGATCGCAACGCGCTGCATGCCATGCACGTCGAGCGCGTGGCGCGCGGCGATCGCGACGTTGTTGAAAAAGCAGAAGCCCATCGCCCGCGCCGGCTCCGCATGATGGCCGGGCGGCCGCACGCTGCAAAACGCGTTATCGTAGCGGCCCTCGATCACCGCGTCCGTCGCGGCCACCGCGGCGCCCGCCGCGCGCAACGCGGCTTGCCAGGTGTGCCGGTTCATCGTCGTGTCGGGATCGATCTCGGCGATGCCTTCGACGGGTGAGCGGCTGCGGATGTAATCGACGTGCGCTTGCGTATGCACGCGCAAGAGCGCGGCCTCATCGGCGAGCGGCGGCGACTCGCGCCCGATCAGCGCGTCGATGCGGCTCGCGATCAATTGATCTTCGATTGCCTGCAGGCGTGCGGGGCATTCGGGATGCCATTGCCCCATATCGTGCAGCAAGCAGTCGGCGTGGGAATAAAAGCCTGTTGTCATGATTCTCTTCTGCGGCGCGGCGCCTTCGCTGCGCGCGCAGTGTCTCCGTCCACGGGCGCGCGCCCTCGGCGCGCCAACACTCGTCAAGTTACCACACGATGCCGCCGTAGCGCGTTGGGCACGGTTTTGCAGAAGCCGTCGGGTATACTGCCCCGATCCGTTTTTCTCCCGTCTCACGCGCCCCACGCCCCTTGCCCACTATGACCGTCAAGCTTGCTCTGTCCGCACGAAACCGGCTTCGCACCAGCACGCTGGCCGCCTCACTATCCGTCGCATCGTGCATGTTCATGGCAACCAGTCCGGCGGTCGCGCAAAGCGCCGGCAAGAAACCGCCGGTGGTGCTCGCGCAAAGCCAACCGCAATCCGCGGTGCCGCAAGGGCAAACGTTCGAAGAAGAAATCATCCCGCAGCGCTACGCGAACAATGCCAATGTCGACACGTTCATCAACGACATGGTCGCGCGCTACGACTTCGACCCGGCCGCGTTGCACTCGCTGTTTGCGGGCGTCAGCTATTCGGCGACCGCGGTCAAGCTGGTGACGCCGTCGCCCACGCCGTCGGTCAAGAACTGGCGCGTGTATCAGTCGCGCTTCCTCGACCCGGTGCGCATCAATGCCGGCGTGCAGTTCTGGCGCGAGAACCAGGCCACGCTGCAACGCGCGTACGAAGAGTTCGGCGTGCCACCGGAAGTGATCGTCGGCATCATCGGCGTGGAGACGATCTACGGTCGCTACATGGGCAACTTCCGCGTGCTCGATGCGCTGACCACGCTCAGCTTCGACTACCCGAACACCACCAATCGCGCGGATCGCCAGGCGACCTTCCGCAAGAATCTCGAAGACTACCTGGTGTGGACGCGCGACGCGCAGATCGATCCGACCACGGTGCTCGGCTCGTACACCGGCGCGATCGGCATTCCGCAGTTCCTGCCGAGCAGCATCGTGCAATATGCGGTGAACTACGACGGCCATCGGCAGATCGACCTGCGCACGAGCCAGGCGGATGCCATCGGCAGCGTGGCGAATTATCTGCGTCAGAACGGCTGGGAAAACGGTCGGCCGGTAGTGTGGCGGATCGGCTCGGATGCCGGCAGCCTGGGCGTCGCCCAGGCTGCCGCCGATGGCCAGCCGGAGCCGCACTGGCCGCTCGACCAGTTGCTGCGCGCCGGGCTGCTGCTGAATGAACCGAAGGTGGATATCGCGGCGGAAGCCGGCACGCCGGTGACGGTGGTGGATCTGCCGTCGCCGGGACGCGGCACCGAGTTCATGCTGGGCCTGAAGAACTTCTACGTGCTGACGCGTTATAACCGCAGTTTCTTCTATGCGCTCGCGGTGTATCAGCTGGGCCAGCGGGTCAAGGCGCAGATGCAAGCAAGCGATGCGGCGAACGCGAGCAATAACGCGGCGCCGGCGAGCCCGGCTTCGCAGTGATGCCTCCTGTGGGCGCCTCGTGCGCCCCATCTTGAGCGACCAAAAAAAGCGCCGGCTCTGAACTGCACCCCAAAAGTTGGACATCGATCCAACCTTTGGGGTGCAGTTCACTCGACCGGCGCTTTTCTATTGGCTCGCGTGAGCGCTGATGCTCACACTCATCCTTACGCGGGAAACACGCCGGTCGACAGATAGCGGTCGCCGCGATCGCAGACGATGAATACGATCGTTGCATTCTCGACCTGGCGAGCGATACGCAGCGCCACTTCGCACGCGCCGCCCGACGAGATGCCGGCGAAGATGCCTTCGACCGAAGCCATCCGGCGCGCCATGGCCTCGGCTGCTGCCTGGCTCACGTTCTCGACACGATCCACGCGACTGCGGTCGAAAATTTTCGGCATATACGCTTCCGGCCATTTGCGGATACCCGGAATGCGCGAACCCTCTTCGGGTTGCGCGCCGATGATTTCGATCGCCTGGTTCTGCTCTTTCAGAAACTTGGACACGCCCATGATCGTGCCGGTCGTACCCATCGACGACACAAAGTGCGTGATACGTCCTTCGGTGTCGCGCCAGATTTCCGGCCCGGTGCCCTCGATGTGCGAGGCCGGATTGTCCGGATTGCCGAACTGATCGAGGATGAGGCCCTTGCCTTCGCGCTGCATCTGCTCGGCCAGATCGCGTGCGTACTCCATGCCGCCGGTGACGGGCGTCAGCAGGATCTGCGCGCCATATGCAGCCATGCTCTGACGGCGTTCCACCGACAGGTCTTCCGGCATGATCAGGACCATCTTGTAGCCACGGATCGCCGCCGCCATCGCAAGCGCGATGCCGGTGTTGCCGCTGGTCGCTTCGATCAGCGTGTCGCCCGGCTTGATGCGCCCGCGCTCTTCCGCTTTCTTGATCATCGACAAGGCCGGGCGGTCCTTCACCGAACCTGCGGGGTTGTTGCCCTCGAGCTTCGCAAGCACCACGTTATTGCGGCTGCGGATTTCGTCGTCAGGAAGCCGGACGAGTTGCACGAGCGGCGTATTGCCGATCGTATCTTCAATCGTTTTGTAAGCCATATGGGTTCTGTGCTGTCGATGCGCGGAGTCTTCAATCTTTGATTCTAAACCACCGTGCCCGCGGCTGCCGGGCGGCCCTTCTGCCTGCATGGATGCAGGCGGTGAGTGCGGCAACCCGCGGCAGCGCCGCAACGCGCGAGTGGCGGGCTGAAGCGTACCGAAGCGAGCGTTGGATGCGAGCGTTGGATGCGGACGTTGGGCCGTGCGTCCGGTACGCAAAAAACCCGCGGCTGCGAACCGCGGGAGCCAGTCATCTGGATGACAGCTGAAGGAGTGCTCTTAACGACTCCGACCATGAAGGGAACGACGGCCGCGAGCCGCACGCGCAGTGAGCTACCCCGCGCGCACGAGCGGCGTCCGGTTATTTCTTCACCGCCACCGGAGGATTGGTTTTGGGCGCATCGGCCGTAGCGGCCGCGCCTTTGGTCTGTGAAGACGCTGCAACCTGCGTGCTAGCAGCCGCGCCAGCCGGACCGACAGCGAGACCCTCCGCCTGCAGGCGCTCGACGGTATGCCCGCCCATGCCTTTGACGCGCTTGCCGAGATCGGCCGGGTCCTTGAACGGGCCATGCGCCCCACGTTCGTCGAGAATGGCTTTCGCTTTGGCGGGACCGATGCCTTTGATGCCGCGCAGCGCGTCTTCGTTAGCAGAGTTGACGTCGACCGTTGCATACGCGTGGCCGAAAGCGGCGAGCATAGCCGCGGTAACCAGAGTTTTTCGAAACATATGGAATCTCCCTCGTACTACCGGTTGGCGACCATCACCAACCGGGAGATGCCAGTTTAAAGAGGGATCCGAAAAATTTACACCTGGCCGAATAGCCAACGTACGTAACGATCGACACCTTCCTGCACGCTCAGGAACGGCGCGTCGTAACCGGCCGCGCGCAGCTTCGTCTGATCGGCTTGCGTGAAGCATTGGTACTTGCCGCGCAGCGCATCGGGAAACGGAATGTATTCGATCAGCCCGCGTTGCACCTGATCCGCGAGCGACAGCGCCGGCTCGTGGTTCAGCGAACGCAGCGTGTTGACCACCGTGCTGGCGATGTCGTTGAACGGCTGCGCGCGACCGCTGCCCAGATTGAAGATGCCCGACTTGTCCGGGTTGTCGAAGAAGAACAGGTTGACCTTCACCACGTCTTCGACGGAAACGAAATCGCGCGTCTGCTCGCCGGCAGCATAGCCGTTGTATTCGCCGAACAGCTTGACCTTGCCTTCGGAGCGGAACTGGTTGAAGTTGTGAAACGCGACCGACGCCATGCGCGCCTTGTGCGTTTCGCGCGGCCCGTACACGTTGAAGTAACGGAAGCCGGCAATCTGGCTCTTCGCGGTGGGCAGCACGCGGCGAATCACCTGGTCGAACAGGAACTTCGAATAACCGTAGACGTTCAGCGGCTGTTCGACTTCACGCTCTTCGACGAACCGGCTCGACCCGCCATACGTGGCCGCCGACGACGCGTACAGAAACTGGATGTTCTGCGCGAGGCAGACATCGAGCACGTCGCGGCTATAGCGGAAGTTGTTGTCCATCATGTAGCGGCCGTCGGTTTCCATCGTGTCCGAGCAGGCGCCTTCATGGAAAATCGCGCGCACCTTGCCGAAGTCGCCGCGCCTGAAGCGCTCGACGAATTCGGTCTTGTCCAGATAGTCGTCGATTTCGCAGTCGACCAGATTCTTGAACTTGTCGGCGCGCGTGAGATTGTCGACGGCAATGATGCGTTGCTCACCGCGCTCGTTGAGCGCCTTCACGAGATTGCTGCCGATGAAACCGGCCGCGCCGGTGACGATGAGGGTCATGATGATCTTGCAGTAAGGGGCTTTGCATGGGACCCGGCGGGCCACGTCAATGAAAGAGTTCGTCGTAGTCGACGGTGGCCGTGCCGAGCTTGCCGACCACGATGCCGGCTGCGCGATTCGCGAGCCCAACCGCCTCGACCAGCGTGAGACCCGCGCCGAGCATCGCGGCAAGCGTGGCGATCACGGTGTCGCCCGCACCCGAGACATCATACACTTCGCGTGCAACGGCCGACGCGTGCAGGATGCCGTCGTCGGAGAAGAGCGTCATGCCCTCTTCCGAACGCGTCAGCAACAACGCACCGAACGCCAGATCGGCACGCAGTTTCGTCACGCGTGTGACCAGATCCTCTTCGGATTTCCACTGACCCACGACCTCGCGCAACTCCGCGCGATTCGGCGTGATCAGCGTCGCGCCGCGATAGCGTTCCCAGTCGTCGCCCTTCGGATCGACCAGCACCGGCTTGCCGGCCGCATGCGCCCGCGCGATCATTTGCGTGACGTGGGTCAGGCCGCCCTTCGCGTAATCGGACATCAGAATCACGTCGTGCGACGGCAGCAACTCGTCGAAACGGGCGAGACCCGCGAGCAGTACTTCGTGCGTCGGCGAGTTTTCGAAGTCGACCCGCAGCAACTGCTGCTGACGCGACAGCACACGCAGCTTGATTGTGGTGAGGAGCGCCGGATCGCGTTCGAGATGCGGCGTCACACCGCTTTCGCCCAGCAACTGGACGATGCGCTCACCGGGTTCGTCGTGACCTACCACGCACAGCAGACCGGCTTGCGCGCCAAGTGCGACCGCATTGCGCGCGACATTCGCCGCGCCGCCGAGGCGGTCTTCCTGACGCTGCACGTGCACCACGGGCACCGGCGCTTCCGGCGAAATACGGTCCACGTCGCCGAACCAGTAGCGATCGAGCATCACGTCACCGACCACCAGCACGCGCGCCGCACCGAGCCGCGCACGCGGCACGACCGTGAGCTCCGGTGCCGGCGTGGACGGGGCGGCCACCGGCACGGCCTCAGGCATCGGCCGGAAGTTCAATGGGTTGGGCATAGGGGCGTCCAATCGAGTGATAGTCGATGCCGAGCTCGGTCATCGCGTCCGGTTCGTATAGATTGCGGCCGTCGAAAATCAGCGGCGACTTCAGCACCGATTTCAGATGCACGAAATCAGGACTCTTGAATTCCTTCCACTCCGTCACGATCACGAGCGCGTCGGCGCCGGTCAGCGTTTCGTCCTGCGTGCCAGTGAAGGTCAGACGCGCGAGCTGCTCGGGCACGGCGTGCAGGTCCATCGCGAACACGCGGCGCGCTTCAGTGACCGCGACCGGATCGTACGCGCGCACCTGCGCGCCACGCGCCAGCAGTTCGGCAATCACGCGACGGCTCGGCGCTTCGCGCATGTCATCGGTATTCGGCTTGAACGCGAGGCCCCACACGGCGAACGTGCGACCGCTCAGATCTTCGCCGAGCTTTGCGGTGATCTTGTCCACCAGCACGTCCTTCTGCCGGTAATTCACGTCCTCGACTGCTTCGAGAATGCGCAAATTGTGGCCGCTCTCGCTGGCGGTGCGAATCAGCGCCTGCACGTCTTTCGGGAAGCACGAGCCGCCATAGCCGCAGCCAGCGTACAGGAAGTGATAGCCGATCCGCGGGTCCGAGCCAATGCCGCGCCGCACCGCTTCGATATCCGCGCCAACCCGGTCCGCCAGATTCGACATCTCGTTCATGAACGAGATGCGCGTCGCGAGCATCGCGTTGGCCGCGTATTTGGTGAACTCGGCCGAGCGCACGTCCATATACAGCGTGCGTTCGTGATTGCGGTTAAACGGCGCGTACAGACGCTTCATCAGCTCGCGCGCGCGCAGGCCGGCTTCGTCTTCGTCGATGCCGAGCACAATGCGATCGGGTCGCATGAAGTCGTCGACGGCCGCGCCTTCCTTCAGGAACTCGGGGTTGGAGACCACCGAAAAGCGATGCTGCTTGCTATTCGCAAGCCCGCGTTTGGCCCGCTCCTCTTCGACCACCGCGCGCACGCGCTGCGCGGTGCCGACCGGCACCGTCGACTTGTCGACGATCACCTTGAAGCCGTTCATCGTGCGGCCGATGTTGCGGGCCGCCTCGAGCACGTATTGCAGATCGGCCGAGCCGTCTTCGTCGGGAGGCGTGCCGACCGCGATGAACTGCACGTCCCCGTGCGCCACGCTCGCTTCGACATCGGTCGAAAACGTGATGCGGCCAGCCGCGCGGGTACGCGCGATGATTTCCTGCAAGCCCGGCTCGTGAATCGGCACGCCACCGTTGTTGAGGATTTCGATCTTGCGGGGATCGACGTCGAGACAGAAAACGTCGTTGCCGATCTCAGCGAGACACGCGCCAGTGACGAGGCCGACGTAGCCCGTGCCGATAATGGTGATTTTCATACGCTTTCCGGTAGAAGGTTCCGGCGATGATTGCCGGTAGTGATGCCGGTGAAGAACCCGTTGCGAAATCCGCCCGCGCAGACACTGCTGCCACACGCGCGGCGCGGCGACCGCACGACCGGGGCCGCAGTCGCCCTGGCGTCAGTTCGACGCCGTGATCGGTTCGACGCGGCGCGGCGCATAGGTTTCCCAACCGCTGCAACCCGGGCACTGCCAATAGAACAGCCGCGCCCTGAAACCGCAATTCTGGCACGTATAGCGCGGCAGATTCTTGGTGCGCTGACGGATCAGCGTGCGCATCAGTTCGAGCTCGCTGCGCCGCGGCTCTTCCGCGACGGCTTGCTGCGCTTCGAGCAGGCGCGTCATGCCCGCCAGATTTGGCGACTTCTGCATCTGCGAGCGCGCCAACGCATGCGCGGCATCGGGCCCGCGCAGCAACGCGACGTGCTGATAGGCCACGTCCAGCAGATCGTTGCTCGGATGACGGTCCACCCACGCGGTGAGCAGATCGGCGCCCTCCTGTGGGCGGCCGAGCGCTTCGTAAGCCTTCATCACCTTTTCCGCGACGAGCGGCAGATAGGCCGGATTCTGTTCCTCGACGCGTCGCCACTGCGCGATCGCCGCATCCTGTGCCCCGCCCGCCGCATCGACGTCGCCGAACAGGATCGTTGCGCGCACGTTGGACGAGTTCGCCTTTAGCGCGAAGCCGAGTTGACGGCGGGCCTCGTCCGCGTTCTTGTGCTGGAGCGCTTCCTGCGCGAGTTCGCAATGGAACTGCGCGATTTCCTTGTCGAGCGATTCAGCGCCCATCGTTTCCAGATGTCGGGCCGTGTCGATCGACTTGACCCAGTCCTTCTCGATTTCGTAGATGGTAAGCAGCGCACGCTGCGCACCCAGTGCGTAGTCGCCGGTTTCGAGCGAGCGGAAGGTTTCCTCCGCGCGATCGAGCAGGCCCGCTTTCAGGAAGTCCTGCCCCAGCTCATAGAGCGCGTGATCGCGCTCGTTGACCGGCAGGTCGGCGCGGCTCAGCAGATTCTGATGCACGCGAATCGCGCGATCCGTTTCGCCGCGGCGCCGGAACAGATTGCCGAGCGCGAAATGCAACTCGACCGTTTCAGGGTCGAGCTTGACCACTTCGATGAACGCATCGATCGCCTTGTCCGGCTGCTCGTTGAGCAGAAAATTCAGCCCGCGAAAATATGAACGCGGCAGGTTGGCGCTCTCGGATAGCAGCGTCTTGAGGTCGTAGCGCGCAGCCACCCAGCCGAACGCGAAAGCGACGGGTATGACGAGCAGCCACCAGAAGTCTAGATCCATGCGATTAATGCAAAAGTACGGGGAAGCGGAAGCGCAAAGGCCGCGCTTAGGCCGCGCGACAGAAAGAAATTCAAATCAGCGGCGGCAGCGGCGGCTGTTCGACCACCACCGGGGTTTCGCGCGCCACCCGCAACTCGCGCTTGAGCCTGCCATTTTCCATGCGCAGGCGCACCACGGCCGGCATCGACGACACCAGCCCGGCCAGCAGCCCCACTACGAAGAACGCGAGGCCGATCAGGATCAAAGGCGCCGACCACGCATAGCCAGCGAGGAAATTCAGCGTGGCAGGTTGTGTGTTGGAGAGCGCCAGCACCAGCAGCAGCACGAACACCAGCACACGGATCAACCAGACGATAAATTTCATGAATAGGTCTCTTGACGGCAGTTGCGGGGTGACGCCGGCTTGATGACGCGTCGCGCCACGGTGTTGCCCGCGCCGAAGTGACCCGTATTGTAATTGAAGCCCTCGCGGCTGGGCAGGAACTGACGGATTGCGGACTTACGCGCGGTTTATCGTGCCGCAAACTAGATGCAGGGACCCGCGTCGGATTGCCGGGATGCATCGATCGCGCGTCGGCGCGCACACGAACCGGCATCGCAACGATCAGCCGCGAAAAGTGCGGCCCAAAAAGCACGGACGGAGTACGGACGAAGCACGGACGAAAAAAAAGCGCCCGGAGGCGCTTTTTTCTGGTCTTTTGCCGACTGGCTTTGGCCGCCGACGCTACCTATGCCACGCCGCAAGACGCACCGCGGAG
The DNA here is from genome assembly GCF_900019265.1 of Paraburkholderia ribeironis. Lineage (GTDB taxonomy): Bacteria > Pseudomonadota > Gammaproteobacteria > Burkholderiales > Burkholderiaceae > Paraburkholderia > Paraburkholderia ribeironis. The sequence continues at coordinate 59,142 of NZ_CYGX02000025.1, forward strand.
CATTTACAGGTCGTCATCCGGCTCTTCGTCCTTCAACGGCTCGCCCGCGCGACGATCCACCCGCTCACGCAATTCCTTGCCTGGCTTGAAATGCGGTACGTACTTCTCAGGTACCAGCACCTTCTCGCCCGACTTCGGATTACGTCCGACGCGGGAGGGACGGCGGTTGAGCCCGAAGCTGCCGAAGCCGCGAATTTCAATGCGATGACCGTTGGCAAGCGCCTCCGACATCGCATCGAGCATCGTTTTCACCGCGAAATCCGCATCTTTAAGGACAAGTTGCGGAAATCGCGTAGCCAGCTGGGCGACCAATTCCGATTTGGTCATACTGCAGCAGACCTCTCAGGCTTACTGGTTCTGGCCGTCGAGCTTGGCCTTCAGCAGCGCGCCGAGGTTCGTCGTGCCGGTGGCAGCTGCGCTCGAATCGGACGAAGCCAGACCACGGATGGCTTCCTGTTGCTCAGCCGAATCCTTGGCCTTGATCGACAGGTTGATGCCGCGCGACTTGCGATCGATGTTGATGATCATCGCGTTGACCTTGTCGCCTTCCTTCAGCACGTTGCGAGCGTCTTCCACGCGGTCTTGCGCGATTTCCGAAGCGCGCAGGTAGCCTTCGACTTCAGCCGACAGCTGAACCACGGCACCCTTCGCGTCCACCGACTTGACCGTACCGTCGACGATCGAACCCTTGTCGTTCATTGCAACGAAGTTGCTGAACGGGTCGCCTTCGAGCTGCTTGATACCCAGCGAAATGCGTTCCTTCTCGACGTCGATGCCGAGAACGATCGCTTCCACTTCGTCGCCCTTCTTGTACTTGCGAACTGCTTCTTCGCCCGTTTCGCTCCACGACAGGTCCGACAGGTGAACCAGGCCGTCGATGCCGCCCGGCAGACCGATGAAGACGCCGAAGTCGGTGATCGACTTGATTGCGCCTTGCAGCTTGTCGCCCTTCTTGAAGTTGCGGCTGAAGTCGTCCCACGGGTTCGGCTTGCACTGCTTCATGCCGAGGCTGATACGGCGGCGGTCTTCGTCGATTTCGAGAACCATGACTTCGACTTCGTCGCCCAGTTGCACAACCTTCGACGGTGCAACGTTCTTGTTGGTCCAGTCCATTTCCGACACGTGGACGAGGCCTTCGATGCCCGATTCCACTTCGACGAATGCGCCGTAGTCGGTGATGTTGGTGACCTTACCGAACAGGCGCGTGCCCGACGGGTAACGGCGCGAAATGCCTTCCCACGGATCGTCGCCCAGTTGCTTGATACCGAGCGAAACGCGGTTCTTTTCCTGGTCGAACTTGAGGATCTTCGCGGTGACTTCCTGGCCAACCGACAGCACTTCGCTCGGGTGACGCACACGACGCCATGCGATGTCGGTGATGTGCAGCAGGCCGTCGATACCGCCGAGGTCCACGAACGCGCCGTAGTCGGTGATGTTCTTGACCACGCCTTCGACGATCGCGCCTTCCTTCAGCGTTTCGAGCAGCTTGGCGCGCTCTTCGCCCTGGGTCGCTTCGATCACCGCGCGGCGCGACAGCACGACGTTGTTACGCTTGCGGTCGAGCTTGATGACGCGGAATTCCAGCGTCTTGCCTTCGTACGGGGTCGTGTCCTTGACCGGACGCGTGTCGACCAGCGAACCCGGCAGGAACGCGCGGATGCCGTTGACCATCACGGTCATGCCGCCCTTGACCTTGCCCGTGATCGTACCGGTCACGAGTTCGTTGTTGTCGAGAGCCTTTTCCAGCGACAGCCACGAAGCCAGACGCTTCGCCTTGTCGCGCGACAGGATCGTGTCGCCATAGCCGTTTTCCAGCGCGTCGATCGCGACGGAAACGAAGTCGCCCGCCTGCACTTCTACCTCGCCCGCGTCGTTCAGGAACTCTTCGAGCGGGATGTAGGCTTCGGACTTGAGACCAGCATTGACGACCACGAAGTTGTGGTCAACGCGCACGACTTCGGCGGAGATCACTTCGCCAGCGCGCATGTCTTGCTTGGTCAGCGACTCTTCGAACAGAGCCGCAAAAGATTCGGTATTCGGGGTAGAGGTTTGCAGGTCGGACATAAAAATCGAAATTTGCATGGTCTCGCAGTGCCTGGCTGGCCGGACGGTCAGCAACAATGGCCAAGTATGCGAATGCCACGCGGGGTTAAAGGGTTAACACAACGCTTCACGACAATCGCGAAGCACCTACCAACAACGAAACTTCTACTGCGCCCGCCGCCGATGCGCAACTGATACTTTCATCAGGCCTGCGGGACTAGCGCTTCATACCACTGCACCACCTGCTCCACCGCCTGGTCGATCGACAAAGCGGAGGTATCAAGCAGCTTTGCATCCGCCGCGGGCTTGAGTGGCGCGGCTGCGCGCTGACTGTCACGCTCGTCGCGCTCACGCAAATCCCGGAGCAAGTCATCTATATTAGCAGAAAATCCTTTTTGGATCAATTGCTTATGCCGGCGCACCGCGCGGGCCTCGACGCTGGCGGTCATGAACACCTTCAGCACGGCATCCGGGAAGATCACGGTGCCCATGTCGCGGCCGTCCGCAACCAGCCCCGGCTCCTTGCGGAAAGCCCGCTGGCGCGCCACGAGCGCGGCTCGCACCGGTGCGTGCACGGCGATCGCCGACGCCCGGCTGCCGACTTCCTCAGCGCGAATCTCGGCCGATACGTCGACGCCATCGAGCTGCGCAAGCCCCTCGCGGAACGTGATATGCAGATCGTCGATCAGTTCGGCAAGGGTGTCGGCATCGTCGGCGGAGATCTCGTAACGGATGCTGGCGAGCGCGGCAAGCCGGTACAGCGCGCCGCTGTCCAGCAGGTGAAAGCCGAGGCTCGCGGCAACCAGCGCGGCCACTGTGCCTTTGCCAGAGGCACTCGGACCGTCGATCGTAATGACCGGCGTCTGGTGAAAGGGACGGGTCGGTTTCATCGAAAAAGTCGCACGTCAATCGATTCGTGGCTGAATCAGGGTTGGGCGAGCGCCGTGAAGCGCTCGAAATAATCGGGAAAAGTCTTGCCGACACACTTCGGGTCGTTGATCCGGATCGGCACGCCGCCGAGGCTCACGAGCGAGAAGCACATGGCCATCCGGTGATCGTCGTAGGTGTCGATCGACGCGTTCGGAATCAGTTTTTCAGGCGGCGTGACGACGAGGAAATCCTCCCCTTCCTGCACCTTGGCGCCGACCTTGCGCAGCTCCGTCGCCATCGCGGCGATCCGGTCGGTTTCCTTCACGCGCCAGCTGGCAATGTTGCGCAGCGTGGTCGTGCCGTCCGCGAACAGCGCGGCGACGGCGATCGTCATCGCGGCGTCGGGGATCAGGTTGAAGTCCATGTCGATCGGATCGAGCTTGCCGTGGTCGTTGCCGACACCGCGCACTTCGATCCAGTCGTCGCCCATCTGCAGATTCGCGCCCATTCGGGTGAGCGCATCGGCAAAGCCGACGTCGCCCTGGATGCTCGCGCGGCCCACCCCTTCCACTCTCAGCGGGCCGCCGCCGAGCGCGCCAGCCGCGAGGAAATACGACGCGGACGACGCGTCGCCCTCCACCATGATGGTGCCCGGCGACTGATACCGCTGCCCCGCCGGCACGACGAACTGGTGCCAGCCGTGGCGCTCGACCTTGATGCCGAAACGCGCCATCAGCTTGATCGTGATCTCGATGTACGGCTTCGAAATCAGTTCGCCGTCCACCTGCACGGTGCTCACGCCGCTTGCGGTGCGTAGCAGCGGCAGCGTCATCAGCAACGAGGTGAGGAACTGGCTCGACACATCGCCGCGCACGCGGATCGGCGCGTCGGCCGTGATCTGCGCCGGGCGAATCCGCAGCGGCGGGTAACCTTCGTTCTCTTCGTAATCAATCTTCGCGCCGATCTGGCGCAAGCCGTCGACCAGATCGCCGATCGGCCGCTCGTGCATGCGCGGCACACCGTGGATCCGATAGTCACCGCCATTCACGGCCAGCGCCGCAGTCAGCGGACGCACCGCCGTGCCGGCATTGCCGAGGAACAGGTCGGCCGTGCGCGCGGTGAACGCGCCGCGCGTGCCGGTCACGGCGCAGGTTTCGCCGTCACGCTTGAGACGCACGCCGAGCTTGACGAGCGCGTCGAGCATCACGCGGGTGTCGTCGGAGTCGAGCAGGTTCGTGATCGTGGTTTCGCCGTCGGCGAGCGCCGCGAGCAGCAACACCCGATTCGAAATGCTCTTCGAGCCAGGCAGACGAACCGTGCCGGACGCACGGGAAAACGGTCCGAGATCGAGGAATTCCATGATTGAGTCCAGTTTCCGGTTATTTCGACGCGTCGCTGTTGGCCACACCGGCCGCGCGCTGTTCCTGCCACTCGGTGCGCGCCACCCGCGAGCGCGCGAACACGGCTTCGAGCGCGGCGCCGTCGGCGGCTTCGATGGCCGCGCGCAGGCGCGCGAGCACTGCGGTGTACGCGTCGAGCTCGTCGAGCAGCGCAACGCGATTGGCAACGCACACGTCGCGCCACATTTCCGGACTCGACGCGGCAATCCGCGTGAAGTCCCGGAAACCGCCCGCCGCGAACGAGAATTTCAACGCGGCGTCGGGCGAATTGAGAATCTGCTCGACCAGCGCAAACGACAACACGTGCGGCAAATGACTGACCGACGCGAACACGCGGTCGTGCTGCGCGGGCGTCATTTCGCGCACCAGCGCGCCGGTTGCACGCCACATTGCCGCGACGCGCTCGACCGCTGCTGGCGCATTCTCCGGCAGCGGACACAACACGACGTTGCGGCCCACATACAGGTCGGGCAAAGCGGCATCCACGCCGCTCGACTCGCGGCCGGCGATCGGATGCCCCGGCACGAACTGGCCGATCCGCGTGCCGAGCGCCGCGCGGGCCGCGTCGACCGCGTCGGACTTGGTGCTGCCGGCATCCGTGACGATCGTGCCCGCATCGAGATACGGCGCAATGCGCGCGAGCAACGGCTGCGTCTGCGCGACAGGCGCCGCCAACAGCACGATGTCCGCACCGGACAGCGCTTCACGCAGCGCCGCGTCGTTGTCCAACGCCGCCGCGCCGTCGATCACGCCCAGCGTCAAAGCGCGCTCGCTCGATGCAGCCGAGCGTCCGACACCGATCACGGTACGCGCGCCGTCGGCATCGCCGCGCTCACGCAGCGCGCGTGCGAGCGACCCGCCAATCAGGCCGACACCAAAAATCACCAGCTTGTTAAAAGAGAACGCGGCCACGTCGGTCACACAAAAAGCGCGCCTGCCATGCCGATGAGGCGCGCGGGTCAAGGATTACCGCTTACGCGGTGGCGAGCGTCTTTTCGAGCGCCGCGAGGAATGCTTCGTTTTCTTCCGGCAGGCCGATCGTGATACGCAGCCATTGCGGCAAACCGTAGTTGCCGACCGGACGCACGATCACGCCCTGCTTCAACAATTCGAGGTTGACGCGGTTGCCGGCGGCGTCGTCGTTGCCGACGCGCACCAGCACGAAGTTGCCATCCGACGGCACGTACTCGAGGCCGAGCTTGTCGAACGCTTCAGTTAGACGGCTATACCCTTGTGCATTCAAAGCCGCGCTCTTTTCGAGAAACGCGCCGTCGTTCAGCGCGGCGATCGCCGCGGCTTGCGCGAGCGTGTTCACGTTGAACGGCTGGCGCAGCCGGTTCAGCAGATCAGTCAATTGAGGCTGGGCGATCGCGAAGCCCACCCGCAGACCGGCGAGGCCAAACGCCTTCGAGAACGTGCGCGATACCAGCAGATTCGGGTAGCGGCGCACCCACGCGATCGAGTCGTAGCGCTTTTCTTCCCGCAGATATTCCGTGTAGGCCTCGTCGAGCACCACGACCACATGGCGCGGCACCTTCTCGAGAAACGCCTCGAGCTTCGGACCTTCAATAAACGTGCCGGTCGGATTGTTCGGGTTCGCGACGAACATCAGCCGCGTGTCGTCGGTGATCGCCGCGAGCATTGCATCGAGGTCGTGGCCATATCTGACGGCCGGCACGACGATCGCGCGGGCGCCTACGCCTTGCGTGGCCAGCGCGTAGACGGCGAACGAATACTGCGCGAAAACGATCGACTGGCCCTTTTCCACGAATGCGTGCGCGGCGATTTCGAGGATGTCGTTGCTGCCGTTGCCGAGCGTGACCCAGTCGGCCGGCACGCCGTAGCGTTCGCTCAACGCGGCCTTCAGCTCGAACCCGTTCGCGTCCGGATAGCGGCCGAGTTCACTGGCCGCCTGGGCCATCGCGCGTTGCGCGGATTCCGGCATGCCGAGCGGGTTCTCGTTCGACGCCAGCTTCACGATGGTCGCCTCGTCCAGACCGAACTCACGGGCCACTTCCGAAATCGGCTTGCCGGCGATGTAAGGCGCAATCGCGCGTACGTAGGAAGGACCGAAAGACGCTGTCATGAATATCTCCGAACGACGATGAGTAGTTAAATGTGCAGCTTTGAATGCGCGGCCGGGCGGCTGGCCGAACCCCGCCCGGATCCCACTGCCTGAAGCGTTCAGCGGGCGCGCGGATACGAGCCGAGTATCTTCAGGAACGCGGCCTTCTCGCCAAGTTCCGTGAGCGCGGCGGCTACCGCCGGATCGTCGCGATGGCCTTCGATGTCGATGTAGAAGTAGTACTCCCACGTGCCGACGCGCGCCGGACGCGATTCGAAACGCGTCATCGACACGCTGTGGCGCGCCAGCGGCTCCAGCAGCTTGACCATCGCACCCGGTTCGTTGACGACCGAAACGATCAGCGAGGTCTGGTCGTAACCGCTCGGGGCGGCCGGCTGCTTGCCGATCATCACGAAGCGCGTGCGGTTGTGCGGGTCGTCCTGAATCAGCGCGTTCACCACCTGCAGACCGTAATGAGTCGCCGCGCGATCGCCGGCGATGGCCGCGACCGTCGGATCTTCCGCCGCCATCCGGGCGGCCTCGGCATTGCTGGATACCGCCTGGCGCTCGAGGTGCGGCGCGTTCGTCGACAGCCAGCGCTGGCATTGGGCGAGCGCCTGAGCATGCGCGCACACGCGCTTCACGCCGGTCAGGCCGCCGTTCAGCGTGAGCAGGTTGTGGTGAATCGGCAGGGCCAGTTCGCCGCCAATCGTGAGTTGCGTTTGCAGCAGCAGGTCGAGCGTGCGCGACACCGCGCCTTCGGTCGAATTCTCGACCGGCACGACGCCGAATTCCGCGGCACCCGCTTCGACCGAGCGAAACACTTCGTCGATCGACGGGCACGGCAGGCCTTCGATCGACTGACCGAAGTACTCGTGCATCGCCTGTTCGCTGTAGGTGCCAACCGGCCCGAGGAACGCGGCCTTGATGGTCTGTTCGAGCGCGCGGCTCGCCGCCATGATCTCGCGCCAGATCGCGCTGATGTGTTCGCTCGCGAGCGGCCCTTCGCTCAGGTCCTGCAGACGCGCGATCACCTGCTGTTCGCGCTCCGGCCGGAATACCGGCGCGTTGTAGTGCTTCTTGACCTCGCCCACTTCGAGCGCGACCGCGGCGCGCTGATTCAGCAGCGCGATCAACTGCGCGTCGAGCGCGTCGATGCGTTCGCGAAGAGGTTTGAGTCGGGTATTGAGTTCGTCGTCCATGCGTGAAAACGGTCGTGCCGGGTAACTGCTGGAAAGGATGCGCGCGCCTGCCGGTCAGTGACTCAGGCGCTGCGCTGTTCGAATTCCTTCATGTATTCGACAAGCGCTTTGACGCCTTCGAGCGGGACGGCGTTATAAATCGACGCCCGCATGCCGCCGACGGACTTGTGGCCCTTTAGCTGCACCATTCCCCGGGCTTTCGCACCGGCCAGGAAATCTTCGTTGCGCGACTCGTCGGCGAGGAAGAACGGTACGTTCATCCGCGAGCGCGAGCCACGTTCGACCTTGTTCAGATAGAAACTGCTCGAGTCGATCGTGTCATACAACAGCTTCGACTTCTCGAGATTACGCGCTTCCATCGCGGCGAGGCCGCCCTGCTTCTTCAACCACTTGAACACCAGCCCCGCGATGTAGATCGCGTAGGTGGGCGGCGTGTTGTACATCGAATTGTTCTCGGCGACGGTTTTCCATTCGAACGCCGACGGGCAAATGGACTGCGCGCGACCCAGCATGTCTTCGCGCACGATCACAATCGTCACGCCGGCCATGCCGATATTCTTCTGCGCACCGGCGAACAGCACGCCATATTTGGCGATGTCCATCGGGCGCGACAGGATGTGCGACGACGCATCCGCCACCAGCGGAATGTCGCCGAGGTCGGGAATCTCGAAGGTCTCGACGCCGTGGATGGTTTCGTTCGTGCACAGATGCACGTAGGCCGGATCGTCCGACAACTGCCACTCGGCGCGCGCCGGTGCGCGCGTGAAGCCGTCCGCGGTTTGGCCGCTGGCGGCCAGATGCATGGTGCCGTACTTCTGCGCTTCCTTGAACGACTTCTGCGACCACGAGCCGGTGACGACGAAATCAGCCCGCGGCTTCGCGCCGAGCAGGTTCATCGGCACGATCGCGTTCTCGCCCAGACCGCCGCCCTGCAGGAACAGGATGCGGTGGCTCGCCGGCACCTCCAGCAGGTCGCGCAGGTCGACCAGCGCTTCCTCGTGGATCGCCATGAATTCCTTGCCGCGATGGCTCATTTCCATCACGCTCATGCCACTGCCTTGCCAATCGAGCATCTCATCGGCTGCCTGGCGCAGCACTTCTTCGGGCATGGCCGCCGGGCCGGCTGAGAAATTAAAGACGCGCATCGTGAAGTCCTGGAAGCGGGCGCGAAAAATGAAAGATCGCGCAAAAATCGGCGAAGGTGGCAGCCGGAAAGGCAACCACGGTGAAACGGGTCACGCGCGATTGACGGCGCTGATTCGTTAGCGCCAATTCAATTCGCCAATTCAATGACGCCAATTGGCTGACGGGAATTGCCAAAACAGGTTTGCCAACGCAGGGGTGTCAACCCGATCTGCCAAAAAAATCGGCGCCGAAAAGAAAATGGCCGTTTGCGCGCGTGCGCAAACGGCCATTATCGCATTGTCATCGCCAACCCGCCAATCGCGGCGCGCCGTACAGCCTGCTGGGCGTGCCTGTCGGGCGATGGCTGGCGCGATGTCAGCTCAGCCTGTTGACCCTGAACTTACTTGGCCGGCTTGACCGACGCGACTTCCTTGTCAGCCTGGTCACGCGTTGCCTTGATCGATTGCGGCATGTACTTCTGCATCAGGCTGTTGACGACGTCGCGGCCAACCTGGTCTTGCACCTGGATGAACTTGCGACCGGTCGGGCTCTTGTAGAACGCGGTCAGGTCCTTGATTTCCGACGTGCTGTAGTACTTCGCGTACGCGTCGTACTGTGCTTGCATCGCGTCCTGACGGAAGCTGTCCGTCGCGAACACCTGGCCCGCGCCGTCAACCAGCTTCGGCACCGCATTCTTTTGCAGCGACGGGACAGCAGCCTGCTTCTGCTTGTCCGTCATCGTCTTGTTTTCGCTCAGTGCGTCCGAGAGGATAGCCGGAACCAGTTGCTTCGCCTGCATCTGCGCGCTGTTGCCGATCGCGCCGACCAGCTTCTGCGCGTCGATGGCGTCCAGCAGGTCCTTGATCGCAGCCTGCTTGGCCGGGTCAACCGGTGCCGCCGCAGCAGCCGGAGCCGCCGGGGCTGCCGGTGCCGCCGGAGTCTGGCTTTGCAGTGCTTGAGCCATAGCAAAGGTCGGCACGAGGGCGGCCAGCAACATCAGTTGTTTGAATCGCTTTTGCATCATTACTCCCTAAGAGAAATTAATTTGTACTGCACTGCGCAGGATACGTATCGGCCCGATACGTCATGTTTCCCGCGCAGCCTTCAACCCATTGCCGAGACCGGAAGCCGCCGATGCGGATCAGGTTGCACCGCCGTTTTCACCGCCGTTGTCGCCTTCGGCAGGACCTTCGGCGTCGCTTTCCACATCGCCTTCCGCCTCAGCCACCTGTTGCAGACCGGAAAGTTTGGTCCCTTCGTCGAGGCTGATGAGTGTAACACCTTGGGTTGCACGTCCCATTTCGCGGATTTCCGACACCCGCGTACGGATCAGCACGCCCGTGGTGGTGATCAGCATGATCTGCGCTTCCTGATCCACCAGCGTGGCGGCCACGACCTTGCCGTTGCGCTCGGACGTCTGGATCGCGATCATGCCCTTCGTGCCGCGCCCGTGACGGGTGTACTCGGTGATTGGCGTGCGTTTGCCGAAGCCGTTTTCGGTTGCGGTGAGCACCGACTGCTGCTCGTCGCCGGCCACCAGCAACGCGATCACGTTCTGCCCTTCTTCGAGCTGCATGCCGCGCACGCCGCGCGCCTCGCGGCCCATCGGACGCACGTCGTTCTCATCGAAGCGAACCGCCTTGCCCGAATCGGAGAACAGCATCACGTCGTGCTGGCCGTCCGTGATGGCCGCGCCGATCAGGTAGTCGCCGTCGTCCAGACCGACCGCAATAATACCCTTGCGCAGCGGGCGGCTGAAGGCTTCCAGCGGCGTCTTCTTTACCGTTCCTAACGCGGTGGCCATGAACACGAACTTGTCGGCCGAGAATTCCTTCACCGGCAGTACAACCGTGATCTTTTCGCCTTCCTGCAGCGGGAACATATTGACGATCGGGCGGCCCCGGGAGTTCCGCGAACCCTGCGGAACTTCATAAACCTTGACCCAGTACACGCGGCCGCGATTCGAGAAGCACAGGATGTGATCGTGCGTATTGGCGATAAATAGCGTGTCGATCCAGTCGTCTTCCTTCATGGAAGTCGCCTGTTTGCCGCGACCTCCGCGCTTTTGCGCGCGATATTCGGACAACGGCTGCGATTTCACGTAGCCCGCGTGCGACATGGTCACGACCATCTCTTGCGGCGTGATCAGGTCTTCAGTGTTCAGCTCGGTCGCGTTCAGCTCGATCTTCGAGCGGCGCGCGTCGCCGAATTCGGCCTTGATCGACGTGAGTTCGTCGACGATGATCGCCGTAATGCGTTCCGGGCGAGCCAGAATGTCGAGCAGGTCGGCGATCTGCGCCATCACGTCGCGGTACTCGCCGATGATCTTGTCCTGCTCCAGACCGGTCAGGCGCTGCAGACGCATCTGCAGAATTTCCTGAGCCTGGGTGTCGGACAGACGGTAGAGGCCGTCGGACTGCATACCGAACGACGGATTCAATCCGTCAGGACGATAGGCTTCGCGACCACCCGCCGACGCGTTTTCCGCCTCGGCGCGCGCCAACATTTCGCGCACCAGCGAAGAATCCCACGGACGCGCCATCAATTCCTGCTTGGCGATCGGCGGAGTCGGCGCGGCCTTGATGATCGCGATGAATTCGTCGATGTTGGCGAGCGCAACGGCCAGGCCTTCCAGCACGTGGCCGCGTTCGCGCGCCTTGCGCAGTTCGTATACAGTGCGCCGCGTCAGCACTTCCCGGCGATGCGACAGGAAGCACGACAGCATTTCCTTCAGGTTCAGCAGTTTCGGCTGGCCGTCGACCAGCGCGACCATGTTCATGCCGAAGGTGTCCTGAAGCTGGGTCGCCTTGTACAGATTGTTCAGGACGACTTCGGGCACTTCGCCGCGCTTGAGCTCGATCACGACGCGCATGCCGCTCTTGTCGGATTCGTCGCGGATGTCGGAAATGCCTTCCAGCTTCTTCTCGTTGACCAGTTCGGCGATGCGCTCCAGCAACGAGCGCTTGTTCACCTGGTATGGCAATTCGTCGACGATGATCGCCATGCGCTGGCCGCGGTCGATTTCCTCGAAGTGCGTGAGCGCGCGCATCACCACGCGGCCGCGGCCGGTGCGATAGCCGTCGCGCACGCCGGCCACGCCGTAGATGATGCCGGCGGTCGGGAAATCGGGCGCCGGAATGATCTCGATCAGCTCGTCGATCGTGGCCTGCGGGTTCCTCAGCAGGTGCTGGCACGCATCGACGACCTCGTTGAGGTTATGCGGCGGAATGTTGGTGGCCATGCCGACCGCGATGCCGGACGAGCCATTGATCAGCAGATTAGGGATCCGCGCCGGCAGGATGGCGGGTTCGTTTTCGCTGCCGTCGTAGTTCGGCGTGAAATCGACCGTTTCCTTGTCGATGTCGGCCAGCAGCTCGTGGCCGATCTTCGCCATGCGGATTTCGGTGTACCGCATCGCCGCGGCATTGTCGCCGTCGACCGAGCCGAAGTTGCCCTGGCCGTCCACCAGCATGTAGCGCAGCGAGAAGTCCTGCGCCATCCGGACGATGGTGTCGTAGACAGCCGTGTCGCCGTGCGGGTGGTACTTACCGATGACGTCGCCGACGATACGCGCCGACTTCTTGTACGCGCGGTTCCAGTCGTTGTTCAGTTCGTGCATCGCGTACAGCACGCGCCGGTGCACCGGCTTCAGTCCATCGCGGACATCGGGAAGCGCACGCCCTACGATCACGCTCATCGCGTAATCGAGATACGAACGGCGCATTTCCTCCTCTAGGGAGATTGGCAGAGTCTCTTTGGCGAATTGATCCATTATCCGTATCTTTTACATGCGATGGCGACGGGTACGCCGCGCCTTCGCGTAAGCATTGCAGGCGCAATACATCACGCGATTCTAACATGCCGCGAATCCGCGCCCGGCGAACCTACGTATACCTATTAGAGGGTTCCCCAAAAAGCGGGGACGACACCCTGCTTCCGGGTCGATCAGGCTCGATTTGTGCGTGGGGCGATCCGGCTCTTAGCCTTGTCTGGCGGTCCCTCCAGAGGATTGCTTCTGTTGCGCATGCACCACAATTGGAGGGCGATTTGATCGGGGGCAGATTTTTTTATCGTCGGAAGGGAACGATATGGCAAAATGCCAACGCACAAAGAGTTAGACGCTGCTCGAAGTCTACACATGACGTTTTTTGTTCCGCACCAATGTTATACTTCGAGCAATGTATGACTGGTCTTCGTCAACAGGCTCGCAGTAAACCTGCGGTAATCTCAATTTCGAGAGGAGAAATATGAATAAACTTTCAAAGCTCGCGTTCATTGCAGCTACCGCAGTAATGGCTGCATCCGCCATGGCGCAATCCGTGCCGGCGTCGCGACAAGCTACCAACGACAACTGGGTGAATGGTACCGGCGAATACGTGTGGATGAACGGCACGAACGAGCTTTGCTGGCGCAACGCATTCTGGACGCCTGCAACGGCCAACGCCAAGTGCGACGGCGCCCTGGTTGCTCAGGCTCCGACCCCGCCGGCTCCGGTCGCACCCGCACCGGCTATTACCAGCGAAAAGATTACGTATCAGGCTGACGCGCTGTTCGACTTCGACAAGGCAATCCTGAAGCCGGCTGGCAAGGACAAGCTGAGCGAACTGGCATCGAAGATTCAAGGTATCAACCTCGAAGTCGTCGTCGCAACGGGTCACACGGACCGCATCGGTACGGACGCATACAACGACCGTCTGTCGCTGCGCCGTGCTCAGGCTGTGAAGGCATTCCTGGTCAGCAAGGGCGTCGAAGCCAACCGTATCTACACGGAAGGCAAGGGCCGCCGCAACCCGGTCACGACCGGTTGCAACCAGAAGAACCGCAAGCAACTCATCGCCTGCCTCGCACCGGATCGTCGCGTGGAAGTCGAAGTTGTCGGCACGCCGAAACAGCAGTAAGCCGTACATTACCGCAGTCTCAAAGCCCCGCCTCGGCGGGGCTTTTTTTTATGCGCTGCGGACTGCGCGCTGCGCCATGCGGGGGCACGTTTTCCCGTAGTTCCAGACGCTAACGACGCGGCCCGCGCCATCGCGTCGCGCAACCAGCCGCACTTTTTGCCGCCCTGTCCCTCGCCCTATATACTCCAGGTTTATCCTCGAGCGCCCGCTCAACGCTCTCATCGAGGCAGCTTCCGCCATGACCAATGCCGATCCCCACGAACTACAGAAATTCAGCGACCTTGCGCATCGGTGGTGGGACCCAAACGCCGAATTCAAGCCGCTGCACGAACTCAATCCGATCCGTTTGGGCTGGATCGACGCCCATGCGCATCTCGCAGGCAAGCACGTGCTTGATATCGGCTGCGGCGGGGGCATTCTGTCCGAATCGATGGCCGGACTCGGTGCGCACGTGAAGGGGATCGACCTGTCGACACAGGCGCTCGGCGTCGCCGATCTTCACAGCCTTGAAAGTGGTGTAACCGTCGATTACGAAGAAATCGCAGCGGAGGCGCTCGCCGCCCGCGAGCCGGGCGCCTCCGACGTGGTCACCTGCATGGAAATGCTCGAACACGTGCCCAAGCCGGCCGCCATCGTCGAGGCATGCAAGACGCTCGTGAAGCCTGGCGGCTGGGTGTTCTTTTCGACGCTGAACCGCAATGTCAAGTCGTACCTGCTCGCGGTGATCGGCGCCGAATACATCGCGCGGATGCTGCCCAAGGGGACGCACGACTACGCGCGCTTCATTCGTCCGTCGGAACTGGCGGGCTTCGTGCGCGCCGCCGACCTGCGCACAGCCGATATCAAAGGCATCGTCTACAATCCACTCAGCAAGCATTTCACGCTGTCGGCCGACACGAGTGTGAACTACATGCTCGCCTGCCGCCGCGACGCCTGATGCGCTCCGCCGGACCCATCGAACTATGAGCGACCCCACTGCCCTGCCCCAACGCGAAGACCACGACGATGCAATCGGTCTCTGCCTGGCGGTGCTTTTCGACCTCGACGGCACGCTAGCCGACACGGCGCCCGATCTCGCGGCCGCCGTCAACAAGATGCGTCACGACCGCGGACTGAAGATGGTGCCGCTCGAAGACCTGCGCCCGCTCGCATCTGCGGGAGCACGCGGGCTGATTGGCGGGGCGTTTGGCATCGGCCCGGATAATCCCGAGTACCCGTCGATGCGCGATGAGTTTCTCGCCAACTACGAAGCGGATCTGTGCATCGAGACCACGCTGTTCCCCGGCATCCCCGAAGTGCTCGACGAGCTCGACGCACGTGGCGTGCGCTGGGGCATCGTCACGAACAAGGTCACGCGGCTCACCGAACCGCTGGTCGCGCAACTCGGCCTCGAGGAGCGCGCGCGCTGCGTCGTGAGCGGCGATACCACTGCGCACTCGAAACCGCACCCGGCGCCTTTGCTGCACGCGGCCCGCGAACTGGGCGTGGTGCCGGAGCGCGTCGTCTACATTGGCGACGATCTGCGCGACGTACAAGCGGGCTTCGCTGCCGGCATGAGAACCGTGGCAGCCGCGTACGGCTATTGCGGCAACGATATCCCGCCGACGCAATGGCACGCGCAGCACATCGTCCAGTCGCCGGCCGAGCTGCAAACGCTGCTGCGCGACCTCGGCTGAAGACACCCGGTCGGGCACGACAGCGCGACGCGACACCGCGGCAAGCAGACCAATGAGCCAGGACGCGGACATCAATCTACTGTAAAATGAACCTTGGCTCAGAAACTTTGAGCAACGAACCGCGGGGGCGACCTGGTTTCGACAGGGGTTGCGAAGCGGCTAGGGCATGTCGAGGACCCGTCACCTCGTTAATCAATGGGAAAAACGTAACTGCAAACGACGATACGTTCGCACTGGCAGCCTAAGGGCCGCCGTCCTCTGCCTAGTTCACTGACGGGCTAGTGTCGCAAGACCGGTAGCAATACCGACAGAGGTCATATACGTCAGTTAAGCCTTGACGGCGTCACGACGTCCGGGTCGAAAATCAAGTGAATCGCCGTAGCGCAGCGTGTTCGTCCGCGTCGCTGCGGTTAAATCAAAAGACAGAACTAAACATGTAGAACTGGTCGTAGAGTGCTTCTGGACGCGGGTTCGATTCCCGCCGCCTCCACCAACACCGTGCAAACAGCCGTGTTTATAAAAAAACCCCGAAAGCGTCACGCTCTCGGGGTTTTTTGTTGCCGGCTCAACCACACTCTTCAGCGCGCCGCCGCAAGCGCCTTCTGCTGAGCAAGGCGCAGGGCTTCGATTGGGCTCATCACCGGCGGACCGGCGCTTTCCTCTGTGTGCCGCACGTCTTCACCCGCGACGGTCCGGTCATTTCCAACCAGGGCCTGGCGGTCTCCGCTAACGTCCCGCCGCTGTTGCGTGCCCGCCAGCAGCCCGTTCACCCGCGCGATCTCGCCAAGGTCCAATGTTGCGGTTGCGGCTTTGAGCTGCAGCAAAGCCACAATCGCCGTATAACGCGCCCGAATCAGATCGCGCCGATTCGCGTAAAAGGAATCGGCCGCCCGCAATACAT
Organism: Paraburkholderia ribeironis; assembly: GCF_900019265.1. Taxonomy (GTDB): domain Bacteria; phylum Pseudomonadota; class Gammaproteobacteria; order Burkholderiales; family Burkholderiaceae; genus Paraburkholderia; species Paraburkholderia ribeironis. The sequence continues at coordinate 75,322 of NZ_CYGX02000025.1, forward strand.
CGGTACTCGTGCGACTGCCCACCTTGTAGCCCATTTGCGTGGCGACCAGTGCTGCGCGCGACGTCTGCGCGAGGCGCATCAGCGCGACGATTCGCGCAACACTGTCATGAAAGCGCGACCAGTTTTCCCGTGCGGTTGCGCCCGCCACTCGCGTGGCGCCGAGCAGTTCGTCCTGCGCTTTGTCTTCGAGCGCATGCGCTTCGTCGATGATCGCGTCCGTCTCGCCGCCCTCGAAAATCGGAATCGTGACCGACAGCATCGCCGTCGTGGTCGTCGTCGGACGCGAGTAGCCGGAGGCCGCCCCAGCGGGCGTATGGCTCGCGGTCAGATTCACGACCGGCAGATTTCTGGCCCGCGCCTTCTGCACGTCGAACTCCGCAATCCGTTGGTCGATCTGCTTCAACTGCACCAGATAGTCGTGCGACTCGGCTTGCGCGGCCCAGCTTTCGCGGTCGTCGGGGCTCAGGCGCGGCATTAGTGCGCCATCCGACAGCCGCGCGAGCCCCGCGAACCGTTGGCCAGTGATCTGCTCCAGCGACAACCGCCGCAGTTGCAAATCGCTGCGGGCATCCTGCTGCTGCAACTGGCCCTGTTCGTATGCCGCGGCGGCTTCCTGCAAGTCGATCACGGTTGCCTCGCCAGCCGCCTGCCTCAGCTTCAGTTGGGCCATATGCTGTTGCATCGCAGCCGTGTAGTCGTCGGCTCGCGCCAGTTCGTCTTCGGCGGCGAGTTCGTCGAAGTACGCACGCACTGTTTGCAGCATCACCGATTGCTGTGCGCGCGCTTCGTCGAGCACGCCGCGAGCGCCGACAAGATCGGCCTGCCGGTAAGCCGTCCAGCGCCCCCAATCGAACACCGGTTGCGTCAGCGTGACAGTCCAGCCGTTCTGCCAGTAACTGTTGCGCGGAAAGCCGTCGATGGCCATGCTGTTATAAGCACGCCCCCAGCCGCCCGCGATTTGCGGCAACAACGCCGCACGCGCCTTCGGCGCCGCTTGCCGCGCGGCTCTGGCGCCCGCACGTGACGCGGCCAGATCCGCGTCGTGGTCAATTGCCTGCGCGACGACCGTGAGCAGATCGACCGCTGTCGCGGCGCCCGCGTGAGCGATGCATGCGAGCGCGATCAGCAGGTGTAGCAACGCGCGTCTAGCCATCGACCACCGCCTCGGCGCGCGCCTCGCACAACAATGCACCGTCGACCAGTCGATAGCGCGTGTCGAATGCCGCCGCGAGCGACATGTCGTGCGTAATCACGACGACAGTGCGCTCGATACGCTGCAGCAACGCCACGATATGCCGCACCGACGCGGGATCGAGATTCGACGTCGGTTCGTCGAGCAACAGCAGTTCACGTTGCTGATATAGCGCACGCGCGAGCAGCAGACGTTGCCGCTGACCAGCGGAAATATTCGCGATCGTGTCGCTGATCACCGTGCGGGTGCGCATCGGCAAGCGCATCACGTCGGGCAGCAGACCGACGGCGTCGAGCAGCGCATGAATGCGCGCTTCGTCGGCATTGCCGGCGAACAATGACACGTTGTCCGCTATGGAGCCGTGCAGGATCAGATCGCCCTGCCGCATATGCACGGCGTGGCGGCGGATTTCATCGACGGCGAGATTCGGCCACGCGATGCCGTTCAACGTGATCCCCCCTTCCTGAAGCGGTTCGGCGGCCGCGAGCAGCTTGAACAGCGTGGACTTGCCGCTCCCCGACGCGCCAGTGATCACGATCTTGTCGCCCTTGCGAATCACGATGTTCGCACTCCTGAGCACCGGCTGATCCGACACGCCGTAGCGGAACGTGACGTCGCGCACGTCGATGCGCTCGAAGCTTCGCACTTCGACGGTCTTATGCGCATCGCCCGGCGGCGTGTAGCGCTCCGCCTCGCCATCGACGATGTCGCCGACCCGCGCGACCGGCACGCTCAGCATGAAATACTGGAACGCCGCGTTGATCGAACGCGCAAAGCGCTCCGACAGCAACGACTTGTAGATCAGAAACGAATAGAACACGCCAACCGAGATCGCGCCGCCCAACATCAGGCGCGCGGCGAACCATGTGACCGCGATCATGTCCGCATAGTCGACGAGCTTCAGGATCGCGTCGCGCGCGCTGCCGAGGCGGCTGTTGTGCACGACCGCCGCGAAGTACGCCCGGTACTTCGCCATGAAGATCGCGGTGCGCCGCGTCTCGCCCTGCGACAGCTTGATCAGCGACGCGCCGCGGATCGTCTCGATCAGCAGGTCGTCGCAGCGTGCCGATTCTTCCAGCACGAGTGCGTGCGTGTCGCGCATCCGCGAAAAGAGCGCAAACGACACCGCGACGTACAGCACGAAAATCAGCAACGCGATCAGCGTCAGTTGCGGGCTCTGCACCAGCATCAACGCGAGCGCGAGCATGCCGACGACGAGGTCGATTCCGAGCGCAATCGTCGTACGCGTGGCGTACACGCTGATCTCGTCCTGCGCCTTCACACGCGCAAACAGATCGCCGACGTGACGTTTCTCGAAGTACGGAATCGGATTGCTCAACAGCTTTGCCAGCAAGCCCTCGGTCAGGTTCATCTGCACGAGTCCGTGCAGCAGTTCGACGAGGTAGGTCTGGATGTACTGACTCAGCGCGCCGACGATGAAAATGCCGGCAAACGTCAGCGCCAGCACGTTGAGCAGATTGAGGTTGTCAGCGGCGACCACGTCGTCGAGCACCAGATTGCCGAGGTACGGCATCGCGAGAATCGCGAACTGGCTGCCAAGTGCAATGAACATGACCTTGGCGATCTGCGCGTTGAGCTGCGGATTCAGCGCGCGCACCCGCGCGAGTGCCGCCGGCACCCGCGACTTGTTGTCGATACGCGGCATCGCGAGCGTCGGCGCGCATTCGAGCAGATAGCCAGACACGTTGGCGGCGAAGGTGTCCATCGAGATGCGTCGCCGGCCGGTGGCCGGGTCGATCACCTGCACGTAACCGCGCCCGCATTTCTCGAACACGACGAAATGGGCACCGCCGAAGTGCAGGATCGAACCGCGCTTGACGCTCGCAAGATCGCCGCTGCCGAACCGATAGGCCTGCACCGCAAGCCCGTATTCGACGGCGACGTCGTACAGGTCCATCAGTGTCAAACCGTTGGCCGAAATCGGCCTGAACGCCTGCAACTCGCGCACTTCGGTCGCGCGGCCGAAGTGCGACAGCACCATCGCCAGACAGGCATAACCGCACTCGGCGACTTCGTTCTGATAGATCGCTCGCATCGTCAACTCTGAGCATGCGGAACAGCGGCGCGAGCACCCATTCGGCGATGGTGCGGCGCTCGATCGCGATACTCGCCGTTGCGGCCATGCCGGGCAGGATGTCGAAACGTTGCCGCTCGAAGTTGAACGTGTTGCCGCCCAGTGTGGCCCACGCCATATAGTCGCCGTCGGGATTGCCCGGCTCCGACGCGCCGGACGGCGACATCGCCGAGCGCACAGTGGTGCGGGAAATCGAATCGATGCGGGCGGGGTAGCTGCCGAATTTCGCGTACGGAAACGCATCGAACTTGAGGCGCACGATCTGCCCTTCGCGAACGAAGCCGCGCCGGCGCGACGGAATGCGCAGCGCGGCACGCAGCGCGCCCTTCTCGCCGGTCGATATGACGAGCGCGACATCGTCCGGCGCGAGCGTGCGCCCTGGCACCAGGCCGGAATAGGTCACCACCCCGGCCTTCGGCGCGGAAATCGTCGCGTCCTGGCGGGTCTGCTCGAAACGCCTGCGTATGTCCTGCAGCTCACGTGCGTGACGCGCGTCCAGTTCATTGAGTTGCGCGCCGAGTCCCGTTAGCGTGCCGATCGCCGCCCCCAGGTCCGCGCTCAACTGCTGACGACGTGCTGCGCTTTGCGCCAGCGCGACTTTCGCCTGATGCGTATCGGCGCTAGCCTGCTCGATGCGCTCGGCGGTCACGTACCCGGCGACCGACTCCAGCCGCGCCAGCTTGCGGCCGGCTTCGTCGGACAGCGCGCGGTTCTGGACCAATTGCTCGTCGAGCGCGGACCTCTCCGCGCGACGGCTTTGCGCGGCGAGCCGCGCGGCGTTCAGTTGCGCGCTCAGGTCGGCCTTGCGCTGAAGGTATTGCGCATCGCTCGTACGAATCTGTTCGTCGCGATCATGTTCGTCGAAAGCCTGGCGTTGCAGGCCGTTGCTCGCGAGCGAGAGATCGCGCTCGAGGCGAAATAGCGGCGCGCCTCGAGCGACGTGCGTGGACCGGCTCACATAAATGTCCGACACGAGGCCGCTCAGCCCTTGAATCTTGATCTCGGCCGGCGAAACGATTTCGGCGTGCACGTCCTGCTTCAGTTCGACGTCGTGGAAGAACGCGAACACGATCGCGACGCTCACGAGCGCGGAGGTCGTGTACGCAATCCAGCGCCATGAGACATCGCTGAACTGGGGGAAATTGATGGGTTCCATAGCGTGATTGCTGCCGGATGCCTGCTAGCGTCGGGGCAGTCCGCCTGACGCGGACGTAGTGCCCCCGCGGCTGCCTTGCCGGGCGGATAAATGTCTAGCGGACCGGCGCGAACGCGTACATGGACGGATGCCCCGCGACGAGCCAGTCTGGGTAGTTGTCGATCATTGCCGTTTCGATACACCTCGCAAGCCGCTGCGGCGCGTTGGGCTCGGCGAGCGGCAATGGCTCGAACAGTTCGGCACTGAACCGACCTTGCCGGAAACGTAGATAGAACGGCAGCAACGTCGCATTGAACGGGGCACCCAGCCGGAACACGCCGTTGTGAATGCGCGCGTTGCGTCCCAATATCGAAACGCTGACCGTCTCCATCGGGTAGCGGTACAGCGTGAACGGCGGCACGTCGGCAAACAGCACCGCGACGCCGTTGCGCCTCAACGTCCGTGCAACACGCAAGCCAAGCCCGTTGCGATCGTCGTCGCCATAGGTGTAAAGCACGGTCACGCTGGGAATCAGCGTCTGGTCTTCGCCGTACATATCGCGCGGCACGCCGGACACCACCGAAATCGATTCGAGCCCAAGGACTTCCCGCAACGCATCGATCACATAAATGTTCGCGTATTGCGATACATAGTGAAACGGCGACACGATCACCGGACGCCCCGGCACCTCGGCCTGCAGTTGCCGGATGCGTGACGCAAGCGCGGCTGCGATGCCTTCCAGGTCCGGCCACACTTCACTGCCACGAGACAGCCGGCCGTAATAGATCCGCTGATCGATCAGGCTTTCACGCAAGCTGCAGGATGCAACGCGGCTGGTGTTGAGCGTGGCGAGCCCAAGTACGTCGCGGCCGATCTCACAGCGCGAGATGCCGCTCCAGCGCGTGCGCGCGTCGACGAGGCTGCGGACTTTCCATATGACAGCGGCGCATGGTTCGATTGCCGATGCCGGCATACGCGCTATCAACTCGCCTTGCAGTCTGCCCATTGCACGCTCAAAGCCGTTGCGCAGCGAAGCCAGCATGACCGACGCGGCGGCCCACGACCTCATGTTTCACTCCACGTTGATGCTATGAACCGGGGCTGCCCATTGCGAGGCATTCCCCGGCACGCCAGATTATTACGCCTTCACGACCGGCTGAGCTGCCGGCGGCTGTGTTGTGTTGGTAGTCTTGCAGCAGCCACCTGCAACAGCGGATTTAGCCAGTTCAGCGCGATTGATTTTCTGCATTTAATACACCTTTTTAGTGATTGAACAAAATTGGCTTGCGAGCCAATACCCCGTCTCGTCAAGCGACAAGGATATTAGCATCGGGAATTTTTAATAGAGCGTTGTTTGCGTTATTTTACACTTCTGCCTTATATTAAAAATCATCACCAGAATTGAATCAACACAAACCCACGCACGTTTTCAATATCGCACACTGCCCGCGCTCCGAAGCCCATGACTCGCCCATCGAGCCGCCAATTCCGTTGATATTTCTACCAGTCCAGACGATTTTATGACTTCATTTACCCTCAGTCGCGCGAGAGACAACACAAAATCCGATCATAAAAAAGTCAAAATTCACGTCACTATAAAAAGAAACTTCCGAATATTAATCTGAAAATTCCGATTAATCAGAAGCGGAACAGGCAAGCCCATCACTAAAATCGCCGCAACGTAATGCAAAGCACTTTGAAATCCGGCAACGCGATGCACATCGCATCATGAAATCGTCCCCGACACGCGGAATATCGGGTCGCACTGATCCGTTTATTGCTCGCACAAGAAACACGAAACCCCGAACCACCAAACCCGAAACCAAACAAACCCGAAACCAAACGCACAACCGCAGTCCGCGACCACCCATCCGCTGCCTATACTCGAACCACACGTAGTCAACTCAGGAGCCCGCATCATGCGCAAGACGATCCTCTTTCTCGCCCCACTCGCGCTGCTCGCGCTGCAACAAAACGCCTTCGCCGATCCGCCGAAGGTGAACGCCGGCCGCATCGTCAACGCGGACGGCATGACGCTCTATATGTTCGACAAAGACACCACGCCCGGCGTGAGTGCGTGCACCGGCGGCTGCATGAGCTACTGGCCAGCGGCCACGGCGAGCGCGACGGACAAGCCGTCAGGCGACTGGACGCTGATCCCCACCGCCGACGGCAAGCAGCAATGGGCGTACAAGGGCCATCCGCTGTATCGCTACGCGGCTGACAAACAGGCGGGAGATGCGAAGGGAGACGGCTTCAAGGACATGTGGCACGCGGCCAAACCCTGAGCGTCAGCCGATGGAACCTCGGCGGTCGACAACGGCGCCGGAGCAAAGCCGGCGCCGCTTGGAAGCGGGATGTTATTCGTCTTTAGGGCACTGCAGATTACAGCCGTTCGGATCGCCCATATCGCCGCGCTTGCGCCTCGCCGATTTCTCGCCGGACTGATACTTGGCCGAAGGCGCCGATGCGGCAAACGGCATTTGCGGATGCTCGGCAAACCGGAACTGTTCTTGCAGGATGCCGCCCGGCACGCCGGGTGAATTCTGCGCGAACGCCACCGAAACGGTAGCAAACAGCACGCCGGCTGTCGCGGCGGCGGTACATGCGTGGAGAAGAGCTTTCATATCGAGTCAGCGCGGCGTGGCGCGCGGTTAAGGCGGAAACGGAAACTGAGAGATTAGCGGAAACGGACGCCCCGCGCAGCGACGCACGCAGCTTTATGTTTACGAGGTCTTACGCTGCCGCCTCACCCAGCCCCACCGCCAGATCGACCAGCTCGCCGCAGTTGCGCGGATCATAGCCTTCGAGCTGGTCGACGCTGTGGTGAAAAGCGTCGCTGCGCAGCACACCGATCACGGCTGCAAGCGGCGCGCGCTCCAGATGCGCGCGGTTGCAGGCAAAGTAATAGTCCTCGTCGACGATCGGAATGAAGTCGAGCCCGAAGTGATGCGCCGCGGGCGCCACGCCGAAACCCACGTCCGCCATGCCGCTCGCGACAAACGCCGCGATCGCCGAATGCGTGAGTTCGGCCGTTGCATAGCCATTGACCCGATCCGGATCGACGCCCAGCCGGCGCAGCGCGAGATCGAGCAGCATGCGCGTGCCGGAGCCGGGCTGGCGATTGACGAAACGGATATCATCGCGCGCCAGGTCGGAGAGGCCGCCGATCCGCTTCGGGTTGCCCTTGCCGATAAAGAGGCCCTGCTTGCGTCGCGTCAGATGCACGAGCACGTGACGCTGCGGGTCGAGCCAGCGCCGGTAGGTATCGGCGCATGCCGCGCGAAACTCGCCAAGCGGCAAGTGAAAGCCCGCCAGATCGCATTCACCGCGCGCCAGCGCGCTAACCGCGTCCGCGCCGTCGCGGTACTTGATATCGACCGGCAGATCGCTCGCGACCAGCGCCGTCACCAGCGCGGCCACCGCATAGCCATGCGACGCATGGATGCGCACGTCGTCGGCGAGCGGCGCGAGCCAGCGGTTCAGATCGCTCGCCACTTCGCTCGCGAGCGCCTGCATGTTGCCGTCGAGCCGCTCGCCGCACAGCCGCTGCGCGCGCAATACCGCTTGCCCGAGTTCGGAGAGCACCGAGCCGCGGCCGCGTTCCTTGGCGATCAGCGGACCGCCCAGACGCTCCTCGATGCTGCGCAGCAAACCCCACGCATGCCGGTAGGACAAACCCTTAAGCGCTGCCGCCTGCGCGATGCTGCCGGACTCGTCGACCAGCGCGAGCAGCGGCACCACGTCCGACAGGCTGGCCTCGCGGCCGTCGGCGCCCTTCACGACCAGTTGCGCCTGGCATTCGATCCTGACCATATATGTTCAACTCTTTCCTATTGCATGTGCCGGTTTGCCCGCCTATCGTTCGGCTATTCCATGTCGAATAAGCGAAGCATACGTGCACGAATTATGAATAACAAGTGCATATATAGCTTCGGAGGAGCCCCCTTTTGGACGATTCCCTCGCCATCGCATCCGATCAGCTCGTGCAACGTCACGCGCGGCCGGGCATGTCGCTGCTTGCGGTGCTGCACGCAATTCAGGACGAACTCGGCTACGTGCCGTCCGGCGCGATCACGCCGCTCGCGCGTGCGATGAACCTGTCGCGCGCCGAAGTGCACGGCGTCATCACCTACTACCACCACTTCCGTACCGAGCCCGCCGCGCCCGTCACGGTGCAGCTGTGCCGCGCGGAAGCCTGCCGCAGCATGGGCACCGAAGCGCTCGCGCAGCATATCGAGGCGCACACCGGCTGCCGCTTCGACGCCGGACATCAGGCTGGCGCAGCGGTCGAACTGGAGTCGGCGTATTGCCTCGGTCAATGCGCGCTGTCACCGGCGCTGATGCTCAACGGCACGCTGCACGCCAAGGTTACGCCGCAAAAATTCGACGCGCTCCTCGCGGCTGCGCGCAAGTGTGTGGAGGTGCCGGCATGACGCGCATCTATGTTCCGCGCGACTCGTCGGCGCTGGCACTCGACGCCGATGCGGTGGCGCGAGCGATCGAGACCGAAGCCGCGCGCCGCGGCATCGCGATCGAACTGGTCCGCAACGGTTCACGCGGTCTGCTGTGGCTCGAACCGCTCGTCGAAGTCGCGACGGCCGCGGGCCGCATCGGCTACGCGAACATCGAAGCGCACGACGTGGCCGCGCTATTCGATGCCGGCTTCATCGCCGGCGCCGAGCATGCGCGGCGTGTCGGCGTGGTCGACGAGATTCCGTATCTGAAGAAGCAGCAGCGTCTGACCTTCGCGCGCATCGGCATCACCGACCCGCTCTCCATCGACGACTACGTTGCCCACGGCGGCCTCGAAGGTTTGCGACAAGCGCTGCAAACCGACGGCGACGCCGCCTGCGCAGCGTTGATCGAATCCGGTCTGCGCGGCCGCGGTGGCGCGGCATTCCCGGCTGGCATCAAATGGCGCACGGTGCGCGGTGCGCAAGCGGCGCAGAAATACATCGTCTGCAATGCCGACGAAGGCGACTCCGGCACCTTCTCCGATCGCCTCGTGATGGAAAGCGATCCGTACGTACTGATCGAAGGGATGCTGATCGCGGGCGTCGTGACCGGCGCGACGGTCGGCTACATCTATGTGCGCAGCGAGTACCCGCATTCGATCGCCACGCTCGAAGCGGCCATTGCGCGCGCCCGCGCGGCGGGCTGGCTGGGCGATAGCGTGCTCGGCTCGAACGCGCATCGCTTCGAGCTGTTCGTCGCGAAAGGCGCCGGCTCGTACGTGTGCGGCGAGGAAACGGCATTGCTCGAATCGCTCGAAGGCAAGCGCGGCATCGTCCGCGCGAAGCCGCCGGTGCCCGCGCTCGCCGGTCTGTACGGCCAGCCGACCGTGATCAACAACGTCATCACGCTCGCCACCGTGCCGATCATCTTCGCACGCGGCGCAGCGTTCTATAAGGATTTCGGCATGGGCCGCTCGCGCGGCACGCTGCCGTTCCAGCTCGCCGGCAACGTGAAACAAGGCGGCCTCGTCGAGCTCGCGTTCGGTGTGACGCTGCGGCAACTGCTCGACGACTTCGGCGGCGGCACGGCGAGCGGCCGGCCGGCGCGCGCCGTGCAGGTGGGCGGCCCGCTCGGCACGTATCTGCCGCAAAGCCAGTGGGACATTCCGATGGACTACGAAGCGTATGCGGCAGTCGGCGCGGTGATCGGCCACGGCGGTCTGGTGGTGCATGACGACACGTCGAATCTCGCCGAGCTCGCGCAGTATGCGATGCACTTCTGCGCGCTCGAATCGTGCGGCAAGTGCACGCCGTGCCGGATCGGCTCGACGCGCGGCGTCGAAGTGATCGGACGGATTCGCAACGGCGATACCTCGGTGCGCCAGGTGCAACTGCTGCGCGATCTGTGCGACACGATGGTGTCCGGCTCGCTGTGCGCGATGGGCGGGATGACGCCGTACCCGGTGCTGTCGGCGCTCGACCATTTCCCCGAAGACTTCGGTCTCGCCGCGCCTCACGCTGCGGATCACACAACCGACCCCGCCAGCAACGCGGCCGCGGCCTGACCCAGGAGCCTCACCATGTCCGACCTGCTCAACTCGTCCGCCGGCGGCTGCGGCTCTGGCAACTGCGCATGCAAATCGCAGGCGCAAGCGCGCGCCGCCAACCCGGCAATCAATCCATTCTCCGACGAGATCGATTACGGCACGCCCGCGCGTCACGCCGATGTCGACGTCACGCTCGAAATCGACGGCCAGGCGGTGACGGTTCCCGCCGGCACCTCGGTGATGCGCGCCGCGGTCGAAGCCGGCGTCAACGTGCCGAAGCTGTGCGCGACCGATTCGCTCGAACCATTCGGCTCGTGCCGCCTGTGCCTCGTCGAAATCGAAGGCCGGCGCGGCTATCCCGCGTCGTGCACGACACCGGTCGAAGCCGGCATGAAGGTCCGCACGCAAACCGAACGTCTGCAGTCGCTGCGCCGCAATGTGATGGAGCTGTACATCTCCGACCACCCGCTCGACTGTCTCACCTGTCCCGCCAACGGCGACTGCGAATTGCAGGACATGGCGGGCGTGACGGGCTTGCGCGAAGTGCGCTACGGCTTCGACGGCGCGAACCATCTGAAGGACGCCAAAGACGAGTCGAATCCGTATTTCACTTACGATCCGTCGAAGTGCATCGTCTGCAATCGCTGCGTGCGTGCGTGCGAGGAAACCCAAGGGACGTTCGCGCTGACCATCGCGGGGCGCGGTTTCGAATCGCGCGTGGCGGCGAGCGAGAATCAGCCGTTCATGGATTCGGAGTGTGTGTCGTGCGGCGCATGCGTCGCTGCATGTCCGACCGCGACGCTGCAGGAAAAATCGGTCGTCATGCTTGGCCAGGCCGAGCATTCGGTCGTCACCACCTGCGCGTATTGCGGCGTCGGCTGCTCGTTCAAGGCGGAGATGAAGGGCAACCAGGTGGTGCGGATGGTGCCGTACAAGAACGGCCACGCCAACGAAGGTCACGCGTGTGTGAAGGGCCGCTTCGCCTGGGGCTACGCGACGCACAAGGACCGCATCACGAAGCCGATGATCCGCGCGAAGATCACCGACCCGTGGCGCGAAGTCAGCTGGGAAGAAGCACTCGATTACGCCGCATCGGAATTCCGCCGGATCCAGGCGAAGCACGGCCGCGATTCGATCGGCGGCATCACGTCATCGCGTTGCACGAACGAAGAGACTTATCTGGTGCAGAAGCTGGTGCGCGCCGCGTTCGGCAACAACAACGTCGACACCTGTGCGCGCGTGTGCCACTCGCCGACCGGCTACGGCCTGAAGACCACGATCGGCGAATCGGCGGGCACGCAGACGTTCGCGTCGGTCGACAAGGCCGATGTGATCATGGTGATCGGCGCGAATCCGACCGACGGCCACCCGGTGTTCGGTTCGCGACTCAAGCGCCGCGTGCGCGAAGGCGCGAAGCTGATCGTGGTCGATCCGCGGCGCATCGACATCGTCGATACCCCGCATGTGAAGGCTTCGCATCATCTGCAATTGCGCCCCGGCACCAATGTCGCCGTGGTGAACGCGCTCGCGCATGTGATCGTGACCGAAGGTCTGCTGAACGAAGCGTTCATCGCGGAGCGTTGCGAGACGCGCGCCTTCGAGCAGTGGCGCGCTTTCGTCGCGCTGCCGGAAAACGCGCCGGAAGCCACCGAAGCGGTGACCGGCGTGCCGGCCCAGCAGGTCCGCGAAGCCGCCCGCATTTATGCAACGGGCGGCAACGCTGCGATCTACTACGGCCTCGGCGTGACCGAACACGCGCAAGGCTCGACGATGGTGATAGGCATCGCCAACCTCGCGATGGCGACCGGCAACATCGGCCGCGAAGGGGTCGGCGTGAATCCGCTGCGCGGCCAGAACAACGTGCAGGGTTCGTGCGACATGGGCTCGTTCCCGCACGAACTGCCCGGCTACCGCCACATCGGCGACACGCTCACGCGTACGCTGTTCGAAGAGGCGTGGAACGTCACGCTGCAGCCGGAACCCGGCCTGCGGATTCCGAACATGTTCGACGCCGCGGTGCATGGCAGTTTCAAGGGCTTGTACTGCCAGGGCGAAGACATCGTGCAGTCGGATCCGAACACGCATCATGTGGCGGCGGCGCTGTCGTCGATGGAATGCATCGTGGTGCAGGACATCTTCCTCAACGAGACGGCCAAGTATGCGCACGTGCTGCTGCCCGGCTCGACGTTCCTCGAAAAGGACGGCACCTTCACCAATGCCGAGCGCCGCATTTCGCGCGTGCGCAAGGTGATGCCGCCGCTTGCGGGTTACGCCGACTGGGAAGTCACGGTGATGCTCTCGCGCAAGCTCGGCTATGAGATGGACTACACGCATCCGTCGCAGATCATGGACGAGATCGCGCGTCTCACGCCGACCTTCCATGGCGTGTCGTATCGCAAGATCGACGAGCTCGGCAGCATCCAGTGGCCGTGCAACGAGCAGGCGCCGGACGGCACGCCGACCATGCACGTCGATGCCTTCGTGCGCGGCAAGGGCAAGTTCGTGATTACGAAGTTCATCGCCTCGCCGGAGAAGGTCACGCGCAAATATCCGCTGCTGCTCACGACGGGCCGCATCCTGTCGCAGTACAACGTGGGCGCGCAAACGCGCCGCACCGAAAACTCGCGCTGGCACGACGAGGACCGGCTCGAGCTGCATCCGCACGATGCCGAAGAACGCGGCATCAAGCCCGGCGACTGGGTCGGCATCGAATCGCGTGCGGGGCACACGGTATTGCGCGCGAAAGTGACCGAGCGGATGCAGCCGGGCGTGGTCTACACGACGTTCCACTTCCCCGAATCGGGCGCGAACGTGATCACCACCGATAGCTCGGACTGGGCGACCAACTGTCCGGAATACAAGGTGACCGCGGTGCAGGTGATGCCGGTCGAACAACCGTCGCAATGGCAGCAGGACTATTCGCGCTTCAACGCCGAGCAGCTCGCGCTGCTGGATCAGCGCGAGCTGGCCAACGCGACATCGGGCAAGTGAGGCGAGCGATGGACAATCAGAACCTGGTCGACATGGCGAACCGGATCGGCGATTTCTTCGATTCGATGCCGGACCGCGAAGAGGCCCTCGCCGGCGTCGCCGAGCATATTCGCCGCTTCTGGGAGCCGCGCATGCGACGCGCGCTGCTCGCGACGCTCGACGCGCCGGACACGAGTGGCATCGCGATGTCGGACTTCGTCAGGCAAGCGCTCGTCAGTCATCGCGCGCAGTTGACGCCCGCGGAGCCTTCGACGGTTTGAGCCACGGCGCGCGGGCGCTTCTCGCCGCCTGCGCGCCACCGTCTTGCCATCGATCTGCGGCTCGCTTCACAGCCGGTTTCACAGCCGGCTTCAGAACCCGCTTCATAGCCCGCTCCACAGCCCGCTCCACAGCCCGCCTCACAACCTCCTTCACAGCGCCGCCTGGTCCGGTATCTCGCCGCCCACCGTGAACCACGTTTCGCAATGCCGCAGCAGGCCGTGCAGATCGGAGCCGGTGCGCCCGCGCGCACTGATGTAGCCGTCCGGGCGCACAAGATAGAACGACGGCCGCGTGCGTCCATACGATTCGGACAGCGCCGGACCACCATCGCCGGTCGTATCGGTGATCCGCCAGATCCGCACCGCACCCGGCAGCAGCCGCTCGACCTCGGCGGCGAGGCGCTCGAGCTCCGGGTCCGGCGGCGGCGCATGCCGCGCGGCCGGATCGAGCGGCGTGTCGTCGACGGGCAGCGGCGGCACCAGCAGGAACAGCGAGAAGAACGCCGGATCGTGCAGATCGAAAATGCAACCGACGCCCGGCGCGCGACCCAGCGGACCATCCACCACATGCACCAGTGCATCGGGCGCGCGTTCGCCGGCGCGCGGGCCGCCGTCGAGTACGCGTTCGAGCGTGAGCGGACTGCGCCGGTACTGGATCGACAGCTCGCTGATGGTCAAGCGCGCGGCGTCGCGCAGCGGACCGAGCGCGGCCAGCACCGGCATCACGCGCTCGCGCAGGAGCCTCAGCGGTCCGTGATCGGCTTCGGCCATCTGCATAATGAACCCGGTCTGCCGCAGCACTTCGCGTTCGATCGGATGCCGCTCGAGATGATAGGTATCGAGCAGGCGGTCCGGCGCCGCGCCCTTCAACACACGCGCCAGCTTCCAGCCGAGATTGAACGCTTCCTGGATGCCGGTGTTCATGCCTTGCGCGCCGGCCGGACTGTGCACATGCGCGGCGTCGCCGGCGAGGAAGATACGGCCGACGCGCAGCCGGTCCACCATCCGGCTATGCAGATGGAAATACGCGGACCACGCCAGGTCCGACACGTCGACGCGCTCGCGCACGCGGCGCGCGACCAGCGCCTTGCATTGTTCGAGCGACGGCGCCGGCACCTGTTCGAGCGGCGGTTCGCCCAACACCGTCGGAGTCGGCGGCGGCGCCACGGCGGGCGGCTCGACCACATGATCGGCGATCAGGCGATGCCGGCCATGCCCCATCGGAAACAGCGCCACCAGACCTTCGCCGGAAGCGAAGATATGCAATTCGTCGTCGGGCCAGTCGGTTTCGGCATGCAAATCGGCCAGCAGGTAGGTCTGTTCGAAGGTCTTGCCCTCGAAGCCCAGGCCCAGCCGATGACGGATCACGCTGTGCGCGCCGTCGGCGGCGATCATGTACGACGGGCGCATCGTCTCGGTGTGCCCGTCCGCGCGACGCAGCGTCGTCTGAATGCTGGCGGCGCCCTGCGCGAACATCGTCAGTTCGACGCCCCGCTCGATCGTCACGCCGAAGGTGGCGAGATGCTCGGTGAGCAGACGTTCGGTGATGGACTGGTCGAGGAACAGCAGATACGGATAGCGCGTGTGCAATGGATCGAAATCGAGTTGCGCGAGACGCATGCCGCTCGAAAACAGATTGGCGATGCGCACGCGATGACCGAGTTCGAGAAACGGCTCGATCAGCCGATGCTGTTCGAGCAGTTCGAGGGTGCGCGCCTGGATGCCGATGGCCCGCGAATACGGGTTCGGGCGCGGCGCTTTGTCGATCAGACGCACGGGGATGTGGGCACGCGCCAGACTCATCGCCGCGGCGAGTCCGGTCGGCCCCGCACCGACGATCAGCACCGGCGACACATCGTATGCGGCAGCGACCATGCGACACTCCGGAGGCGACAATGCGTTCTAGTGTACGCCGTCGATCACTCGTTCAGCAGTGCGCTGCATCATTCGTTGCGGCGCGTGGCGCTGCCGGCTCGCGCGCTGTGTGCGCCGCACGCGCGGTTCGTTCCACTCGGGCGCCGCCCGAGCTCCACTCAATGCGCGTGCGGCACATGATCCATTGCACATCGATGCTCGGTCGTGCCGAGGTCGACTTGCAGCGTCGCGTGCTGCATCGAAAAACGCTCGCGCAACGTGGCGACGATGCCATCGAGCGCCTCGTCACCGGGATGGCCTGCCGGCATCACCAGATGCGCGCTGAGCGCGTTGCCGGTGGTCGACAGCGCCCACACATGCAGGTCGTGCACCTCGACCACACCAGGTTGCGCGCTCAGATAGTCATGGATGCCCTGCAGATCGATGCCGGGCGGCACGGCATCGAGCGCGAGGCGTACCGAATCGCGCAACAGACCCCACGTGCCTACCACCACGACCGCGACCACCAGCAGGCTCATCACCGGATCGAGCCACATCCAGTGCGTATAGAGAATCACGAGGCCGCTGAGCGCGACCGCCGCCGAGATGCCGGCGTCGGCGGCCATGTGCAGGAAAGCCCCGCGAATGTTCAGGTCTGCCTTCTGGCCGCGCATGAAGAGCCACGCGGAGATGCCGTTGACCACCACGCCGACCGTCGCGACCACGAACACCACGAAGCCGGCCACCGGCGCCGGGTTCATCAGGCGCCCGAGCGCTTCGGCGACGATCACGCCGCACGCGAACAGCAGGAGCCCCGCATTGACCAACGCCGCGAGGATCGACGAGCTGCCGTAGCCGAACGTGTAGCGCGCCGACGGCCGGCGCGTCGTGAGCCACGCGGCGCCCCACGCGAGCAGCAGACCGAGCACGTCGGAGAGATTGTGGCCGGCGTCGGCGAGCAGCGCGGTGGAATGCGCGAGCACGCCGTAGACCACCTGGGCGATCACGATCGCGAGGTTCAGCGCGACTGCGATCGCGAATGCGCGGCCGTGACCGGGGATAGGGGCGTGGACGTGGTGATGGAGGCCGCCTGTGTGGCCATGGCTGTGGCCGTGGGTGGAGTGGTCGTGCGCGGAGTAATCGCGGGTGGTATGGTCCTGGCCGCTGTGATCATGACTGTCATAGTCAAGACTGCTGTGCTCAAGGCTGCCGTGTTCATGACTGTCCTGCCCGCGGCTACCGTGATCATGGCCGCAGTGCTCATCGCCGCCATGCTCGCGTCCATCCCCAGGCTCATCAGCCCCCGGGCTCAACCTCGCGGTTTTCTTCATGACGGATCCACCGCATAGTCGCCGGCCGGTTCAGCCACCGAAACAGCGGAAGACATCGAAGCGCAATCCATGACAGACGGCATCGAACGCACACATATGAACAGGTGTTCAGATGTTATAGACGGTAAGGGGCCGGGTCAAACCGGGGCGTCGTGCGGCGAGTGTGGGAAAATGCGGCCTCAGTCTCACCCGAATACCATCCCCGTCATCATGCAACCTGTATTTGACCGCGCCTTCGCGGCGCATCGTGACGGCCGCCTCGAGGACGCCGAACGCGGCTACCGCGCGACGCTCGACAGCAATCCCACGCACGTCGACGCGTTGCACCTGCTGGGCGTACTGCGCCACCAGCAAGGCCAGCACGCCGAAGCCGCCGAGCTCGTGCGGCGCGCGGTGAACCTGCGCCCGGAAGACGCCGCGCTGCAGCTGAACCTCGGCAACGCGCTGAAGGCGCTGGGCCAGATCGACGACGCCATCGAACAGTTCCGCAATGCGCTGACGCTCGCGCCGTCGTTCCCGATGGCGCACTACAACCTCGGCAACGCGTACGCGTCGGTGGGCCGCCACGAAGACGCCGCCGACGCGTTCGAAAAATCGCTGCGCCTGCAGCCGGACGACGCGTCGTCGCACAACAATCTCGGCAACGCGCTGCACGCGCTTGGACGTCACACGCAAGCGATCGCGTCATTCCAGCGCGCGCTCGAACTGCGTCCCGGCCACGCCGGCGCGTTGAACAACATGGGCATGTCGCTGAACGCGCTGGGTCGCGCGGATGAGGCGATCCCCCGCTTCCAGGCGGCGCTCGCCGCCGAGCCGCGCTTCGTCGCCGCGCACTTCAATCTCGCCAACACGTTCGACGCCACCGGCCGCCCTGCCGAAGCGGTTGCGTCGTACGAGGCCGCGCTGAGCTTGCAGCCGAATCTGCCACCGGCCATCTACGGCATGGGCAACGCGCTCGTGGCGATGGGACGCCCTGCGCAGGCGCTGCCGTATCTCGAGCGCGCCGTCGGCCTCGATCCGCAATTCGCGCTCGCGTGGCTGAGCCTCGGCACCGCCAACCAGGCGCTGAGCGCGCATGGGCCCGCGGTGCGCGCATTCGATCAGGCGCTGCGCCTGCGCCCCGAGCTCGCCTCCGCGCACATGAACCGCGCGCTCGCGTGGCTCGCGCTGCGTGACTTCGCACGCGGGCTGCCGGAATACGAATGGCGGCTGCAAACCGTCGCGCAGCCGGTGATTCAGACGCTGCCGCGCTGGCACGGCGAACCGATCGAACAACGCACGCTGCTGATCCACGCCGAGCAGGGTTTCGGCGATACGCTGCAGTTCGCGCGCTTCGTCCCGCTTGCTGCGCAGCGCACCGCGCGTGTCGTCCTCGAAGTGCAGCCGCAGTTGCTGCCGCTGCTGGCCCCGGCCGCGCAGGCATGGCGCGTGACGCTGATCGCGCAGGGCGCGCCGCGCCCCGCCGCCGATCTGCAGTGCCCGCTGCTGAGCTTGCCACTCGCGCTCGGCACGCGCTTCGACACGATTCCGGATCGCACGCCCTATCTCAGCGTGCCGCCGGCGTATGGCCGCAAATGGCGCGGCTCGCTCGGCGGTCAGGCAAAGCGCAAGATCGGCATCGCATGGTCGGGACGCATCCAGCAAAACGAAACACGTTCGATGCCGCTCGCCGCGCTCGAGCCGCTGTTCGCGCTCGACGGCATCGACTGGATCGTGCTGCAGCCCGAGTTGACCGCCGACGAACACGCGGCGCTCGACGCGCATCCACGGGCGACGTCGATCCATCGCTTCGACGCGCGGATCGGCGACTTCGCGGATACCGCGGCGATCATCGAACGGCTCGACGCGGTGGTGTCGATCGACACGTCCATCGCTCACCTGGCCGGCGCGCTGCGCAAGCCGCTGTGGCTAATGCTGCCGTTCGCGGCGGATTGGCGCTGGTTCGACGGCGACACGCGCAGCCCGTGGTATCCGGGCGCGACGCTCGTGCGTCAGCCGCAGCCCGGTGCATGGAGCGAGGTCGTCGAGGCAGTGGCGGACGCATTGCGCGATGGCTGAACGCGGCTGACTGCGGCCGACTGCGGCTGACTGCGCGCGCTGTTCAGCCCGATGCGGGACATGCGCGCAGCACACGCAGAGGAACACACGCGGCGCAGTAAACACGGCGCAACCTACACCGCACGGCGCCGCGCCCAACAAAAACCCCCGCGTTCTTGCGAACGCGGGGGTTTTCTTCGACCCGACCCGCAGCGGGCAAGCCGGCCCGTCAGGCCACCCGATACTGATTGCGCGACTCCGGCGTGCGGTACAGCACCAACGTTGCGATCAGCCCGCAAATCGCCGCCATGCCAAGGAACAGCCCCGGCGCCGCCTTGTTGCTGGTGACGTGAATCAGCAGCGTCGCGATCGCCGGCGTGAAGCCGCCGATCGTCGTTGCGAGGCTATACGCAAGCGAGAAGCCGGCAGTGCGCACTTCGACCGGCATCACTTCGGTCAGCGCCACCACCATCGCGCCGTTATAGCTGCCGTAGAGGAACGACAACCACAACTGGACCGCCAGCAGACGCGCGAACGACGGCTCGGCGACCAGCCATTGCAGCGCCGGATACGCGGTGACGATCGTCAGGATCGTGAATGCGAGCAACACCGGACGGCGGCCGATACGATCCGACAGCGCGCCCGAAAGCGGCAGCCACAGCAGGTTCGACAAACCGACGCAGACCGTCACGACGAGCGTGTCGATCGCCGACAGCTTCAGCACTTCCCTGCCGAAGGTCGGCGTGTACGCGGTAATCATGTAGAACGACACAGTGGTCATGATGACCATGCCCATGCCGCCCAGCACGACGCCCCAGTTGGCGAACATCGACTTCATGATCTGGCCCATGCCCGGACGATGCTTGCGCGCCTTGAACTCCTCGGTTTCCTGCAGCGAGCGGCGAATGATGAACAGGAACGGCACGATCAGGCAACCGATCAGGAACGGCACGCGCCAGCCCCAGGCGGTCATCTGGTCGGCCGGCAACAGCTGGTTCAACAGCACGCCGATCAGCGCGGCGAACACCACCGCGACCTGCTGGCTGCCCGACTGCCACGAGCAATAGAAGCCCTTGTTGCCCTTGGTGGCGATCTCCGACAGATACACCGAAACGCCGCCCAGCTCGACCCCGGCGGAGAAGCCCTGCAACAGCCTGCCGAGCAGCACGAGCACTGGCGCAACCAGGCCGATGGTCGCGTAGCCTGGAATCCCCGCGACCGTCAGCGTGCCGAGCGCCATCAGGCTGAGCGTGAGAATCAGTCCTTTGCGCCGGCCATGATGGTCGATGTAGGCGCCCAGCACGATCGCGCCGAGCGGCCGCATCAGGAAGCCCGCGCCGAACACCGACAGCGACAGCATCAGCGAGGCGAATTCGTTGCCGCTCGGAAAGTAGGTCTTGGCGATCGCCGAAGCGTAATAGCCGTAGACCATAAAGTCGTACATCTCGAGAAAGTTGCCGCTGACAACGCGGAAAACTGTCTTGAACTTTGATTCTTCCTTTGCGGAAGTGACGTGGGATGCAGTCGACATGACATTCTTTGATGAGCCTGTCGTCATGTGACTCACGACGACGAAGCGGTTGAAACGATCCACTGCGTACGGCAGGCGAGCGGAAAGGAATGGGCGCGCCGGGGAGCCCGGCGTTTTCATGCTGATCGCATGCGCGCGGTATCCGGGTAAACATGTGAGTCATGCGGGGGCCGCGCCACGTAATGTTACCGTTGATAGCGTTGTCACGAAATTCATACAGTATGCTTACGCAAGACGCCGGCGATCATCACGTTAGACTTCGCGGCCATGCACTTTCGTTGATCACGACCCGATGCGAACCACCCCCGCTCTTTCACTGCGCCCCGCGACGCTTGACGACGCCGCGCTGATCGCTGCGATCCACAGCGCCAGTTGGCAGGCCACCTATCGTGGCCTGTTGCCCGACGAGTTCCTCGATGGAGAAGTCACGCGTGAGCGCTCGGCGTATTGGGAGGCACGCCTGCGCGCGCCGGGTAGCGAGCGCCGCATCGTGCTGATTGCCGAACTCGCGGGCGAGCCGATCGGCTTCGTGTGCGTCGAACGGCAACCGGAGTCCGCGTGGGGCGTGCTGCTCGATAACCTGCATGCGCTGCCTGGCTATCAGGGCATCGGCGTCGGCAAGCTGCTGCTGCGCGCCGCCGAGGATTGGGCACGCGTGCAGGGCGAGGCGCAACTGTATCTGTACGTGCTCGAAGGCAACACGCCGGCAATCCGCTTCTACGAACGGCAAGGCTGGCAGTTTGCCGGCGCCGAGCCGGATCAGATGGGCGGCGTGGATATCACCGCGTTGCGCTACGTGTACAGGCTGAATCGATAAGCCGCACGCGCACGGATCGATCGCGGTCCGGGTCTTGGCCGGTCCGGCACGCAACGTCCGCGTTTTCGGAACTGTCCGATCGTCGGATTGGCAACTTCCCGGCATCATCGTCTATAGCCGATGGCTTCAACGTGTAGCGCTCACGGAAGCGTCACGTACGTATTGCGTACGTATTGCGTACGTATTGCGCACGTATTGCGTGCCCGAACCGAGCGCGGTGCCTCGCGGGCGACCATAGGGCGACCATAAGGCGGCCATATTGACGGACCGCGTGCATGAAAAGCGTTCCGCGCGAAAACGCCCCGAGGCCCGAGTCCACACACCGCGCGCCGCCCACGGCGGCCCCATCCAGAGGCGCTGGAAGAGACCCATGTCCACCATTCCGCTCACCCTGATCGAAGGCGCCATTGCACTACCGCGTCTGCGGCCGCTCGATCGACTGCCGGCGCCCTTCGGCCGCGACTGGGCATTACTGCCGCCCGGCTATAGCTGGCGGGCGGAACTCAAGGCGCTCTATGCAGCGGTGCTGCGCACCTTCTGCATGAGCGACCAGATCATCCTTTCGTTTTGCAGATGGGTGCCGTTGAACACACGGCGCGCAGCGGCGTCGGCGACCGCTGCAACGGCCCAGCGCGCAACGATCTTCGATGCGCCGCGCGACGAAGCCCCGCGCGTGCCCGCTGAAGCCGCAGCAGCCGCGGCCGCCGAAAGACCGGCGGTTACGAGCGTGTCGCGCGGCTCGCCGCCGCATTGGGGCGCGCTGGCGGGCGGTGCGTGCACACTGGGCGGCGCTGCGATGCTCGCGTGGCTTGCAGCCGGTCATCTCGCGCATCGGCAAACCATCGACACTGCAGAACCCGCGAATACGATAGCGGCCACGCGCGACGCATCGCCGGCGAAGCGTAGTTCGTCCGATGTGGTTAGCGACCGGGCGACGGTTGTCGGCAAGGTCCATGCGCGGACTCGACACGTCGCAGCGGCACGCGCGGACGCTGCGACGTCCACCGTTGCGCCTGGTTCTACGTCGATCAAAGCAATCGCATCGCCGCATGCTTCGGCCAACCAAGCGCTTGCGCGTCGCCATCGCACGTTTCGCGACAGGATCGGCAGCCTGCACGGGACAACGCATCGTCAGTTCGCGCGCAGCGCCGCCGCACACCCGCTCTCGTCCGTCGTGCCGCGCGCATTGCCCAGGCCATCGGTGGCGGGAAACTATTCGCCGTTTGCGCCGGCCCGCCTCGGAACCAGCGAATATGCTGCCGTGACGATGTCCGCCGCAACCCACCTGCGCGAACTTGCACCTCCATCACGTCATGCCTTGTCAAACAGTCCGTCGGTAACCAGCGCGACGGAATGGATGGATCACATGTCACAGCGACGTGTCACCGACATTCCGGATCAATTCGCGAAGTAGATATTGGCGCGGCGCTATCGGAAACAACGCAGTACGAAAGGGCCTTGCTAGGGCCCTGCTATTCATTCGGCCGTTCATCCGGCTGTTCATCGATCAACCAGGCCTCTTTACCACGCCGTTACTTCTGCTTCGGCAATCCGAGTTCCGTGCGCCGCTGCAATTCCATGACTTCGCCTTGCACCTGACGCAGTTGCGCCCGTGCCTTCTCCTGCTCCGCGTGCAGCGTGACCGCCTCGCCCTGCGCTTGCCGTTGGTAGTCGTCGACTTTGGCCTGCTGCGTATGCGCCACGTCGAGATCGGCCTGCAGGCGCCTCGCGCTTTCCTGCGACGTCACAATGATGTCTTCGATGTACGCCTTCTGAGCCTGCAACTGCAAGCGGCGAATTTCGACGTCGGCGAGTTGCGCTGTTTGCCGGGCGAAGTCCGCGTAAATGGCTTCCGCGCGATCCGCGTTCTCTGACTTGAGCACGCGCCAGAAATGTTTGTCTTGAAATAACGCGACGTAGTACGTCACCTCTTGCGGATAGAAAAAAAGACTCGCGCCGTAACTGCCGTTGTAGGTGGTGCGCAATTCGCTCAGCTTCGCGTCGTGAATCATCCGCGTCAGCTCGGCGACGTTGCCTTGGACGCTGCCCTGCACGTCGCCGGCCACGCCGGTCCTATCGTGCGTGTCCTCCGTGTCCGGCATAGCCGGCACGTCGGATCGCGCGGCGACATCGGACTGGGGCATCGGCGGGCTTGCGCTCGTGGTCGCCCGCATGCCGGCCAGCAATGCAGCATCTGCGCTTTGCGCCGCCGACACGACACTGGCATGCTGCAGCAGTGCGCACGAGGCCGCGAGCAGCATGGCGCGCGATATTAATAAGGAATGCTTCATATCCGCTTGCTCCATGCAGATTCAAACCAGCCGCAGATTATCGCGCGGATTTGCCGTTGAGCGAAGCCCGCTCAACGGCCGCCTGGATGGGCACAAAATCGAGATAATCCGCTAGCGAAAGGTTCCGCATGCATCAATCCATCAATCGCGAATAAACGTATTCAGATCGGCCGAAAACGGCGCGATCCGACTCGTTCGGACGATTCCCAATCTACGCCGGATTTGTATGAAGCCAACGGCAAGCCAATGCGATCAAAGCTTCGCGTGGATCATCCGAGATGATTTGAATGCCAGAATCTCCGACAATTAAATATCGCATTCCTGACTAACTTGATAAAGATGAACCAGCGACCACAAAAAAGAGAGCCGCCACATCGAATAGAAAGAAAGAAAGACAGACGGGCAGACAAGAGCCGACAACGCGCACCGTCCAGCAGCTCAGAGGAGAATCGACGAAAATGAAACCCGCGTAGCAGCGAGCTCACATCAAGCGCGCCGCCACATACCGCGACGGCGCGCCAACCAGATCAGCGTCAGAACACAACGCGCAACCCGCGCCCATCCCACGCCATCACCACGCGAGCTGAAAAACCCGCCGCGTCAAAACCGCGTTTCGCGCGCCACCCGCAGGAAGGTATCGAGCAACGGCGTGCAATCGAGCAGTTCCGGGCCGCCCGCGCGATGAAACTCCGGATGCCACTGCACCCCCATCACAAACGGCGCGCGCCGATAGCGCACAGCCTCGATGAGACCGTCCGACGCCGACACCGCCTCAATGTTGAGATCGCGGCCGAGGGTCTTCACCGCCTGATGGTGAATCGAGTTGACGATCGCATCGCGCCGCCCAGGGAACATGTTGACCAGCGTCGAGCCGTCCGGGAAGTGAACGCCATGTCGATGCTGATCGTAGTTCTCGTTGACGTGCGCGCCGGCGGTCGGCACATCGGTTGCGATGTCCTGATACAAGGTGCCGCCGAACGCCACGTTGATCAGTTGACAGCCGCGGCACACGCCCAGCACGGGCTTGCCCGACTCGATGAACTCGTGCAGCAGTTCGAGCTCGTACATGTCGCGCACGCGGTCGCCCGGCCACTCGTGGCTGATCGCGTTTTCCGAGTACGTCTGCGGTGACACGTCGGCGCCGCCTTGCAGCAGCAGCCCGTCGAGATGCTTCGCGTAATCGCGCAGGCGGATGTTGCTCGGGTGCAGCATGCCCTGATGACCGACCGTCGGAATCATGAACACCAGCACGTCGCGCGACATCACCCAGTGCGCGATCGATTCCTCGAGGTACTGCAAGGTCTTGCCGCGCAATCCCTTCGCGCCCGGCTCCGGGTGGAAGATCCGCGCCGACACGCCGATGCGCAGCGTGCGCTGCGTGATCCGCTGTCCCGCGCGATCGAACAGTTGGCGTGCGCGCGCCGCGACGATCCGGCCGAACACGCTCCACGCCGAATCGGTCTGCCTCAGATAACGCGGCGGCGACGGCGGCAACGCGTTGGGCGGCGGCGGATTGGTCGCGGTGAAATCGGGCGCCGCGCCAAAGCCTGGCGGCGGCGCGCCAGCCGGACGCGCGGTGGATGCCGGGCCTGTTTCGGCCGCCGCGGTGTCGTCGGTCGAGGTGGTCAGCTCGCCGGCCAGCGGTTCGCTGCTCGTGAGCGGGGGCGCGCTCGGCGCGGCCTTCGTGATCTCGGGCCTGGGTGCACGCGGGCCGGCACGCCTTGCCTCGCGCTCATGCACCGCGGCCTCCTGCATCGCGGTGGACGCCGCGGCCGAACTGCGTGCTTCGGCGGCGTCGCGTTGCCGGGCCGCTAGCCGATCAGTGGGTGTGACGGCCGATGCGCTCTCCGGTTCATCGGTCGACGATTTCACCGCTGCAACTTCGGCAGCCGTTGTCACGCCATTTTTGATCGCCGACTGGACGGCATCTTCATGCGAGGGGGGTAATGAGGCCGCCGCCTCGGCGTGCGTGGCACCGGCGTTCGGCGCGCCAGCTGTTGCACCGGACGGCGCTGGCGACGCCGAAGGCGACGATGCGCTGCCGGACACACCGGCATTGTCGGGTTTATTTTCGCTCATGACAGTCAGACGGGCGCCTTCCACGCGAACGAATGAATATACCCTGATTATCCGCTAGCGACGCACGCCCGGCAAACCCGCACACAAATGCTCACATTGTTGCAGCGCCCGAAGGAAGTTTCCTTGGGGGGCGCCCGAAGGAAGTCCCCTTAGGGCCACTCCGCAGGACGTGTCCTTGCAGGACTCAGCACAAGTCTTCAATGAAAGTCTTCAATAACTCAGGGGTCCGCCTGTTCTTCGAAGGTTTCCCGCAAGGCGATCTGCATCGACGCGTGGATTTTCACGCACCAGCGCCACAGGAGCGCCAGCAACAGCGCGGCGCAGACCAGCACGGCGATGAGCAGGCCGGTCGGCGGCAGGATGCTGCCCGAGAGCGCCGCGACCAGCAGAAACACGCCGACCATCGACACGATCGGCACCAGATCGGAGATCGCGTAGCGGATCGCGCTCGTGAAGCGCCCCGCCGTCGCCGGCTGCACGCTGACTTCGGCGAGCAGCAGCGCGAGCGACTTGGTCTTGCGATAGACGGCCACGAGAAACGGCATCGACACGATCAGCGCGGCACTCCATAGCACCGCGCGCTGCATCGCCTCGGCGTTCAGCCACTGCGCGAGCAGCTTGCCGGCAGAAGGCGCGCCATACGACACGCCGAGGAAGATCGCCGCGACCAGCGCCAGATTGACAGCGATCTGCAGAATGATCCGCCGCGTCATGCCGAACAGCGTCGGCTCGCCGCTCGCCGTGCGCAAGCTGCGCAACCACTGGCCGTACATGCCGAACACGTTGGCGAACGTGGCCGGCATCGCGTTGCTCAGACGCCGGGTCAGCGGATCGGCGGCGCGGATCAGATACGGCGTGAACAACGTGGTCAGCACCGATACCGCCACCGCGACCGGGTACAGAAACGCGCTCGTCACCTTCAGCGTCAAGCCGAGCGACGCGATGATGAACGAGAACTCGCCGATCTGCGACACGGTCATGCCGACCCGCATCGACGTGCGTGCGTCCTGCCCGGAGAGAAAAGTGCCGAGCCCGCACGATACGAGCTTGCCGATGATCACCGCCAGCGTGATCACCGCGATCGGCCACGCGTAGTCGAGCAGCACGGCCGGGTTCAGCAGCAGGCCGATCGTCACGAAGAAGATCGCCGAAAAGGCATCGCGCAGCGGTGCGATCAGATGTTCGATCCGATGCAGATGACGCGATTCGGCCATGATCGCGCCGATCAGGAACGCGCCGAGCGCAATGCTGTAATCGAGCTTGACCACCAGCAGACAGAAGCCGAAGCAGAAGCCGAGCACGGACACCAGCAGCATCTCGTCGCTACCGGTGCGCGCCACGTAGTTCAGCGCCCGCGGCACGACCAGAATGCCGACCAGCAGCGACACCGTCATGAATAGCAGCAACTTGCCGAGCGTGATCACCGCGAGACCGGCGCTCAACTGCCCGGTTTGCGCGATGCCGGTCAGCAGCACGAGCATCGCGATGCCGAGAATATCCTCGACGATCAGGATGCCGAACACCAGTTGCGCGAAGCGCTCGCGCTTCAGACCGAGGTCGGATAGCGCCTTGACGATGATGGTGGTCGACGAGATCGCGAGGATCGCGCCGAGGAACAGCGCATCCATCTGACTCCAGCCGAACGCGCTGCCGATCTCGTAGCCGATCCACACCATCAGCACGATCTCGGAGAGCGCGGCGACGATCGCCGTCGCGCCGACCTTGAAGAGCTTGCGCAGGCTGAATTCGAGTCCCAGCGAAAACATCAGGAACATCACGCCGAGTTCGCCGAGGGTCTGGATGCTCTGCTCGTCGTGGATCAGCTGAAACGGCGGCGTGTACGGCCCGATGATCACGCCGGCGGCGATATAACCGAGCACCACCGGCTGCTTCAGGCGATGGAACAGCACCGTGACGGCGGCGGCGAACGCCATCACGACCGCCAGATCCTGAATGAAGCCAATGCCGTGGTGCATGGATACGTCCCTTACAAAAAGTAATCTCGAACGGGGAGTTTAACAAACGAATCCATCACGCCGAATGACGCAAACGGCCAAGAGGCTTGCTATTGGCGCAACACGCGGCATCTCGACGTACTGACGTGCGGCCGATCAGGTGCGGCGAGCAACGTGCGGCCGCAATATTTTGACACGCTGGACTCCAGTGAAATATCACAATAATATTTGCCGAATATTTTCTTCCGAGTCGAGCGATGCAGTTGTCGTCCTTGAGTGTTGTAGACCACTGCGGCCAGCGGCGTGCGTAGCGCGCCGACGTACACCGCCTGACGCTCTACCCATGACCCTCCCACAGACCGTCCGCCCTGCCCCGCCCACCCGCGCGAGCGCCGCCGCGAGCCTCGCCGAACAGGCTTACGCGTTCGTCAAGCGCGAGATCATCACGATGCGGCTGCGGCCGGGCGAGGTGCTCAACGAAGCGGAATTGATGGCGCTGACCGGGATCGGCAGGACGCCGGTCCATCAGGCGTTGCACCGGCTGGTGCACGAAGGCATGCTGACCATCATGCCGCGCAAGGGCATCATGGTCCGGCCGGTTTCGCTCGACGACGTGCTGGCGATCATCGACGTGCGTCTCGTCAATGAGACCTACTGCGTCGAGCTGGCCGCACGCCACGCGCAGCAGCACGACTACGACGCGCTGCAGGCGCTGCTGGAACGCTCGTCCGTGTGCGTCGCCGCGCACGACATCGAAGGCATGATGGATATCGATCGCGAGTTTCATCTGACGATCTCGGCCGCCTCGCGCAACCCGGTGCTGGCCGAGATCCTGCGCGGACTGCATGAGCGCTCGCTGCGCTTCTGGTTCATTTCGCTGTCCGCACCGCATCATCTCGAGGACGTCCATGAAGAACATCTCGAACTGTTTCGACTGCTGCGCGAACGCGACGCCGAAGGCGCCCGTCAATCGGTGCAAAAGCATATCGAATCGTTCCGCGCGACGCTCTTCAAGCGCATCTGAGCGCTAGCAGCCCATCGACCGCTTTATTTGCGCTTTATTTGATTAGCCGACTTCAGCCGATTCAACCCCGAATCAACCCGATTCAACCGGACCCGAACGACATCATGGCCACTGAATTCACGCCCTTCCCGCCGCTTGCCCAGCTTGCCGCCGACCTCGCCGCCGGTCGCACCACCAGCCGCGCGCTCGTCGAAACCGCGCTCGAACGGATCGCCGATCCCGCCGGCCAGGGCGCGGTCGCCTTCATGCACGTCGACGCCGACAGCGCCCGCGCCGCCGCCGACGCGCACGACCGCCTGCGCGCGGCCGGCACGGTGCTCTCGCCGCTCGCCGGGATTCCGGTGTCGGTCAAGGACCTGTTCGACATCGAAGGCCAGCCGACCCGCGCCGGTTCGGTGGCGCTCGCCGACGCCCCCGCCGCCAGCGCGGATGCCGTTGCAGTCGCGCGTTTGAAGCGGGCCGGCGCGGTGATCGTCGGGCGCACCAACATGAGCGAGTTCGCGTTTTCCGGACTCGGCCTGAACCCGCACTACGGCCATCCGCTGTCGCCGTACCGGCGCGGCGTCAAGGGTGACGAGCGGATCGCGGGCGGCTCGTCGTCGGGCGCGGCGGCGTCGGTCGCGGACGGCATGGCGGCCGTCGCGCTCGGCACCGACACCGGCGGCTCGATCCGCATTCCGGCTGCACTCTGCGGGCTGACCGGCTTCAAGCCGACCGCCGCGCGCATTCCCAAACAGGGCGGCGTGCCCCTCTCGCCGACGCTCGATTCGTTCGGGCCGATCGGCGTGTCGGTTGCGTGCTGCGCGCTGGTCGACCGGATGCTGGCCGGCCTCGAACCGCGCATCCCCGCCCGCCGGCCGCTCGAAGGCGTGCGGCTCGGCGTGCTGACCCATTACGTCACCGACGGCGTCGAGCCGGCCGTCGCCGCGGCGATCGATACCGCGCTCAAGCACCTGGAAGCGGCCGGCGCGATTGTCAGCGAAGTGCGCTTCGCGCCGCTGGACCGCTTGCCCGAGATCAACCGCTTCGGCTTTGCGCCGATCGAAGCGTATGCGTGGCATCGTCCGCTGCTCGAAAAACATCGCGAGCAATACGACCCCCGTGTGCTGGTGCGCATCCTCAAGGGCCAGCCGGCCAGCGCCGTCGACTACCTGGACCTGCTCGCCGAGCGTGAGGCGATGCTCGACGAAGCCGCCCGCACGCTGTGGCCGCGCGTTGACGCGATCGTCGCGCCGACGGTGCCGGTGGTGCCGCCGCGTGTGGCCGACCTGATCGATGACGACGACGCGTTTGGCCGCACCAACGCGCTGATCCTGCGCAATCCGAGCGCGTTCAACTTCCTCGACACCTGCGCGCTGTCGCTGCCCTGCCATCTGCGCGGCGACGCGCCGGTCGGCCTGATGCTGGCAGGCGCACCGCGCGCCGACGACGCGCTGCTGGCAATCGGCCGCGCCGCCGAAGCAGTGCTCGACCCGATTCGCTGACACGTCTCTACGCTCATGACGACGCGCTCGACGTCGGGGCGGGGGTTCGCGCTAGAATCGCGGGCACCTGCCCTTTTCGTTTCCAGACCTCTTTGCGATCCATGAACAACGACATTGCGATGCTGCGCCGCGAGCGCTCCCTGCTGGTACTGCTCGGCCTGATCTGCGTCGCCCTGGTGGGCGGCGCGTTGTACCTGCAGTACTTCCAGCACGAAGACCCTTGCCCGTTGTGCATCATCCAGCGCTACTTCTTCCTGCTGATCGCGATCTTCTCGTTCCTCGGCGCGCGCTTTCGCAGCTGGCGCGGCGTGCGGCTGCTGGAAGTGATGGCGGCACTGTCGGCGCTCGCGGGCATCCTGACCGCCGCGCGGCATGTGTACGTTCAGGCCAATCCGGGCTTCAGCTGCGGCTTCGACGCGCTGCAGCCGGTGGTCGACAGCCTGCCGCCCGCACGTTGGCTGCCGGGTGTGTTCAAGGTCGCGGGCCTGTGCGAAACGGCCTATCCGCCGATCCTCGGTTTGACGCTGCCGATGTGGTCACTGGTCGGGTTCGTGCTCGCGTTCATCCCGCTGGTGCTGAGCCTGATCCGCAATCGCGGCCGGGGCGCCTGAGCGGGCGCGCAGCGTCCGGCATCGACGGCACGCCGGGCTGCGCGTCGCCGCTCGCGGCGGCCCGAGCCCGGCGTTTTTGCGCACGCCCCGCGCAAACGCCTACTGGCCGCCACCGCCGCTTTCCTCCCGATTTCCCCCGATTCTCCGCCGCGCCCCTTCCGGCGTTGCGCTGTTCCGCCCGGGCGAGCAACTTGCTCGCGGGACGCAAATCGTATTCGCCATGACCGCCGCCGAATAAGCTTCATGCGATAAGGGAAATACTTTCGCGACGCGGTAATGCTATCTTCGGAACTGGATGGCGATCTACGTGCGCGAGGCCGGCTTCGGCGACCCATGCGTAACGCGCGCCTGGTCCGCACTGTCTTTCGGATTCGCCATGACAACGCAACCCATCCGCTTCTATCACCAGGGGTCCGTCCGCGAGGTCGCGGGCGTGCCGGCAACGCGCACGGTGCTCCAGCATCTGCGCGAGGACCGGCATTGCACCGGCACCAAGGAAGGCTGCGCGGAAGGCGACTGCGGTGCCTGCACGGTGGTCGTCGGTGAACTGGACGCGCGTGGCGCGCTGGTGCTCAAAGCAGTCAATGCGTGCATCCAGTTCCTGCCCACGCTGGACGGCCGCGCCCTCTTCACCGTCGAAGACCTGCGCGCCGCCGACGGCGCGCTGCACCCGGTGCAACAGGCGATGGTCGATTGCCATGGTTCGCAATGCGGCTTCTGCACGCCCGGCTTCGTGATGTCGATGTGGGCGCTGTACGAAAACCAGCCGGCCGACGCCGGCCTGCCGACCCGCGACGAAATCAACGCCGCGCTATCCGGCAATCTGTGCCGCTGCACCGGCTACCGGCCGATCATCGACGCGGCGCAGAAGATGTTCGACTACCCGTCGTACCCGCGCGTGACGCTGGATCGCGACGCCGTCATCAACACGCTGCGTGGGCTGCAACGCACCGCTACCTTCGAATACAGCGCGCCCGATGCGCGCGGCGCCGCGTTCGGTGCGTCCACCTTCCGCGCGCCGGTCACGCTCGACGCGTTCGCCAGCCTGCGCGCGCAGCACCCCAACGCGCGGCTGCTGGCCGGCAGCACCGACGTCGGCCTGTGGGTCACCAAGCAGTTCCGCGAGCTCGGCGACGTGCTGTACATCGGCAACGTCGCCGAGCTGAAGACCATCGAGCGCGATGCGCAGACACTGACGATCGGCGCGGCGGTCACACTCGAAGACGCGTACGCGGCGCTCGCCGTCGACTATCCCGAGCTGGCCGAACTATGGACGCGCTTCGCGTCGCTGCCGATCCGCAATGCCGGCACGCTCGGCGGCAACGTTGCAAACGGCTCGCCGATCGGTGATTCGATGCCGGCGCTGCTCGCGCTCGACGCCGAAGTCGTGCTGCGCCACGGCGCGAAAACCCGCACGCTGCCGCTCGATGCTTTCTACCTCGGCTACCAGAAAACCGCGCTCGCGGCGGGCGAATTCGTCATGGCGCTGCGCGTGCCGCGGCCTGACGGTCATCTGCGCTTTCGCACGTACAAGGTGGCCAAGCGCTACGACCAGGACATCTCGGCGGTATGCGCGGCGTTTGCGCTGCACCTCGACGAGCACGGCGCGATACGCGCTGCGCGCATCGCATACGGCGGCATGGCGGCCACCCCGAAGCGCGCCGCGCAAACCGAAGCTGTGCTGAACGGCGCGACGTGGGACGACAGCACCGCGCAGCAGGCGATGAACGCACTCGCCGCCGACTACCAGCCGCTCACCGACATGCGCGCGTCGAGCGCGTATCGGCTGAAGGTGGCGCGCAACCTGCTGTGGCGCTTCTACCTCGAAACGCGCAATGACGCGCCGCTCGCTCTGCTCGACGTGAATGCGTTCGCGTTCGAAGCCGGCGCGCCGGACGCGGCCGTTGCGAAGGAGCCGTCGTGATGAACCGCACCGATGCTTTCGTTGCACCCGTTGCGCGCAAGCATGCCGACCAGCACGGCGCCGTCGAAAACGACGACGCCGCGATCGGCGTATCGCTACCGCATGAATCGGCCGCGCTGCACGTGAGCGGCGAAGCCACCTACACGGACGACATCGCCGAGCTGCAAGGCACGCTGTACGCGGCGCTCGGTCTGTCGCGCCACGCGCACGCGCGGATCGTGTCGATGGATCTCGACGCGGTCAGAAACGCACCCGGCGTGATCGCAGTGCTCACCGCCGACGACATTCCCGGCGAGAACAATTGCGGCCCCGTACTGCACGACGATCCGATCCTCGCCGCCGATGAAGTGCTGTACCTCGGCCAGCCGGTATTCGCGGTGATCGCCGAAAGTCACGAGCTGGCGCGCCGGGCCGCGGCGCTCGCGAAAAGCGACGACGTGGTCCGTTACGAGCCGCTGGAAGCCATCCTCACCGCGGCCGCTGCGAAGGCCGCGCGGCAGTTCGTGCTGCCGCCGCTGCACCTGCGGCGCGGCGAGCCCGACGCGAAAATCGCCGCCGCGCCGCACCGGTTGAGCGGCACGTTCGAAGTCGGCGGCCAGGAACAGTTTTATCTGGAAGGCCAGGTTGCGTACGCGGTGCCGAAGGAAATGGACGGCATGCTGGTCTACAGTTCGACGCAACATCCGAGTGAAATGCAGCAGGTGGTCGCGCATATGCTCGACTGGCCCGCGCATAACGTGGTGTGCGAATGCCGGCGCATGGGCGGCGGCTTCGGCGGCAAGGAATCGCAATCGGCGCTGTTCGCCTGCGTGGCGGCGCTCGCCGCGCAGCGACTGCGCCGCCCGGTCAAACTGCGCGCCGACCGCGACGACGACTTCATGATCACCGGCAAGCGCCACGACGCGATCTACGAGTACGAAGCCGGCTTCGACGACGCCGGCCGCGTTCTCGGCGCACGCATCGAAATCGCGCTGCGCGCGGGCTATTCCGCCGATCTGTCGGGCGCCGTCGCGACGCGCGCCGTGTGCCACGTCGACAACGCGTACTACCTGTCTGACGTCGATATCGTCGCGCTGTGCTGCAAGACCCACACGCAATCGAACACCGCGTTTCGCGGCTTCGGCGGTCCCCAGGGCGCGCTGATCATGGAAGTGATGCTCGACGGCATTGCGCGTCAGTTGCAGCTCGATCCGCTCGATGTGCGCATCGCCAATTACTACGGTGTCGGCGAACGCGATACGACGCCGTACGGACAACGCGTCGAAGACAACATCATCGCGCCGCTGACCGACGTGCTGCTCGATAGCAGCGACTATCGCACGCGCCGCGCCGCGATCGCGGCATTCAATGCCGGCAGTCCGGTGCTCAAGCGCGGGCTCGCATTCTCGCCGGTCAAGTTCGGCATCTCGTTCAACGTGCCGTTCCTGAATCAGGCCGGCGCGCTCGTGCATGTGTACAAGGATGGCTCGGTGCTCGTCAATCACGGCGGCACCGAGATGGGCCAGGGGCTCAATACGAAGGTCGCGCAGGTGGTCGCGAATCAGTTCGGCTTGCCGCTGTCGCGCGTGCGGGTCACGGCCACCGATACATCCAAGGTCGCCAATACGTCGGCGACCGCGGCCTCCACCGGCAGCGATCTGAACGGCAAGGCCGCCGAAGCGGCGGCGCGCACGATCCGCACGCGGCTCGCGGAACTCGCGGCCCAACAGCTTGGCGGCCACGCGGACGACGCGCAGTTCGCCCATGGCGTGGTGTCGATCAACGGTGGCGCGATGCCGTTCGAGCAACTGGTCGGCGCGGCGTATCTGGCGCGCGTGCAGTTGTGGTCGGACGGCTTCTACACGACGCCGAAAGTGCATTGGGATGCGAAGACGCTGACCGGTCATCCGTTCTACTACTTTGCGTATGGCGCGGCGGTGTCCGAGGTCGTGATCGATACGCTCACCGGCGAGTGGAAACTGCTGCGCGCGGATCTGCTGCACGATGCCGGACAGTCGATCAATCCGGCGATCGACATCGGCCAGGTGGAAGGCGGCTTCATTCAGGGGATGGGTTGGCTCACCACCGAAGAACTGTGGTGGAACCGCGATGGCCGTCTGATGACGCACGCGCCGTCCACGTACAAGATTCCTGCGGTCAGCGACACGCCCGCCGCGTTCCACGTGCAGCTTTACCAGAACAGCAACGTCGAACCGACCGTGTTCCGCTCGAAGGCCGTCGGCGAGCCGCCGCTGCTGCTGCCGTTCTCGGTGTTCCTCGCGATTCGCGACGCGATCGCGGCCACGGTGCCGGGCGCGCAACACGCTCCGCCATTGCGCGCGCCGGCCACGCCCGAAGCGATACTCGATGCGTTGGACGCATTGCAGTCCGCGAGCGCAAGCGAACCCGCGGCGCAGCCGGCCACCACCGACACGACCGCCCGATGACGATCGAAATAGAATGACCGACCGAGCACGAGCGACTGCATGACACCAGCGGCCTCACGCGACACGAACGCGTCACGCCCAACGCAACCGGCCGCGCGGGCACCCCGCGCGGCCACACAAGGAGAACCGCCGGATGCAAGCCTGGCTGCCTGACCTGCAACAATTGCTCGCACACGGCGATGCCGCCGTGCTGGTGACGGTCGCCCGCGTCGAAGGTTCGGCCCCCCGCGAAGCCGGCACCCGGATGATCGTCACGCGCGATTCGGCCAAGCATACGATCGGTGGCGGCCACCTCGAGTGGAAAGCGATCGAGACCGCGCGCCAGGTGCTGCGCGACGGCATGCGCTCGCCGCACATGCGGCGCCTCGAGCGCTTCGCGCTCGGCCCGAGCCTGGGTCAATGCTGCGGCGGCGCGGTGATTCTCGCGTTCGAGCGTCTCGACATCGGCGACCTCGGCTGGATCGCGTCGCTCGCGAAGCGCCTCGCCGCAGGCCAATCGACCGTGCGTAGCGTATCATTCGGCCCCGCACCGGATGCGGTGATGCTGTCCGACCCCGAGCCGGGCGTCGATGCCGCCGACTGTCTGCTGTGGGACGGCGCCGGTTTCGACGACAGCGGCGCGCTGCTCACCGAGACCATCGCGCCGGGCGAGTTCGCAGTCGTGCTGTTCGGCGCCGGCCATGTGGGTGCCGCGCTGGTGCGCGTGCTGGCCACGCTGCCGTGCACGGTGCGCTGGGTCGACGAACGCGACGCGCAGTTTCCGCCCGCGGAATCGCTGCACGCGCCGAACGTCCAGCTCGATCCGAACGACGCGCCCGACGAAGCGATCGACGCGGCCGCGCCGAACACATACTTCATCGTGATGACCCACAACCATGCGCGCGATCTCGAGTTGGCCGAGCGCATTCTGCGACGCGGCGACTTCGCGTTCTTCGGCATGATCGGCTCGCACACCAAGCGCAAGCAGTTCGAACACCGGCTCGCGGCGCGCGGCATCGATCCGGCGCGGATCGCGCGGATGAAGTGTCCGCTCGGCATCGACGGGATCGTCGACAAGTCGCCGGAGGTCATCGCGATCTCGGCGGCTGCGCAACTGCTGCGGGCCGTCGAGGCGAACGCGGGCACGCGCCGCTCGACACAAACGGTGTGACGCACGGCAACGGCTTGTGCTGTATCGCCGCGCGGCCGATACCGATTGCGTGCGGCGCGAACCAACTCCAATA
Source organism: Paraburkholderia ribeironis (assembly GCF_900019265.1). Taxonomy (GTDB): domain Bacteria; phylum Pseudomonadota; class Gammaproteobacteria; order Burkholderiales; family Burkholderiaceae; genus Paraburkholderia; species Paraburkholderia ribeironis. The sequence continues at coordinate 111,586 of NZ_CYGX02000025.1, forward strand.
AACTCATCGACGACCATGAACACAACGACCGCTACCCCCACGCCGCTCGCCGATAAAACCGCGCGGGCACCGAAGGCCGAGCTGCATATTCATATCGAAGGCTCGCTCGAACCCGAACTGATTTTCGCGCTCGCCAAGCGCAACGGCGTGAAGCTCGCCTACGAGTCGATCGAAGCGCTGCGCGCCGCGTACGCGTTCACCGATCTGCAATCGTTTCTCGACATCTACTACGCCGGCGCGAGCGTGCTGCTGCACGAGCAGGACTTCTACGACATGACGATGGCGTATGTCGAACGGTGTCTGGCCGACAACGTGATCCACAGCGAGATCTTCTTCGATCCGCAGACGCACACCGAACGCGGCGTGCCGATCGCGACCGTGGTGGCCGGCATCGAACGCGCGCTCGCCGATGCCGAACGGCGCGGCATGTCGAGCAAGCTGATCCTGTGCTTCCTGCGCCATCTGTCCGAAGAGGACGCGCTCGCCACCTTCGACGAAGCGCTGCCGCTGTTCGAGCAGTACCAGCATCGGCTGATCGGCGTCGGTCTCGATTCGTCGGAGCGCGGCCATCCGCCTTCGAAGTTCGAGCGCGTCTTCGCGAAAGCACGCGCGCTCGGCCTGAAACTCGTCGCGCATGCGGGCGAGGAAGGCCCGCCCTCGTACATCTACGAAGCGCTAGATCTGTTGAAGGTGGATCGCGTCGATCACGGCGTGCGCAGCATCGAGGATCCGGCGCTGGTCGCGCGTCTGGCCGATACGCGCGTCGCCTTGACCGTTTGCCCGCTGTCGAACCTGAAGCTCTGCCTGTTCGACGATTTGACCAAACACACGCTGAAGGACCTGCTCGATCACGGCGTCGCGGTGACGGTGAATTCCGACGATCCGGCCTATTTCGGTGGCTATGTGAACGCCAATTATCTCGCCACCATCGACGCATTGAAGCTCAACGATGCCGAGGTCTACACGATCATCCGTAACGGCTTCGAAGCGTCGTTTGTCACGCCCGACGAGCGCCGCGAACTGATCGCGAAGCTCGACGCTCACTGGCATCAAGGCGGTCCGCACTGACAGTGCCGGGATATCGGCAGCCGGCGGCGGCACCGGTTGGTTCTAAAGGTGGTTCCGGGGGTGGTTCGAGCGTTGCTTCGAGCACACGCGGAATAGAAAACCCTCGGCCGCGCCGCCCAGCTTTTCATCTTCGGAGACGGTTTTCATGACTCAATCGGCTAACCCGGCTAACCCGGCCACCACGGCCCAATCGACCCAGGCGTTCCGCGCGCAACTGCTGACCTTCAACGGCGACCCCGCGAAATCGCAGAATGCGGCGGTCTTCAACGAGGACGGCTTGCTGATCGTCGAGGACGGCCATGTGGTCGCGGCGGGCGCGTACGCGGCGCTCGCGTCGCGGCTCGCGCCAGGCACGCCGGTGCAGGAGATGCGCGACAAGCTGATCGTGCCGGGTTTCATCGACACGCACATTCACTATCCGCAAACGGACATGATCGCGTCGCCCGCGCCGGGTCTGCTGCCGTGGCTCGACACCTACACGTTCCCCACCGAGCGCCGCTTCACCGACCCGGCTTATGCGCGCGACACGGCGAGGTTTTTCGTCGACGAGCTGCTCGCGTGCGGCACCACCACCGCGCTCGTGTACTGCACGGTCCACAAGGAATCCGCCGACGCCTTCTTCACCGAGAGCGAAGCGCGCAATCTGCGAATGATCGCGGGCAAGGTGCTGATGGACCGCAACTGCCCCGAGTTCCTGCGCGACACCGCGCAATCGGGCTACGACGATAGCGCCGAGCTGATCGGCCGCTGGCACAATCGCGGCCGCCAGCTGTACGCGCTCACGCCGCGCTTTGCACCGACCTCGACCGAAGCGCAGCTCGAAGCGTGCGGGCTGCTGGCGCGCCAGCACCCGGACGTGTTCATCCAGAGCCACGTCGCGGAGAACACCGACGAAGTGAAGTGGGTCGCCGATCTGTTTCCGGGCCACCGCAGCTACCTGGACATCTACGATCACTATGGCCTGCTGCGCCGTCGCGCGGTGTATGGTCACTGCATTTACCTCGACGACGAAGACCGCAGACGCATGGCACAGACCGGCACGGTCGCGTCGCATTGCCCGACCTCGAACCTGTTTCTTGGCAGCGGCCTGTTCGACTTCGACAAGGCAGAAGAAGCGGGCATGCCGGTCGCGCTGGCCACCGACGTCGGTGGCGGCACGTCGTTCTCGATGCTGCAGACCATGAACGAAGCGCACAAGGTTGCGCGTCTGACCGGCCATCATCTGACGGCCACGCGGATGTTCTATCTGGCGACCGCCGGCGCGGCCGAAGCGCTCGATCTGGCAGACCAGGTCGGCACGTTGCAGCCGAACTCGGAAGCGGATTTCGTCGTGCTCGACCCGCAGGCGACGCCGCTGCTCGCGCGCCGCACTGCGCGCACCGAGTCGCTGGAGGAGCTGCTGTTCGCGTTTGCGCTGCTCGGCGACGATCGTGCGGTGTACGAAACATATGCGGCCGGCAAGCGGGTGCATCGTCGCAACGACGTGAGGCAGCTTGCGTCGCGGGTCGGGAGGATCGCGGCCTGATCGTGAATCGATCCGGCTCCCGCGGCTGAAACGAAAAGCCGGCGCTTCGATCGTGAAGAAGCACCGGCTTTTTATTTGCCCTTGATGGGCAGCAACCCGCATCCCGCCATCCGGTCCATCTACTGCTGCTTGCACACCTCATGCAGCGCATTGAGCCGCCTGACCGGATCGGCGACATACGGATTCGATTCATCCCACGCGTAGCCCGCCAGCACCGCGCTGATCATGCGCCGGATCGACGGCATCTGGTCCGGGTAGTAGATGATGTCCTGCAACTCGCCGGTGTACCAGCGCTCGACGAACGCGCGAAACGTGTCGATGCCCTTGCGCAACGGCACGTCATAATCCGCGGACCAGTCGACCACCTGGCCGTCCAGTTGCCGGTTCAAGGTCTGCGCCGCGAGATGCGCCGAGCGCAACGCGATCGTCACGCCGGACGAGAACACCGGATCGAGAAATTCGCCGGCGTTGCCGAGCAGCGCGTAACCCGGCCCATGCAGACGCTCGACGTTGGCCGCGTAGCCGCCGATCCGGCGCACCGGCATCAGGAACGGCGCACCGCCGATCAGCCGGTTCAGCGTCGGCTCCTGCTGGATCAGCGCCTGCAAGGTCGCATCGCGCTCCGCTTCCGGCACGTCGAGGAAGCTGGCCTCGGCGACGCATCCCACCGACGAACGGCCGCCCGCCAGCGGAATCATCCAGAACCACACGTCGCGGCGCTGCGGATGCGTCGCTATGCAGATCTTGTTGCGATCGCTCGCCTCGGCCGGAAGGCCATCGCGAACATGGGTGAAGAGCGCGGCGTGCGTCGGCATCCGCGTCGGCGTTTCGAGATTCAGCAGGCGCGGCAGCACGCGCCCAAAGCCGCTCGCGTCCAGCACGAAGCGCGCTTCGATCTGATACGCGTGGTCGGCCTCATCGAGCACGTCGACAAGCGGCGCGGCCCCCGTGTGCACCGCCTGCACCGTGTGACCGAAGCGCACCTCGGCGCCTTGCGCGGCCGCACAGCGGATCAGGATGTCGTCGAACACCGCGCGCTCGACCTGATAGGTGGTGCCCCATCCCGCCGAATGCTTGTCACGGAAATCGAACGACGACGCCTGGTCGCGATAGACGAAGTGCGCGCCGTTCTTGTGCTGGAAACCGGCTTCGACCACCGCCTGCAGCATGCCAGCCTCTTCGAGATAGGCCATGCTTTGCGGCAGCAGGCTCTCGCCGATGGAAAAGCGCGGAAAATGCTGGCGCTCTAGCACCAGCACCGAACGGCCCGCCTTGCGCAGCAACGCGGCGGCAACCGCGCCAGCCGGACCTGCCCCGATGATCGCGACGTCGACGGACGTGCGCTTTGACGAAAGTTGATTCAAATTTGCCTCAATCGGTTGAATACCCGGCGCAGCGCAATGCCGCAACCTGACTTCTCGTTACAATCATGCCTCTGACAGCAAGAACAATATTTCGTGGGGAATGCATCGTGTCGTCATCCGAAACATCCAGTGTGCCCTTCGTACCGGAGACGGCCTTCGGCATCTGGTTCCTGCGCACCCACACGTGGGAGCATCATGTGCTGCGAGTCGCGATCAACGACCTCAAACGCCTGATCGATGCGCCGCTGCCCGATGCGCCGCTGCCCGATGCGCCGCTGCCCGATGCGCCCTTGATCGTCGACGCCGGTTGCGGGCAAGGCAAGTCGTTTCGCCTGCTCGCCAACGCGTTCAAGCCGCGCCGCATCGTCGGCGTCGATTTCCACGCGCCGTCGCTAGCGCTTGCCGCGCACGCGGCCAACGCCTGCCGCGATTCGCTTGCCGATATCGAACTGCTGCACGGCGACTGCGCGAAGCTGCCGCTGCCCGACGCCTGCGCCGATATCGTGTTCTGCCATCAAACCTTTCATCATCTCGTCGAGCAGGAGCGTGCGCTCGCCGAGTTCCGCCGCGTACTCAAACCGGGCGGCATCCTGCTGTTCGCCGAATCGACCGATGCGTACATCAAGTCGTGGGTGATCCGACTGCTGTTCCGTCATCCGATGCAGGTGCAAAAGAGCGCTGACGGCTACCTCGACATGCTCCGGCGCGGCGGCTTCAGCTTCAGCCAGCGCAACGTCTCGCTGCCTTACCTGTGGTGGAGCCGCGCGAAAGACTTCGGTCTGCTCGAGCGGCTCGGTCTGTATCGTCCGCGCCCTGGCAAGCGTCGTGAGACGCTGGTCAATGTCGCGGCGGTCAAGGCCGGTTAAAGGGCTACTACGTTGCAAAACTGAACCACCATGCGTGACCGTCAATGCGCGTCGGCCGCGGGCTGCGTTGCCGGTTCGCTGCGTTGCCGGCCCGTTGCCGTCTCATTGCCGCCGCGCTGCAACTCAGTTCCCTTCCAGCACGACGAGTTGCCCACGCACCGCAAGCGCGGCGGCGCTCGGACTCACGCCGCACGTGAAGTCGGTCGACGAACTGGTTTCGTTGCTATGAAAGCGCGTCGACACATCGACCACCGCATTCGCGTTGCGCTCGCGCGCCGCGTCGCGCAGCTTGCGCACCGCTTCGGCGAGCGCCTGGTGGCACGCGTCCTCGGGACTCGCGACCTTGCGCGCGATCCGCACCGAATACGACACCTCCCCGACATGGCTCTTCACCGCCGGATGGTCCTGGTTGCCGAAATAAACCCGCACGTCGCCGCGCGACTGACCACCCGTCGCCGCGAGCGGCAGCGACTTCACCTGCGTGGCGCAACCCGCCTGCGTCAACACGACCGCCGCGAACGCACCCAGTACACAAGCCTTTTTCATTCTTATCACCCCGGTTGTTGTTAAAGTTGCGGCCGTTTCAGCCACCCTGCCATGCTTCGAACATCAGGCTCGCGCAACTGCCGCCGAACCCGAACGACACCGACATCGCCGCGTCGATACGCGCATCGCGTGTCATGCGCACGAGCGGCATGTCATGCACTTGCGGCTCCGGCGCGCCGACATTCTCAGTGCCCGCGATGAACCCGTCGCGCATCATCAGTAGCGTGTAGATCGCCTCATGCGCGCCGCACGCACCGAGCGAATGCCCGGTCATGCCTTTGGTCGACGAAAACGCCGGCACGCGACGACCGGACGCGTTGCCGAACACCTCATTCAACGCGCGCAATTCCTCGAGGTCGCCAAGCGGCGTCGACGGTGCGTGCGTGTTGATGTAGTCGGGACGCCGCCGCGCCTGACCCAGCGCGCCGCGCATCGCCCGCGCGATACCCGCCGCCCGCGGCGCGACCATGCCGGCGCTGTCCGTGCAATCGCCAAATCCGCTCAGCTCGGCATAGATGCGCGCACCGCGCGCCAACGCATGATCGAGCGCTTCGAGCACCAGCACGCCGCCACCGGAGGCAATCACGAAGCCGTCGCGCTGCGTGTCATACGGACGCGATGCGCGTTGCGGCATGTCGTTGAAGCCGCGCGACAACGCACCCATCGCGTCGAACATCAGCGTCATGTTGTCGTGCAGCGCTTCGCTGCCGCCAGCCAGCACGATCTGCTGGCGGCCGGTCTGGATCAACTGCATCGCCTGGCCGATCGCGAGCGCCGAGGTCGTGCAGGCCGACGACGGCGAATAGCTGACTCCTTCGAGCCCGAACACCTGAGCGACATTGGCCGACGCGGTGCTGCTCATCGCGTGCGGCACCGTGTACGGCGGCACCTTGTCGACGCCGCGCGCCTCTGCGATCGCGAGCGCCGCGTCGTAACTCGACATCGCGCCGACGCCCGAGCCGATCACCACGCCCGCGTGCGGCGAACGCAACGCGTGGGACGCGAGTCCGGCGTCGCTGATCGCCTGGCGCGCGGCGTGGCACGCAAAGCGCGCGGTGTCGCCCATGAAGCGTTCGAGCTTGCGCTCGAACGGCGGCTCGTGCGCGACCGACGCGACGCCCGCCACTTGCGACGCAAAACCGCGCTCGCGCCACGCATCGACCCGCTCGATGCGCGAGCGGCCCGCGCGCAATGCGGCGGACACATCGTCGAGCGTATTGCCGAGACACGACACGATACCCATGCCGGTGACGACCACGCGTTGCAGCGCGACGCTCATCGAACGCGCCTGAAGATCAGCGACGTATTGATGCCGCCGAACGCGAAGTTGTTGCTCATCACATGTTCGGCGTCGATCTCGCGCCCTGTGCCCACGATATAGTCGAGCGGCGCGCAGGCCGGATCGACGTGCTCGAGATTCAGCGTGGGCGCGTACCAGTTGCGCTTCATCATCTCGATGGTCCACCACGCTTCGAGCGCGCCGCACGCGCCGAGCGTATGCCCCACGTAGCTCTTGAGCGAGCTGATCGGCATGCGCGCGCCAAAGGTCAGCGCGGTCGCCTCGCTTTCGGCGATGTCACCGCGATCGGTCGACGTGCCATGCGCGTTCACGTACGCGATCGCCTCGGGCGGCAGTTGCGCATCGCGCAGCGCGAGTTGCATCGCGACCGCCATCGTGCCGGCGGTCGGCTGGGTCATGTGCGCGCCATCCGAATTGCAGCCGAAACCGACGATCTCCGCATGAATGCGCGCGCCGCGCGCCAACGCGTGCTCGTATTCTTCGAGCACCAGCGTGGCCGCGCCTTCGCCGACCACGAGGCCGTCACGCGCGGCATCGAATGGGCGCGGCGTGAGATGCGGTGCGTCGTTGCGCGTGCTGGTGGCGTACAGCGTATCGAACACCGCGACCGCCGGGCCCGACAGTTCTTCCGCGCCGCCCGCCAGCATCAGCGTCTGCTTGCCGGTCTGGATCGTTTCGTACGCGTAGCCGATCGCCTGACTGCCCGACGCGCATGCGCACGAGGTCGGAATGATGCGCCCTTTCAGATCCCAGAACAGGCTGACGTTGACCGCCGTGGTGTGCGGCATCATCTGCACGTAGCTGTTCGACGTGACATTGGTCATCGCGCCGGTTTCGAGCATCGTGCCGAACGCGCGGATCGGTTCCACCGAACCCGACGACGAGCCGTACGCGACACCCATCCGGCCATCACCGATGTGCGGGTCGTCGGCGAGGCCCGCGTCGGCGAGCGCCAGTTCGCTCGCGCGCACCGAATACAACGACACCGGGCCCATCGAGCGAGTCTTCTTGCGCGGATAGTGCGCCGGCGTGATGAACTCCGGCAGCGGGCACGCGAGCCGCGTATGCAGCGATTCGAAGTAATCCCACTCGGGCATGCGCCGCACCGCATTCTCGCCGCGCCGCAGGCGCGCTTCGATCGCATCCCAGCTATCGCCCAATGCGGTGACGCCGCCCATGCCGGTAATGACGACGCGCTTCATCAGGCCATCCCGCCATTCACGCCGATCACCTGGCGCGTCACATACGAGGCCGCATCCGACATCAGGAAGCTGACCACCGACGCGACCTCGGCCGGCTGGCCGACGCGGTTCATCGGTACCGTCTTGAGCGCCTGTTCGAGCGGCATCTGATCCAGCATGCCGGTTTCGATCAGGCCCGGCGCGACGCAATTGACCGTGATGTTGCGCGTCGCCAGTTCGACCGCGAGCGCCTTGGTCGCGCCGATCAGCCCGGCCTTTGCGGCGCTGTAGTTGACCTGGCCGCGATTGCCCATCACGCCGGACACCGACGCGATCGTGACGATGCGCCCGCCCTTGCGGGTGCGCACCATCGGCATGGTCAACGGATGAACGACGTTGTAGAACGCGTCCAGACCGGTCTCGATCACGATGTCCCAATCTTCTTCGGTGAGCGCGGGAAATGCGGCGTCGCGGGTCACGCCCGCGCTGCAGACGATGCCGTAATACGGGCCGTGCGCGGCGACATCCGCTTCGAGCACCTCACGACACGCGGCGCGCTCGCGCACGTCGAATTGCAGTACGCGTGCGAGCCCGCCTTGCGCGGCGATGCCCGTCGCAACCGCGTCGGCTTCGGCGCGTCCCGTGCGGCAATGCACGGAGACTGCGAAGCCGTCGGCGGCCAACTGGTACGCAATCGCGCGGCCGATGCCGCGGCTTGCGCCGGTAACGAGAACTCGCCGGCTCATGAACTGACACTCCCTTCGATGAATGACTGAAAATCGGGCGGCTGAAAAATCTTGACGACGGCCTCGGCGCAACACACATCGCCATCGTGGATCGTACATTCGTACGCGCCGTGACCTTCTTCACTACGCAGGAATTCGGTCACGCGGATCAGCAGGCACGCGCCGCTGGCGAAGGCCGGCTGCAACGCCTTGTAGCTGCGCGAGCCGAGCAGCACACCGAGCCGCGCACAACCGCCGCCGCGCATCGCCAGCAACGCGACGTGCGCGGCAATCGCCTGCGCCATCAGTTCGATGCCGATCCATGCGGGCATCGCGCCCGCAGTATCGGCGTACCACGCGTGGGCGTCGACGGTGGCATGCGCGGTGAGCGCGTCGTCGCTGAACGTGTCGATGGCATCGATCAGCAGCACGGTGCCGCGATGCGGGATGATCGCTTCGATCGGTTGCCGCGCGAGGTGCTGGATGGTCGGTATGGAATTCGTCACGTGCGTCACCGGGCGAGGATCAAACTGACATTGCTGCCGCCAAAAGCGAACGAGTTGCTCATCACGTATTGCTCACCGGCGGCGCGTGGCAAAAAGCGTTCGCTTTGCACCAGGTCCAGCGCCGGCAACGCGGGATCGGCCTCGCCGTCCCACAGATGACGCAGCAGCGGCACGTCACCGCGTGCGAGCGCGAGCCATGCGAAGCCGAGTTCGGTGGCGCCCGCCGCGCCGAGCTGGTGCCCGGTCAGCGGCTTGGTGCCACTAGTCGGCACGCCGTCGGGAAAGACCCGCGCCATCAGCCTCGCTTCCATCTCGTCGTTCTTGAGCGTGGCGGTGGCGTGCAGATTCACGTAGCCGAGCGCCGACGGTGCGATGCCCGCATCGGCGAGCGCGTCGCGCAACGCGAGTTCGCCGCCGACGCCCTGCGGATCGGGCGCCGAAATGTGATGCGCGTCGCTCGATTCGCCGAGGCCCGCGAGCCGCACCGCCGCTTCGTCGCGGCTCATCAGGAACACGGCCGCGCCTTCGCCGACATTGATCCCGCAACGATTGCGGCTCATCGGATTGGTGCGCACGCCGCTGGTCGATTCGAGCGACGCAAAGCCCTGCACTGTCAATTCGCACAACGAATCGACGCCGCCCACCACCACGGCATCGCACAGGTGCAGTTGCAGCAGCCGGCGTGCCGACGCAAACGCTTTCGCGCTCGACGTGCAAGCGGTCGAGATCGTAAACGCCGGGCCTTGCACGCCGAGCGCGGCGGCCGCGAACGGCGCAGCCGTGCCGATTTCCATCTGCCGGTAGTTGAAGTTGTCGGGCAGTTCGCCCGCTTGCGCCTGGTAGACGAACGCAAATTCGGCGGCTTCGATACCCGACGTGCTGGTGCCGAGCACCACGCCGATCCGATGGGCGCCATAGCGCTCGCGGGCGGCCTCGATGGCCGGTGCGATCTGCGCGAGCGCGGCGAGCAGCAGGCGGTTGTTGCGGCAGTCGTAACGTGCGAGCTCGGCGGGCGGCGCCAGTTCCAGCGGCGCGCGCACGCTGCCGACGAACGCGTCGCCGATCCCCGTGTGCACGAGCGCCATGCCGGGCGCGTGAGTCGCGGCGAGTGCCGGCACGATCTGTTCGAGGTCGCCGCCGAGCGCATTGATCATGCCGAGCGCGTGCAAATAAACTGATGGCGCTTTCATGCTGCCCTCCGTGATTCCGATGGCATGCCGATCGGCGCGAGCAGCACCGCGATCGCAATGCCGAGCGCGAGCGTTGCGCCGAAGCTTTTGAGCGCGGGCATCGCGCTCATGCCGAGCATGCCAAACGACAACAGCGTGGTGGCCGCCGACAGCAGCACGCCGGTCCACACCGCGCCGAGATCCGCATCCGCGCGCAGACACCCTTCGCGCAGAAACACCGCATAGTTTGCGCCGACGCCGAGCACCAGCATCAACGCGAGCCAGTTGAACAGATTGAGCGGCACGCGGGCATAGCCGAACACCGCGAGCGTGACGCCCACCGCGAGCAGCACCGGCAACGTCACGAAGATGCCGCCGCGCGCTCCATAGCGCACCATCAGCAACGCGAGCACCAGCGCGAGCGCGCCGCCGAGCCACCAGCCGCTATCCACGCGATACGCGCCGAACAGCTTCGACACGCTGGCGGCCTTGTCGACGAACACGACGCCCGGCACGCCGTGCGCGAGCGCAATCAGCGCGGGCTCGTTGCGCGGCGTCACGCCCTGCGGAATCACGACGGCCGCATACGCTTGCGTGGCCGGGTCCACTTCGCCGAGCCACAGATGCCGGTACGGCTGCGACCACGGCGCGGCCAGCCAACGGTCGATGGAAAGCGGCGGGTGCGGTTTCGCGTACGCGGCGAGCCAGGCATCGGCGACTTCGTCCTTGAAGCCCGCCTGCAGCAGCGACGCGCGCAATGCGGCGGAGTCGGCGAAGACCTGGCGCGCGAGCAGCGCACGGTCGTCGCCTTGCTGCTTCGCGGACGGCACGAATTGCGCAACCGACTGATAGCCGCCGACGCCGTTCGCCGTGCCGTTCAATGCATCCAGTTTCGCGCCGAGCGCCTCGGCGCGTTGCAGCACCGCCTCCGGCGTCGCACCGCGCACGACGAAAAACTGCGCGCTGTTGTCGACGCCCACCGCTTTTCGCACCGTGTCCTCTTGCGCAACGAGCGATGCATCGCGCTGGATCAGCAGATGGATGTCATCGTCGCTGGTTAGCCGCAACCAGCCGGGAAGCGCGGCGATCAGCAGCAACGCCGCGACCCACCACGCGCGCCGGCCGCCGATCGCGCGATGCCGCAGCGTCAGCACGCGCGCCGCGCGTGCAAACAGGCGTCGCTGGCTGCGCTTCGGTGCGCGCGTGAGCAGCGCAGGCAGCAGCCACATCACGGACGCGAACGCCGTCGTGATGCCCACCATCGCGAAACACGCGATCTGCTTGAGGGCGGGAAACGGTACCCACATCAGGATCGCGTAGCCGAGCAGGCTCGTCGTCAACGCGACCGCCAACGCGGGCCGCACGGTGCGCGCGCCGCGCCACGCGTCCCAATCGCGCTGCGCGCCGAGATACACGACGAAGTATTGAATCGAATAATCGACCGCCTCGCCGATCAGGCTCGCGCCGAACACCAGCGTCAACAGATGCAGCTTGCCGAACACCAGCAACGTCGCGGCGAGCGCGCAGACGATGCCGAGCGCCGTCGACACGAAGCCGAGCAGCAACAGACGCGGCGAACGGAATACCCACATCATCAGCAGCGCAATCCCGCACAACGAGGCGATGCCGATCAGATGCACTTCACGTTCGGACGCACTGCGCGCCGATTCGGCGTAGAACACCGCGCCGGTGCGCGCCACCGAGACGTCGGGGAACGCGTCGCGCAACGCGCTTTCGCCTTGCGCGAGCGCCGCGAGCACCGCGTGCTGCGTTTTCGTTTCGTAGGCCGAGCCCGGCAACGTCGCGACGATCAGCACGCTGGTCGCGGCGCCGCGATGCGCGACCAGCAGGTTGTCTTCGACCTCGAGATTCGACGTCGCGAGCGGCAGGCCGGCCAGCCAGCGTTCGAGCCAGCCGAACGGATCGTCGGCGAGCGGCGTGGTCAGGCCGCCGCGTAGCGGACTGTAGATGCGCTGCATCAGCATATCGTGCAAGCTCGCGCCCGACGCGCCGCCCGCGAGTGCCGCGCGATCTGCCGGCGCCAGCAGACCAAAGCGGTACGGCATGTATAACGCCGCGATCTGCGCCAGATCGAACGGCGGCAACTCCGCCGTCACCGAGCCGAACGCGCCGCTCTTTTGCAGCGACGCGCCAAGCTGCCTCGCCGCCGCTTTCGCGTGCGTGTCGTCGTTGCTCGTGACGAGCAACACCGTGCGATCGCCGAGCGCGCTCGCGAGCGTGTCAACCGCCCGTTCGGCGACCGGGTCCGCCTCGGTGGCGGGCAGCAGCGCGAGCAGATTGGTCTGCAACGGCGATGACTGCGCGAAACGCCAGCCGCAATACAGCGCCGCGACCAGCGCGAGCAGCAGCCACGCGGCGCGCACGCCCCATGCCCGTTTCGCGGACCACTGCTGCGGCATGTCCGGCACGTCCGGCACGTCCGGCACGTCCATTACGGCGCTCCGAGCAGGCTGCGTTCAGCCGGCGTCGGTTCGCTGACGGCCACGCTCTTCGCGAAGTCAAGCTTCGTGACGTCGCCGTTCGCCAGCGTGATGCGCAAGCGTTGCAGATAGGCACCGCCATCCATCTCCAGTCCCTTGATTGACTGCGCGAGCTGCGGCTGGTTCGGCGTGAGCCGCATGCGCCATTGTGCGGCGCTGCCCTCCGCGTGCACATCGAACTGCGAATACAGCGCCGACAGATCGCCGCCGAGCATCGCGCGCATCATCTTCGAGACCTGCGCGACGCCGCGCGTGCCTTGCGCGTTGTGGGCACTGTTGGCGCTCACGCGTTGGCCGTCAGCGTTGAGCTCCGCGACGCCTGCGTCGGTAATGACATAAGTCGCTTTGTACGGCGTGTCGATCTGCCAGATCACGCCGCGCTCGCGCAAGAACAGCAACGCGCCGCTGCTGACGAGCGGCTGCTTCATCGCGGCGAGCGTCTGCGTCTGCGTGAATTGCGCGCGCACGCCTTTGGGCTGTGCAAGGTGCGCGGCGATCTGCGAGACCAGTGCGGAGGAGTCGCCGGTGGTTGCGGCCGTAGTTGCAGCGGTAGTTGCAACAGTAGTTGCAGCGGTAGTTGCAACAGTAGTTGCAGCGGTCGCGCTTGCCGCAGTTGCCGTTGCCGCTGCCCATGCTGGCGAGGCGGGCCATGCGGCCACGCCGGCCACGCTGATCGCACCGATCACACCAACCATCGCCGTGCGCCAATTCATCGGCTCCATACACGCTCCAGCTTGTCGAACACGACCGGTGGCGACACGAACTGCAATTCCTGAGTGGCGGCATCGATGGCGACCTGGATCGTATACCCCTTGGTCAGCCGCTCGCCGGATGCGCAATCGACAATTTCATAGCTTATTTTCAGGCGGTTCTCGTATTCGAGCAGTGTCGTGCGCACGTCGAGTTGCTGACCGTAGACGGCCGGCCGCACATACTTCAGATGGGCCTCGACGATCGGCCACAGATAGCCCGACGCCTGCATCTCGCGATAGTCGTAATCGAAGGTGCGCAGCAGCGCCGCGCGGCCGGTCTCGAAGTACTTCAGATAATTGCCGTGCCAGCATATGTTCATCGCGTCGACGTCGTGAAACGCCACTTCGACGGTCGCGCTCGCGCTGAGCACTTTGGCAGCCCTACTCATGCGCGTGGTCCCCCGCGATAGTCGTCAAGCAATTCGCAATCGGCAATGCGCGCGGTCAACGCTCGCAGCTCGCGCTCCAGCGCGCGGTCCTCATCGACGAACGGCGACTGTGCGCTCACGGCATCGATGAATCTTTGCAGCGGTGCGGGAACCGGTGTCGCGCTGTCGATCCGCAGCCGCAAACGCACGGCCTGCACCGTCGCCAGCGTGTGCGCGGCGGCCACCTGCGCGGTCAATTCCAGCACGCGCAGACAGTCACGCGCGGCGATCGTGCCCATGCTGACCTTGTCCTGATTATGCGCCTCGGTCGAGCGGGAAAAGACGCTCGCGGGCATCGTGTGCTTCAGCGCTTCGGCGGTCCACGCGGATGAGGAAATCTGCACGGCCTTGAAGCCATGATTGATCGCGGCGCGTGCGGGCGCGGCGCCCGACAGATTGCGCGGCAAGCCGTTGTTGAAATTCACGTCGACCAGCAGCGCGAGCTGCCGGTCCATCAGATCGGCGAGATTGGCGAGCGCGACCTTCAGCGCATCCATCGCGAACGCGATATGGCCGCCATAGAAGTTGCCGCCGTGCAGAATTCTTTCGTTGTCCGGATCGATCAGCGGATTGTCGTTGGCGCTGTTCAGTTCGTTCTCGATATCGCGGCGCACCCACGTCAACGCGTCGCGCGCCACGCCGATGACGTGCGGCGCGCAGCGAATCGAATAGCGGTCTTGCAAACGATGCCCCGGCGTATCGTCGCGGCCGGCCAGATCGTCGCGAATCCATGCGGCCGCCTCGGCCTGGCCCGCGTGCGGCTTCACCTCGAACAGGGTCGCGTCGAAATGCGCGGCGCGGCCGTCGAGCGCCACAGTCGACAGCGCCGTGAGACGCGCGGCGAGCCGCGTCAGATGATCGGCACGCGCAAAGGCGAGACAGGCGAGTCCCGTCATCACCGCGGTGCCGTTCATCAGCGCGAGACCTTCTTTCGGCGCGAGCGTGAGCGGCGCGAGACCGAGTTCGGTCCACACTTCGCGCACCTCGCGCAATGCGCCTTCGAACTGCACGTCACGCTCACCCGCGAGCGCCGCTGCCACGTACGACAGCGGCGTCAGATCGCCACTCGCGCCGACCGAGCCTTCGGACGGAATCCGCGGCAACACGCGACGATTGATCAGCACGGCAAGACGCTCGAGCAGCACCGGACGCACGCCGGAAAAACCGTACGCGAGCGAATTGAGCCGCGCGGCGATCACCGCGAGCGTTTGCGCGTCGTCGAGATACTGGCCCATGCCGCAGCCGTGATAACGCGTCAGTTGCAGCGGCAATGCCTCGACCAGTTCCATCGGCACGTCGACCACGCAGGCGTCGCCATAGCCCGTGTTGACGCCGTACACGGTGGCGCCCGCGGCCAGTTGCCGGCGCAGGAAATCCGCGCCGCGCTGGATGCGTGCGCGCCACGCCGGGTCGTCGCTCAATGCGACCGGCGCGCCGTGCTGCGCGATCGCGACGACCTCTTCGATCGTCAGTCGGCGCGCGCCGATCACGACCGCTGGCGCATGCGCATGCACCGTCGGCTGCGCGCTCGCGCCAATGCGACGCGTGTCGCTCAGATCATGTTCGGCCATTCGCGCCTCGCTTGGAGCCGGCCCAGAAATCGAAGAAGTTGAACCATTGATAAGGTGCCTTGCGGCAATAGTGTTCGAGACGCGCCGCATAACGTTGCGCCCACGCGGCGAGATGCTGCGCGCGTTCGCGGCGCGGCAACTCGATGCGCTCGGCGAACGGCTCGAAATACAGCCGGTAGCCGTCGCGCTCTTTCAGGCAGAAGAACAGATAGACCGGACAGCCGAGCGCATGCGCGAGCACATAGGGGCCTTGGGCGAACGGCGCGCGCACGCCGAGAAAATGCGCGTCGGTCGTGCGACCCGCTTCGTGCGCCGGCACGCGGTCGCCGACGATCACCAGCAACTCGCCGGCATCGACACGCTCCTGCATCATCATCGCGGTCTCGGGTCCGAAGTCGCCGATTTCGAGCAGATGTCGCGCGAACTCGCTGTTGGCCGACGCCAGCACGCTGTTGAAGCGGCGCGCGTGCTCGGTATAGACGACCGCGGTGACTTTCGCATGGGCGCCCTGCACGGCCAGCGCGCGAGTCATCTCCAGATTGCCCAGATGCGCGCCGATCACGAGCGCGCCCTTGCCGCTCGCAATCAATGCTTCGAACGCCGAACGATCTTCGAACTTGACGTCAGTGTCGTCGACGCGGCCGGACCATGCGGCGAGCTTGTCGAAGCCCGACTGAGCGAACGCCAGCATGTGGCGATACGCGGAGAGCCAGCCGGGTCGCGGGGTCTCGCCGTGCGGCGCGGATGCGCCGAGATGCGTGAAGTAGTTGCCCGACGCTTTGCGTGCGGCGCGGCCAGTCAGCAAAAAGTACGCGACGATCGGATGCAGCCAGAGCGCGGTGAAGCGGCGGCCGAACAGCTTGCAACTGAGCACGAGCAATGCCATGCCGAGATGACTGCCGCGTTCAGCGATCCGCCACCAGTCCTGGCCGCGCGGTTCGTGCCGTTCGTGCCGTTCGTGCTGTTCGTGCTGCTCGCGCTGCCCGTTGCGTTCGTCCGGTTCGCGCATATCCGCAGCGGGCGCATCGCGGCGTGGCATCACCTTGTGTGCGAGCAGCATCGGCAGACGCCACAGCATGCCGAACGCGAGCCGCGTGTGACTTCGGCTGATCCGCACGTTGTCCCACAGCACGTCGAAATGCGATAGCCCGTCGGCGGCATAGGTGACGCGCGTCGGAATCGAACGGAACGCCGCGCGCCGCCAATGGAGGCGCACGAGAATCTCGATGTCGAAGTCCATGCGCGTCGGCAGCGCCACGCTGTCGATCAGCTCGCAGGCGAGCGCCAATGGATAGAGACGGAAGCCGCACATCGAATCGCGGATCGTCAGCGAAAGCGTTTCGATCCACACCCACACGTGCGTCAAATAGCGGCCGTAGAGGCGTGCTTTCGGCACGCTCTCATCGTAGACCGGGCGGCCGAGAATCACCGCGCCTGGCTCGGCGCGCGCCGCGTCGATGAAGCGCGGCACATCGGTGGCGTCGTGCTGGCCGTCGGCGTCGATCTGCAATGCGTGCGTGTAGCCCGCGTCGCGAGCGGCGCGCAGCCCGGCCATCACCGCCGCGCCTTTACCGCCGTTGACCGGCAGACGCAGCAGCGTGAGCTGCCCCGCGTACTGCTGCGCGAGCGCGGCGAGCACCTGCTGGGTCGCAGCATCGCTGCCGTCGTCGACGACGAAGATCGGCAAGCGCTGCACCGCGAGATTGGCGACAGTCGCGCCGATCGCGTCCTTATGGTTGTAGATCGGAATGACGATGCAAGGAGCGAAGTTCATCACGCCGGCTCCCGATAGACGATCACACCCGACGCGCATTCGCGGCCATCGAGCCGGTAGGCGAACTGCACGCGCCGGCGCGCAGCGTCATGCGCCAGCGTGAGCTTCAACACCGCGCCCGGCGTGATGGGCGCCATGAACTTCAGGCGATCGATCGACGCCACCGCGCGCACGGCCGGCAACTGCTCGGCGGCCAAACGCATCGCCCAGTCGATCTGCACCACGCCCGGCAAGATCGGCAGCCCCGGAAAGTGACCGGCGAAATGCACCAGTGTGGGCGGCACGCGCAACTCGTAGTGCAGCGTATCGCCGCTGCGCGCTTCGGCCAGCACTTCCATGCCTTCGGCGCGCGCCTCGAACACGGCCGCCACCGCGCTGACCGGCAGCTTGCCGCGCGAGTCGAACGGCAGCGTCAAACGGAAACGCCAATGACGCGGCAGCACCACCGCGTCGAAATAGTCGGCGAGATGCCGGCGCAGGGTTTGCGCGAGCAGCACGCGGCCTTCGTCACGCAGTACTGCGCTGCCCGCCTCGGTCAGCGCGACCACTGCGCCGACGCGTTCGCGCGAGGCGCCTTCGAGCGGCACGATCGCCGCTTGTGCGACGTACGGATGGAGCGCGAGCCGCGCTTCGAGTTCGGGCAGCGACACGCGCTTGCCGTCCAGCTTCAGCACGCGATCGAGCCGGCCTTGCAGTCGGAAGCGGCCATGCTCGTCGCAGGAGATGCGGTCGTCGGTGCGGTGCCAGCCTGAGTGATCGAGATGCGGCGAGCGCACGTTCAGCGCGCCGTCTTCGTCGCGGCGCACTTCGATGCCGATCACCGGTTGCCACGCATCGGTCTGATCCTGACGCCGCCATGCGATGCCACCGGTTTCCGTGCTGCCGTAGATTTCGAGCGGCGCGGCGCCATACGTCGCGGCATAGCGCTGCGCGGCTTCCAGTCCGAGCGGGCCGCCTGACGAGAAGAACGCACGCGGCGCGGGCGTCAATGCGGCGAAGCCGGGCAACGCGGGCCAACGCGACAGTTGCGCGGGCGTCGAGACGATCACCGTCGCGCCGCATCGCTCGATCCGGCTTTGCAGATGCAGCGGCTCGAGGCTGATCGCGCGGTCGAACGCGCGGCCGGCGGCAAGCGGCCACAACACGCGAAACAGCAAGCCATAGATGTGATGATGCGGCACGCTCGCGAGCATCGTCGCATCGCCGACCAGCGCGCCCCACTGCGCTTCGAGCGTGTGCACTTCAGCGTTGAATTGCGCGAGCGTCTTGCGGATGGGTTTGGGACTGCCGCTGCTGCCCGACGTGTAGAGCGTGAGCGGCGCGTGCGGGTCGATCGGATGAGCGCGGTGCACTGCGCGCGTCGCGGCGGCATCGACGCTCGCGGACCACGTGAACGGCGGCAGGTCCGCATCGGTCAGCACGGTGTCGTAGGCATCGGCGAGATCGGCGAGATAACCCGGCGTCGCATTGGCCGGGATCACCGGCTCCTTGCCGCACGCGAAGAGCGCGAAGAGGGCACACGCGAACTCGAACGGATCGTCGATGCACAACGCGCAGCGTTGCGCGGCCCGCGTTTGCAGCAGTGCGATCCATGCTGCGACGCGCGCGCGAAACGCCGCGCGATCGAGCACCTCGCCAGCGTCGCGGCACACCGGCGCAGCAAGCATGACGGTCTCACCAGCCGCCGACAATAGATCGTGCAACGCGATCATGCCGCCTCCGAACGCGCGGCGCGCGGCAACACGACCAGATAACGCCAGACGACCTCGGCCACCAGCAGCACGCCGATCAGCCCGTAGGCAATCGCGCCGTTATACAGCGACCAGTTCGCGCGGCTCCAGTACAGCGCCGTATAGGCGGAAAACGCGCCGTTCAGCACGAAGAACGCGCACCACACCTGGGTCACGCGCCGCGTATGGCGCACCGCGCCAGGCGGCAGATCCGGATTGCCGAGCCGCGCGAATTTTTCGATCATCGACGGCCCACGCACGAGCGTCCCGCCAAACGCGATCAGCAAGCCTAGATTGACGAGCGACGGGTAGAGCCGCAACAGCAGCTCGCTATCCGTCACGACGATCGCCGCCGATGCGAAGCTCAACAGACCGAACACGGTCCAGTCGAGCGCCGACAGACGCCGTAGCGAAGTCGCGACCGGGCCGCTGCCGGCCCAGCGCTGCAGCCACAGGATCGCAAACAGCATGCAGCCGACGAGGCGCGGCGTGTCCCAGCGCCACGCACACAGGATCAGCGCGGGATAGGCGAGCTTCAGCAGCGCCTGCACGACAGTCTTGCTCCAGTGGCGGGCGCTGCGAGACTCGGTGCCGGACTCACAGCCAGATCCACAGCCAGATTCACGGCCAGACCCACAGCCGGCCTCGGCCCCCGCGGCCCGCTGCGCAGCCGCTGGCATTCGCGAGCGCGCGATGGGCATCAGCCTTGGGCCGCCAGCAGCGATTCGACCGCACCGATCACGTCGCCGACGGTACGCACCGACTTGAATTCTTCCGGCTTGATGCGGCGGCCCGTCATTTCCTGCAGCTTGATCGCGAGATCGACGGCGTCGATGCTGTCGAGATCGAGGTCTTCGAACAGGTGCGCGTCGGGTGTCACGCGCTCGGGCTCGATGGCGAAGTTCTCTTTGAAGATCGCGCGGATACGGTCAAGAATCTCTGCGTCGGACATGGTCTATTCCCCCTTTTTTGTGATTTCGTCCGCAACGTGCGCCGCTTCGCGCTGACTCGCGACCAGCGCGGCAAGCGTGCTGATCGAGCGGAAATGTTCGCGCGTGCGTTCGTCGTTCGCTGCGATGGTCAGTTGGTATTGTTTGCGCAGCACGATGCCGATTTCGAGCGCGTCGATCGAATCGAGACCGATGCCGTTGGTGTCGAACAGCGGGGCATCGTCGTCGATATCGGCCGGGCTCAGGTCTTCGAGATCGAGGGCCTCGATCAGAAGCTGTTTAATTTCCAGTTTTAAAGAATCCATAATCGAACAGGTGCTGGGTAATGTGGGCTTCGACGGCTTTGGTCACGCTGCGTGCCGCCACTGCCGGTGTCGTGTCATGGACCGCGAGCTGCTCGACGCCGAGCGGCGCGAGCACGTTCACGCGCATCCGGAACGCCCGCGCCGGCACGTCGTACCAGCGCATCTGCCGCGTGAATGCGGGCGGGTCGCAATCCATCAGCACGGGCACAATCGGCGCGCCGGCCTTCAACGCCATATGCGCGAATCCGCGCGAAAACGCATGCAGCCGATTCGGCGCGGGACTGCGCGTGCCTTCGGGAAAAATGATCATCGTGTAGCCGGCCGCCAGTTGCCGCGCGCCGGCCTCGATCAGCTCCGTGGGATCCGCGTTGCTGACGTATTCCGCCGAACGCACGATGCCCCAGAAGCACGGGTTGCTCCAATGCGCGTTCTTGACGACGCAACAGGCGCGCGGCGTGAGTGACAACAGCACCATCACGTCGAGGTAAGTCGGGTGATTGGCGACCACGATCGCCGGAGCGCCCGCGCGCAACGCCCGCGCGCCCGACACGTCGAGCTCCATCACGCCGATACGCTGCAGCACCGCGACCAACGCGCGAAAAAAACTGTGGATCACGCTCGCCACCGCCCGCTGACGCGACGCGCGATGCGGCCACAGCGACGCGAGCGGAAACACCAGCACCGAAAACAGCACCCCGCACACACCGAACACCACGAAGGCCATGCCGGTCGCGCAAAAGCGCCAGAGGTAGTCAAGCCGCGCGGTCATGCCAACTCCAATGCCAGATGGCGCCGGCGTGTTGCCAGCGGGCCGGCTGGCCGGTTTCCAGGCAATGCAGCAGCGCCTGGCTCTGGGTCGCGAAGCACGCTTGCGGCCCCGGGTCGGCTGGCGTGCCAGCAGGGTCGCTCGCGCCAGTCGCGCCGGTTGTGCCGGTTGTG